>CAJTVN010000034.1 GCA_910579685.1 uncultured Lachnospiraceae bacterium | reverse complement strand
GCATATTTTCACTCATTGATAGCATATAAAATACAAATACCTTTATTTGATAGGCAAAACCTCCCAAACTATTTATTCCGCTTTGATCTGGCACAAAAGTATCCATAAAATTCACCCTTCCTGATGCAACTATTAAGATAATTATAACATCAACCTTACCCACTTTCCACTAATAACCATTGCATATTATCAATATATTCTGCTGCACCCTTCTAATAATACAATTATGAGCCTTTACATCACCAGATATTAACTTTAGAATTTGTGAAATAATAAAGACATGGCTATCCGCCATGCCCTGAATCTATCTATCAAATTCTATCAATAAACGCCGCATCTTAATCTTGCATTCCAAATGTCCGATATAACCACGCTCTACTGTCCACCAGCATATGTAATATCCTTACAATTATTACCGAATTATCCTCTACCACATAATAAATTTTATAATTCTTATAATAATCCATACGAACACCCAAATCCGCCAATACTGGATCATCATCTAACTCATTACGCTCTGGAAAATTCTGTAATTTGTTTATCTGTTTACGAATACCTTGTACTGTGTTAACTGCCGCAGTAGGATTTTTTAAATCAAATGCAATATAGTCAGCCGCAAACTCCAAATCCTGCTCAGCCAAATCAGATATTTCAATTTTATACTTTTGCATTTGTATACTTTTTCTCCAATCTGTCACAAACTGTGTTAAAATCCTTCGTCTTTCCTTCTCTTGCCTGCCTTAACCCATCTATCACACTCTGCCTTACTTCTATCTGCTGTTGTTCCAAGGTTTCCGCATAAATTTTCTTACCTACAACTTCCATGCGATTTACCTCCTTCCAAATATAAAAAATTCTGAATCTGTTTCACTATTATTATATCCACTTTTTCATTTATTCACAACCTTCTTTTATCATTGGCATCCTATTTATTAATATCTCATCTTTGCACATACCATTTCTACTATTTTGATCGCTTTTATTTCTATTTAATATTTTCATATTTTTTTGCGAATACCCCATGCACCACTACAAGTACATGGGATATTCCATCATATACCACCAGAGAATTGCTGTTCTTTCCTACTTTTTCCACTCCGGTATATTTGTTCCATATTCAGTTTTTTATCCTCAACAAATCAAAAATTCAACATCTCCCACACCTGCAAAAAAACTGTTGCCAAGTGTTGCCAACACCTTTAGAGGACGCGCAAATGCCCTGTTTATCGGGTTTCTAGGAATTCATTCCAGCATACTTATCCTCCCCTAAGGAAGCCTTCAGGACTGCAATAGATGCGGTTTTGGGGGCTTCCGCTATGTATGACAACAGAAAGTACTCTTTCTGTTGTATTTGAAGGGCTTCAAAATGGGGATTTAGGGGTGTTGCCATCAATTCCCTTGACTCATCCATTCTCACTAACATAAATGCTCATACGCGACTGGATGATTTTCGTCACATCCTCCACTGACTTCTGACCATTAAAATATGCGGCGGCTTCCTCATTTACAATCTTCAGCAGAACATCTGCCGTACCATTAACCCTTTTATCTACACTCAGTATAAAATCCAGCCATTTTTTCGCCTCCTTCTGCGTGGCAGGCTCCACCACAATATCCTGGCCGTTTATGGTGACAGTATTATCATAGTGCACCTTCTCTCCGCTTTCGGAATCAATATAAAAAGGTTTCTCCGTCATATGGGAAGCCATATCCAGCAAAGCCGGTTTATAAACCGGCAAGCCATATCTGAGATACCTGTCACTATCTTTAACCATCTGTTGTTCCGGCAGAATAAACTGTCTGACAAATTCCCATGCCGCCTGCTTATGGACAGATTTTTCCGAAATACCAAAAGTCCCGACAGCACAGATACTGCTCCCCATTCCTCTGTTATTTGGAAACCCTACCGGCGTGACTTCCTCCAAAAACGATCCATAGGTGAAGTTTTTTATATCATTCATATTGGAAATCGTAAGCGGATTCAGCAATGACGCATTGGAGATAAACCGCTGCTCCTGCATGATCCATGCATCGTTATTTTCATACAGCTTATCATAGTCAATGGTATCCGGGAACCTCGACGCAAACGCAAGCAGAGAGCGAAAGCCCGCACTGTCAAAATTACAGGTGGATTTCTGCCAGTCTACAAATTCATCCATGCAATACCGCAAAGCCCAGTTTAACACTGAATCTCTGGTAGTTGTGTTCTGGAATGCACTGGCATCCGGGTACTGTGCAAGAATCTGATTCATTTTCTCCCATGTCAGACTGGTATCCTCTCCAAAAATACTCTTCTTTCCCACCATAGTTTCCACATAAAAATCATGTGCCAGTTCATACAGTTTGCCATTGGTCTCAAATGCCTTTAATACGTTGCCGCAGTAATCCTCCAGTTTTATTTCCCCATCCGTTTTTATCAGTTCATAGAAATCCGCCAGCATACCTTTCTCCGCATAATTTCTAAAATCAAAACCGCCTGTGTTATTAATAATATCAGGCACTCTGCCCGCCGCAATTTCATTGTTCAGCACTATGATACCGGCATTATAATCCTCTGTGGTGGCGTATGTACTGTAATCCGTAACCAGAATTTTATACTTCTGACTGGATTTATTAAAATTGATGATCTTTCGAAGCATATTGATATCCGAACCAAACATCGCCAGAGTCATTACCTGCCTGTCCGGGATACTGGAAGGTTCTACATGTTCCATCCACGCAATACGGTTTTTATTTTCGACATTATCGTAATAATTACAAACAAATTCCTTACCGTTTAAAAAGCACACATTTTCAAACCCGCTTATCGGCAGATTGCTTGCAACATAATTCATAATAGGCACCGGTTCTGCCGCGCCAGGATTGTAACCGTACAATCCGGTACTGTTGCTGAGTATCAGGTCATATCCGCTCTCCATGCCCGGGTATACGCTGTACTGATTGAGTATATTCTGCGGGATATCCAGTTCTTTTTTTACTCTTCCTGTCTTAAAATCAAAAATAAGGCTTTTTACAGTTGATGTTTCTCCTTCATAATTCCAGATTGTAAACACCGGCTCTCCCTTATAGTAAAAAGCGGGATTATAGAGGTCCTTATACCCTTCCGGAGGATCATATTTATTCACAATATTTCCCGCAGTGTCAACTTCAAAAATTTTCTGTCCGGTCAACAGATAAAAAGTATTGTCAGGTGAAAAGACTACTGATTGGACAGCCACCGCTTCTTCTCCCTCCGTCAGGGATTTTATATCCAGCGAAAACAATTCCATTCCTGTCTTATCCACACCTTTCAGATAATTCCTGTCCACAGTTTCCCCGTTTTCGTCTGTTCCGCTTTCATTCAATGTGTAAAGAACATTTCCCTGAGGGGTTATCCTGAAATCATAGGCATTCGCTGTCACCGAGGATGTCTTCACCTCTGTATCATTCCCATCCGCTGCCAGCGGCATGATTCCCGCATCAGGACCCGCTTCCCCGGATGCAATTTCATACACCGTTGCCTCACTGATCTTATTTCCCGCCTTATCCCATGCATGCAGCACTACAGTATGGCCGCCTTCCGGGTAAGCATTGACCACCATGTAAAGAATATTGTCATAAAAGGCCATCGCAGCCACATTACTTTCACCCGCAATGACACCCGACACCTGTTCCGTTTTTTCCTTCTCCCGGAATACGCCCTGTTTTACCTGCTTATCAGATACAGTATTATTTTCCTTATTCCCGCCACAGGCGGTCAGTAAGGAGAAAACAGCTAATGCCAATGCCAATACCACCATTTCCGCTCTTTTCCAAATAGTTTTTATAAGGTTTCCATTCATTGTCTGATTACCTCTCTTCCTCTGCTCTCGCTACAAATTCTCCCATATGTACCGGAATTTCCCCATCACTGTTCCGTCTCTTGTACAGATTCTCATTAATGCATATTTTATTTTTCTTGATCAGTATGATAATTGTCGAACCGCCAAACTCAAAATATCCTTTTTCCTCACCCCTGCCTACATGGCCGCGCTTTGATGACGAGCTGCTATTTCTGATCTTCCCTACCAATAAGGCTCCTATTTCCATTTGGATCACCGTTCCAAAGCTTTCCGTCTCAAGCACCTGATATTCTCTGCTGTTTTGGGCAAATACCGGAACTGTCCTTAAGGCAATCGGCCTGACACAGTGCAGCCTGCCCTTAATTTTTTTATGTTGAAGCACCTTCCCGTCTGCCGCATAACAGTATCTGTGATAATCCGCAGGCGTCAGCCGAAAAACAAGCGCGGTTCCATCCCTGAATTGTCCTGCAAGTTCATGATCCTTCAGCAGGTCGTCCAACGTAAACCTTGTGTTTTTAATATCCAGAACAGTATTGCCTTCTATTCTTATGCAGGACATCAATCCATCGCATGGGCTTATCAGATGCCCATAAGTCACATCAAAGCATTCTGTGATTCTTTTTCTGGTAAAAAAATCATTAAATGAGGAAAAACCTCCTGCCGGAATATCTATATCTCTCATATCGATTTTATGTTTCCGGATATAATATGGCACGATCCATTTGGATGCCCTGGATGAAAGATAATATCCTGCCGTCTCCGACACCCTGGGATGCACCAGCAGCTTCAAAACCATTCTCCCCGGAACCGTCCTATATAAAAACCGCAGCATCAATGCCTCTCTCATATTGCATCCCACCCCATAAAAAGAATCATCCCCAATGCTTCAAAAATTCCAAGAATAATGATACCCGCTTTTCCAATTATCCCCGGTTTTTTAATCTCTACCGGCAAAAGGTAGGCAATTCCCATAAAAATCAGAAGTATCGGAAAACAAAGAATGCTTTTGCATATCCGATGGTCATACAGCAGGTAAACCGCCGGCAGGCATACCGCAATGGCAGTTACCGGAACACCTAAATAACTTTTCCTGCTTTCGGTTGTCTGTCTTTGCCTCTCTTCCTCCAATACATTAAAATAGGCAAGGCGTATCAATGCACATAAGACAAACAGCGCGGCTGCCAACCCGACAAATGCATTTTTCCCGGAAATCATATATGTAAAAACAGCCGGCAGCACCCCAAAGCTTATCAGATCACTTAATGAATCAATCTGGATTCCAAATCTTTTCTCACTTTCATTTCTGTCTTTTGTGGAGGCCACTGCCCCGTCGAACATATCGCAGACACCTGCAAGCATCAGGCAAAGTACGGCATTCCAATAATCCTGTCCGAGTGCCTGTAAAAGGCCAAAAAAGCAAACAGCATGCCGCAATACGTAAGTATTACCGTATAGTCATAATATCCAAGTAGTTTTTTCTTCATCCCTGTCTTCTTCTCCTTTATTTTATTAATCCAAAAACGATACTGTACGCCAGAATGCACCATGGTTTTCCTAAGATAATAATCCATATGAATTTTTTGCTGTTCATTTTCATTAAACCGGAAAAATAGCACAGGAAATCATCCGGAAACAGCGGAAGCAGTGTGGCTATGAAAAGAAACCAATCATACGACTTGCTCTTCTCAATCCGTCTGCTCCATTTCTCATATTGTTTCTGCGGAAACATGGCAGTCACAATATCAATTCCATATTTTTTTGCCAGAAAATATGCGATGACGGAGCCAAGGCTGATGCCTATGTAATTGCACCAGAATCCGGTCATACTTCCAAATGCAATGGCTCCTGCCGCACATCCCAAGTATCCCGGCAATACCGGAATCACTACCTGAACCGCCTGAAAGAGAGTAAGCATCAGCGGCGCCGCTATGTCAAAGCCTTTCATATAGTTTTGCAGCGATTCTACGGAATCAAATTTCTGATCAAAAAACTGCTTGACAAAAAATAAAACAAAAATAACAAAACCTGCCAGAACCCATATTTTGATTTTTTTACTCATACAGCCTCCTCCTTCTTGCCATCCTGATTTCCTCTTTTCATGCCCTTTCCCCCTCCTTTTATTCCAATATAAACCCCGCTTCTTAAATAGCTCTTAACCCGTTTCTTAAAGTTCCTTAAAATGTATCTGCAAACAGTCACCTGACTGATTGCCCGCAGGAATCAAAAAAAGACAGGAATCCTTTTCAGGAATCCCATCTTATTTTCAGAGAGCTTTTCAAAAAAAGTTTTCTGTTTTTCTATTGGACTTTTTATAACGGAATCTAAGACATATCCGGAATTGTTCCCTGTCCTGTACCACCTCACAATTCCCTCCCATTTCTTCCATCATCATTTTAACATTTCTGATTCCGATGTTGTAACTGTCCATACCGCTATTTTTCTGACCACAGGCATTTTCAAAAGTAATACACATTTCATCCGCATAATATTCATCCCACACAAGAACCAGTGCCTGCACATCTGCATATTTCAAAATATTGGAAGATATATTATCCAATATCCTTGTCAGGTATTCCCCATAGATAAAAACATCCCCTTCTTCCCAACGCAGGTTCTCCTTTACCGCTAATCCCTGCTCTGCCAGATAACTGCACATATCTGACAATTCATCATACAAACCGCTGTAAAGCGGCAGATACCCCGCCGGTATATATTTTTCTTCCGCGCTGTGAACCGAGTACGCAAGCAGCCTGTCTGACAAATCTTTCATATGCTGAATTTTCTTTATCATCTTATTTAAATACTTCTGTTTATTTTCTTCCTCTCCATATTTCCCGTTCAGCAGGATTTCCGCATATAATAATACCGAGGTAAGGGGCGTACGCAGGTCATGGGAAATCTCCGTTACCATCTCCTGATTTGTCCTTGTCAGACACTCCACTTCTTCTATCTGGTTTTTAAAGGAAACCTTCATGGCATTCAATCCTGCTGCCAGATCTGAAATCTCATCATTTCCCTGTACATGCACTTCATATTCCAGATTTCCCCCTTCAAGAATTTCAATATCCCGGCTTAGCTGGTTGACATAAAGGATTTTCCTGCGGACCCCTAACATGGTCAGCACAAAGAAAAGGAGAAATGATGCTATAATGGCAAATATAAGCGCAGCCATATAAGCATTATACGAGTACATTCCCATGATAAACACCTGTACCGTTCCATCACGAAGTTCAACATCATAATAACTGTTCAATGGGTATGATGGGAGATCATAACCATCCGCCTGCTCTTCGTCCATGTCAAAGTCTGAGGAATAAATCCACTCATCACCCTTTTTTATCTGGATATAAATAAGCCTGTTATTATTCATCCACTCATTCAGTCTCCATAAATCTTTTGCGGATATCCCCTGCGCTGTTATATAGTCCTGTATCTGTGAAATATATTTTTCATTATATTTCTGCACGATATTCTTGTTCTGGTGATATCGGTCAATCTGCTGTTCTATCACGAACCTGCTTCCCACAAAAAATAACAGGCTGACCGCTCCTGCCAGAAAAAGCAAAAGAAACAATTCCAGATAAAGGGACACCCTCTTCTCACTTTTCTCCTTCAAAACGATACCCCTTTCCCCAGACAGTCTTAATATAAACAGGTTCCTGGCTGTTGGCTTCTATTTTAACCCGGAGCTTACGGATATGCACCATTACGGTTCCATTGCAGTTATAAAAATAAGGCTCATTCCAGATAGATTCATACAGGTTCTGGGCAGAAAAAATCTTCCCTTTATTCTGCATCATAAGCAGAAGTATATGGTACTCAATATCTGTCAATTCAACCGTCTTTCCGTTCACAGTCACTTCATTAAAAACCGTATGTATCCGGATACCGCCGCTTTCGATATACTCCGCTCTTTCCTGCCCCTGGGGCTCACCAGGCGAATTGCTGTAAACGGTATAGCCCCTGACCTGTGCCTTGACTCTGCCAAGGAGCTCCGCATAAGAAAACGGTTTGGAAAGGTAGTCATCCCCGCCCGCCATGAGCCCCAGCAGTTTGTCTGATTCCTGTGCCTTTGCTGTCAAAAACAAAATCGGTACAAAGGATTTTTTTCTGATTTCCTCACATACCCTGATTCCTGGCATTCCCGGCATCATGATATCTAAAATGACCAGGCTGATATCTTCAGACAATTTCCGCAGCCCTATTTCTCCATTCTCCGCCTCATCCACAAGAAATCCCTCACTCTCAAGCAGTATACGGACTCCCTCTCTGATATCGGCATCATCTTCAATAACAAGTATCTTTACCCCATCCATTCTGCACCTCCTAGTTTTAACCCTTCACTCCATTATTTTTTCAAAGCGAAAAGATTCGTCATATCCAATAGACAATTCACCTTCTGTAAACTCCTCAAATTATGGAGAGCATGTCCAAGTATGAAATTTCATGTTTCCACTCGTGCCGAAATTTAAGTGTCTCATTCATTTTTACTCCTTTCTCCCTGGTGTTTTTCTCAATTTAATTGTAAAAACCGTTTCTTAAATATCCCTAAGCCAATTTCTTAAATATTCTTAACAGGAAAATGCTGCTTAAAAATATGATATCCATATCTTTTAAGCAGCATATATATCTTTATATTATAATTAAAGCACCAAAATTAACGGAATTCTTATTTTTGTGCAGTTTATTTCTTTATCAGGAAAAGTTTATACATAAAAACCGGCTCCTGTCTTTTCTCTCAACATTCCTTTTGATTTTCTTTAAGAAGCGGAATATATTCAGGATCATTTGCCTCTCCTGTCAGTATCTACAGCATAACACAGGCACTGTCAAAGAAAAACCCCAGATAAAAACATCCTGCTGTGGCAGTTCCTATCCCTGCATATGTAGCATCGGGCCGGATACCGTCTATGGTGCCGGTCATGGTACATTGGGCCGCAAACCGATACACTCCTGCTCCAGCTTCGTATCCTGTTCCAGCATATAATCAATGATCCCCCGCAAATCCTCCCGCTCCCGCATTCCCAAAAGCCGCTTCCTGTCATTCTCCGTCAGATGCTTTGCATAAGCCGCATGGGCCTGCAGAGTCGCCAGATCCATATGATACATCCGAAAAGGGATCCCCGTCCTCTCCCGCAGATCGCGGTAAATCTCAAATCCCCCGGCATCAATATCCCCGAAATGATAATAGGCCGCCTCCGGGTAACTGGAATAGATTTCCTTAAGGAGCGCACGGCGGACTCCATTGTGGTAACCGCCAAGGTAGACCAGCAGGCTGTCCTCCTCCTGCCACCGGAAATAAGTGGTCAGATTTTCAATCGTGATCACCTGTTTCACATTTGCCGTACTGCAAAAACGGATCCCTTCCATATCCTCCCCGGAAATCCCCAGCCCCTGTCTGAATACGGACAGATCGATTCTTTCTCCCCTCATAACAAGCGGAACATTTCCCTTCAGATAAACGTAGTTGGGGGTATGATAGATCCCGTACTCTGCCAGGATCTCATCATACGCCGCCCCTTCGCAGCCTTCCTTAAATTTGCGCAGCACATGGGCGATTCTGCCCTCCATCTTCTCAAAGGCTTTCGAATCCTGAAAGTGAAGAATCGAAAACTCCCTGATGTAAAGCTGCGTTTGATTTTCCTCAATCGCCCGTATGGTATCCAGTAACTGCCTGGTGGATGCAGGATCCTCCAGCTGTATAAATTCTTTTACGGATTTGTGCTCAAAAAGCCGTTCCTGCAGATATTTGACAAAGGATCGGCAGACCGGGGGCAGCGGCTTTCTGATATACGCTTCCAATAACCGCAGATGCTGTTTTGCCATGTCATTTTTAGGCATGCGGCGCACATAAGCATATGCCTCTTCCAGCCTTTCGGCATTAAGCTGCACCTTTGCGATAATATGCCCCTCCTTCTTCCCTTTCCAGCAAATCCTGATCAGCCGCTTTTCCTCCAGCTCTTCCATAAAGAAATGAATCCGTTCGTATTCCGAAGAGCTCTCATCGAAGTAAGCCGGCAGCGACTTTTTCGTGAAGCGAAATTCGATATGGATGTTTCTTTTGTTCCCGCCCGTGGAAAGCAGGCTGGACTCATAGGTGTCCAAAAGTTTATTCAAAACATATCTGTCATACTGCACCATTATAATATCTCTCCGCAAAGCTTACTTTTTCATCCGTCATGATCAAAAGCGTCTCTTCCACAAAGGGACTGATATATTGAATCTTATCCGGCGGTGCGGCAATCAGAATCTGCAGGGGAAGTCTTCGCAGAAATTCCAGCACGCCGCCGATCCTCTCGTCATCCATGTTGTTGAAGGCTTCATCAAACATGACCAGACCCGCCGCTTCCGTGCCGATACCGTTTCGATATAGCTGCACAAAGGATGCTGCAACGGTTACATAAAAGGGCGTCTGCGTCTCTCCGCCGCTCTTTTCCTCGCACACCTTGGAGTATAAGGAATAGCTGTCGTCGCTGTGAAGGATCCGGGTGTCATAGTCCATATAGGTTCTGTAATCGGTAAACTCATCCAGCGCTTTGGCACTGTTTTCATTGTCCAGCGCCAGCCTCTCAAACAACTCATCAATTACTTCCTTATGATTTTCATGGAACAAACCGCTGAAAATAGACTCGCCCTGCACAGCGTTAAAATCATCCATGATCATCTCGTAATAATGGCGGTACCTCTTGCTCGGCATGAACAAAAACTCATATTTTTCATTGCTGAAACGGATGTCCTTTAACGCCTTGTTCAGCTCCTTAAATTCTGTCTGGGCATTCTTCATATTTTCCTGCAATTTGGCAAGAAACTGCTCCCTGAACTCCTCCTCTGCGGACTGCCTCGCGCGCTCCACCTTTTCCTCATAACTGAGCAATTCTGAATTCTTTAATTTGATATACTCCGCCTCGAAATCCGGATACCCTTCCAGGGTCGCTGCGGCGCCGAAATCATGTGCCGTCTTATACTCTGTCATACAGTTCGTCATGGACTCGGTGTCCTTCGCCACCGTAGTCTGGTTCGCCTTTCTCCTGCGGGCAAAATTGTCCCTGAACTGCTCGTGGCTTTTGTCCTTTAACTGCTTTTCATAATCATGGCTCCAAAGCACGATGTCTTTTTCATATCTGACGGCAAGCTCCGTACAAAGGGCCTTCTGTCCGGTCAGGGCAATTTGTTTCTCTTCCAGCCTCTCCCTGGTATTTCCAATGTTCTGTTCGGTCTGCCCCACCTTGCGGTTCAGCCTGGAAATCTGCTCTTCCACTTCCCTGATGATCTTTTCCAGCTCCGCAAGCTGAATCTGTTTGAGCATCACATTGGAATTCTTCTCCAATGTGGCGATATTGTCTTTGCAGTTCCTGATTTCCTGCCGGGTGCTGCAAAGATCCGTCAAAACATCCACTCGATACTTGATGTCTGTATCAATATCCGTGGAAAGGGGATTTTGCAGTTCTTCCAGATTCTGCAGGATGTTCTGCTTCTCCCTGCACTGATCTCCAAGTTCCCTGCTTTTTTCCTTTGCCTGCTCTAACTGCACCCGGACGGCATTTTTACCGATGTATGGCGTCTCGAAGATGGAAGGCTTAATTGCGCTTGCCACATGATTCTGATAGCGCATGCACTCCTTTGTAATTGCAGTCTTATATTTCTTCAAATGGCTGTAATGATCGCACATCATGACCTTTCCGAGGACCATATTGATATAGCGCTTCGCATACTTGTTGCCGGAAGTAACGACCGTGGCCAGCGACCCTTCCGGCGCGGAATCGTATCCGTCCAGATTCTGGGTATTGATCAGGCCTGCTCCGTATGTCCGCTTTTCCCTGCGCAGCCTGTCATAGGTTCCCAACGCAATGTCAAAGCTGTCCGGCTCCACCAGAATATAGAACCGCTGTGTATTCAGATAGCCTTCCACCGCATTCCTCCAGGTCTCGTCCGTAATTTCCAGCATCTCGCACAAAATCCGGGGTTCCGGCGTTCTTTTGATATGCGCGAACTCCTCCCGGATTGCCTGCATCACCCGGGTAACTTCATCCGGATAAGAAAGCTTTTTCTTCATCAGGTTTTCGATTTTCAGATCCCATTCCTTCTTCTTCCCTGATAATTCCCGGATCTCTATATCAAGCTCCGCCCGCCTTTTGTAGACTTTGCCGCTCATCTGATTCTTGTAGGAAATGACCTGCTGCAGCGTGTCTTTAAAGGCACCGATATCTGCCGCCTTCTTCAAATCTCCCAGCTTCAAAGAATACGCTTGCATACAGGCATCCACATCCGGCACCTTAAGCAGGCGGTTGACCTGGGCTTTCGCCTGATCCACGCTTTCCATGAGCACATCCCGCTCTCCAAGCAGGCGGCCGTGCCTCTCCTCCAGCATCTGAAGCCTTTTCTTCTGCTCGTCCCGGGCAATAAAGTCTTTATCACTGGCAAGCTCCGCATACAGATGATCCCGGATTGCCTGCTTCTCTTCCTTTTCCTTTTCCGCCGTCACAATCTCCTTATTCCAGCTCTCCAATCGGAATTGATCGTGGACGATGGCACTTTCCAGCCGTTTCATTTCCTCCATCAGTATATCCACTTCAATGCGGTCGAGAAAATACTCGTACATTTTGTCTTTTCTGACGCCCTCTTCCACCTGCCTGTGAAAGCCTTCGATTTTCTCCAGCCTTCCCATCCGCAGTTTGATCTTATCCAGGGTGTGCTGCAGATCCTGATAGGTCCGCACATTTTCCCGCAGAATATCGATGTTCACCTCTTTTTCGTCCAGAACATAGGAATAAACGAAATCTTTGATATCATCAATGGGCCGAAATGCCATCGCCTTGGGAATCAGCCTGAAAAATTTATCTTCCAGCCTGCCGAAGCGGTTCTTGATCATCTGCTTTGCATCCTTCTCCGTGGTGCACCAGGTCTTGATCTTCTTTCCATTGCTCGCACGGAACTGGGAAATGGATTTCGGAACTTTTCCCTGAAAAAATAACCCATCTTCCAGCCGCTCCCCGTCCATCAGATACCGTATGGTCTTCTCCTGCCCCTCCGATGCGGAATCAATGACGGCTCCCACGATAAAATACTTCTGCCGCTTCTCTTCGAAAAACTCCAGCGCCACATGGGCGCTGATCTCGCCGGTCCGCTCATAAGGCCTGTTCTCCCTGCCGGTCTTGCAGCGGATATATCCGGTCAGCTTTCTCTTTCCGTTCTCGTGGGCCGCCTTGTTAAAATAATTGGTGGAGCAGGTTACCACAAACTGAATCGCATCCAAAAGCGTGGATTTACCGGCACCGTTCTCACCGGAAATCAAAACGGAATTATCCAGTTCGATCATAGCATTGGTAAACCTATGCCAGTTGATCAATTTCACTCTCGTCAGTTTCTTCATTCTCTTTTCCGCCCTTCCGGTAATTTTCCAACTTCTCGTACGCCTGCTTGATGTCCTCCACCCGCACCGCCATCAAAATGGAGTCATAAATGATAAGGCGGGAATCCTCATTGGACAATTCCTTATCCAGAACCTCCACCAGCTGGAACTTGCGCATTGTGCTGACGGCATTGCGCAGGGTGGTTTTGTCCATCATCTTATCCCGAATCTTGAGGCTTAGGAACTTCTCATGAATATCTCCCATATTGATGATCACCTCGTCGCTGGCAGACAATTCTCTCTTCTTCTCATCATACAATATCCGCAGAATGAGCAGGATAACCGACTCAAACAGCTTCATGTTATAGCGATTGTAATTCTGAGGATTCGTCAGCTGCACAACGCCGTATTCCTCGTTGATTTCCAGCCGGTACCCCAGCACCGACAAACACAGGGAAAACTTTTCCCTGTGTTTCATGATAAAATAGTAATCCCCCCTTGCCGTCTCATTCCTTCTGCACACAAAGCAGGAACTAAGCAGCCTGTTACAGATCCTTGTAAATTCATCCTTATCCCTTTGCAGCATGCCTTCCAGAAAATCCATATTATCGCATTCCTTTCCTGCGGATCACATAATCTTTAAACCGGTATCCGTTTATCTCAATCTCCCTGTCCGCCTCTATCTCATACTTCATATTTTTTCTCTGCCCATACAGCCGAACATAAATCAGACGCACAAAGTCCTCCGTGGTAGCAAGAGGTAATTCGGACGCTTTCATCTCCCGGCGCCCCTTAAGGCAGTCAAGCACATAATGGTCGATCTTCTGCGGATTTAACACCCGTTCCATCTTCTCCATCATCTTTTTCAATTTTTCCTGCCGCAGCTTTGTATCGGGCAGGTCGTCTGTAAGCGCTGCCGGTTTAAATTCCTTTTTCCCTTCGATGGGCACATAAAGAGATCTTTCATCTAACACGCTGGAACTGTAGATTTTGATCAGTTCGTCCAGATAAGCGATCCGATAGATGCCGCCCAGCTCCATTCCCTCCGCATTGATCTTCTCGTTCACTTCCGACAGAATCTCTTTCAGCTGTCCCCTCACGTCCTCGCCGCCGATCAGATAGAATTTCGCCCTGTTGATGGCCGCTTTCTGATACTGGGTATTCTTCTGATTGATCTCTGCCAGAATGTCGTCCATGTTTTGAAAAGCATCTATAATCTCATGTATATATTGATATACCAGCTCTTCCGCCTGTTCCACGGAGACTTCGCGGATGCCTGCCAGCTCGGCGCTTGCCTTCGCAATGTAGGCTTTGCTGGAGCTTTTGCTCTCCAGGCGCTCCACGATCTCCGGTCTGAATTTGGACACATTGTCCGAAGTCAAAAGACGATGATACGCCTTATCCACGATATTCTCAATATAATCATTGAACAGGACGTCCATGATTTCCGCAGGCGTCTTATATTTGGTGAGTTCATCAATATAACGCTTGATCCCGGAATTTAAGTTTTTCAGCCCCGTGATTAGCATATCGGTGTTTTCCAGAATAGACAAAAGCACGATTCCCGGATTGTCCGTGCTGCTCCGCACCAGACTGTATATGGTATAAATATAGCCCTGATACTCGATCTGTTTTCCTTCCTCGATCTCCAAAAGCGTTTTGATGATTTTGACCGCATATTCCTTAAAGCTCGCCCTCTGTACGTAGCTTTTATCCGTTTCAATCTCGATCCAGCCGTAATATTCCAGCCTCCGCAGCATCCAGTTCGCCTTGTCACGGCTGCTCTTTCCGTCAAAGCTCTCATCCACAATCGCCGCTGCCTGATCCTGTTCAAAATAATACTGCAGCTCCTGCACAAGAATATCTCTTTCCACACCAAATGAAAGCTGGTGGTTCATGACCGAAAACAGCTTTACCAGACATTCCCAATAGATTGTTTTGTTCGGCGACGCCAGCGGCACGAAAAAATTCTCCGAAAGAATCTGGAACATATTTTCTCCATTCTTCTTATCAATTTTGCTGCCTGCGGGTTGTTTCGCACTTCGCAATTTCACAAACCCGGTATATGAGTCAGTATATCACACTTTTTTGCAGGAAGTCAAAATTTGACAAATCTGCGCAAGCCAGTCGGGGAACGTGTTTTGGAAACGTGGTAAAATCTTTGTACGGATTTACAGGAAAGGATGGGATATCGTATGAAAATCGCTGTTTTGGGAACGGGATTCGGTGCATACCATACAGAGTTATATGCGAAAATGAAAGAGGCGGAGTGCGTCACCGTATGGGGCCGAAGGGAAGAAAAATTAAGAGAGCTGCGGGAAAAGTTTCACGTCCGCACAACAACCGACATGGAAGAAATCTGGAACGACAACACCATAGATCTTGTGGATATCTGTCTTCCAAACCACCTGCACAGGGAAACGGCTGTAAGAGCGCTTCACGCCGGAAAGCATGTTTTTATTGAGACTCCGGTGGCGGAATCTGCGGAAGATGCGGAAGCGATTATGGATGCCGCCCGGCAGTATAACCTGCGCGCATTTGTAAACCTTTTTCTGCGCTTTGAATATCCCTACGAATATCTCTGGGAAGTCGTAAGAGATAACCGTCTGGGAAAATTGAAAGAATTGCAGGTAAAAAGGCAAACGCCGCCATGGTGGGGGAATCTGGACAGCGCCCACATCGGGCTGAACCTTATGATACATGATATGGATTTTGTCACCCGGCTGCTCGGCGAGGCGGACAGCCTTTCCGCATGCTGTCTGGATGTGCGAAAACAACAGTCTGTTGTGACAGCCTGCCTGAGATACCGGGATTCCCGGGCTCTGATCAGGGGTGCTTCGGCAATGCCGCAGGCCTATCCCTTCAGTGTAGGATATGAGGCGCTCCTGGAATGCGGTGTCATCCGCTACTATGAGGACGGATATTCCGACGGATCCGTCGATACGAAACTGGAGTTGTTCCGTGATAAAAAACGAGAAAAAATCCCTCTGCCGCAGTCAAATTGTTATGAAAAAGCCTTAAGACATGTGTTACAATGTATCCGAGAGGATCAGCCGTCCTGTCTTGACATAGCGGAGGCCGTCCGCACCCTGCGGGCCGCACTGAACCTGAATCGGGAACTGACAAACTAAAAATCGGGAAATACGTTCAAACCAAAAAGGAGAAGGAGACTGTGCAAAATGGAATGGATGCGAACACTGCAAAAAGCAATCGATTATGTGGAGGAGCATTTGCTGGAGGAGATCCGTTTTGATGATGTGGCAAGACATCTGAACCTGTCGCCCTATGAGTTTCACAGGGCGTTCCGCTTTCTGTCGGGGATGACCCTGAATACCTATATCCGAAACCGAAGACTTTCCCTGGCCGGGCAGGAATTATCACAGAGCGATAAAAAGATTGTGGACATTGCCCTGAAATACGGTTTTGAATCACAGGACGGTTTTACGAAGGCGTTTACACGTTTTCACGGCACAGCTCCCAAATATGCAAAGACAGCCGGAACACGGCTGATACTGTTTAATCCTTTATCCATAAGGATCTCTTTTGAGGGAGGCAGAAAAATTGACTATCGAATGGAACAGACGGAAAAACAGCGTTTTCTGGCAATCACAAGAACATTTCCCACAAAGATCATTGAGGCGGAAGGTAATTGCGATATCTCTGACTTCTGGGACGAATGCCATGCGCAAAACCGGATCGGGCCTCTGAAGCTTTTACGGCAGGAAAAGGACGAAAGGCTGTACGGGCTCTGTGCGCCCCTCCGAGAAAATGAGACATTTTTCGAATATGGAATCGGGGTGCGGCTGGATGATGACGGATCCCGTGCTGCCGGCAGCCTTTTGCAGGCAAAAGACTGCCGGTATTGGGAGACCGAACCGTGCACCTATGTCGTGTTTAACTGCGCCGGCGAGGATGGTGAAAGCATCGGGGCCGCCTGGGAGATTTTCTATCAGCAGTTCCTCCCGCAAAGCGGCTACGAGAGCTGCACACAATCCGATTATGAGGTATACTTTGATAAACAGAGAGACAATTTATTCTGCGAATTGTGGATACCCGTAAAAAAGTCAGCCTCCTTATGAAAGATTAATCTTCCGGATCTCTTCCATATTCACCTTGGGTTCCCTGCGCATGGTATACAGACCGTTTACCTCCTGCTGCACATCCGTCACCTGGGTATAGCAAAAGCCCACGCACCAGCTCAGGCTTTTGATTGCCTGCGTGATATTGCGAAAGCGCTCCAGAAAAGTTTTTTCATCCGCCACCTGATTGCCGTAGCCCCATCCCTTCTCTGACCGGAACGCAATCCCGCCATACTCGCTGATCAGAACGGGCTGTCCCTGATAGGAGTAGCCTTTTGCCATGGCGTAGCGATCCCTGTTAAAGGGGATTCCGCACTCCATAACCGCATCCTTATCGCAATAACGCTCTGTCAAAACATCGCCCAGCTCCTCATAGTCATGAAGAGTCAGAATATCCGACACCGTGTGTTCCCAGCCGTCGTTGACGATCACCGGCCTCATGGGATCAAATGCCTTTGTGAGATGGTAGATCCCTTCCGTGAATTTCTGCTGATGGCGGTTTGTATAAACCCTCTCAATTCCCCAGCTCTCATTAAAAGCCGTCCATGTCACAATGCAGGGATGGCTGTAATTCTGTCTCACGATCTCCATCCACTGATTCGTAAACTGCTCCGCCGCATCATCCTGGAAGATATAGGCCGAAGGCATTTCACACCATACAAGCAGTCCTTTTCGGTCGCACCAGTAAAGAAATCTCTCGTCCTCCACCTTCTGATGCTTGCGGACACCGTTATAACCGGCCGCCAGCACCAGATCGATATCCTTCACCAGCGCCTCCTCGGAGGGCGGGGTCAGATGGGATTCCTCCCAATACCCCTGATCCAGAATCAGTCTCTGGTAAAGAGGCCGATGATTCAGAAGGACTCTGCCGCCCTCAATACTGATCTTGCGCATACCGAAATAGCTTGCCACTTCGTCCTTTTCTTTCCCGTCCGAAAGTGCGATCTCCACATCGTACAGCTTTGGATCCTCCGGAGTCCATACCGCTGTCTGCCATGGAGCATTTCCGTCGGCCGTTTTTATCTCAAAGGCAATATATTCTGTTGAAGCCTGCTGAGAATGAGTGGCGATCTCGGCACCATCCAGCACGACCCTAACAGAAACCTGACATGGCTTCTGCGGTTTTCGGTTCAGTTTTATTTCAAATACAGCTTTCTCATTGTCAATATCAGGCGTTATTTTCAGCCTCTCTATGTAACTGCGGGGAACCTCCTCCAGCCAAACGCTCTTCCAGATCCCTGTAGTCTGCACATACCAGCAGCCGAAATTCTCGCTTTTCCATCTCTGCTTTCCCCTGGGCTGTGCACAGCTTGCGGAATCCTCCGCCCGCACGGTGATCCGGTTCGTCCCTTCCGACATATAATCCGTAATATCAAGCGAAAATCTCGCATAGGCTCCCACATGCATTCCGGCAAAGCAGCCGTTCACCCATACCTTTGCCGTATAGTCCACCCCTTCAAAATGAAGGATCTTCCTCTTTCCGGAGGCGGAACCGTCAATTTCCCTTTCATACCATACCACCGGATGAAAGGTCTCATCGCCAATTCCGCTTAACTTTGTCTCATAGGAAAACGGAACCCTGATCTTTTGTGTCCCTTCCGGGAATTTCTCATTCCATCTTTCCTTTTCCCCGACGTTTTCGTCATCAAACAAAAAATTCCATAGGCCGTCAAGATTTGTCCAGTTTTCCCTGACCATCATCGGGCGCGGATATCCTTCTCTCATTCCCCATTCCTCCTATAACTACAGCTATGCTATGCCGCAGGGTTTCTGACCCACCAGCTTACCGTGCCGCAGGGTTGTCTATTTCCCTGTCAACTCCGACAGGGGCGCAAAACCATATCCCATCTCTTCCCACCTGGTGAGAAGCTCGTCCAGAATTTCGCCGTTTGTCTGCGACGTGTTATGGAGAAGCACGATTGCTCCTGGATGAATCCTCTCCGTGAGCTTTGCCAGCGATTCCTCATGGCCTGGCTGTTTGTTCTGATCCCAGTCCACATGTGCCAGGCTCCAAAAGATCGTGCAATACCCAAGCTCCTGCGCCATCTCAAGATTCTGCGTATTGCATTTTCCCTGGGGCGGGCGATAGCAGGGCGAAAGCTCGGTTCCCGTAATCTCCAGAAAAAGCTCCGACACATCCTCCATCTCCTTTCGGAAGGTATCCGGATCGGAAATCGTGGGCATATCCAGGTGATGGTACGTGTGGTTTCCCACGGCGTGTCCTTCCTCCACCATGCGCTTTGCCAGGTCAGGAGCCGTCTCCAGGAAATGACCTACCACAAAAAAAGTGGCTTTCGCCCCGTGCTTCTTCAATGCCGTGAGGATCGGGTCCGTGTTGCCGTTTTCGTATCCGCAGTCAAAGGTAAGATAGATCACCTTCTCATCCGCATCTCCCACATAATAGGCGTCATACCATGCAAGATCCTGAGCCGTGGCATTCCCTCTTGGCTGAGAGTGCGGCTCTCCAAAGGAAAGCCCCCAGTCCTCGGACGCAAGAACAAGCTCCCCGCCCCGGGGCGGGATCTTTGGTTTTTGTGTGGGCTCTGCACCGGCGTCCTTTTGTGCCGAATCGCCAGCTGCGAAAGTCTGCGCTTTTTCCTCCACGCCGCCCCCGTTATCAGCCCCGCCGTTCGCAGTCTCCTCCCCTGTGGGTATGGGAACTACCTCGAGCGTCAGATCAGCCCGGCCTCCAGTGTCAGATTCGGACGGATCTGCCCCGCACCCCGCAAGAAATACCGCAAGCGACAGGACCGCTATTCCAAATCCGCTCCTGCCCGTTCTCTTTTTCATTGTGTTTCTTTCATATGTATGTGCCTTATCTTTTCTGCTTTTTCTGCCTCTCATTTTCTGCCGCTTACAGTTCCTTGCCGTATATCAGGCCCTTAACCGCCTCCTCAATCTGCTTGTCGCCATTCAGGGGCGGAAGATTGAGCTGTTTTGCAAGCTCTCTGAGATCCCTGTTATTCAGCGTGATTACATGCTCCTGTTCACTCTCCGGTGTGGGGATCTCGTAAGTGCTCAGTTCCTTCTCCAGCTCGTTCATCTGCCGCATGCTGCTGGTGATCTGGATCTTTCCCAGATTCACCGCTTCCCGCAGCTCCTCATAGCACTCGGTAATGCGGTAGTTTTCCGGTATGTCCGCATAAATCTTTGCCGGATCATCCACAATCCCCGATTCATTGCCGTTCCCATAGACATAACGGTTATCCTTCACATTTCTGTCAAGAAAGTTCAACGTCTGCGTTACCTTTCCGCCTTCCACCGTAATAATAAGTTTTGCCATAGTTCTTCCTCCTTTTGCCGCTATATAACCTCATTCCCTGGATAAAATCCCGGAAATTTTCTCAATCATTTCATCCTCCTTGAGCCTGAACTTGATCTCCACCCGCCTGGAGGCCGCCATATCCACTTCACCGGACGTACCGCTCTTATAGATGGGACTGCTCCAGGACTTGCCGTTAACCGTGAGAATCTGCTGAAGCTGTTCGATCTTTGTCTCGCTAAGGCCGTTCTTTTTGTCCAGGCAAAAGTCCGCAACCGCATTGGCACGCTCATAGGATAACTCCATATTGCTCCGATAGCCTCCGTCCGTGTCCGTGTGGCCCTCGATTATAATCTCCGCAATGTATCCCCTGAACTGATCCTGCAAAAGGACATCCAGATACATGGGAATAATCTCTTTCAGCGTTTTCCTGCTGTCTGCGGTAAGCGTTGCGCTGTTGTAGCGGAACAGAACGTCAGAGGAAAAGGTAATGGACCCGGTCTGGGCGTCCACCTTCATGCTGGAATTGTTAAAAGCGCTCTGCAAAGCGCCGATAATGTCGGTACGCACTCCCACAATATCCTGGAGTTCATTTTTGGTGACCGTCAGCTCGTTGCGCGCATTCTCAATCTCCAGATAAGCCTTGTTCAGCTCCTCCTGGGTTAAAGCCGCCTGCTCATAAGCCTGCTGCAGCTCCGCCAGGGAGGAGGCAAGCTCCTCGTTGGACTTTTCGATTTCCGCCTTGGAACGTTCCAAATCCTCCATGGTCAGATTCAGCTGCTCCTTGGCCTGATCCAGCGCAAGCTGCGTCTTTTCAAGCGCTGTCGTTTTCTGTTTATAAATCGCCAGGGTTATGGCTATAATCAAAATAAAAATTAAAAGAAGCGCCGCCATCATATCCGAATAGGACTGCCAGTAGCTGTGCTGTGCAAAAGCCTCCCTGTTTTTCCGTCTATTCTTCATACAGACTCCTCATCTTGTCAAATGCATACAGCTGGCTGGAAATCTCATCACTCATCTCATTGCAGGCGCTTTCCAGTTTTTCCTTCTGTTCCCGAAGCTCACCTGCGAATTTTTCCTGTCTGTCCATCACCCTTGCAAGAGCCGACTGCACGTTTTGGTTTACCTCCACAAGCGCCGTGACCGCTTCCATCAATTCCCGGGCATTCGCCGCACTGGCGCTCTGAGCCTCCCCCGCCTTTTTCAGGGTATTTCCAAGCCTTTCAAAATCATCTCCAAGCGATGACTCCATCCGCTCGGTAAATTTGTTCACAATACGCTCAACCCCGGCCGTCTGCTCCATGGCCTCTCCCTTCATCAGCTCAAGCATCTGTTTCAGGGCGCTCAGCATTCCCGCCTGATACACCACCATGGCCGCAGAGCTTTCATCCTCCTTCATGGAGCGGGGCTGCGCCGTCTGACGGAAGATACAAAGGAAATTTTCCAGCTTCTCATAGGCATCCGACATAATGCTGCGGTAAACCACATTAAAAACAAGGGAAAAGAGGATACCGTACACGGATGTGTGAAAGGCCACCTTCATACCCGACAGAAGGGGGCCCACATTGTCGGAAATCGTGTAAATATCGTCTCCCGAAAAAGAGCCAAGCCCCATGGAAAGCCCCAGGAACGTTCCAAGGATTCCAAGACCCGTAAGCGTACCCGAGACGCCGGAATTGAAAAAGTTCATTCCCGCCCTGTCCAATAGCTCCTCATTGATATACTCCTCCAGGTCACAGGGCCCCGCAATCCCTCGCTTTGCCGTAAGGCTCTTGATCCGCAGACGGTATTTGTTAAATGCCGCCCGAAGCTCCTCGCTCTCAAAAAGATCACTGCGGTCCTGATAGCTTCCCCAGAGGTTTTTGCCTCCCGCCTCCTTGTACTCCTTCTGAAGCTGATAGGTCAGCTCCTCCAGCTCGTCCGTGATAAAGTTCAGTCTTCCAAAGCTGATTGCGGATATCACGAAAATCACGCCGATAATAACAAGGAACCCCACGTTAATCGTAAGATTCATGAGGGAGGCCTCATCCCCGGTGAACACGCCGTTCACATAAAGGACAAAGGCCACCACAATGACATATACCAGAAACAGTACATAAT
Organism: uncultured Lachnospiraceae bacterium; assembly: GCA_910579685.1. GTDB lineage: Bacteria > Bacillota > Clostridia > Lachnospirales > Lachnospiraceae > Suilimivivens. The sequence goes on along the minus strand of CAJTVN010000034.1, from coordinate 22,413 downwards.
AAAATCTGTTTTTCATCTATACTCCTATCCCGTATCCGTCTTTTTCCTTTTCTTTGGACACGCCCTTTCCTGTATATTTCATGCACAGGAAGCCTAAGACAGTTGTATCATATTTTCACGCCCAACTCAACATTCCTAAGAAAATCTTAATGATTGGGCAGACGCCTCTTTTTCCGTCTCCTCTTCTTCCTCTCGGGCTTTCTTGGCCGCTTCCTTCTTTTTTCCGGCTTCTGCCTTTTCAGAAACAGGAACAGATTGACGCCCAGGATAGCCACAATCACCACTGCCGCACACACGGCAAGGATCAGCCGTCCGTTTCCTTCTTTTTTCTGCCGGCCTTCCACCCCGCCGTTTTCCTGATCCAGCCGGATTTCCTCCTCGGATATCCCGTCCGCTTCTTTGAAGCCTTCTGTCGTTTGTTCTTTCGGATTTGTCACAAGAGTGCCGTCCGTTTTCGAGGTGCCGTCCGCTTTTGAGACAAAAATACTCGAAAGGCCGTCCTTTGGTGCAACGACCGTGACTTTTTTGCCTGTTTTGATCTGACCCGCCGCACTTGCCGGCGCTGCCGGCTTTGGAGCAATCCCGGCAATCTGTGCCGCCGGACCCTTGCTCAGATCAACAGGCGCCGCCGGACTGCCGTCGCCTTTTATGACGGAAGACGAAATATTCTGTGCGCTGTCCGGATCATTCTCATACCGGGTGGTCTCGTCATACAGTCCCTCGTCTCTGTTATCGCTTCCGGAACCGCCGCTGCCTTCCCCGGTATCTGGGTTCGGCTTCTCCTGTCCTTCTCCCGGCGTGGGGACGGGAGCGGGATCATTGACCGCCCCGCTTCCGACCTGCACCTTCACAGGCTCCGTCACATGCTCAACCACCGGTATTTTATCGCCGTATGCCGCATTCGCCGTCTGAAACGAACCCTCTCGGTAACTGACTTCCACGTCCATAACCTGGGACGTATCCTTCGGGGTCACTTTCACATTTCCCAGATTCAGTCCCGCTTCCCCGAAGAGGCTCACTCCGCTTCCGGTAACCGCATAGATATCCAGCCTGCCCGTTCCTTCACTTTCTTCCACATAATTATATCCATATTCCGCATTGCCAAGCTCCGGCGAAAAGATAAAGTCCACTGCCGCCTCATCTCCTGTCTCCACCTTCAGAGACACGCTGACCGCCGTTATCGTTTCTTCCAACGCATCGCTCATGTCCAGCGATACGGCAACCTCGCCTTCCTGCTGGATGAGCGTTACCATGTCCCACTGTGCAGCCATGGCCTTCATCGGAACAAGCAGGCCTGCAATGGCGGCTGCTATATATAGTTTATTCCCGATCCTTTTCACTTTTATACCCATGCCTTTCCTACTGCACGGCCACGCCATGATCCGAATCCCGGACAAGCGTGATTTCATCCAGCTTATCCGGTATCCGCAAAGGCTCCGTATCGCTCACAAGTCTCTGCCCTTCGTTTGTCAATGCATTATCCACGCGGTAAAGCTGCGCCCGGACAATCTTTCCTCCAAGATCAGGCACCTGGCCGTCAACCGGCGAAATCCAGTAAATCCAGATCCCGTCGCTCACCTCGCCAAGCAGCCCGTTTTCGGGAACATTCGCCAGTATGATCTGATCCGCGATCAGCACGCCGTCTTCGTCCACGCCGCCCACAACAGCTCCTTCCTCATCATAGAGCATTACCACATTGTAGGCGGGATTTCCCTTGTAGCTTCCCGTAAAGATCAGGGAGCCTGCCGGAATCACGCTGTTTTCTCCTTCCGCTTCATAGACATAATCCTTCGTCAAAATGCCGACGGCACCCTGTGTGTCATTTTCCTTGACGCCAAAGGAAACGCTGTCTCCCGCAGGCCCAAGCAGATCAAGCTCCGCTATGCTGATATGGTTCTGACCCAGGGCCTTAATCCTTACGTATGCCGCATCATAGGTGCATACCCAGGGATCCCGATCGCTGTTCTCGAAGTAGACGATCTGGCTCTCCTTACGTTCCTCGAAGGCACCCGTCTTAACCGTTGTCCAGTTATTTCCGTCCATGCTGACCTGAATCTCATAGGCGCCGATCGCATTTGCGGATTTCACCGTATATTTCAGCCCGCATACGGCAAGCGCCTGATTGGTACAGAGCGTGACCACTGCGTCACTGCTTGCCGTAAATCCCTCGTAGGTATTCCCGTAATCATTGTCAATCACCCGGTAAATTGCGGAAACGGTCTGTGGATCGCAGGGATCCTCCTCTGTCGCCGTATCCTTGCTGTCACTCTCCGAAGCCATGTTCGTGGTCACTGTCCACAGGGACTTGTCATAGCTTCCGTCATGAGAGATCCTCACATCCCCGATCTTTCCGGCCTTGGACCGGTAACCATATTTATCAACGGCCGTGACCTCATACGTCAGAACCCGGTTATTGAGTGACGTCACATGATCCCGGTAAACGGGCTGTGTGGAGAAACCCACTACCTGGCGCACCGGTTTTCCGTTTTCATAATAATATCTGGAAATCTCATATCCCAGAATCACATCCGAACTGACCGGATTCTGAATCGAGACAGTCACTTCGTTTGGCACCTTTTCATTTACGGTGACGCTGCTGTCCGCTCCGATCACATTGCTGTCCTTCACAGAGCCGGTGACGCCGTGCTCCATTTCATATACCCTGGCATCATCCGTCAGATAATAAATCGCCCTCTCCTCTTTGGGGAACTGTCCGGCATAACTCATGGTATCGCCGTCCGGTACCAGGCCCCAGCGTGTGAAAAATTCCGTCAGATCCTTTTGTGCCGCCGCACAGGCAAGACGCATGATATTCTGATCTGCGTCGCCTCCCAGCGTGAGCCCTCCCGGGGCCAGTGCGGTGTTTCTGCTGTAGGAATCCACCCTTGCATAAAAAAGGCTGTCGTGCTGCTCCTGATAGCTGCCATAGGTCTTATAGTTGTAATCCCTGTCATAGGCAAGATGAAGCTGCCAGTACATGGCAAGGTGCGTGAATACATTGGAGGGCCTTCCCACCGTACCGGACGTCACCTTCTCATAGACATTCTCATACTTGAACCGGACGGTATCGTCGCTGTCCCTTGACCGGGTCAGCTGCGCAAAGTAGTTGTTGGTCACCTCCGCAATGGCATAGCTTCCCTGGTTAATATTATGGCCGATCTCATGGGATATTCCCCAGCCAAAATAATTTCCGCTGATATATTTCCCGTTCTCGTCCGAAACAACCGGAGCCGCACCGGCAAGCCCCGGCACAGAACCCCACTCGATTCCAATGTGGTTTCCGGAAGCATACATAAAGGCCCCGGCAAACATTCTCATGTAACGGATATTCAAATGCTGCGCCGGCATCCGGTCCGTGGCCGGAGCGGATGCGTCATCGCTCAGCCCCTTGTGCTGGTAGAACAGCTCCATCATGTCTTCCATAGCCTGCAGCGAATTTTCAAGCCTCTGCGCCCGTTCCTGCGAGGAGCCGCTTCCAAGACCGGCAAGAATCTGCTGTGCGGATACAGACAAGAGCATCCGATCCAGCATAATGTCCGTTGCGCCGATGATGCAGTTTTGCTCCTCATATTCCCGATTCACTTTGTTGCCTTCGCCCGCTGCTTCGTGAACCTGTTCATGGAGCGACTTCTGGCTCGCCGTATGCTCCTCCAGCTCTTTCACATAGGAAAGAATCAGAGCCTTTCTTTTTGACTCATCCGAAACGCCGTACAGGTTAAGCACCGGCTCCTTTACGCCTCCGCTTACGCGCACCGCATATCTGTCGTTTTCGTTGTTGCCCGTATATTGTATGTAAAGCGCTCCGCCGCCCTCACAGGCCAGACTCTGGATGGATGGAATCGTGATCTCGTTGCGTCCGACTTTCAGGGAACCGACATCTGACGCAAAGGCTCCCGACTCTGCGTGGTACTGCGTGGCAATCAGCTTCAGGGAGGAATTGGATCCCGTCTTCAACGTATTGTGCCCGACGTAAACCACGATGCGCTCTCCCTCATAGGCCGTGATCCCAAGAGGCTGCCATGCGTTCAGGCCGCCAAAGCCAAGGTGCCCGTCTTTCGCCGCCGTAATTGCGGAACTGATCTCAATCACGTCCCGCAGGCCGGATGACAAAATTCCCCGGGCGTTATCCAGCTCTCTTTGCAGCATCTCCCGCTCCGGATGGTATTCCCCGCTCTTCGCATCCACGGTATCCAGACGCTTTTGCAGTTCGCTGATCGTCGCTTCCGTCACATCATCCCTTAGGGTCGTGTGAAGGTCATCCGCATACAGCGCAAGAATATCGTCCTCCAGGCTGTCATAGTGATAGAAATTTACTTCTGCAATGGTAATATTGCGCAGCCCGTAACCCCGGGCGAATCCCAGACGGATCTTATTTGCCGTGATGGGACTGGCCAGCTTAATCATGTAATACTTTCTTCCGTTTTCATCCGTTCTCTGTGTCACTGACACATTCTGCGCATAGACGCCGTCCGGATTTTCCTTATCATAATAATAGACAGACACCTTTCCATAGGAAGCGATATCCTCGGGCTCGGCAAAGGCGATATAGCTCATCTTGTAATAATCATCCAGGGTAAAAAGAAGTCCTTTGCTTGCGGCAACGTACTCGGCCCCGTCGTCCCAGTCTAGAATCTGGTAATAGGAGCCGAAATCCTTGTCCACGGTTCCAAGCGCACTCTTGCTATCCTGATCCAGGGGACTTGATTCCATGCTTCCTCTGCCGTGAGTCACACTCACAATGTGCGCACTCACCCTGCCATCTCCGGCGGATTCGTTGAGCAGCTTATAATTCGGCATTTTGGCCGGCTTTAACGTGATTGTCTTGGCCTCTGCATGAAGGGACGGATTACTCTCGCCCAGATCGTTTACACCGGTCACATACACCTCATACAGCGTCTCATCCTTCAGGCCAGTGATCACGTACTTGTTTTGTCCGATATTCGGAATCTTTTGAAAAGCGTCAGTGCCCGCTTCCTTATAAAATACGTTGTAGAAATCCGTATCCTCCATCTTTTTCCAGCTCATGGTGACACTGCGGTGTCCGCCCACTGCCTTCACGTTGTCCGGAGGATCCGGCCTGTCGGCAATTTGGGGAACCGCAAGCACTTTATCGCTGTAAGGGCTGGACCAGGTACCGTTCACAGACCGGACGCGCACCTCGTAGGATTGCTCGTTCACCAGCTTTTCTCTGTTAAAGGATTTCACTTCCAGCCTGTTGGAAGCGGTACGCACCGTTTCCGTCATCCCGCCATAGCTGATCTCCACCTCATAACCCGTCACGTTCACCTGGGGATCCCATGTCAGATGGAAGGCTTTGTCCGCCCCTGCCGCCTTCAGATTCTCAGGTATATTCATATCCGGCTCGGGAATCCGTTTTTCCATATCGTTTAAGAATTCAACCTTGGTGATCTCCGCAAGGGTTCCGTCTCCTCCGGTTTTGGTAATCCGGATGGATACCTTCTTTATGGCCACCTGTTTTCCAAGATACACCACCAGAGGGCCTGTGCCCGGGCCGGATGGTTCACTCGACATCCGGGAAAGGCTCTCCAGTCTGCCGTCCACGAAAGGAATGGTTTTTTTTCCACCCTCCGTCTCCACCGTGAGCTGGCCGCTGGCCGCGCCACTCTCCCCCATGGAGATCTCGATCTGTTCCACCAAGACGCCTTCCTGCTCCCCGCTCTGCAAGTTAAAGCCGATCTCCACCGGAGTGTCCTGCGAGATGATCCCGCCCTGGGCTCTCTGGAGCTTCACACTGCCAGCGTCCGCCGAAAAAAGAGCGTCCAGATCTCCCTGCGCCTGTGTATTTGCCCCGTTTATATTCACCTGCACCGCATCCGGTGCGATTTTTCCTGACAGCGAAGATGCCGTGACCGCATTCTCCTTTATTCTGGCCCGGCTATTCGCATAATACTGAAGATCCACCAGATCTGTCTTTCCGTCCCTGTTCAGATCCGTCGTTAAACCGTCATTTCCTATCCCGCTCATCGCATCCATGATGGCGTTCTTGTCGTTCTCGTCAATCTGTCCGTCCCCGTTGGCATCACCGATCAGCATCACTCCGGGGTGAAGGCCGTCCTCGGTGTAGGAAATTCCCTCAAGATTCACAAAACCGGTATGGATCTCCGCCGTCTGTATCTTTCCCGGCGCCACCGCAATTTCCTGCTCGTAGGTGATAAAACCCAAAGCCGATACCTTCACTCGGTAATCCCCGGACTCCGCATCAAAAAAGACCGCATGCTTTTCGGGATTTTTCGCAAGCTCCACACTGCGGCCGTCAACCTCATTGTTATCTTTTTCCAGTGTCACTTTCAGGGAAAGCCGTTCAATGGGGAGCGTGTTCCTTACAATCACCTCGATGCCTCCCCCCGGATTTTCGGAAGGGGTCTCGTTATTCCACTCCTCATCCGCCAATGACTGCCTTTCCATATCCGGCGTTGCCGTTGGCGAAGGGCTTGCCAGCGCCGTCGGGGTTGCCGAAGGCGTACTCTCCGCCCCCGGGCTTGCCGCAGGGGAAGGGCTTGTCTGCGCCTGCGGACTCCCGGAAGGTATTGCCGAAGGAACACTCTCCACCGACGGACTTCCCGCAGGGGAAGGACTTGTCTGCGCTTCTGATGTTCCGGCAGGGGAAGGGGTGATATCCGCACCCGGCGCTCCTTCCGGAGTCGGACTGGTGTCCGTACCCGGCGTCGTTTCCGGAGTCGGGCTGACATCCGCTCCCGGCGTCGTTTCCGGAGTCGGGCTGACATCCGCTCCCGGCGTCGTTTCCGAAGTCGGGCTGACATCCGCTCCCGGCGTCGTTTCCGAAGTCGGGGAGGCCGTTGCCGGAGAAGCGCTCTCCACTGACGGACTTCCCGTGGAGGAAACCTGTCCAATCATCCCCATATCATCATTTGTTTTACCGTTCTGCCCGGCATCTGCGCCCGTCTCTTTGCGCACTTCGTCCTGCGGGACTATAATGCCCGCTTCCGCCGCCCTAGCCGGGAGGATACACGTTGCAAACAGACAAAGCGATATCAGATATGCTGTCATTCGTTTCATGCATTTTCTCCTTTGCACTCTTATATTCTTTCGATTACTTTTTGCTGATTGGCAATAGCATATCATTTGCAGACAAAATTTTCAATATTTCACTTTATTCCTTCGCAGTCAATTTTCATGTCATTTGTAAAGCTTCCCGTATTATTTCCTACAATTCATACGGTGTCACCTGGTACACATAGTAGTTGAGCCAGTTGGAATAAAGATTGTTGCTGTGGGACCGCCACTGCAGGTTCGGCCTCCTTGTGTCGTCATCCTCCGGATAATAGTTCTCGGGAATCGCAATCGGCAGCCCCTTGTTTTTGTCGCGCTGGTATTCATTGTGGAGCGTATATCTGTCATACTCCGGATGACCCATGACATAGATCTGCCCTCCGCCCTCGGTCATGCAAAGAAGCACCCCCGCCCTGTCGGACTCGGCCAGCACGGTCAGGTCGGCGCAGTCGTGGATATCCTGCGGCTTCACCGCGGTGTGGCGGCTGTGGGGAATCATAAACAAATCATCGAAGCCCCTGACCAGAGGAATTTTGCGGTTCATCACCCGGTGTTCGAAAACGCCAAAAAGCTTTTCCGGAAGCAGTATTTTGGGAATTCCAAAATGATAGTACAGTCCCGCCTGGGCCCCCCAGCAGATATGTAAGGTGGAGGTCACATGGACTTTTGTCCAGTCCATGATCTCGCACAGCTCCGGCCAGTAGTCCACCTCCTCGAAGGGAATCTGCTCAACCGGTGCGCCGGTGATGATAAGCCCGTCAAACTTCCTGTCCCGCAGCTCGTCAAAAGTATTGTAAAAGCGGTTCAGATGCTGAATCGGCGTGTTCAGGGAGACATGGCTGTTCATCTTCATAAAAGAGACCTCTATATGAAGGGGCGTGTTGGAAAGAGCCCGAAGCAGCTGAAGCTCCGTGTCCTGTTTTACCGGCATCAGGTTCAGAATACAGATCTTGAGGGGACGAATATCCTGATGCAGGGCCCGGTATTCGTCCATCACAAATATATTTTCATTTTCCAGTATCCCTTTTGCCGGCAGATCGCTTTGTACTTTAATAGGCATCGCTTTTTCTCCATTTCTATCGATTTATCACAAAACCTCATCCCCGGAACCGGGGCCGAATTTTTCAAGGAATTCATCCTCCGAGATCACAGGCACCGAGAGTTCTCTTGCCTTGCGGTTTTTGGATGAGGCGGATTCTGCGTCATTGTTTACCAGATAGGCGGTCTTGCCCGTGACACTTCCCGTGACCTTTCCTCCCTGCTCCTCCACATAGGCCTTAAACGCATCCCGGTTCTTAAAGCGGCGAACCTCGCCGGTGATCACAAAGTTAAGGCCCCTGCATCTGCCGCCCTCCTCTTTGGGCGGCTCCACCTTCTCGATCTCCACTTCCCTCAAAAGCCTCTGGAGGGCAGCGGCATTATGGCCGCTCTCGTACCATTCCATCACGGAATTGGACTTCTCGGGCCCGATTCCGTCGATATCCTCAAATCCCTCCTTCGCCTCCAGGCGCTCGAGGAACCCCTCGACCCCGATGGAAGCGACGATTTTCTTACCCGCATCGACTCCGAACATGGGAATACAAAGGGCGTAGATAAAGTTTACCGGATGGACGTTCCGGCTCTTCTCAATGGCCCGCATCATGTTCTCACAGGACTTCTCGCCAAACCCTTCCATCTGGCGGATCACCTGGGCGTGATCGGACAGATGGTAAATATCCGCAAACTCCGAGAGGAATCCCTCGTTCATAAATTTCAGCATGGTCTGGATGGACAGCCCGTCAATATCCATACCGGGCTTGCTCACAAACCGTGTAAACTTCTTCACATGCTTTGCGCTGCAGTCCGGATTGGTGCAGTGGAGCGTCCTGGTCAGACTCCTTGGGCTGATGCGTATTTCCGTCTGCGCCCCGCATACCGGGCATTGATCGGGAATTTCAATCTCTCCCTCGGCTTTCGTGACCGCAATGCATTTGGGAATAATCTTGTTTGCCTTTATCACCTCAAGCGTACAGGTCTTTCCAATTCCCAGCCGCTCCATTTCACTGATGTTACACAGGGACGCCCTGGAGACCGTGGTTCCCTCCAGCTGAACCGGTTCAAAAACCGCCACGGGGGAAATGGTGGAAGCCGCACAGGACCATTCCACATACAAAAGCTCTGACTTTGCAGACACGTCCTTCCATTTAAAAGCAAGACCCGCCCGGGAGGCGTGATGACCCGTGACGCTTCCCGAAGCCGCATAATCCGTATCGTCAAAGCAGATCACAAGACCGTCAACCGGAAGATCCATCTGCCCGTTTTCCACCTTTTTCGTCCACCGCTCCACCGCATCCGGAAGAGTCTGCGCCGCAAGGCGTTCTCTCTCCACCACCCGGAAACCTTCTCTTTCCAGCAGATCCATCCGCTCTCCCCAAGAGACAATATTGTCCTCTATATACACCAGCGTAAAGGCGTTGAAATATACATGCCGCTCCTTCACTTTCTCCGGATCATCCAGACTCAGAGTTCCGGAAGCCAGGTTTCTGGGATTGGCATATTTTTCATCATCCTCCATGGTCGCATTGATCCGCTCAAAATCCGGATAAGAGATGGCGGCCTCGCCTCTGACCACCATATGACCCTGATACCTGATTTTTTCGGGAAGCCCCCTGATGGAATCCTTCAGATAAGTAATGTTGGTTCCCAGCGTCCCGTTTCCCCTTGTGAGCAGCCTGGTAAGAGCTCCCCTGTCATAGGTTGCCACCAGGGTCAGGCCGTCCAGCTTCCAGGAAAGCCAGATCTCCTTATCCTGCGTCCACTTTACCAGCTCGGAAACCTGCTTTGTCTTTGCCAGGGACAGGGCCGGAAACTCATGACGCTCCCGCTCTCCCTGCGCCGTCTCCTCCTGCGCTCCTGTATTCTGCGTGGGGCTGTCGGGAAGGATGTAGCCCGTCTCCTCCTCCAGAGCAGAGAGCTCGTCAAAAAGCGCATCCCACTCATAATTTGACATCACTTCTTCTTTTCCGCTGTAATATGCGTCGGACGCCTCGTTCAGCCGTCTTACCAGCTCCTCGCACCGCTTCTTTGCCTCTTCCATCACTTACTGTTCCTTTCCACACCGCCCGGCAGGCACAAATCATATAACACCCGTAATTCTTCTCCTTTGATCTGCCGGAACTGTCCGGGCTTTAATCCCGCAAGCTGAATGTTGACAACCCGAACTCTCCGGATATCCCTCACATGATATCCAAGCTCCCTTGCCATACGCTTGATCTGGCGGTTGAGCCCCTGCGTCAGAATAATGCGAAACGTAAATTTTCCCACCTTCTCTACCTCGCAGGGCCTGGTGGTCACATCCAGCTCCGACAGGTAAACCCCCGCCGCCATCTTCCGGACAAACTCCTGCGTAACCTCCTGGTTTGTCTTTACAACGTATTCCTTCTCATGGCCTGCGCTTCCCCGCATCATGGCTTCAATCAGGACTCCGTCGTTTGTCAGAAGCAACAGTCCCTGGGAGTCCTTGTCAAGGCGTCCCGCATAAGTAACCCTTACCGGAAATTTAACAACATCTGATATTTTTTTGTCTGCATATTTATCCCGCTCCGTACAGGTAACCCCTGATGGCTTATTGTATGCAAATACGACCTTTTCATCCCTGCCATGCAACAGCCTTCCGTTTACGGCAATTCTGTCCTTGCTTTCCACCCGCATTCCGGGAAGGGCCGTTGCACCGTTCACCGTCACCCGTCCTTCTTCAATCAGACGGTCCGCCTCTCTGCGGGAACACACTCCGCAGGATGCAAGATATTTATTCAACCGTTCCTTTTCCACGTTCATCCCCCTGCGCACGGCAGGCCTGTCCGTCAGGCTCCGCAAGTAAAGTATATTCCGCAAATTTGTTTTTATCCATCTTGTGGCATTTCACCGCAAGCTCTGTCCCTTCCTGCGTATATCTACGGGAAATCACTTGAGCGTTTTCCATCAGGTAAGTCGCCACGTTCCCTTTTTCAAAGGGAATAAGGAAACGATATTCCACCCAGTCAGCGTACACCTTTTCCAGGATCGCCTCCGTCAGCAGCCTTAAGGATTCCTCCTCCCTGGCGCAGAGATAAAGCTTATCGCCCTTCCTTTGCGGATAGTCCTTAAAGGACTCGCTCAAATCCGCCTTATTATAGATCGTAAGCATGGGAATATCGCCGGCACCAAGCTCGCCAAGCGTATCCAGCGTGGTCTTCATCTGCTCCTGATAAAAGGGATCCGAGCAGTCCGCCACATGGAGCAGCAGATCCGCATTCTGTACCTCCTCCAGGGTGGATCGGAAAGCCTTCACCAAATCATGAGGAAGCTTATGGATAAATCCCACGGTGTCTGACAGAAGGAAATCCTGATTGTTTCCCGTGTTGATTCTCCGTACCGAGGTATCCAGCGTGGCAAACAGCATATCTTCCTCCAGAACCCGCTTCTCCTCATCCTGCACATAGGCGTCCACCATTGCGTTCATAATTGTGGACTTACCGGCATTTGTATATCCCACCAGGGCAACTAAGGGAATTTTGCCTGCCTGACGCCTTCTTCTCTGAACACGCCTCTCTACGGTCACTTCCTCAAGCTCCTTTTTCAGTTCGGTGAGACGATGTTCAATTCTCCGCCTGTCAAGCTCCAGTTTCTTTTCGCCCGAGCCCCTGCTGCTCATACTTCCGCTGGTTCCGCCCTGCCTTGTAAGCGCCTCGTGCATTCCTACAAGCCTCGGCAGAAGATACTGCAGCCTTGCCGTCTCCACCTGAAGCTTGGCTTCTCTCGTCCTTGCGCGGCTCTCAAAAATATCGAGAATCAGAGACGTCCTGTCCATAACCGGCTTTCCGATTTCATCCTGCAGGTTGCGAAGCTGGGAGGGGGTAAGCGCATTGTCGAACAGGACAAGATCCGCCTCCAGGCGCTGTGCCACTTCCCGGATCTCCTGAACCTTTCCCTTACCCATATACAGGCCCTTGTGAACGCTCTCAAGCCGCTGGGTCACCACCGCGGCAGGCTCTATATAGCAGGCCTTTGCAAGATTTGCCAGCTCTTCCATGGAACGTTCAAACTCCTCCTTCGGGTCCGTTCCCCCGGCAAGCTCCGCTCCGGCAAGTACGGCTCTTTCCGTGTATTCAATTTGTTTCATTTCGGTTCACCACCTCTTCTATAAGATCAAAATAATTTTCGAATGTCTTTCTGCAGCAATCCGGGTTTTTGATTCGGATATTGCCGGTTCTAAGTCCGATCAGAGTAAACGCCATGGCCATGCGGTGATCCTCATAGGTTTCCACAAGGGCTTTTCTTATCTCTCCCGGTTCAATCACAATCCCATCCTCCTGCGGCAGCTCCTCACATCGGATCCCCATTCGGCCAAGCTCTGCCCGAATGGCCCGGATCCGGTCGGATTCCTGAAAGCGGATATGCCCTATGTTCAAAATCCGGGTAGGCGTCTTTGCAAAAGGAGCCAGTGCGGCCATGGTCATAGTCTGATCGGAAAACTCCTTCATATCGATCACAAGTCCCGGATATTCCGAAATCTCGCTCCCGCTCAGGCAGATTCCTTCTGTCCTGTCCTCCAGCTTGCAGCCAAGCCTCCGCAGGGCTTCCACGAATTTAATGTCTCCCTGCAAAGAATCCAGGTGCACATCCTTTACAATAACATCTGTTTTCAAAAGCGGTGCCATAGCATAAAAATAGCAGGCCCCGGACACGTCCGGCTCGATCTGATACTCCTTGAGTCCGAAATTGCCGGCATGTCTGACCGTACAGCAGTTCTCTGACCAATCCACTTCCAGTCCGAACTGTCTCATCATGGCCACCGTCATTTTGATATAGGCTCCCCTGGCCCGTCCTCCCGAGAGAATGACGTTTAAGCCGTTTTCCAAAAGAACGCCTGACATCAGCAGGGCGCTGGCAAACTGGCTGCTGAGCCCCGTATCGATTTCCACCTCCCTGAGGGAAAATCCTTCCGACCGCATCCGGAACGGAAAGTGATCTTCCTCTCCCAGGAAGTCAAATGTGACGCCGCCCTTCTTTAGCAGGGAAAGCAGCGGCTCCATAGGACGGCGGCACATCTGGGGGGAGGCATTGAGCTCGTATTCCCCTCCCGCCAGCGCCAGGAAGACCGTGAGAAACCGGGCGGCGGTCCCGGCGCTTCTCACATTGATCTGCGCCCTTGCATTCGGGACACTCCCTCCCTCTCCCTGAATCGCCACATCTTTCGTCTTCTCGTCCGCCTCCACAAAAAAACCAAGCTTTTCAAGGCTGTCGATAAAAGCTCTTGAATCCTCACTGAAAAGCACGCCGTGAAGCACACACTTCTTTCCGGAAAGCGCCGCCAGCAGAAGGGCCCTGTTCGTAATACTCTTGGAACCCGGCACTTCCACCTCGATTTTTTCAGTCGCATCTATCTTTTTTACCGAATAAATATCTTCTGTTATCAAGTCTATTATTTTCTCCGGCCTTTCCACATAGACTTTTGCCCCTGCCGCATCCAGCTCCTTCCGGTTCCGAAAGCCCCAGGTAACCGTGACGCACTCCATCCCCGCACCTGCGGCAGTTGCGATATCCACCTCCGAATCTCCCACATAGACAGCCCTTTCTCTGGAGACCCCAAGCTGCCGCAACGCCTCGAACACCATATCCGGAGCCGGCTTTCTGCGCATGTTTTCCCTTGCTCCCACGGCAACACGGACAAAATCCTTAAAATACATCTCGTTCAGCTTTTGAACGGCGCCATGCGGCTTGTTGGACACGATGGCAATCTTTATCCCACGGTCTGTAAGATCTTCAAGCAGAGAGGTTATTCCCGGATAAAGCCCTGTTTTGACATTGCAGTGCGCACCGTAATGTTCTCCAAAAGCCTCGTACACCTGCCTTATCTTCTCTTCCTGCGTCCCGCAGGGAACCGCCCTCTCAATGAGCTTTTGTGCGCCATTTCCCACAAACCGGCGGATCTCCTCATAACCGCGCTTCTCCATCCCATATTTTGAAAGGGCAAAATTGACGCTGTCCATCAGATCTTCAAGCGTGTTAAGAAGCGTCCCGTCCAGGTCAAAAACCACCGCCTCATATTGATTGATCCTTGTTCTTCCCATATCGAGTCCACCGCCTTTCCCGGCATTTCCATCCAAACTTTCATCCAAACTTCTTTTCCATCCGCCTTTGCACGATAAAGAGGCAGACCGCATGGACAGCCGCTGTCAAAGCCCAGGATACCGGATAGGAAACATATAGTGTATGTAAGGATCTGCTCCACGCAAAAAACGTGTAGAGCCAGATAATCCGAAATACGCAGGCCCCCATCAAAGATACGATCATGGGCATCACCGCATATCCCAGCCCCCTGATACAGCCAACCAGCACATCCATGATACCGCACAGACAATACCAGGTACAGATCACCCGCAGCCTCTGGATTCCATAGGCAATTACTTCCTCGTCAGAGGAGTACACCCCCAGAATCTGATGTCCGAACAATACCACCCCATTTCCCATGAAAAGGCCGATCAGCGTGACAAGAATCACGCACTCCAGTATAATCTTACGAATTCTGTCAAATTTCCTGCCCCCCAGATTCTGTCCGGTAAAGCTTACCGCCGTCTGATGGACCGCATTCATGGACGTGTAGACAAATCCCTCCACATTGCTTCCCGCCGTATTTCCCGCCATGGCAACCGCGCCAAAGGAATTTACCGAGGACTGGATCAATACATTGGAGACGGAAAACAGCGCTCCCTGAACTCCGGCCGGGAGGCCGATTCTCGCAATTCTTCCAAACTTTTCCCAGTCCATCTTAAGCCTGGAGAAGGAAAACTGAAAACACCCTTCGCTGCGCATCAGACAGCGGACAATGAGCCCTGCGGAAACGCACTGGGAAATCACGGTCGCAAGGGCGACCCCGGCAACCCCCATATGGAACCCGACCACGAAACAGAGGTTCAGACAGACGTTTATAACACCTGCTATTATTAAGTAAAACAGAGGCCTTCTCGTATCTCCGATGGCCCGAAGCACAGCGCTTCCAAAATTATACAGAAGCATTACCGGCATACCGGCGAAATAAATCCGCATATAGAGAACGGAAAGACGGATCACGTTTTCCGGAGTGTCCATAAGCTCAAGAAGCGGTTTCGCCGCCACAAAGCCGAGAGCTGTCAGGAAAACGCCTCCCGCAACGCTGATGATCATGGCGGTATGCACCGTAGCGCTTACCTCGTCTTCCTTTTTTCCGCCGTAATATCTTGCCACCAGGACATTGACGCCCACGGAAAGCCCGATAAACACATTGACCAGCAAATTAGTCAGAGACCCCGTAGATCCCACCGCAGCCAGGGATTCATTGCCGGCATACCGTCCAACCACAACCACGTCTGCGGCATTAAATAAAAGCTGCAGAATGCCTGACAAAATCAGCGGCAGGGTAAAAAGCAGGATCTTTCCCAGCAAAGGCCCCGTACACATATCGATTTCAAACGACTTTTTCTCTTTCATAACGCAACTCTGCTCCTTTATCGACAGACAGCTCTCCGCATCTTCTGTTAAAGCTTCGCCTCCAGATCCTCCAGGGACTCATAGCCGTACAGCAAAGCCGTGTTGCGCATAATCATCTCCGCAAGATTCTGGTTGTTTCTGCCAAGCTGCGCAATAAATCTTCCATACAGATCCAAAGTTTCATCCGAGTAGGTGGAAATTTCTCCTCTCAGATACGTCTCATAGGAGGTATTAAACAGGCTGTCTTCCGAAGTATGAATGCTTCTGGCATTGCCTGCGGCTTTGGGAAAACGCATGGCGAAATCCTCCATCCATTCAACCTGTATCTTCACAATGGCCTCAATAATCTTCCTCTTTTCCTCCGGGATCTGAGGAAGGGATTCCCGAATCTGCTCATAACGCTTCGGTGCGGTGCTCTCCATCATCCTCCCGTATTTCTCCGTTATCAGATTCCAGCCCTTTCCGTTCGCCACATGGAAATCATGGATATAGCTCTTTAGCATGTCGGATGTCCAGGTATAATACTGGCTTGTCCGCATGATGGAAAAGGTGTTCCAGTCATCCTGGCAGTCCGCCCTTCCGCCCTCGTTTTCCACCTTGTCAAAAGCTTCCCACTCCAGCGCGACCATTTCGTTAATCAGCGCTTTCTTAAAAGAATCGTCCCGCACTTCCTTCTGGGGAATGCTCTTTAAAATCTGATCCGTGTGATGATCCAGATAATTATCGTCCCCGCTGGTAAGCCCCTGCTTTTTCATCTCCGCAATGATCAGCGCCACGATCAGCTCAATGGTCTGGGGAATCCTCTCATCTCCCACCGGCATATCCGCAAGAGCGCCGAGGACGTCCCGCAGCTCACGCAAAATATGGAGGTTCTCCATCCCTCTGTGCATCCACTTATAAAAAGGCGCATACTTCCGATTCAGCAGATAGATCATTGCCATGGTATGCTTCAAAAACTCGGAGAGCGCAATCTGGGCCGTGACCTTCTCTCCCCTTCCAAACATACGGGAGTAATTGTACTGTCCGGACTGGGCCATGAGCGCCGCTTCCCTTGCGATTTTCTTGATGCGCACCTCCTCCGGATAATAATCTAAAATCCCGTTCCGGATTCTGGTAAATTCTCCCAGATCATCCCGGAACACCTTGCCGTTTGCGGCCGTTGCAAGTCTGTAATCGTCAAGGAAAAGCCACTGGTTCCTGGTTGTCGGAACATCTGTCAGCCCGATGATATTCTCGTAGAAATCGCTGATGCGGAACACGCCCACCCGCTTTTGCGCCTTCGCCGTGGTAAACCTGGTGATTCCCATATATGTGGAGGGCAGCTCGTCATAGGCTCTCTGCAGCTCCTCTCCGATCTCGTCATAGACCTGATCCGTAAGCCACATGCAGAATCCCGGGCCGAAATCATGGTCTCTTGAAACTTCATCATCAAAGCCGAAGCAGTCAGAGCCCTCTCCCACCAGCCCCACCGCAATCAGCTGCTCGTACAAGGGGAATCTGGAACGGATCATGGGTTCTCCGAATTCCCGGTAAAAGGCCTCGCACAGTTCAAGTCCGTTGCTGAAACTCTGCCCCCTTACCGGAAGATTCTCCATCTGCATAGTGACCGCATTAAGATTCTGGAGCGTGATTTCGTACGCTTTATTCTTTCCCATATTCCTCTCGATCTCGTTCAGCGCCAGCTTATAATACCTTGCCGATTCCTCCAGATTGCCTGAAAGATACTGGGCCTCGCCCATGGCTGACAATGCGCCGCTGTAGTGGTAATCCCGCTCCTCGTCCATCTCGAAGATGGAGAAAGCCTGTTTCAGATGGTCGATTGCCTCCTCATATCTGCCAAGCTTAAGCTCGGAGGCGGCAAGGTTGGTGTAGGTCACCGCCACCTCTATCCTTGCCTCGCTGTACTGCGTGGCAATTGCAAGAGCTCTCTCCAGGCAGTCACAGGCGCTCTCATAGTCCCCCATCTCCTGGAACAGCAGGCTCATATTGTTGTAAAGACTGGCATAGCGGAAATCATTGTAAGCTATATTTCCCTCATAAACCGCCTTTGCCTCCTGATAGGCCGCCATGGACTCGCGCAAAAGTCCCGCCGCACGGTAAGCATTGGCCACATTTATCAGGGTAGTCGCATAGGAAATCGTACCGGCAAGGCCCATTTTCTGCATCAGGTTAAGCACCTGGCCGCAGTACTCCACCGCCTTGTCAAACTCTCCCGTCTCCCGGAAATGGCCGATAATCTCGTTCATCAGGGTGATAACCGCACTCCTGTCCCCTTCTCTGGCCGCTTCCTCCATTTTTTCCGTCAGAAAATCCTCCACATCGCCAATCCGATGATTGGCAAACAGGGAATCCAGCTGTTCCAGCACATGTTCAATATTCATATCCACGCCTCCGTCTATGCTTATTTTAGGATGTCGTCTATAGGTTGTCCCATTGTTCACCATACTATTTTATCATAAATGGAAATGAAAACAATAGGTGAAACCTCTTATTTAACCGCTTGACAGAAGACAATATTCGTATTAAAATAAGTCACTAATCAGGTTTTGAACATACGTGAGTACAAAAGGCTTCGTAAAACAGAGAAGGGATGTCACCGGCTGCGAGCATTCCATACGATCCTTTTGGAAGTTTCAGTATGGGAGCCTTTTGACGAAAAGCATTGACCAGAATGCGCCAAGTCGAATGCCCGTGTAGCAGATCTCATTACACAAAACGAGTGCGGAGCAGAAAGTGCTCTGAATTAGGGTGGTACCGCGATCACATCGTCCCTTGTCCCATGGCAGGCGGCGGTGTTTTTTGTTTCTCCCAAATCCCGCCGTATGTCCCACTGTTTTTCACAAAACCATGCGCAAGCAGGTAATTGCGAAACTTGTAAATTTACAGAATATTTCAGTAGCTTACCGCTTCGCAATCACCTAATGCGCAAGACAAGAAAGGAGCCGCAATGAAAGAAAAGATTACCGACATTCTGAGCGAGGTGAAAGTCAAAATCTCCGTGGCCGCCAGCGAAGGCGAACTGCAGGGCGTAAAAAATGCGTATATCGGCAGGCAGGGAGCCTTAAGTCTTCTGATGAAGGAGCTTCCGAATCTGGTTCCTGAGCTTCGCCCCGAAATGGGAACACGGCTCAACCAGGCAAAGAGGCAGATCACGGAATGGATTGACGCAAAGAGGACGGATCTGAAGCTGAAAGCCTCGGAAGTGTCTGCGGATTTTGACTGTTCTGTTCCCGGAATCCTTCCAAGGCAGGGCGGGCTGCATCCGATCACGCAGATGTGCTACGACCTGAACGATACCTTCCGTTCCATGGGATTCGAGATCTTCCAGGAGGACGAGATCACAAGCGAGATGTACGCCTTTGACAAGCTGAATTTCCCGCCGGACCATCCGGCCCGGGAAAGCATGGATACCTACTGGCTGGAGGGCCATGATCAGGGAAGCACGAACGAAAAGCTCTGCCTGCGTCCCCACCTGACCGGCGGCAGCGTCCGCTACATGCAAACCCATAAGCCGCCCTACCGTTTCGTGTATCCGGGGCGGGTCTATCGGAACGAGACAACGGACGCCCACCACGAGAGGGCCTTTTTTCAGTATGAGGCGCTGATTGTTGACAGGGACATTACGTTCACCTCCGGCAAGGTCATGATCAAGAGCATTCTGAGCAAGGTGTTCGGCAGGGACGTGGCTGTCCGGATGCGCTCCGGCTTCTTCCCCTTCGTGGAGCCGGGCTTTGAGATCGACATGGAATGCCAGGTCTGCGGCGGCAAAGGCTGCAGCGTCTGCAAGCATGTGGGCTGGATCGAGGTCATGCCGGGCGGATCGCCGCATCCCAACGTGCTTCTTGCAGCAGGCCTTGACCCGGACGAATACACCGGATTCTATGTAAATATCGGTTTGGACCGGCTGGTCATGATGCGCTACGGCGTGGACGACGTGCGGCTGTTTCACAGTGCGGATTTGAGATTTCTTGAACAGTTCAGATAAGGGGGAAGAAAAATGAAATTATCATTATCATGGATCGGGGATTATGTTTCAATTCCGGAAACAATCGATCTGAAAAAACTGGCATATGATCTGACAATGTCCACCGTGGAGGTGGAGAATGTGGAAGATCTCTCCCGTCGTTTCGACAAAATGATCGTGGGAGTGATCCGGGAAGTTAAGCCCCATCCCAATGCGGACAGACTGAAGGTCTGTAAAACCGATATCGGCGGCGGAGACGTAAAAGAGATCGTATGCGGCGGCAGCAACCTGTGCGCGGGAATGCGCGTGGCCGTCTCCTGCCCCGGCGCTTCGGTCCGCTGGCACGGCGAGGGAGAACCCGTTGTCATCAAAAATTCCAAACTCCGGGGCGTGGAATCCTTTGGCATGATCTGCGCCTCGGACGAAATCGGGCTGGGGGAACTGTTCCCGGCAGCCGCAGAGGCAGAGATTCTGGATCTGTCTTCCTTTGACGCACCGGCGGGAACTCCTCTGGCAGACGCACTGGACATGAATGACATCCTGCTGGAAATTGACAACAAGTCCATGACCAACCGACCGGATCTCTGGGGGCACTACGGCATTGCCCGTGAGATTGCGGCCCTGTATGATCTGCCCCTTGCCGAGATCAGGCCTTACGAGGCAGACGTATCAACCGATTTTCAGATAGAAATCGCAGCCCCGGACCGCTGTGCCAGGTATATCGGCGTGGAACTGTCCGGCGTGGAAGTAAAACCATCGCCCTACCGGATGCAAAACCGGATATGGAAGGCGGGGATGCGTCCCATCAATGCGCTGGTGGATATCACAAACTATGTCATGCTCGCTACGGGAAACCCCACACACGCATTTGACGCTGACCATATTTCGGATCACATCATTGTGAGGCCTGCCGCTGACGGCGAGCGGCTGCGCCTGTTAAATGACAGGGAGCTTGATCTGTGTGCGGATGATCTGGTGATTTCGGACTCCCAGGGGCCGGTGGCTCTTGCCGGCGTCATGGGCGGCTCAAAAGATTCCATTCTTCCCGATACAAGGCGTGTCATTCTGGAAATCGCAAACTTTGAATCCATGGGAATCCGCAGGGCGGCGCTTCGCCACGACACCCGGACCGAAGCTTCCTCCCGGTACGAAAAAGCCATCGACCCACAGCGGTGCGATCAGGCCCTTTCCCTCTCCATGCAATATTTTCAGGAACAGTTTCCGGAGATGAAAGTGACAGGATATTGCGATCGGTATGAGAAGAAACTTAACCGGGCGGAGATTGACGTGAGCCTGGCATGGCTGGCAAAACGCCTTGGAAAAAAGCTGTCAGACGACGTGATCTGCGGAAAGCTAAAACTTCTGGGCTTTGATGTGAAAATAGGCAATGACAATCTGCACGTCACCGCTCCCAGCTGGCGCTCTACCGGCGATATTTCCATGAAGGACGACGTTTTGGAGGAAGTTGCCAGAATGTACGGCTACGATCGCTTTGAGGCAACAAAATTCACCACTTCCTTTGAGGGTGCAATCAATCAGAAGGATCAGGATCTGATCCGGAATATCAAGGAATATCTTGCCATCCGCTGCGGGATGCAGGAGATTTACACCTATCCCTGGATGAACGATGTATTTGTTAACGCCGTGCTGCCAAGCACGGAAGGCGTGTTAAGGCTTGCCACACCGCCCGCACCGGACCTTGCCTGCATCCGCTCTTGTCTGCTTCCCAATCTCTGTGAGGCAGTGGTAAAAAACGAGCGCTATTTTAATGACTTCTCAATCTTTGAGGAGGCACAGGTCTTCTCTGACAAAAACTACAGCTCCCCCTATGAGGAAAACGAGTCCCTGCCGCAGCAGCGCAGGCATATCGGGGCGGCCCTTGCCAGCAATGAGAACGATATCACCGCACTTTTCCGCAAGGCCAAGGGCGTTCTCGAGTATATGTCCCTCTATACCCACATGGAACCCTTTACATTCCGGAAAGTGGAAAAGCCGTCGTGGGCGGACGACACCGTTTGGCTGAATATCTGTCTTGACGATGAGCGGATCGGCGATATGGGGCTTCTTTCCAAAAAAGCCGCCATGGAATGCGGAATCAAAACCCTCTCCGTCATGCTGTTTGAGCTGGACGCCGTAAAGCTGCGGCCTTTAAGCTCCAGGACCAATCGGTTTGCGCACCTTGCAGAATATCCGGAAACGGATTACGATATCTCCATGCTTTTTGATGCGGATGCCAAGTGGACGGATATCCATGACGCCATCCTGGGCAAAAAGAAGGCGAGCGCACTCTTGAAGGCCGCCTCCTTCGCGGACGAATACCGAGGCAGGCAGATTCCGGCGGGAAAGAAGTCCGTGACGATCCGCCTGACCATCGGATCGGATGAGAAAACGCTGACCTCTAAGGAGATTGAAAATGCGGCCAGTCAGGTGATGAAAAAGCTTGGCAGGATGATGGGGGCTGAGCTAAGAACACAATAAATTCAGAAAAAGGGAGCGATCCAAAAACATCCGCCTGGCTTTTGCCCGACACGCTGATGGTGCTGATATGAAGGAATCTGGTACCCGTTCGCAGCGCATACTCTGCCATATTTCGTGTTCCCAACGTATTTACTCTGTACCTGAATCAGTGAAACTCAATTGCTTTGAACGCTGACAACTGCATATTTAATCAGCATTTGCGAAGTTTTTCCTTCTATCTATTTTTACACCCACTTGGTGAACAGATTATAGTATAAAACTGCCAGATATGGTATCATCTTTATTGAGAATATCGTCAATATCACATACTGAAGGAGAGCAGTTTTATGAAACCAACTCATTTCCAGATTGAATTCACTAATGAACGTATTATTCCATCAGGAGGGCTTACCCTGGTGGGTTATCTTCTGGATAACAGTGGCTTCATTGACCGCCTGAATATGCAGGATATT
>CAJTVN010000033.1 GCA_910579685.1 uncultured Lachnospiraceae bacterium | reverse complement strand
GAGCACATTTCCTGATTTGCTTTCTCGCATTAACACTCTACCGTTTTCTTGAGAAAAAACTGGAATATAAGTATACCTGCGGAGAAATATTAGATACACTAAAAGCAATAAATTTCGCTGAAATACAGGAACAGGGATTTATCCCGCTATACAGGCGGGAGCTTATCACGGATGCTCTCCATAAAGTCTGTGGTTTCCGAACGGATTATCAATTCATAACCAAAAGCGATATGAGAACCATTCAGAAAAAAAGTAAAGGGAAAGAATAAATTACTATACTTCGTAACAACGATAAAAATCGCTGTCCCCCAGAAAATACAAGGGATACAGCGATTTTTTAATCTACTAACTGTCAAAGACAGGATCATAGATCAGGACGACTGACAATTTACTATTTTTTCCGGATATTCCGCTCTTACCATGCGCTACAATTCCTCCTGCGCACAATGGATCAGAGCCTTCATATAGCCCGTTGAATACGCCCGGGAAGAATCCGGTCACATTTTTCGACAAATTTCATACCATAATACAAAGTAAATCCATACGGAGTCTTTATGTATTTCTATTTTGGTGTCTTTTTTGCCCTCCTGCTCGTTTTTTTCTGCCTGAATTTCTGGCGCAGGAAAAAAATTATTCAGAAGGTCTGTTCCATGTGCATGGAAGAAAAATGTGAAATTCTCAATGATCTGGTCCGTCCCTTCGGCTACTCTTATGTGCCGGATCAGGACATTTTCACTTCATGCCTGGATGCCTGGCAGCGGGATTTCGGCTACTGCGCCCTTTTTGACAGGGCGGCTCCCCATTTCAATATGGTCTTCGACTGTCTGCCCGTCTATTTCAATCACCGGGGCCGAACCTGGCTCATTGAATGCTGGAAGGGCCAGTACGGAATCAATACAGGATGTGAGATCGGCGTTTACTGCGCCGACCGTGTCATACCCGAGGACGAACTGTCCCGCACGCTCTTTCCATGCGTGGATTATGCGGATATGCCAAGGCTCTCCTTCACTCTCTGCAAAGACCGTCAGATGATCGCCGAGCTTTGTTCCAGGCACTGGTGGCTGACCGCCTTCCGGCCAGGATGCTTCTCACGCCCGGAAAGCCTTTCCATGCGGGTTGGCATCACTCTTCAAACCCCGGCAATGGCCGCAGCCTTTGCAGAAGGCCTTCAAAAAGCCGGATACTCCGGGGAGGAAATCAAGGTATGCTGCAACACCGTCACCTTCCTTTTTGGCCCAACGCCCTGCGGCTGCCACTGCTGCCCCGGTCTGTGGCGGCGGCTGCGATGCCGGATCGCCCAGTGGTTCAACCGGTTCTGGTGCCGGGTTTATCGTTTCGTCACCAGACCCTTCTGTCTGTCCGCGGACCGGATCCTTTATCTGTACTACTACCTTCCCTTTGCTTTTCGCAAAACCCTTCGCATCCGGAGGTACAAAAAACGGGGAGGAAAAAGATGAGCTGCCAGAACCGGCTGAACAAAACCTTTGAGGGAGCTGCCAGGCTCCCTCTGAACAGCCGGACCAAATACGTCCTGATCAGCGACTGCCACAGGGGCGTCGGCACCTCAAACGACAATTTTCTCAAAAATCAGAATCTCTATTTTGCGGCCCTGCAGCACTATTACCGGACAGGGTACACCTATATTGAGCTGGGTGACGGGGATGAGCTGTGGGAAAACCGAAGTATGGAACAGATCATAGAAACCCACGGAAATGTTTTCTGGCTTCTGTCCCTTTTCCAGGCCCGGGGGCGTTTGTATATGTTGTACGGAAACCATGACATGGTCAAGAAGAACGACCGCTATGCGGGAAAAATCTACGGCACTTATCCCCGCTGCTGCGGAAACAATCCCCATCTGGAAAACCAGCCGCTTTTGCCCGGACTGAAATTCCACTCCGGAATCATACTGGAAAACACGGTCTTTCCGGCTTCCATGGATATTTACCTCACCCACGGCCATCAGGCCGACCTGTTCAATTCCACCTTCTGGCGTTTCACCCGCTTTCTCGTGCGGTATCTGTGGAAACCGCTGGAGCGGTACGGCGTTCTGGATCCCACCAGCGCCGCCAAAAATTACACCCGCAAGCATAAGACGGAGCAGCGCCTTCACGACTGGGCCCTCAAGGAGAACCACATTCTGATCACGGGACACACGCACCGCCCCGCACTCTCCGCCGAGGATCCTCACTACTACAACAGCGGCAGCTGTGTACATCCCCGCTGTATTACCTGCCTGGAGATCGAGCGCATGCACATCCAGCTGGTAAAATGGACTCTTGCCACCCGGCCCGACATGAGCCTGTATGTAAACCGGGAAACAATCGCCGGCCCCATCCCTCTGTTTTCCGCACCGAACCCGAAGGTGAAAAATTGACATTTGAGGGCAATCCCCCTATACTGAAAAGAAAAAGAGGTGCCAAATGGAGGAATTGCTGATCGCCCTGTGCGAAGATGATGCCGATGAACAAAAGAAACTGATTTCCCTGATTCAATCCGGCTGCGTGCCTGCAAAAACCACAGTTTTCGACAGCGGGGAGGCCCTCCTTGGAAATAATCCCTCCGGGTGTTTTGACCTGGTTCTCATGGATATTTATATGGACGGCATCTCCGGTGTGGAAGCCGCACGCCGCATCCGCAATATTGATCCCGAAATCCCTGTCGCCTTTGTCACCACAAGTAAGGAGCACGCCCTGGACGGCTACCGCCTGAACGTGAACCGGTATCTGGAAAAGCCGGTGTCCCAGAAAGCCATGGATGATGTCCTGCTTTTTGCCCTTGACCGGAGGGATAATCCGCCCGGAATCACAATTCTTGTCCAGGGAAAGCCCTTGAACCTTCCGGCTCGCCGGCTGCTCTATGTGGAGCAGAAGGCGCATTACCTGACGTTTCATCTTCTGGACAACAAGACAATTCAGACCAAGGGAAAGCTGGACGAGCTCATGCCGCAATTTGAAGCCTTTCCGTTTTTCCGCTGCCACAAGAGCTACCTTGCCAATCTCGCCTTTGTGACGGGCATTGACCGCGAACTCATGGTGTTCCATATGCGAGGTGGAGAAAAGGTCTATATCCGCCGGGAAAATTTCAAAAAAGCCAGGGAGGCCTGGGAGCTGTTTTTGTTTGATGAGGCCAGAAAGGGAATCGATTATGAATAAGAAAGACCGTATCCTGCATCTTTTTTTGCCCATTACACTTGCGGTTCTTTTTGCGCTTATGGCCGGTGCGGTCGTCTTTCCACGCCCCCAAAAGCAGGAGCGCAGGCCGGATGTGCAGATCATCTCGGATTGGGACATGGAGGGACAGGCCCTCTGCCTGCCCTGTGGCATCCGGGGTCTTGGTGCCCGCTCCCGCATCACGCTTTGCACCACGATTTTTCCAGAGGACGGGGATCATCTCTATCTGAAATCCGTCTACACCGCCGTGAAGGTATATGCGGACGGCGAGCTTATTTACCAATACGGGGAGCCCGGAAGCTATCCCGCTTTTTTGCTGGACCCGCCCACCAGGGTCGCCCTTTTTCCCTTGCCGGAAAACGGCGGCGGCAAGGTCACTCTCCAGATGGAATATCTTACGCCTTCCCAGAGAAATACCGCCATGCTCCATCCGCCTCTTATGGGATCCTCCGGCGACCTGTACGCTCATCTTTTTTCCGAGATGGGATTTTCTCTCTTTTTCTCCATCGTGCTGATCGCCCTGGGAATGATTCTGTGTCTGATCGCCTTTGTCCTCACACGGTTTGAAAAGAGCGGGATTGCCTTTTTCTGGCTGGGGCTTTTCTCCCTTTGCACCGGGATCTGGGTGCTCGGAGAATGCAATCTGACCGGTCTGTTTATCCCAAATCCATCTCTTTTATATGTGATGGCCTTTCTGGGTCTGTTCAGCCTGGCAATTCCCATGATGAAATTCGGCCTGGTCGTGCTTCGTCTTTCCCCCTCACATCCCCTTCATCACATGTGCCTTACCATGGAGCTGGTTCTTGGCCTGACCGTGTTGCTGCAGCTTTCCGGAATCGTTTCCCTCTCGAAAAGCATGTATCTGTTCCATGTCCTGACGCCCCTGGCCTTCTGTCTGTTCGCAGGCAGCATTATCCGGGAAATCGTCAGGAATCAGAACCCCCTGGCCCGCAAATTTTTCCTGCCGGTTGCCATCATCGCCCTGTTTTCCTTTCTGGAGGTGGGCAATTACTATCTGTTCCATCTGGAGGTTCAGAAGTCCTTTTTCTTCCAGATCGGCGTGCTGCTCTTCCTTCTTATCATGAGTGCGCTGTGCGGATATTTTATAAGAGACACCTTCGCTCTGCGAAGCCGCAACCGCCAGCTTTCCTATGAGCTCTCTCTGATGGAAAAGCAGGTGGAGGTGCAGAGGCAAAGGCATCAGCTGCTATCCGCTGCCACCGCACAGATCCGGCAGCAGCGTCATGATCTGAAGCATCATTTTGCAGTGATTCGAAGCTACCTGAATAACCGGGAGGATACGAAGCTCTCCCTCTATCTGGATCGTCTCTGCGCCAATATTCCCGATGAGCCCTTTCAGACTCTGTGTGAGAACGAGGCGGTAAACGCCGTAGCCCTTCACTATCTGTCCATGGCCACAAAAGCCGGCGTCTCCTCCTGCCATATCCGCCTGGATATCCCAGGGGATACCGGACGCGTTGCGGAGAGCGACCTTTGCGTCATCATCGGAAATCTTCTGGAAAACGCCGTCGATTCCTGCCGCACCGTGGAGGATCCCTTTATCCGGATGCAGAGCCGCCTGGCGGGAGGGATCCTCACCATCACCATGGATAACAGCTGTCCTATCGCAAATGCCGCTCCCTGCAAGGCCTTTCCCTCCACAAAACCCTCAGGAGGAACCGGCCTTGCGTCCATTCGCTCCGTTGCCGGAAAATATAAAGGCGGCTTCCGCTTTGAGGTCAGAGATCACGTTTTCCTCTCCTCTGTCTATCTGCGCTGGTCCGAATAGCCTTTATTTCAAAACTTTTTCTTCCGTTTAATCCTGCGGCCGGCAGGCGACACCGTAGATTCCCAGCCTTCCGGCCTCAAGCATCACCGCTTTTCTCTTCTCATCGTAGGCGGATTCCTTTATCCATCCCGCTTTTCCCCTTTGATCCACAAAAACTCCGCGCAGATTTTCCACAGGCTCCGTCTCCGGCCCTGTGTAGCCGAGCCCGAGAAGAACTGTCGCACCCTCTAAGTCGGTCAGAACCGTCTCCTCTTGTCCCTGCACAAGAACCAGGGTGATCTCATAAGCAGGATGATCCCAGATGACTGCCTGCGCCGTTGCCGGAAGTTCGGCCTTTTCCAGCCTGTGGATGCGCAGAACCAGGTATCCTTCCCCGCTCCTTGTATCCAGGCTCTCAAGGAGCTCTCTGTCAAATCCCATAACAATCAGGTTGTTTACCGTAATCCGAAAGCTGCCGGCATTGCACTTGATCAGTTCGTCCAGGGCCTGTGCTTCAATCGTGACCTCGCAGCTTTTCTGTGCCACCCCCGCCGCAACGGAAAGGGAAACCGCCAGTATCTGCGCCTCCGGCTTCGCCCGCCTTATGGCCTTATCCACCGCCGTCCTGTTGATTACCGCATTGCCCTTCTTATCCACCGCCACAGCTTCTGCCGTTCTTACCGCAGGTGCCTGTACCGTCACTGATGAAGCGGATCCGGTCTCTGTGTTCCCGCTATCCTGCGTCCTTTCCTCTCTTCTGTCATGATCCGGTGTGGGTTCCGGTTCAGGATCCCTGCCCGGGGTCGGTGTCGGGTTCATACCGGGCGTGGGAGTCGGGTTCTCTCCCGGTGTCGCCGTGGGATCCGGTTCTGCGCTCGGTGTCGTTGTCGGATCCGGTTCTGCGCTCGGTGTCGCCGTCGGATCCGGTTCCGCGCTCGGTGTTGGTGTCAGCACCGGCTCCTCTCCGGGAGTGGGTGTGGGATCCGGATCTTTTTCCGGAGTGGGAGTCGGAGTGGGAACGTTCACCTTCTCAAATATCGCCGTTAGATTCCGGTCACCTGTCACCTGAAAGGTATATGCCTCTCCCTCTCCCGCAATCTCTGCGCCGCCTTCCGTCCACTTCACAAAGCGATATCCCTGCGCAGCCTGTGCCGTCACGGTCACGGAGGTCTTGCCCGGATAAACGCCTCCTCCCGTCACCGTGCCTCCTGCGGGAGGCTGGGCACTGACTTCGATCTGATATTCCGGCTGCGGCAGAAGCACGGAGCTGTCCGGATCCCCCTTTGCGATGACCGCATCCACATCACCTGAGAGATAATCCTTCAGCGTTTCCACCGTGATTCCCTGGGTGGCATCCAGCTTCTTTCCTTCCGGTACGGTCAGTGTTGCCCCCGGCATCACCACCAGCTTCACCGGAAGCTTGTCTCCGCTGGCGTTCGTATACGCATCCGGCCCCAGAGTCAGATCGCTGTGCAGCTCGGCGTTTCCATAGACCGTCCAGATACGCCCGTCGCTGGTGTCCGTGCGTACCATGCCGTTCAGCTGCGCATTGTCTCCCAGTGAGAGCGAAGGCGCCGCCGCATCCACAGTTCCTGTCGCCGTGACAAGAGCCGTATCCTGAACGTTGAGATTCCCCTGTACATAAAGGCCGTAGCTGTTTTCGCTCTTTGCAGTAACCTGGACGTTCTCCCCCACATTCAGATCCTCTTTTGCCCAGATGCCGGGCTGGTTCGCTGAGTTGCTCTCCACGCTGCCTGATCCACTTAAATTGATCTCTTTCGCTATCATACTGCCCGACGAGGTTGATTGCGCCTTCACCGACCCGCCGGTAATATTAATCGTCTGTGCGTCTCCCGCTCCTCTGTCATCAATCCGGATTGCGGATGCTCCGCCGCTGACCGTGATATCTCCTCCGGAAATATTGATGCTCCTGTCTCCGCTCGTACTCAGACCGGGAACATAAATCCCAACTCTTCCTGCATTGATATTGACAGATCCCCCCTTGATATCCACAGGACCACTGTCCGCATATATGCCGTCCGACTGTGAGCCTGCCGAACAATCCACCGTCACGGAGCCGCTCTCCATGGTAAAACTCCCAAGCAGCATACAGAGGCTGACATTGGATTTTACCGTGCCGGATTCTATGGTAAGATTCCTTCCGGGAAAACCATAGGGATAATAGCCGGATGAAGGTGCGTCTCCCTGCGCCCGGAATTCCAGGCTGCCGCTCCCCCGGATCACCCAGTCATTATTGCTCCGGCCCTGGTTATTGTCGATCATTGCGGCATAATTCATCTGCGCGCTCTCCAGAATATTCTCCCCTTCCAGCACAATGTTGATCTGGCAGTCTCCCGGGAACCGGATCATCCCACCGCTGTTCTCGGTTCTGATATGACAGTTGTTCAATGTCAGCGTGTTCGATCCCGCATCCCAGGCCCAGCCCTCGGAAACGTTCTGCTGGAAACCGGTCATTGCCGACACGTCGAGTCTCTCCTCCCTGACCGTCGTCCCATCCGCCGTCAGCGCAGGCTTCTGTGCAAAGGCAAGCAGAGCCGCATAAACCGCCTCAAATCTCGTCAAATCAACCAGGCCCGCTTCTTCCAGCGTCAAGCCGTCCATTTTTTCTTCAATCTCCGCAATCCTCTGCGCAATCTCCTGCGCATTGTCCTCGCTGATCTCCTGCGCATCCGGCAGAGCGTTGATCAGCTCCTGCACTTCACAAATCACACATTCATAAGCGCACAGGGCCTCCTCTCCTTCTTCCAGGCCCCCGCATTCCTGCGTGTGCTGTTCATGGTGCGGACAAAGACCTTCCGTTTCACCGCCACTCTCCTTATCCGCTTCCCCGTTCTCACCATCCGTTTCTCCGAACTGCGAATCCCCGGAAATGACACCGTCTGCTTCCGGCTGGTCTGTTTCGGCTCCATCCGCCGCCGGTTCCTGTGGCAGGATGCCGCTGCAGATATCACACTGATAGGTACAGTCATAGGCCTGCGCATAGCCGCAGCCGTCGTCATGCTCATGGACGCACTTCAGAATCTTCACGACACATCCGCTTTCCTCGCTGCACACATGGCCGCACCGCTCCGGCGCAGAAGCGTTTCCCGTTTCTCCCTTTGGAAATTCGTCTCCCGAAGCCTCGTCCTGTGCAGAATCATCCGGTATTTCCTCCGGATAGCATTCCTGTGTGTGCGCATGTACACATTCCGTCACCGTCTCATAGCATTCTTCCGTGTGCACATGGCCGCAAGGCTGTCCCTGCACATACCCGCACTGCGCCGTGTGCTCCGCATGGTGTTCGCACAATCCGCCCGCATACGTCAGGGTCTGCGTCTCTTCGTCCGGTGCCGCCAGAACCCGGATGCCGAAGGGCCCTGCCACCATGGAAATGCTAAGAAGCCATACAAGTAACCTTTTTTTAACCTTTCTTTTCATCCTCTTTCACCCTTTCTATAAAGAATATAATAATATCATATCAAATTCTTCCACCTCCTCTTCCCCCAAACATGTACCGGAGCGTGCAAAATTCGTACTTGACAATTTGCGCTTTTTGTGGATCGCCCGATCCCCTATTTACTTTTCCCCTTCCTCACATTAAAATAGAAACAGAACTTACCAGACAGGGGGAAATTTTTGTGTACGAATGTCCAAACTGCGGCGGGAATCTGAAATTTGACATTGAATCCCAGCTGCTCCAATGTGAACACTGCCTCACCACCCAGGATCCCTATTCCACACCGGAGGATCAAGGGGCCGAGGAACATAATGACTTTGACGTAACGGTTTTTACCTGCCCGCAGTGCGGGGGCGAGATCCTAAGCACCGACACCTCCGCAGCTGAATTCTGCAGCTTCTGCGGCGCATCAACCATTCTCCACAGCCGGATCAGCCGCCAGCTTCGCCCTTCCCATATCATTCCGTTCAAGATGACGAAGGATGCATGCAAAAAGGCATACCTTTCCCGGATGCGGCGCGCTCTCTTTGCCCCGAATGAGCTCAAGGATGAAAAGCATATCGACGGCTTCCGGGGAATCTATATGCCCTACTGGGCCTACAGCATCACCCAGAAGGGACCCGTTTCCATGAAAGGGGAGAAGTCCTACCGAAAAGGGGACTACATCTATACGGACCACTATGATCTGACAGGAGAAATTGACGCCTCCTACTACGATATATCCTACGATGCCTCTTCCTCCTTTTCAGACAGCATCAGCGAGAGAATCGCTCCCTTTAATGTACGGGACAGCAGGAAATTCACGCCCGCCTTCTTAAGCGGCTTCTATGCGGACACTGCGGACGTGGACAGCGAGCTCTACAAGCAGGAAGCCATTGACCTGGCGAATTCCACCAGCGGCCGCAGGGTCAAAAGCACCCCCGCCTTTTCCGGTCTGAAATTCCCCGCCGAGGGAAACAGCTTTGCCACGAACATCGCCCTGAACACCTATTGCCATGAGCCGGAGCGTGTCATGTATCCGGTCTGGTTTCTGTCCTACCGGAAGGACGGCCGGGTGGCCTATGCCACGGTAAACGGCCAGAACGGCAGGATTGCCGCCGATATCCCCATGGATATCCGCAAGTACCTGACAGGCTCCGCACTGCTGGCCGTCCCGATCTTTTTTCTCCTGAATCTCTTTCTGACCATAAAGCCCACGCTGCTTCTCTCCCTGTCAGGCCTCCTTGCGGGAGCCACCCTCATCCTCTACCTGATGGAGCTTTCGGATATCTACCGCAGAGACCAGAAGATGGATGACCGTGGTTACCTGTTCCGTCAAAACGGCAGAATTTTCAGAGGAAAACCGGGAGCCGTGAATTTGAGGGAGCTGCTCTCTCACAGCGCCTTTCCGGGAAAAAGCCATGTGCCAGCCATAGCGGGCCCACTCCTTTCCCTTTTGGTCACCGTCCTGATCCACGTGATAAATCCCGTATCGGATCTGTGGTATTACGGCGGCACGATCCTCTCCTATGTCGGAATTTTATCCGCCATAACGGCGATCATTCAGAAATATAATATTCTTGCCACCAGGAAGCTCCCCCAGTTTCAGAGACACGGAGGTGATGACTATGCGAAATAAAAGACAAAAAAGCGCCCGCAGGCGCTCCCTCTATTCTATGATTATGATATGCACACTTTTCCTGCTGCCCGCCTGTCTCCTTTTTCCGCTTGGAGCATACGCCGAATCCCAGAACACAATCCTGTGGGAAAATCCGGATACAGGATACTGCATCATTCTGGAGGATGACGCACAGCTTTTAGGCAGCAGGGAACAGGAAGAGCTGGCCGCTGCCATGCGCACGGTCACTGCCTATGGAAATGCCGCCTTCAAGTCCATCTCCGCAAACTCTTACTCCGCCGCCTCCTTTGCGGACGATTACTACCACGGGCTGTTTGGCACAGAAAGCGGCACTTTGTTTCTCATCGACATGGACAACCGGGAGCTCTACCTTTTCAGCGACGGAGCCATATACCGGACCATAGGCAAGTCCTACGCCGACACCATCACCGACAACGTGTACCGCTATGCCTCAAACGGCGATTACTATCTGTGCGCCTCCAGTGCTTTTGAACAGATCGGTGCCGTCCTTGCGGGCGAAAAGATCGCACAGCCCATGAAATACATAAGCAACGCTCTTCTCGCCTTTATCCTGGCCGCACTGCTCAACTACTTTCTGGCAAGGAGCCTCTCACGCTCATCGAAGCCCGGCACAGGTGAAATACTGGGATCCATCTCCACCCGGTTTGACTTCCGAAATCCCAGAAAGATTCTGACCAGCCAGACCAAGGTTTACGACCCTCCCAGCAGTAGCAGCTCGGGCGGCTCCGGAGGAGGCCACAGCGGTGGCGGAGGGGGCGGCGGACATAGCAGCGGCGGGGGCGGCGGTCACAGATTCTAGTATATATTCCTCTGAAAAGCCAGAAGCTCCTCGGTAAGCCTTTTTGCCGCAATACAGTCCTCAATCCACTCGATCCCGTGTGCCAGGACAAAAATCACGAAAACGCAGATGCCCATTCCCGCCAGAATATCCGTTCTCAGCTCACGATTCGGATCACAAAACGCAGCACAAAGCACGGTAATCTCAATCAACACAAACTGCAGCGCCTTGCGGATGAGAAACGCCTTTACGGACAGCTCCTTCCGGGAATACATGACAATACCGGGAAGCGTGCCGCAGACTCCGTAGATCAGGGGCGAGGCAAAGGCCTCATACCCGAATGAGGCTTCTGGCTCAAAATACTGGCCCATCCCAAGAGTTGCCGCCGTGATAAGCGTGACCAGGGTAAAATAAGTCGTCATAAGACGAATGGCAAATTCTTTTCCGTTCACTAAGAAACACCGCCTTTCAGTGCCTTTTTCAGCTCCGGCACATATTTTCTTGAAATAATGACCTCCTCGCCGCTATGCAGGAGGGCCTGGAACCTGCCGTTCAGGGCCGGTTTCAGGGCGCTCACCTTCATGAGATTTAAGAGGGTTGATTTTGAGATGCGCAGGAAATACTTTTCCCTCAGAATCTCCTCTAGCTCATAGAGCTTTTGTCTTGTCTCGTAGACCTCCCCGGAGCTGTAGAGAAACACCCTGTTATCCACCGCCTCAATATAGTGGATATCCATTACCGGGATCTCAAACTGCCTGCCCTCCATGTACCCTGTCAGCCTCCCCTGCCGTGACCTCACAAAGTCCGCAATCTCTCTGACCTGCTCTGTGACCTCATGACAGCGGATCTCCACCCGCTCCGGCTGGTCCCTCTTTATTTTCAGAATTTTTATCTCCATACTGACGCTCCCCGTCTCAATACTTCGGCGCAATCGAAAGCTCCCCCTGCCCTTTTAAATAATAGTCAAAAAACTGCAGGATAATACTGTTCATTGTCTCGATACATTCCCTGGCATCCACATTTCCCGTACCCAGGAGCGAAGCCAGCGGCGGAGAAAACAGGGGAAGATCCGTAAAGTTCATATGTCCGCTTCCCTCAAAATACGTGTGCACGCTGCAGACGGCATTCTCCAGAATAAAGGAATTCACATAGAGCGCCCCGGCCTCCCTCCCCACCCTGTAATGCTCCTCATTATCGATCATCAAAAGCGGCACCGGATAAGGCTCCGCAAAATACGTGCAGACTCCGTTTTCAAAGCCCGTCTCCTCACCCAGCATGGTTCCGTCAAGATCCGCCACGGCTCCGATATCCTCACGGCTCCTGCCCACCGTTACGCTGGCAGCGCCTCCCAAGGAATGGCCCATCAGACCGATCCTTTCGATATCTGTCATGGCGAGAGCTCCCCGGATCCCCCTCTCCTGCTCATCGGATTCAAAAAACCATGCGGATGAAAGGCTCCCCTCTCCCGCAGCGCCCGCTTCCTCCGCCGCATCCTTCATGCTGTCTATCACAAAATCCATGTCCTGTGTCCTAAGCTCCAGCCATCCCCGGGACAGCTCCCAGATCTCCTCCTGCGACATATTGTCCTGGTTAGCTCCCATCACCTCCCGCATAAATCCGGGATCCACGGTAATCCTTTTGCCCTGCGTGTCCGTGGTGAAAAAGGAATGATACGGGTGATCCAGGCTGACCACCACATAGCCGTGGCTTGCAAGCTCCAGGTAAGCAGAGACATTGCTCTGATAATACCCGAAAGCCCCGTGGGAGAACACCACCAGGGGAAAGCCTTCCTCTGTGGCATCCCCGTTTTCCGGATAATAAAAATAAACAGGCACCTCTCTCCTGGAGCCGTCCGACTCAAAGGCCTCCGCTCTGTCCTTGTCCACAAGTATGGCCCGGGCCTGCGCCACCTCGTATTCCCCTGATGGCTCAAGACCCTCATAGTCCGTAAACAGCAAGGAGGGAAGGAAGGAAACCGCAAATAACAGCAGTCCCAGTACCATGCCCGTAATGGCAAAGCCCCCGGCTTTCCGCACCCTCCTCCTCTTAATCAGAGCCGCCGCACACAATACGGCTGCCGCCGCCGCAAATAACCGTAATAAAATAAATCCCATCCTGCTTACCTCCTGTCATCAAGGTAAGTATAGATGGGATTTGCGAAAGAGACAATGGCAAACAGGGCAACATGCATATTTTCCCTGTAAGATGCCCGCTATTCCTCCCCGCCTGCGCCCGAAGCCCTGCGAAATTCCGCCGGGCTCATGTTCACCAGCTTTTTGAACTTCTGGTGGTAAACGTCCACATGACTGTATCCCACCCCTGCCGCGATTTCATACACCTTCCAGTCCGTCTCCAGCAGCAATTTCTTTGATTGCTCAATACGGATATTGTCCAGATAGGTTTTAAAATTACACCCGTTTTTCTGCGTGAACAGCTTTCCAAAATAGGAGCTGTTGTATCCGAACAGAGCCGCGATCTCTTCCAGCTTCAGCTGGGAGGCATAATTCATATTGATGTAATGCAGGACATCCTCAAACACACTGTCCGAGGATCCGCTTCCGATTCTCTCCATGATCATCTCAAACTGCTGCATAAAATAGTCCAGGATCTCATAGAGATACGACTTGTTTTCGATCAGCTCTATGACAGATGCGTTGTTCTGAAAAGGGATATCATGGCTTTTTCCATAGGTATTGATGGTATTCAATTTCACCTGCAGGAAAATGTCCACCAGAAAATGTCTCACATTCAAAACCTCCAGATCCTTTCCGCAGACATACTCCCGAAGCTCCTCCAGAATCCGGGCGATTCTGCTGCGGCTTCCGGTCTGAATGGATTCGAAAAATCTCTGCCCGTACACCCTGCCCACAGCCGGATCCGTCTCCTCCTCCCCCCTGTCCGCAGGAAGATCCTCAAAGGACAGCATATGCTGATTTTCTCCGCAGAAAAATCTTCTCTTTATGAGTGCGGCACACTGATGATACGATCTGCCGATTTCCCTGATATTGGACACCGCCTCCCCATAGACAAAAAACAGGGAATCCATGGGAGATCCCTTCTGGTATCCGCCCTCATAGCGCAGAACCCATGACTGAAACCGTTCCAGAGCGTTCCGGTTCTTCAGCAGAAGAACCTCCCTCTGATGAATCTGGATCCGTTCGAAGGAGCCCATGTCAATCATAAGCAGACTTGCCAGGTCAATCATCTGAAAATACGGCGCATAATTTTCATACATCACCACCTGATAGATGGAGGCATAAAGTCCCAGCTCATTGTAATTGATGGAAGGGTCGAATTCACGGCCCACAAGAAGATCATAGAGCACCATGGATCTGGCCTTTTTCAGATATTGGTTCAGGGAACGCTCTTTGTCATAACGCCGCTCGATCTTCTCCTTTACCGCCTGTACGGCATCGGTCAGCTTCCCCTCGTCAATGGGCTTGGTGATATACTTGAACGCTCCGTACTCGAGAGCCGCCTGGGCATACGTAAACTCCGTATAGCCGCTGAGAAAAATAATCTCGCCTTCAAATCCCCTGTGCCTTACCTCCTGGATCACCTCCGTTCCGGACATTCCGGGAATCCTGATGTCCAGAAGCACCAGGCCCGGCTGATAGAGCAGAATCTTCTCCACTGCCTCCTCCCCGTTTTCCGCCTCGTCGCAGATCGTAAAGCCAAGCTCCTCCCACTCGATCATGTATTTCAGGCCTTCCCTTATAAAAGCCTCATCATCCACAATAAGGACATCAATCAGCATATTCTTCATAAACTCTACCCCTCACCATCCTCCCCAAACGGAAGGATCAGGGACACACAGGTACCCTTAAAAAGCTCGCTCGTAATCGTAAGACCATACTCCTCACCGTAAAACAGCTTCACCCTCTGGTCAATGTTGTGCAGTCCTATACTGGAGCTGTCGTCCAGGCCCTTTTCCCTGATGGACCGTCCAAGCTGCTCCAGCTTCTCCGATCCTATCCCTTTGCCGTTATCCTTAACCGTTATTATTATTTTATCCTCTTTTTCCCGCTCTATAATCAGACTGATATGTCCCTTCTCCTCTTTCCCCTCAAGCCCGTG
Organism: uncultured Lachnospiraceae bacterium; assembly: GCA_910579685.1. GTDB lineage: Bacteria > Bacillota > Clostridia > Lachnospirales > Lachnospiraceae > Suilimivivens. The sequence continues at coordinate 34,678 of CAJTVN010000033.1, read as the reverse complement.
CACAATAGCGTTCTCCACAACCGGCTGCAGCAGTAGGGGAAGAATCACGAACCGGTCCATATCCACCGTCTCGTCCAGATAAAAATCCCAGCACACCCTGTCCCTAAACCTGAGCTTCTGGATCTGCAGGTAGGTCTTCACATGCTCAAGCTCTCTGGCGATAGTGGTCAGAGCCGTCCCCGTGTTCTCCAGCACATAATGCATACTGTCCGCCAGAAGCATAATGGAGGTAGCCACCTCCCTGTTCCGGCTGCTGATAGCCTGCATCCGGATCGTCTCCAGTGTATTGTACAGAAAATGAGGGTTGATCTGGCTGGAAAGCATCTTGAATTCCATTTCCTGCTGTTTGTTCACCAGCTTCTGCTCCTTGATCCTTCCCTCGAAAAACTCCGCCTCCTTGTCATGAATCCTTCCCACCATGGTCATGAGATCGCTGAAAATATCCGTAAGCTCATCCTCGCCCCGAAACTCGTCTATGATATTATAATCTCCCATACTTGCCTGATGCATGGCAGTGCGCAGCGTGAGAATCCGGTCGCTGAGATAAGAGGAAAACAAGATAATCACGATCACCGTCCCGGCGATCACTATGGCTACCAGAACCACAAACAGAAGGGAAAACCGTTCCATCTGCCGGTAGGCTTCCAGATCGCTTGACAGGATATAGAACTTGTTTGACACCTTATAGGGCAGCAGAGTGGTGATGCAGGTCATGGCCCTCTCCCCCTTGATATCCATGGAACCCCGATAGGAATAATATCCTCCCTCAAAGTCCTTCTCAAAGGGCATGTCCGTCTCCATCATCCGGTATTCCGAGGAAAAGAAACAGGGAAGAGCATCCACGCTGGCAAGCAGAAAGCTGTTCGTCTTGATCAGGCGGTTTCTCAGATAGCTCGTGCTCACCGTCATCACAAGATAAGCCTCATACCGGGAGGATCCGATATTGATTCTTCTCACAAGCGTGAGCTCCAAAGCCTCCTGGGTCGGATTCAGAGGAACCATGGTACAGGTCCAGTTGCTCCATTCCCCGTTCCTTGTATTTTGATACCACTCCTGATCCTCAAAATGATTTTCCATATAAGAGATCCCCGTCCCCTCAGGAATATTGGGATTATCCGTGTATATGGCAATGGAGGATATGGCCGCCGTGTTCTCCTTCAGAGATGCCAGAGAGCGCGTCAGAGAATCATGATTCGTCTTGTCGCTTTTCGAGAAATCCTCCGTGGACAGAAGATCCCGGTAAGCCTGCCAGGTGACAATGGGTTCGCAGCCATTGTACATCGAGAGCGTGATGTCAAACAGGATGGATTTCACCCTGGTATTCTCCGCCTCCACCTGTTCCTCATACCGCTCCCTCATCTGCTTTTTCAACACAGAAACAGCGATCGCCCCCACCACCAGCACCGGGATGACGGTGACGAGAATAAAAATATACATGATCTGCCTTCTCACACTACGCAGCATCTTTTTCTACTCCTTCTTTGATTCGTATCCGGCAAAAACCACAGACAGGATCAGTGACTTACACAGAGCCACAAAGACAAACCCCACCGCAAGCATGAATACCCGGAACAAGGGAAAAAAATAAAACAGGGCCGCCGCTGCCGCCTCAATCCCTATAAGAAGCACCGTATATCCGGCGTGTGCCACGGTCATGCCAAACGCATTCCTGACAGTCTGCCTCGCAGTATTCTGGAATCTCGCCAGAAGGGGAAAGCCGTAGAGCCCCGCACCCAATGTCACAAGCATCAGGACTGCCAGAAGCACGCTGGCCGCCATGGGCAGCGCCCCACCATAAGAATACCAGAATACCATGGAAAAAGAAATAAAAAGCACAAACGCCACAAAGAAGAGGGACATGCCAAGAGCCTGAAAAAACATCTCCCTGAAAGCCCTGAGAAAACTGCGGTACAGATATCCGTACTCCCTTCTCGCCTCCCGCAGCATCACCGCATAGAGAGCCGCCACCGCAGGCCCGATGGTAATGACGGGAATACAGCACAGGATAAACAGGAGATTTAAAACAATATAAGAGAGTAACGTATTCACATAATCCAGTACCGGACTGTCCAGATTCAGCTTCATGACTCCATCCTTTCCTTCCGAAGAAGAACTCCCCGCCTATAAATCCGGGAAATCGTAAAGGGAAAGCCAAGCTCTCCCTTTACCCTTTTTATCAGTTTCCTCTTGCTTCCTCAAACATTGCAAATCTTGCCGCACAGTTTTCCTGATCCACCTTGTAAACCTCCTCAAAGCCCAGGCCGTTGGTGATATCCTGCATCTCCTTAAGAAGAGCGTCGAATTCCTCTTCGCTGTCCGCAAAGACCATTCTCCAGGAATAGTCAACGATAGTCTGCCTGCACTGTTCCTTGATCACCGTGATATCCGTGGAATAATCAGGATTTGCCCAGCTCGTTCCCGGAACCACGCTGATCATATCCTGCTCCGTGAAGTAGTCAATGGGAAGCTTGTCTGTTCCGAAATGCTCCGCCCAGTCCTTACTCAGAGTGGTGGAAGTGATCTCCCTGTATTCATCCCAAACCGTACAGTTATAAGGCACACCGTTTTCCTCATTCACATCCTTTGTCCCCGCAGCGCTGTAGTTAAGTGCGGAGAGTCCGTCGTTGTACGTTCCGCCTCCCCACTCCTCGGGAACCTGCGCTTCTACATCCTTGTCAATGAACACTTTTCTTCCAAACTCCGTAAATGTGGGCTTCCCATCCTTCAATTCCCAGGTCAGGCCTTCCAGTCCGCATCCGCCGTTGGTGTCCGTGCCGCTTGCCGTGATTCCTTCCGGAGAATACAGCCAGTCGATAAAGTCAACCATACGCTGGGGATCCTTGGTCTGGCTTCCCACCATGATACCATACTTTACATTTCCCAAAGGGGTGCCGCCATAGCAAAGGTACTTCGCTCCGTCCATAGCCACGGACATGAAGCCTTTTCCCGCTTCCATGTTTCCCTGACTATTGTAGTATCCGGCTCCAAGCCACGGCCACAGGGAGTAGAGAACCGCTCCGTCCGTATACTTTGAGGCCACGGTATCAAAATTCTGTGTGGTAGATTCCGGATCCACCAGTCCCATCTGATTTGCCTTGAACAAAAGCTTTAAACCAGCCACATACATGGAATCGCTGTCGATCACTCTCTGGGTCTCGCCCGTTACAATATTAAACAGTGCGGATCCCATGGTGTCGTATCCAAACATTGCCGAGAAGGAAGCGCCATTCTGCATAACATCGCCGTCCCAGTCCTTGAACAGGGAGAATCCATACACTTCCTTGCCGGAATCACTTGTGCCTGCCAGCTCCTGCATCTGTTTCAGAACGGGAAGCAGTCCCTCAAGTCCTTCTATATCCGGATATCCCGCTTCCTTATACAGATCCCAGCGAAGGCTTGCCGCACAGGTGGGTTCGGATATCTCCCCCGGATCCGTTGCGGAAACAGCGGAAATACCACTGGGAATTCCCCAAAGGCCTTCCTTCTCAGCCAGGGCGCTCGCCATCTCCATGGAAGGGAGATACTTCTTGAGATTCTCACATCCGTCCATATAGTCAGTCATATCCAGTACCAGCTCCGCCTGCACCAGATCCTTCAGCCGGTTGGAATCCATATTGGCAAGAATCAGATCTCCCAGGTTTCCGTTGGCTGATCTTGTCTGATACAGCGTGTCGCCGCCGCCTGCCACATTGGGAGCGATAATGTTCAGCTCCATATTGAACTTATCCTTCACCAGCTTTCCAAACCACCCGGACTGCAGACCCTGATAATTGGACTGTATGCCGAATACCTCAATCGTCAGAAATTCCGGATATTTCTCCGCCCCGGATGCTTCTCCCGCAGCGGAAGCGGCATCTGACGCAGTACCAGACGCATCTGACGCAGTATCCTCTGTTTTGCTCTCTGTCTCCTGTACCTGGGAAGACGTATCTTCCTTCCCTTCTGCCGCATCCTTCGGTGCCCCGCCGCATCCGGCCAGAGTCTGGGCCATCATTGCCATGGTCAGCAGGACGCCTGCCACTTTTGTTGCCATTTTCCTTTTCATATCTTACCTCCTTTTTCCATATAGGCTCCTTGGGAGCCTTAGTTACCCTTAATTTTTATCCCTTCACCGCTCCGATCATGATACCCTTCACGAAATATTTCTGGAACATGGGATAGATAAACAGTATGGGCAGAACCACCACCACGGAAATCGTCATCCTTATGGATGTGGGTGTCTGCTTCGTCACCAGGTCGGCCACCGCCCCGATATTCGTGGACGATTTCACAAGAGCCGCCAGGGAATTTGCCTGATTCAGATAAATATAGAGCAGATACTGCAGCGAATACAGTTTCTGATCCGTTATGTAGATCAGCGTATCCTGGAAGGAGTTCCACTGTCCAACTGCCGCCCAGATGGCGATAGTTGCCAGAATGGGAGTACAGGTGGGAAGAATCACCTTGAAGAACACCGTCAGCACTCCCGCACCGTCCACCTCCGCCGCCTCCTGCAAGGAGGAGGGGATGGATTCGATAAAGGTCTTCACCATGATCACGTTGAAGGGCTGCACAATGCCCGGGATAATATACACCCAGAAGGTATTATTCAGGTGCAGCAGCTTCATGGTCATAAACATGGGAATCAGACCGGCGCTGAAATACATGGTAACCACAACGAACCTGTAAAAGAAGCTGCGGTGCCACATTTTCTTCTGCGTGAACATGAATCCAAGATAGGCGGATGCCATGACCGTGCAGGCCGTTCCAATCACTGTTCTGGCTACCGAAACTACCACCGCTGTCGAAAGGCCGCTTAGCTGGAACACATCCTTATAATTCTGAAAATGGATCTGCCTTGGCAGAAAATTGATCATTCCGTTGCTGCTGAGTTCATTGGAGCTGATGGAATTGATAATCAAGTAATAAAACGGATACGCACATAAAAAAGTAAAAAGCAAAAATATCGAATAATTCACGATCTTGAATAAGATATCCTCTTTCTTAACAGGGCGTTTTCTCTCTGTATCCACTCTCATTTTCATGATTCCTTTCTATATAATGCTGTCCCCTCTGACCTTTTTGGAAACGAAGTTCACGGAAAACAGCAGGGTAAGGCTGACAAGGCTTTTCAAAATGCCAATTGCGGTTGCCAGCGACAGGCTTTTGCCCGTCATACCGATGTTATACACATACAGATCAAGCACCTGGATGCTCGTCTTGTTAAAGGCGTTCTGGAATACATAATACTGATCCATCCCGTTTGACAGGAAGCTGGCGATGGACAGCATCAGCATCACGAAATAGGTTGGAAGCAGTGACGGTATTGTGATATTCCATATGAGCTGGAATCTTCCCGCCCCGTCCACTCTCGCAGCCTCGTACAGCTCCTGGTCAATTCCCGAGATAGCCGCCAGATACATGATGGCATTCCATCCCATTCCCTTCCACATACTCCACAGAATCATGGAAAGCCACACGTGGTTGCTGCTATCCAGAAATTTGATAGCCGTGTCAATGATCCCCATCCTCAGAAGCAGGGAATTCACCATTCCGGTCGTGGAAAAGAGAGCAAACGCAATGGCGTACACCAGGGTCCAGCTGATAAAATTTGGTATGGTGGTAATGGTCTGTACCATATTCCTGACCCACTTGCACCGCATCTCATTCAAAAAGACCGCAAACAACACCGGAAGAAACGAAGTCGCAATCCCCAGAAAGCTCAGGGCAAAGGTGTTCTTCATAACCACCATAAGCTGATCCACCTGCGTCTTGTTTGCAAACAGCGTCACAAACCATTTTGCACCCACAAACTCACATTGCGATAATTTCAGGGGTGCCCTGTAATCATAGAGGGCATAGATCCACCCATGAAGAGGGAAATAGGAAAACAGGAAGCTTAAAACCAGAAACGGCAAAATAAGCAACACGATCTTTTTCCCCTGCATATTCTTTTTTTTCGTACTCTGAACCACCACACGATCCCCCTTGTCTTTTTTTACAATTTACCATGGATATGAGTGGGCTGATACCCGCAAAAATCTACCAAAATTACTTATTATTCGGAATGTTTTCACGGGTTTTTCCATAAACATCTGATTTTCACGGTATGAAATCTCTATTTTTTAATGCAAAAAATTCCGTTCACGGCCATCTTTCAATGTAGATGGCTGTGAACGGAATTTTTTTCGTCTTTAACTGCCGGTTTCCCTTGATTCAATTCCCTGAAAATTCTTTACGAAATATGCTGAGAAATCCAATCAATATATTTTTTACGACTCAAATATGCAAGCTTATATTTGCTGCCGTCTTTCATCGTGATCAAAACCCCAAAAGGGAAAAAGGGCGGTGTCATGCAGGCCTTCACGGATGCGATGTCTTTCATCTCGATTTCCCAGCTTACGCTTTCCGTTCCGACTAATCCCGATGCCAGAAATACAATGCGCTGGTCTGTAACATATGTCTTTCCGGACACCTGCCGGCTGATCGTCTGCTTCGGTGATTTCCAGCAGTCGGCAGTCGCCTTCTGTGCGAAAACATTTTCCCCTTCCCTCGCTTCAAACACTGGTTTTGCCATAATTGTTTCCTCCTAATCGCAATGGTAAATATTTATGTCCTAACTATTCTAGCAGAAATCCTTCCTTTATTCAAGGCTAAAGCATGGGTGAAAATCTTACGAAAATCTTAAACCGATTTTCTGTAAATAAAACCGGAAAATACCGCTGTCACAAGCTCCGTGAAGCAAAACCCATACCAGACTCCCCGTGCCCCGGCAAGGCGGCTGAACAAAAGGGCCGCCGGTATAATGACCACCACATATCTTGCCAGAGAGATCATAAGAGACGGCGTTCCTTTTCCCAGTCCCTCCAGAGCTCCCGAGCAGGAGACGGAGACCGCTGATGCCGCAAATCCCAGACTGATGATGTGCAGGGCGTTTACCCCGATCTGAACGGTCTGCTCATTGGCGGTAAACAGGCCGATGAGCCACTGCGGAACCGCCCATGACAGCAGCGTCCCCGCCAGCATGACACCCATGGTAAGCCCCAGCGTGGTCCTGTATATTTTTTCCACTCTCTCATGCTCCCCCGCCCCGTAGTTATATCCCACAAGCGGCCTTATCCCCTGAATGATTCCGTTTGCGGTCAGATAGATAAAGGTCTGAAGCTTATAGTAAACGCCAAGCACGAGCACATAGGTCTCCGAGAATCCGGCCAGAATCCCGTTCAGCGCCGAGATCAGCAGCGAGGGAAGCGCCATATTCAATGTGGCCGGGATTCCGATCCCGTACAGCTTTCCCACCACCGCCTTCTCCATGCGCAGGCCTTTGCGCCCGATCTTTACCGGGACAGGACTGACCACCAGGCAGAGAAGATAGACCGCAAGTGTGACAATCTGCCCGATCCCCGTGGCGTAGGCCGCCCCCGCAATCCCCATTGCCGGAAAAACTCCAGGGCCGAAAATCAGGATCGGATCAAGGATAATGTTGGTCACAAATCCGCATATCATACTGATCATGGATATCTTCATGTTCCCCACGGACTGAAATATTTTCTCAAAGGATATCCCCAGCGTAATGACCACGGAAAACGCAAAGGCCCTGTCCGCATAGGCAAGAGCCATGTCGATGATTTCTTTATCCCGTGAAAACGTCCTCAAAAACAGCGGCATTATCGCTATACTGAACACGGTAAGGGCGGCTCCATGAATAAAGTTTAAAAATAATCCACAGGAGGCCGCCTGATCCGCCCTCTCCCTATCCTCCGCTCCCAGATAAAACGCCACACTGGCGTTGATCCCGATCCCAAACCCGATGGCAATGGCATTAATCAGATTCTGAACCGGATAAACCAGAGCCAGGGCCGTCATGGCCTTTTCACTCAGCTTCGCCACAAAATAACTGTCCACAATATTATACAGTGAATTGACTGCCATGGAAATAACCATGGGCAGCGACATCGACAGCACCAGCGGCAGCACCTTTCTTTCCTTCATAAATGTCTGATTCATATTCCCTCTCCTTCCATATTTCGCAGAACAAAGTGGGCAAGCCCACGTCAACTCCCCTCCACCTCAATCTTGAGGGGCTTGGACACTTTGCTGCGCCGGATGTTTCCACGTGCATCCGTGCGCATAAAGTTTTTATTTCATAGGAAAGGCATATTCTTTATCACTTGACAGCGACAAGGTCTTTCCTATGAAATAAAAAAACACACAGCCGCTGTGATACGACTGTGTGGCGAAAAAAGATCTCTCTTGAAAAATCCACTCCTGTTAAGGTTTTAGCTCTCTGTTATAGCATTGTCTCTATCTGTTCTCTGATATCTGACTGTGTACTGTAAAATGTGATCATGCTTTGCTCTGTAATTATAGCATCAGCCGTTGAACACCTAAAGCCTCTTTGTCTGGCTTCCTGCCATGGCGCTTCATTATGTGTCATCTCCTCAAGCTCATCCGCTGTATATCCGCCATAAACAGTCAGCACGCTCTCAACAAACTTAATGTCTTCATCGCTTGCCAAAACAAAACCTTTATATTCCGGTATATTCTTCCATCCATAACGCTTATAACCACTATACAGCTTACGACATACCGGCCCGTGTTCCCATGCTTCAAACCGCATTTCAGCTATTGAAACTCCAAAAATAGTCAAATACCAGGCATAAACATAATAAGCTAACTTCTGCAACTTCTTATTTGAAACATCATCCCGAATACTCAAAATCACTTTTGCCAGGGAATCTAATGACAGCATTGTAATACCTCCAAAACACATTCATGATACTATAAGTCTATCCAAAAGTCTACCTTAAACTCAGAATATTCTATACTATTTATGCATTTTATCTTTAAAGGATCCGAATACACCCTCATATCAATATTGTTCAGCCTGCAGATGCAGCTTGCCGTATATAGTCCGATCCCCATTCCGTCATCCGTAGCTTTTACCGCATTCTCACCCCTATATCCCTGTTCACAGATTAAATTTATCTCGTTTTCTAAAATACGGGGTCCCAGAGACACAATAGCCACATGCTGTCTGTTGCCCTTTTCATCAATATAAATTTCAATTTTTTCACCCCTTGGAGAATACTTCACAGCATTTTCCAAAATCAAAAAGGGTAACAACTCAATGCAGTCATATGCCATCATGTCTCTGCATTCTCTTTCAGCTGTCATAACCATCTTAATATCTTTGCTTTCCGCCTTCTCCTTCATACAATATCTTACTTTATCGATTATCTTAAATATATTATAGGAAGATCTGACATCAGCCTTCATAAGCTGTTCATTGTATACAAAATCGTGATTATTCAACCTCAGTGTCAAAAACCAGCACATGACATAAATACTCTTTGAATATTCAAGCAGCTCACTATATCTTTTGTTTTGCTGTGATTTTCTAAATATTTTATCGTTTTTCAGTTTTATCTGTTGATTAAATTTCCTCACATCATGAAAAATATCGTCTATAAATTTTTTGTACCTCTCATACTTATTTTGGTTTATCCAGTATTCACGATATGCCTCCGCATATTCCAGCAATACGGGATATGAAATCTCCCGGTACCGCTTTCCCTGATTCTTAATCTTGGACATGAGTTTTGCCCTGTCATACTCTCCCTCTATCCGCAAACATGTAAAAATACAATTGTCGCCATCCACCTCAAAAACATAACTGGAAAATCCATAAGGACAATGATATAACCCAGGGGCCGCCTCCGCCAGATTCATGTAATGTCTCTTACATTTTTCATTCACTCTGCAACATTTTCTGCAAAATTCCGGCACACTGACATCTATGCCATCTGATATCTCTTCAAGACCATTTCTATAAATTGGGAGTAAATTAAATTCATCCATACTTAAACCGCCAGTACCTTAATAAGTGTCAAAATCGAATTCACAATATTTAACATTGTTGATGCATTTTTGATCGTTTCCATAGTAACTATATTTAACTCTGCAAAATTTCCCTTTTTGAATCCTTCAAAGTACGCTTCTCTTATCCTTCTGATATCTTCCTCACTAATTTTATTCTTGACCATTTCTTCCCGTAAAACTTCCCACTGCTTTTCCACATCAGCATATTCCATAATAAGATTGTCTATTTTTTCGCACATTTTATCAATATCTTTGACCCAAAATGCATCTATTTTTCTGTCCGCCAGTTGCTCGGATATTTCCTGATGCACACTGCCCGAATAACAGCAAACTCGTTTCAACGGATATTTACTTTTGATTTCACAGGCGATTGCAAACCCCTCCATATTACTCTTTCGCCTTCTGGCAACCCCTCGGATATCCATTAGTATAATATCAAAAGGTTCCGCTTCAATGGAATATGTTATATCATTTTTATAGTATGCATCATACTGCCTCTCCTTTAATACCTCATATATTTCCTCATCCTCATCATCAACGACAAGTATTTTCGTCCTTTTTCTCAAACTGGCAATATTACTTTTCTCTAATAACTCAATAGCCGATGCATACCTTTTCCTTTGTCCTTCTCTCTTAAACAGCCAACGCATTATTTATCCTCCCAGCGTAATACAATAATGATATCTTATACAAATATTATCATTAAAATATATTTATATCAACCGTCAAATATCAATTTTATTACAAAAACACGGAGCGGTTTCCCGCTCCGTATATGCTCTCCTGTTGGATTCATCTGCCGCATCAGCCCGCACTCGCATCTAACTCCCGCATCTTTCCCGCAGCTCCTCCCATCTTCTGTCCACCTCTGCCTGGAACAGCCCGATCAGCTCTTCCCCTCCCGGCCCGAACAGATGCTTAAAACGTTTCTGCGGACGCAGGAAGTCCTCTATGGGAAGCTTCTTCTTCGGCTCGTAGCTGAGAATCCATCTGCCGTCCGCCACCTCATAGAGAGGCCAATAGCAGGTTTCCACGGCCAGCTTACAGATGTTCATCAGCTCGGAAGGGTCATACCCCCAGCCCCTCGGGCAGGGGGACATAACATTCAAAAATGCTGCGCCGGGCGTATAGATGGCCTTCTGCGCCTTCGTGTGCAGATCCTTGAAATTGGCTGTAAAAGTAGTCTGCGCCGCATAGGGAATATGGTGATCCGCCATGATTGCGGTGAGATCCTTGCGTACCTGCACCTTGCCGCTCGAGGCCGTGCCCGCAGGCGTAGTGGTCGTGTCCGCAAACTGCGGTGTCGCGGAGGAGCGCTGGGTTCCCGTGTTCATGTATGCGCCGTTGTCATAGCAGACATAGACCATGTCATGCCCCCGCTCCATAGCGCCGGAGAGAGACTGAAAGCCTATATCGTATGTCCCGCCGTCTCCCCCGAAGGTGATAAATTTGTAATTTTCCTTTATCTTTCCCTTTTTCTTGAGAACCCGGTAAGCGGTCTCCACACCGGAGAGAGTGGCACCCGCATTCTCAAAGGCATTGTGGATATAGCTGTCCTCATAGGCTGTATAGGGATACATGAAGGTGGATACTTCCAGACATCCGGTGGCATTGCCCACCACAGCCCTGTCCTCAGGATGCAGCGCCCGCAGCACCGCCCGGACCGTCACCGTACCGCCGCAGCCCGCACACATTCTGTGTCCCGGCGCAAGGCGCTCCGGCCTGCTCATCACTTCTTTATAATTATAAGCTGTTTCCATCTTATTTCCTCTCATTTCCTGTAAGTCTCGTAGCCGCCCTATTTTTCCCGAAGCCCGATGTAGGCGTACATATCCTCTATTATATGGGTTTGAGCGATCTCCTCCAGTCTGTCGTAGATCTGCCGGAAATCCTCCACGGTAATGTCCCTGCCTCCCAGCCCGTAAAAATAATTCACGACCTCGGCCCGGGATTTTACATCGTACAGAGCCGCTCTCACCTCGGCCCCCAAAGGCCCGCCGGTTGCGGAGAACATTTCGCTGCGGTCCAGCACCGCAACGGCCTTTTTGTCCTTCAGTGCCGCTGCAAGCTCCTCCTCCGGGAAGGGCCGGAACACACGGATTTTCAGAAGGCCGACTTTTTTTCCCGTGGTTTCCCGGATCTGATCCACGGCCGCCTTGCAGGTACCCGCCGCAGAACCGATAATCACAATCACATATTCCGCATCCTCCATCCGGTATTCTTCGAAGAAGCCGTATTTCCTTCCGGTCATTCTCTCAAATCTCTGTGCCGCCTCAAGGATTGCGCCTTTTGCGTTTTTCATGGCCTCCCGCTGGGCCCGCTTTGTCTCCATGTAATAGTTGGACACCGCATAGGGTCCAATGGCCATGGTCTCCTTTTCCTTCAAAAGGTAATGCTCCGGACAGTACTCGCCCACAAACTCCTTTACCTTATCGTCCTCCACGAGCAGAATGTTCTCCACACCGTGGCTGGTGATAAAGCCGTCCTGACAGATCATAACCGGCAGGCGCACCGCCGGATTTTCCGCAATGGGATATGCCTGCAGAAAGTTGTCGTATACCTCCTGATTGGACTCCGCATAAATCTGAATCCATCCCGAATCCCTGGCACCCATGCTGTCGGAATGATCCGCATTGATGTTGATGGGACCGGACAGAGCCCGGTTCACCAGGGCCATCACCACGGGAAGCCTGTCAGAGGCCGCCACGTAAAGCTCCTCCCACATCAGCGCCATTCCGCAGGAGGAGGTGGCCGTCACCACCCTTGCGCCCGCCGCAGATGCTCCGACTGCCGCGCTCATGGCGCTGTGCTCGCTCTCCACATGGATAAATTCCGTATCCACCTTTCCGTTTGCAATGTAATTTGCCACATACTGAGGGATCTCCGTTGAGGGTGTGATGGGAAATGCGGGCATCACATCAGGCGCAATCTGCCGGATGGCATATGCCACGGCCTCATTTCCGGATAAACGTTCTCTGACCGCCATTTACTTTCCCTCCTTCATCTCAATCGCCCCAAAAGGGCAGACCTTTGCGCAGATCCCGCAGCCCTTGCAATGGTCATAGTCAAAATCCAGTCTCTTTCCCTCCCTGACCGGGATGGAAGAATCAGGACAGACCGGCACGCACAAAAGACACTGTCTGCATTTTTCTTCCCCGTATACAGGAGTGCAGGTTCTCCACTCCCCCGTGCAAAAAGCCCTGGAGGTCGCCGCCTCGTAAATCTGGTTGCCCTCCGTGATATCCTGCCAGGGACTTCTCTCGTTGATATCCTTGCTCATCATCTGGTTTCTGTTCCTTTCCTCTCTTCTGTCTCGCCAGGCATTCCGTCAAGCCCCGCAGAACTCACGCGCTTCTCTGATCCGCTCTCTCCCCGCTGTTCTCCAGCGCCTCAAAGGTCATCTCAAGCGCCCGCATATTTCCCTCGATCACCTCGGGCTTCTTCGCAAATTTGTGCTCAAAGGAATCCCGCATTTTTGACAAAAACTCTTCCGGGGTCATCACGCCGGACACAGCCACGGCTGCCGCAAGCATAGGAGTGTTGGGATAATACCTTCCCAGCGCACTGACGGAAATCTCTCTGGCATCCACTGTGTAAACGCTTCCCCTGAAGCCGCGCGCATAAAGCTGCTGCGCAATCTCCTTCCGGCTGCGCTGCGTGTTCACGATCACCGCCCCCTCCTTCCCAAGGCCCATGGTCACGTCGATACTCGCAAGGAGGCCGTCGTCCACCACCACCACATAATCAGGATTATATATATTGGAATGAATCGTGATGGGCTCTTCACTGATCCGGTTATAGGCCGTAATGGGTGCGCCCATACGCTCCGGGCCATATTCCGGAAAGCCCTGTACATATTTCCCTGTCTTGAAAGCCACGTCCGCAAGAAGCAGGGCCGCCGTCTTCGCTCCCTGACCGCCTCTTCCGTGCCATCTGATTTCCATCGTGTTTTTCATGTCCTTTTCCTCTCCTTTTCTGTTATCCCATGCGGGCCTGCGCATTAAAAAAGAATCCTGCTCCGCAGGATTCTCCGCCTGCGGCGAGTCGCTTCAGCGACATGATTCTTTTCCGCCGCAGTGCGATCCTTGCGGAGCGTTTTTGTTTCATAGGGCGCAATTTCCTATAAAACAAAAACGCTTCCGCCGTAAACAGCGGAAGCTCCATCCTCTCATTCCATCTACGACATACCAGCATATGCGTCCTCTGTCACGGGAGGAACCCGTCGGCATCTACCGGCTCTCGCTTTGGTGCCGCAACTTGGGAGGGATCTTCCAGACATTTCTACTCGTACCGCTTCTCAGCTAATGCGGCTCTCTGTGACTTTCCAAATGAATGTACTGTCTCCGTCATCGTCTTTTTAAATTTGCTCAATTTAGACTATTATATTAGTGCGTTGAAGTGTTGTCAAGTACTAAATCTTTTTTGATTCCCTTCCCGTTCCCTCCGCCAGCATCCTGTCATATTCCTCAAAGGAAATATACCGCCCGCCCATGCTCTCTAAATGCTCCGTATGGAATTGACAGTCGATAAAGAGAAACCTGTTCTGCACAAGAAACCGGGCAAAGGCAATAAGCGCCGTCTTTGAGCCGTTCTCCCGCTCTGAAAACATGCTCTCCCCGAAAAAACATCTGCCAATGGAGACCCCGTACAGCCCTCCCGCAAGCACACCGTCCTCGAGCACCTCCACGCTGACCGCATAACCTGCCTGATGAAGGCGGAAATATGCCTCCTCCATCTCGTCGGAAATCCATGTCCCCTCCTCAAATTCCCTTTTCACCCTGCATCTGTGCACGGTGTCTGCAAAATCCCTGTTCAGCATCACCTTCAGCTCATGCTTTTTCATGTATTTCTTCATGGAGCGGGACACATGCACCTCTTTGGGAAAAATCACAAAGCGTTCCCGCGGGCACCACCACAAAATCTCCTCTCCCGGGTTATACCATGGAAATATCCCATGGGTATAGGCCAGAAGAAGCCGCTCCATACACAGGTCCCCTCCCACCGCAAGCAGACCGTCCGGACGGGCATAGGCGGGAGAGGGAAAATAAATTTCTTTCTCATTCAGTCGATAGACCGGCAAGGCGTGTTCCTCCTTCCTGCGCACTGCGCCGGATGCTTCCGGCGCAACTCTGTGTCAGCACTGTCTGTGTGATAAGCGGATCTCAAACCTGTCCCCGCAGGCGGTCAGTACACAGCTTCCGCCCTCCTTCAACGCGCCAAACAGGATCTCGTCCACCAAAAGGGGCTTGATGTCTCCGGAGATCACGCGCTCGATCTGCCTTGCCCCGAATTCCCGGCTGACACCCCGCCGCTTTATGAGCTCCCTTGCGCTCTCATCAGCGGCCAGCTCCACCTTTTTGTGCAGCAGGAGCTTTTGAAGCTCGCACAGCTTCTTGTCCACCACCCGACGCGCCATCTCATCATCCATTCCATTAAAGACCACGATCCGGCTTAAGCGGTTGCGAAACTCAGGCTGGAAAATCCGCTTTACCTCCTCCAGAATCACGTCACTCTTCCCGTCCTGCTCCTGGAAGCCGATGCCCCTTTTTCCCAGCCGGCTGGCTCCCGCATTGGAGGTCATAATCAGAATGATATTTCTGAAATCCGCCTTTCTGCCCTGATTGTCTGTCAGCGTCGCATAGTCCATGACCTGCAGAAGGATATTGTAGATATCCGGATGCGCCTTCTCGATCTCGTCAAGGAGAAGAACCGCATGGGGATGCTTTCGGATTTCCTCCGTGAGAAGGCCGCCCTCCTCGTAGCCCACATACCCGGCGGGTGCGCCGATCAGCTTTGCCACGGCGTGCTTTTCTTCGTATTCGCTCATATCGAAACGAACCAGACTGATGCCAAGCTCCCTGGCAAGACTCCTCGCAATCTCCGTCTTTCCCACGCCGGTGGGACCCACAAACAGCAGGCTGGAAAGGGGCTTTCCCTCCTCCAAAAGCCCGGCCCTGGAAAACTTCACCGCATTGACCACCTGGCTGATGGCCTCCTTCTGTCCGAACACGCAGTTTTCCAGCCTCTCTCTCAGGGTCGCAAGAGCCCTCGTCTCATCGCTCTCCACCACCTGCTTTGGAATATGGCAGGTCTTCGACAGGATCTCGTCGATCAGCTCCTTATCCACTGTCTGCTCAGCTCCCTCAAGAGGATGAAGCCTTCGGTACGCCCCGGCCTCGTCGATCAGGTCAATTGCCTTATCCGGCAGAAAACGCTCGTTCACAAACTTTGCGCTCATCTCCACCGCATACCGCAGCACACCCTCCCCGTAAGAAACACCGTGAAATTCCTCGTAATTAAGCTTCAGCCCTTCCAGGATCAGGACAGCCTCCGATATTCCGGGCTCCTTGATATCTACATTCTGAAAACGCCTCACCAGGCTCTTGCTCTTCTCAAAATGCTTCTTGTACTCCTCATAGGTGGTGGCCCCGATAAAGCGGATATGGCCTGCCGCCAGATAGGGCCGCAGCATATTGGAGATGTCAAAGGTTCCCCCGTTCACCGCCCCGGCCCCTATGATATTGTGGATTTCGTCAATATAGATGATGGGCTTTTCCTCCTGGGCGATGCTGTCCATGACTCTCTTAAACCGCTTCTCAAAATCACCCCGGTACTGTGTCCCAGCAAGCAGGCTCCCCAGATCCAGGGAAAAAATCCTTGCTCCCAAAAGGGGGGCGGGAACCCTCCCCTCCTCCAGAAGCCTGGCAAGGCCATAGGTGATTGCCGTCTTTCCCACTCCGGGCTCCCCGATATGCAGGGGATTGTTCTTCTCCCTTCGGCAGAGAATCTGCATAGTCCGCTGCAGCTCCTCCTGCCTGCCGATCAGCGGATTCACACCGTCCAGCTCGTCGTTCAGGCAGAGGGCATACTGCTGCCAGAAGCTCTCCCGCTTCTCCTTTCGCTCCCCTCCGCCGTCATCCTCTCCCCAGCCTTCTCCGCCTCCGTCATCCTGCCGCTCTCTGCTTCCTTCCCTTTCCGGTCCGCACTCTCTCTGCGCCTGTGCCAAAAGACCTGCCCCGCTCTCCTGCTTTGATCCGCCCGCTCCCTTTGCCCGTCCCTCCTCTTCATAGGCAATGGCCATCTCCTGCAGCAGCTCCGCCTGCTCCACGCCCTGAGCCCTCATATAATAGACGGCATGACTCTCCCTGAGCCCGTAAAAGGCAAACAGAATATGGGGAAGCTCCACAATCTTTCTCCCGCTTCCCTGGGCGCTGTTCCAGGCCAGCGCCAGCACGCTCTCCATTCCGCTGGAAAGCTCAGGTGCGCCCTCCTGATCCTCCGGCCTTAGTTCCATATATTCTTCCACATAAGTCCTTAAGCTCTGGTCAAGCTCCCTGATGCTTCCTCCGCAGCTCTCAAATGCCCTGGCAAAAACCTTGTTCTGACAGATCACATACAGAAAAAGCTCCGGTGTCACATACTCAAAATGTGCGCTCTCAGCCATAGAAAACACACGGTTGACAATATCCGCCACTTCACCTGAAATCTGCATACTCACGCCTCCTCCACAGTCATCCGAAACGGAAATCCCTCTTCCTTCGCCCTGCGGGATGCCGCCTGCACCTTTGTGAGCGCAATGTCATAGGGATAGGTGCCCACCGCCGCACTGCCGCTCTCATGCACGGTCAGCATCAGCCTCTCCGCCTCCGTCTCATTTTTATGAAAAATATCCATCAGAATTTCCACCACGAAATCCATGGAGGTGAAATCATCATTGTGCATGATCACCTTGTAATGCCTCGGTTCCCGTATATCAATCCTTATCTTTTCCCGTGTCTCTCCCTGTACGGACATAATCCTCTCCTCTTTCCGTTTTATCCCTGATACCTGAGGATTATTTTAACACAACCGGAAGAATTATTCCACATCCACAAAAAGGCACCATCCCTCTTACGGATCGTGCCCTTTCTGTCTAAAACCTGTTTTTTATTCCTTCACGGACCCCAGTGTGATTCCTGTCACAAAATATTTCTGCATAAAAGGATAAATCACCAGAATCGGAATCGTTGCGATTACAATTTTCGCCGAATTAAAGGTACGCTGGGACATCATGTTGATCAGCTGTTCCGTGGAGAGCTTGGAGGTATCGCTCATATTGATCACTAAAGACTGTATATATGTCTGCAGCGGAACCTTCGCCGGCGTATTAATCAGGAGCATTCCGTCAAAGAAATTATTCCAGTGTCCCACAATACTGAAAAGAGTCACGGTAGCCAGCGCGGGTTTTGCCAGGGGGACACAGATCAGAAACATCATCTGCACCTGGTTGATTCCATCGATCTTTGCCGATTCCTTAATGGCCTTTGGCTGGTTGCGGAAAAAGTTCATCAGAAGGATCACATTGTAAACCGGAACCCCTGAGGGGATCACCAGCGCCCAGATGCTGTCCAAAAGCCCCGTTTCCTTAATCACGAAATACCAGGGTACCAGGCTTGCGCCGAAAAGCATGCAGAAAATCGTAAACCACATATAGCGGTCCCTGGCAGGAAATTCCTCCTTCTCCAGGGAGAGAGGATAAGCCATAAGAATCGTGAGGATCAGATTGATTCCGCCTCCCAGGATCACTCGCTTTACCGATACCAGAAAGGACTGAAAAAACCTTGCGTCCTGGAGCAGATACTCATAGGAGGCAAACGTAAACTCCACCGGCCAGAATCCCACCCTGCCCGCCACCGCCGCATTTTTACTGCTGAGGGACAGGGCCAGAACGTGGAGCAGGGGAAGCAGGCACAGCAGACCCAGAATCACTAACAGGAGGGTCACCACAAAGTCAAAAATCCGGTTTTCCATTGTTTTATACTTAATCATAGCAAACCTCCTTAAAAGATCCGATAATTGGCAAATCTCTTTGCCAGATAATTGGATAACACGATCAGGACAAAGCTTACCACGGATTTCAGAAGACCGATGGCCGTGGCCAGCGAATATTGGGCGCTCTCAAAACTCATCCTGTATACATAAGTGTCTATGATATCTCCGGTCTCATAGACAATCGGCGAATACAGGTTGTACACCTGATCAAAACCGGCGTTCAGCACGTTCGCAATATTTAAGGTTGCCACCAGAACCACGGTCACTTTGATGCCCGGCAGCGTAATGTTCCAGATTTTCTGCAGACGGCTGGCGCCGTCGATGGAAGCGGCCTCGTAAAGCTCCTGATTGATTCCCGCCAGTGCGGCTATAAAAATAATTGCCCCGTATCCAAATTCCTTCCACACGTCCGTGGATACGATAATTCCCTGAAACAGGCTGTTGCTGCCCAGAAACACAATCGCCTCTTCAATCATCCCAAGCTTTAACAGCACCGTATTGATGATGCCGCTCCCATCCAGAAGATCCCGGAAAATCATCGCGAGAATAACCCAGGAGAGGAAATGCGGCAAAAAGCAGATGGTCTGGGTCATCTTTTTAAAATGTTTTCCGCCCATCTCATACAACAGTACGGCAAAAAACACCGACATGACCAGATTAAAGATGATCTTTCCCACGGCTATAATCAGGGTGTTGCGGAAAATGTTGAAGGTATCGGGAAGCATGAACATATATTTGAAATTATCCAGACCCACCCATTTTGATTTGAAGAACCCAAGGATCGGCTGAAAATTCTGAAATGCCATCACATTACCCAAAAGAGGCAGAATGGTATACACAAACAAAACAAGCACTCCCGGCAGGAGCATCAGATGAAGCGGCCATGTCCTTGCGAATGATACCTTCTTCTTTTTTTCTTTCTTCATAAGCTTTTACCCCGTTTTTCTTTTTTAAAGAGAAAGGGAGAACCTTTCCGGTCTCCCTTTCCATCTGAAGCTGCCCGTTTCCTACTGCCGGAGCGCCTCCAGCTCTGCCAGGATATCCGTACCGCCTAGAGCGTTCCACTGCTCCACATATTCGTCAAAGGCATCCACGGAAGCCTCGCCGTTCAAAATCTTAAGGAAGGTTTCGTCCTCCAGCTTTTCCAGCGTGGCCCACTTGCTGTCCATGCTTTCCGTCTGGGTGTAGGATGCGTCAAACACCTGGTTCATATTTCCCACTTCCTGTCCCAGCAGTCCGGCCGCCCGCACATAAGCCCATCCGCTTAAGTTGTTGGCCGCCTCCGCGGCCGCCACATCCTCAGTTGCCGCCATGTAGGATTCGTACCACTGAAGCGCCTCGCCGCTCAACTCCGATACGTCCTTTTCGCCATTCACAACCGCCAGCGCTGCCAGCGCCTTTCCTTCCTTGTCATCATATCTGGAAAGAAGAAGGGAGAAGGGCATGCTCGTCCAGCTGTAGGGATCCGAAGGGTCGGACTTGAGGCTTACGCCCTGATCCTGGTCAATATCAAACTGATAATTCATGGTCTTGATCACCGCTTCCTTCACCGCATCCGAGCATCCGGCTTTCACCACCAGATAGCTGCCGGAAGGAGAGGTCATTGCCGTGTTGTACTTCCCGTCCGCTGCCAGGGGTGCCAGGTAGCAGTTCCAGTATACGGAAGGATCGTCCGTAATCATGTTGTTTAAAGGCCAGCTCATATTCCACCATGCGCCAAAGAACACGCCCGCCTGTCCGCTGGTCACGATCTCCTCGCAGGTGCTGCCATCCCTCACTACGAAGGAAGAATCGATCACGCCGTCCTCCACCAGCTTGCGGATTCCTGTGAGAGCTTCCTTTGTTGCCGCAGTGTTGGAGCCGTAAACGATCTTTCCGTCTTCCTCAACGAAGTGTTTGGGGTAAGAGCCATACATGGCAAACAGGGCGTCAATTCCATAAGTGTTGTTTCCGTTTTCCTTCACGATGTCGGAGGAAACCACAAGGCCGTTGGTGGTACCCTTCTTCTCTCTGAAGGTATTTACAATGTTCACAATATCTTCCACGGACTTGGGAGCCTCGAGCCCCAGCTCTTCCATCCAGTCTCCTCTTACGAACAGCATGGGAATCCCGTCCGCACCGGGGCTGATGTTGGGCATTCCCATAATTTTGCCGTCAACGGTCACCGTGCCAAAGCTGATCCCCTGCGTGGTCTCATAGGCAGCCTTCAAGTTGTCGGATGCATAAGTGTTGTAGGCATCCGTCATATCCTCGATTGCCCCGGCTGCCGCCAGCTGGCGGAACTGGGACTCCGTCACGGTCATGACGTCCGGCATTTCCCCGGAAGTGATCGCCATGCTCACCTTGGTTTCATAAGTATCGCTTGCAACCGAAAAATCATATACAAATTCCACACCAAGCTGCTCGCTGATATGGTTTACTATGTAATTGTTGGAAGAATCCTGTCCCTCCAGGTAGGATGCGTTGGTGTCCTCGCTTCTTCCGATATGCAGTGTCACCGGCTCGGATACGGGGCCGTAAGGATCCACCTGTGCCCCGGTATCTTCTGTCTGTGCGTCCTGCCCATCCTGCGAAGCGTCCGCCCCCTGTGCCGTGTCTGCTGCATTATCCTTTGCCGTATCTCCTGCAGCCGCATCGCTGCCGCCTTTGGAGCTCTGGCAGGCCATGAGGAGAGAACCGGCCATTGTCAGTGCCAGCAGAAGAGCCCATGTTTTCGTCCATTTCTTTTTCATTCCATTACCTCCTTATTGTTGTACAAATCATGATTCAATTATATTTATCATTTTCAGCAGTGTATATAAAAATAATCTGACATTTGCTTTGTTTTCTTGTACATTTCGTGCCATCTGACATACCACAGATTGTTTTCACCATTCAATTATGCTAAACTGAACGTAGTTTTTTGTAAATTATATTGAGGGGGATAACCATGTTTCGTGCGCTGATTGTAGACGATGCCAGGGCAGAATTGGAGGTATTGCTGTTTCTCATTCAAAAAAATAATCTTCCTCTCAAAACCGTTACCGCTATCAACGGGGAGGAGGCTCTTGACCGGCTGCGGCAGGAGGAGTTCGACATCCTGGTCACGGATATCCGGATGCCTTTTATGGACGGCCTGACCCTGGCCGGGGAGGCGCTGACGCTTTACCCCTCTATCAAGGTCGTGATCAGCAGCGGCTATCAGGATTTCTCTTACGCCAAGACCGCCATCTCCCTGGGAGTGGAAGAATATCTGTTAAAGCCTGTCAACCCCTCGGATTTCGTTTCCCTGATTGCCAAGCTCACCGCACAGATTGAACAGGAGCGGCAGTCCTGCCGGGATAACCGGATCAAGACGATTTACAGCCGCGATTCCATTATGCATCAGCTCCTCTCCGGAAGCCTGCGTCCCGGCAGGGACGGTCTGCTTCCCGGAGAAATCCGCACTCTTATGCCAGACTCCTGCTGCCTGATTCTTTTATCTGCGCAGGGCACGGAGAGTTCCTCGCTCGGCAACCTCAAGCCGGAGATCCTTCAGCTGGCAAGACAGTTCTTTTCCTATCCCATGCGCGGAATTCTCCTGGAAAGGGATCTTCTTCTCTGTGCGGATTCCACGGACGAGTCCTTTTATGTATCCCTGAAAGAGCATATGGACGCCTTTCGGGAGCAGCTTTTTCAAATGTACCGCATTCCCCTGTGCGCTGCCGCCGCCCATGCCGCTTCCCCGGAGGAAATTTCCAATGCGGTCTCCGGGCTCAGACAGGAATTAATCCGGGATATTATGACTTTGGCACAAGCAACATCCAGCTCTCCAAAGGAACTGAGCTCTCAAAGCGGCAAGGTATGTTTCGTATGCGACTATATCGCCTCCCACTATCAGGAGGATCTGAGTCTGGAAAGCCTCTCCAAAATCGCCTACGTCCACCCGGATTATCTTTCGCGGATCTTCAAGCGGGAAACCGGTATGAACCTGAACCGGTATATCAAAACCTTCCGCCTGAATAAGGCATGCCAGCTTCTGGAAAACAGCCAGCAGAAAATCACAGCCATCAGCCAGGCCGTCGGCTATCAGAACTGTGCCTATTTCATCCGTTCCTTTACGGAAATGTTCGGTCAGAGTCCGGAAAAATACCGTCAGATGCACGCGCATACCCGCAAGGATGAGCCCTGAGTCTTACCGGAAAGGAGATTTTTATGAAAACCCTCCATCGCTCTCTTCTCTATTTTCTGAATCTGCGATTAAAGACAAAGCTTTTACTGATCTATCTTCTTACCTACTGCATTTCCCTTGCCCTGCTGTTTTTTGTCCTCAAGGCGGCCGTGGGACGGCAGTTTTTCGAGCATGAGAAATCTCTCCTCACAAGCTCTCTGATGCAGGGGGTTTCCCGTGTGGAAAGCCAGATTGCGGACGCCATCAATCTCTCCAATGTCGTCTATAACAATGACGATATGCTAAGCGCCTGCAACGTGGATTACGGCAATAATTATTTCAGGATGTACACCGCCTACCAGAACGATATCCTGCCTGACATGTATATCTATAAGTGCCTGCTGCCCGATGTGTCCAATGTCAAAATTTATACCTCCTGTGGCCTTGTGCCCTATAAGAATGCCGTGGACGATATTTCCCTTCTGGAAAAAATTCCCTGGTTTGACAAGAAGGCTTCCGGCCACTCGCTCCAGTGGGGGATTACCGGCACCAAGGAAAGTCCCAGGCTCGCCTGTATCCGCACGCTTCCCCAAAATTCCGCCTATCCCTTTGAAAACTGTTTTTATTTTGAGATTGACAACAGCATTCCCTTTGCCAGCCTTACCTCCATCAGCCAGGAAGCGTACGGCCTTGTGGTGGCGGGAGCCGACGGCACCGTTCTTTTTGCGTACCACTCCTTTCCCTGCGGGGATGCGGGGCACAACCAGGCCGCCTCGCACTCTGAGAGACATCCGATTGATGCGGCGGCGCTTGCCGGCAGCTATCCCACTCTCTCCCGATCCCTGGATGATCAGTATCTGTTTCTCTCCGCCGCCGTGGAATCAACGGGATGGACGGTTTACTACTACAGCCCTGTCAGCGAGATCAACGCCACGGTGGACAGGGCCATTTTATCCGCTTTTTTCATTATTTCCTTTTCCTTTGCCCTGCTTTTTATGCTGATCTTTTTCATCATAAATACCATTCTCTCACCTCTGGCAGAACTTACCGGAACCATTGAAAAAATCTCGCTGGAGGATATCGGGCGCCACGAACTGCAGATCATTCCTGACAGGAATGACGAGGTCGGCACTCTGATCCACACCTTTAACACCATGCTGGAGCGGATCCATGCCCTGATCGACGAGGCCTACGTCCAGAAGCTCCAGGCCAAGGAATATCAGCTCAAAGCGCTCCGGGCCCAGATCAACCCGCATTTCCTGTACAATACCCTGTCTCTCATAAGCGCCCGCGCCATTATTGCCGGACAGGACGATATCAGTGAGATGGTGCGCCTTCTGACGCTGTTTTACCGGACCTCTTTAAACCACGGCCACGACCTGACCAGCATCCGCAATGAGCTTGAGAATATCCGCGCCTACCTGTCCATCCAGCTCACCCTGAACGATCACGCTTTTCAGGTCATCTATGACCTGGACGAAGAGCTCCTGGACGTCTCCATCCCCTGCCTGATCCTGCAGCCCCTCGTGGAAAACGCCATTGGACACGGATTGATGGACAGCCGTAAGCCTTCCAAGGAGCTTTCGATCTCCCTTTATCGGGAAAACGGGTTTTGCTATATCAGCATCTGCGATAACGGTCTGGGAATTCCAGAGAATAAAATGAAAGAATTGTTCTCCTGCGAAACGGATCACATCGGAGTAAAGAATGTCTATGAACGGCTTACGCTCTCGTACGGGGAAAAGAACGGCCTTACCATCGAAAGCCGCCTGAATGTCGGAACCAGGGCGCTGATCCGGATCCCGATTGCCTGAACGGGTCTGCCTCCGGCAGGAGAGGGAATCCCCCTCCCCCGAAGATCTGTATTCCGATTTTACACCCTGCGCACCGGCCGGATCTCCTTCCAGAACCGGTTCGGATCATGGTAAAAATAGCCGACCCTTCCGGGCGTGTCATCCATGCGATAGCCCGCCGTTTCCAGGTCAAAGCCCTTTTTCGCCTCATCCATGTCCCTCTCCACGCTGCAGTTCTCCTGCTCATAGTCAAAAGGCCCGTGCTCGAACACCACGTACTCCGCCTCCGGCACGTCCATCAAAAGCATCTGCGGCGGAACCTCCCCCTTATAGTCGGCGGGAAGGCGCACCCCGTAGCACTCCGCACGGGGGATCCCGTAGCAGAAGGGCTCTCCCTTTGGGTCGTTGATATAGGCCATGATCTGTCCGGCCCCGCTGTTTGCCTGGCTTCCGCCCATATCATCCAGCTTGCCCTTGATGCTGTCAAGCAGCCCGCAGATGGTGTTGCAGTCCTGGCCCGGAATCTTCTCCTGCTTCTGCCAGAAATCCCAGTACCCGTTGCTCTCATAATTCTTTACATACAGAAGCTTGTGTGCGGGTATGGTCACGAAATAAATCTTGATACTGTCTGTCGATCTCATCATACCGATCTCTCCCAATCCTAAAAAGTAGCGGTCGAAGGGATTTATCTTGGTGCACAGAATCACGGGACGGGGATTTTGGCGGTAGACGCCGGGCGAGACGCCGTACAGCTTTCCGAACGCCCGGGAGAAGGCCTCATGGGAGGAAAATCCATAATCCAGGGCGATATCCAGAATATCCCTCTTTCCATCCCGCAGCTCCTTGAGCGCAAACGCAAGCCTTCTGCGCCTTACGTAATCCCTCAGTCGCATTCCGGATATTTCCCGGAATTTCCGGGTCATATAGAAAGGGGAATAACCAAGCCTTTCGGAAAGCAGACACAGGGTAAGCGCCTCGTCCCTGTGATTTATGATACACTGGTCAATCTCATCCACGATCTCCTGGATCTGCTTCTCCCATTCGTACATTCCCATTCTCTCCTTCCGGTCCCTTCCTGTAATTCCTGCTTCGGCCACCCTGAAACCATTATAAGGCCGCCGGAAAAAGAACGCTTGATTTTACTTGCGTATTTTTTCTTTTCCCGGCGGCCCTTTCCCATGGCGGTGCCCCTCCCTGCAGGCAAGGCAACGTCAGACTTTTCTCGCCATCACGCAGTACCAGTCCGTCTCGTCAACGCTCACATTCTCAAAAATTGCAGGAAAATTCATGATCCGGATCTCCTCATATCCCATTTCCCTTACCTTGTCGAGCAGAAGCTCCCTCCTGATCGGAATATAATGCTCCTCAAACTTTTCCTTTTGAAAAATACGGTTTTCCCTCTCAAAGGTATAGAGCAGATTGAAGGTCATGGTATCGTCCTCATGATAAT
Source organism: uncultured Lachnospiraceae bacterium (assembly GCA_910579685.1). GTDB lineage: Bacteria > Bacillota > Clostridia > Lachnospirales > Lachnospiraceae > Suilimivivens. The sequence continues at coordinate 8,634 of CAJTVN010000033.1, read as the reverse complement.
CCCAGACCTGAATCAGGTTGATTCTGGTCTCCCCGTCAAAAAACGGGTTGTACAGATAAAACCGGTTCCTCTCCCGCAGAATCTTGTCCCAGTTTCTCACGTCAAAATACAGATAACCGCCGGGCCTTACCAATCGATCCATCTGTTCCAGAGTCCTTAAAACCTCCTCGTTGCTCACATAGGGGAGGGAATTCCCCGTGCTTGCCACACAGTCAAATTTCTCCGTGAATGCATCCGCCACCTCCCGGAAATCACAGCGCTTAAGCTCCGCGTCAAGCCCGCGGGCCGCAGCCTTTTTCCTGCAACTATCCAGCATTGTCTCACTCAAATCCGAACCGGACAGACGAATTCCCAGCTTTGCGAGAGGCAGGGTGACATTGCCGGAGCCGATACTCACGTCAAGCAGCGTCCCGATCTTCCTGCCCTCAAATATTTTTTCCCAATGCTTCCGGTATACCTCGTATCTGCTCTCATCCTCCAGCAGATCATAAATATCCGCTCTGTCATACACACTTGCCATGCTGATCCTCCTGTTCTTATCCTTAGCTTTTTCCTTCTCTTTTTTACTCCCCGATTATCTCCAGCCCGTCCGGAAAATCCCGTATCACAAGCGCACAGGTATTGGTCAGGCGCAAAGGATTCTTTAACGGATATGCCGCCTTTCCTCTCTTTTCCCCTTCCGCACAGTGAACATCCAGCTTTGTGTCAATCAGCCCCAGATTGCCCGGAATATTATTGGCAAAAATAATGCTTCCCGCACTGACACCAAGCACCACGCCGTCCCTGCGGATATACTCTTTAAGGCTGTGGTCAAATCCGGTTTCATTGATTCTCTGCAGCAGATAGCGGGTCTGCCCGCCGCACAGATATACCACGTCATATCCCATCAGCTCCCCGATCTCCATCCCCCTGTGCAGATCATAAACCGTGATATTTTCGTTCAAAATACCGCACTTTAATAAGTCATTCATGCACTTTGGCAATACGGCGACGGCATCCGCATCGATTGCTGCCACAGGAATAAACAGCGCTCTCACCAGGCTCATATCTTTGTCGGTCAGCTTCACAAAAAAGTCCTTTATCTCTTCCGTTTCCAGTCCCGCCGAAGTCAACAATACTCTCATCTTTCCAATCCTCCTATTCCGGCCAGTGCATCTGCTCGTCCAAAATCCCCATTTTCCTGCACTGCTCACATACATAATCTTTCTGTGCCTGATTCCCGATCTGATATTTCAGAACCCTGTCTCGAAATACAATATACTTTTCGTTCCCGGCCTTAAAATCTACAAACCAGTTTCCCCCATGCTCCGGATCGGAGCGCATGACTTTTGAAATCAGCTCCGGGAAATCCTTCCTTGCACAGGTAAAAAAGAGGACTGTCCAGTATTTCGGCTTTCCCCCTGTATGCCACAATTCGACCTTGTGGATATGGAGAAGATCAATGATATCCTCATCTTCAACGCTTTCTTTGATCAGTATCCCTTCGTAAACCTCCTTCCTTTTATCCTGCACCGCATTGCCGCCGCAGGCACAAGTCTGTCTGATCCCGTTTACCATGAGCTCATCCTTCAGCAGAACATCCATGGAAACGTGAAAAACCTCTCCCAGAAGCAAAAGCTTTTCCACTTCCGGCAGCGCAATATCCGCCTCCCATTTGGAAATAGACTGCCTGCTCACGCCGCAGATGTCCGCAAGCTCCTCCTGGGTCATTCCGTTTGCTTTGCGCAGCTCCGTAATTTTCTCCGACAGCTTCATCGCCGGCACCTCCCATCCTCTTTCTGCCATTCATTGTAAACGGGAATTCCCCCTTTTGCCACCAACCGATACGTTCTTTTGCGCAACCGGAAGCTGCGCCTGTCTTACTCGGTACCGGGATACAGCTCTGTCCGGATCTTCCTCATTTCCTTCCAGACATTGCCCCCGTAATTGCTGACCAGCACGCAGATCATATCCCTGTCCGGATTATATTCCGCAAGGAAACTCACACCGGGATCGCACCCCTGGAAGTAAGCAAAATCGCCGCCCGCTGCCGCCTCGATCATCATGGCCAGCAGCACATAGCCGGTATTGTTGTACTGAAACCTCTCTCCTCGGATACATCATGGGCTTGTGAAGAAGCAGCGAAAGAAGATCTGCGTTTCGCCTGATTCGGTAATTGGGAAAATCCCTCCACAGCTCCTCGTAATCGTCCATGACGCTCTCGTCAAAATAATCCGGAACCCCGGAGGTGTGGGTAAGAAGCTGCCTTACCGTGACCTTGGGATCAATGTCATACCATTCCCGCTTCAAAAGCCTGCCCAGCGTATTGGGGATCTTGTTTGGAAGGTCTGCATAGCCGGACGACCTCTCGCAGATAACTCTTCCCTCTTGTACCACGTAAATATTCCCTCTGAAATCCGCATCGAACATGTCCCGTTCCTCCCCCTTTACGGACCCACTGCCGCGCTTTTATTTTTTCTTCCAATAAGTCCATTTTACTGCGGGCCTGTAACCGATCTTCCCGTAAAACTCGTTGGCTCCCCCTGTCATATGGGTTGCCCCCAGCGCCTTTGTCCTGCGCTGCATTTCCGACAGGGCCGCCGACGCCAGTCCCCTGCCCCGGTACCTGGGAATGGTACACAGCGGCTCCATATATGCCAGCCTGTTTTCCGGGGTCCACCACATTCCGGCAAAGCAGGCATATTCTCCTTCCTCATCAGCGACCACCACGTCCAGCTCCGGGGTGGCATGGGGCGCCGCCATCAGAAGATAATTATTCTGCTCGTCCTGATGATTCCAGGCTCCCTCGCTCTGCTCGTGGTCAAAGCCCTTCCAGCAGCACTCGCCCACCTTAGACGGATCGATTTCCTGCGGCTCTACAAAATGAAAGCCCTCCGGCAGAGGATAGTCCAGTTGGTCCGCAAAATCAAACTGCATATCCAGGTTCTCCCCTTTCTGCTCATACCCGCACTGCCCCGCCGCCCTCATCAAATCATCCTGCCCTCCGAAAAGAATCAGCCGTATCCCCTCTCCCTGATCCGGCATGTTCTGATCCGCATACCGGATCATCTCCGGCGCCAGCTCCTCATATCCGGGCCTCAGGCTGAAAAAGACGTCCGTCACGGGATTCTCATAAAAGCAGAATCCCACAATCTGTCCGTCCTTCTCCCAGATACGGTCTTTGTACGAATACGACAGATCCATCCAGGACGAAAAGGAAGAACAGGCGTACTCAAAGAACGGCGCCGGAACGCCGCATCTCCAATCCCGCTCGTAGATCTCCAGCATAAACTGATAAATTTTCCCAAAGTCAGACAGCACACTGAATTGTCTTGTTGAAATAGGTCTCATTGAATATTCTCCTTCCATACAATCTTCTGGATCATTATACGAAAGCACCGCCCTCCCCTGCAAGTACGAGAATAATTATAATTAATGTCGCCTGCCGCTCCGGACGGTTAACATGAATAGCATTCGCTATATATTTCCCTCTGTATCTGCTTTGTCATTTCCCACACGTCGCAATCCTGATTAGACAAGATTGTCACCGATATGTCTTCTCTCGGATAGTAGTTAAATCTGGCGGCAACGCCGTCATTCTGCCCGTCTTTATAGATACAGAAAGGCTCTTTGCCATCCGGCAGGAAAAGAAACTCAAATGCGTAACCATTTCTTTCATATAATCCGGGAATCCCGCACCATTCCTTCTCCCTCGTATATGGACAGTGAGGAGTAAGAAGCAGTTTTGCATGAGTATCGTCCAGCAGGATCTTCTTTTGCATCGCAGACAAAAAAAGATTCAAATCTTCCGCCGTTGTATACGCCCCTCCATCCGGCGTTCCCATAGGCGGAAAACAGTATATATTTTTCTTATATCCGACCACCTCTCCGTCTTCATTGTACAAATTCACATAACCCTCCGCCGTATTTTCATTGATGGAATCCATTGATAAAAAAGCAGTATTTCTCATTCCCGCCTTGCGGAACACATTTTCCGTCACGTATTCCCGATAACCTTTGCCTGTGATTTTTTCGATTGCGAGCCCCAGCAAAACATAGGAACAGTTACAATACCGGACATCCGAACCCGGTTCAAAATTAGGCTTCTTATAAGCGAAATTTTTCAAAAAATCCCTGCACTCTTTAATGGCATAATTAGGCGAAGTGACAAAAAGCTGGGAATATTCTTCTCCCGCCTCCTCTTCCGCATCATCATGAATACCGGACGTATGATTCAATAACTGCTCGATGGTAACATCAGGAGAAATCTCCGTTCCTTCCAAGTCAATAATCTGCGTTATGTAATCTGACAATTTCAGCTTTTTCTCCTGTACCAGCTGCAGAACGGCCGCTGCCGTAAACACTTTGGTAATAGATGCCGTGTCAAATTTTGTGTCAATTTTATTGGGTATTTTAAATGCCCGGCTTGCAAAACCATACGCCCCTGAAAATACTGTATGTCCCTTGCATTTTACCATACATACGCCGCTAAACCGGTTATGTCCGGCCCAGTCCTCACATAACGCTTGCGCCGCATCTTTTATCCTTTTATTTATCAGTTCCGGATTTTGTTCTTTCATATTTTATACCCATGCCTTTCCCGTATGGGCCCTTCTCATGTGGGAACAGGCCCAAATACGTAGTCTTAACAGATCCTGTTCAGAATTAAATTATCGCCAAATCGGATCATGATAACCATTTAACAAATGCCACATTATTTTCATGTTCCTCAAAACCGTGCTTTTTATAAAAGTCATACGCCGGCACATCTTTATCCGTTAATAGAAATATTGCTTTGATACCCTGTTTTAGAAGATATTCTTCAACTGCATTGACAAATTTTCCACCTATGCCCTGCCCCTGTAGTTCGGTTTTGACACATAATTCGTCAATATAGTTATCCAGCTGTTCCTCGTCACTCCAATCATCATTCCAGGGGTCTTTTGTAAACACTTCTCTAAAAAAATCTTTTACTTCATTCTTGTTTGACAGATCCAATTTTATTAATTCCATATATTCGCACCCCCTAAAGTATAAAAAATTTCCAGCTGTGCGGTTGGCATTCCGGTGCCGGCAGCCCTGTGCGATTCAGCGTTTCATCAATAACGCTGTTCCATGTCCATTCTGAATCTGTTGAAATATCAATCTTGGATACCTTTCGTTGTATCTCAAGTACTTCTTTGGCAATTTGCCATTGTCAGCTCTTCCATTGCTGCCTTTGCATTTCCGAATCTATTCTAACACCAAATTCACCCTTTTCCAAGAATCCCTTATGAAATTGTCATCATTTGAAGGGAACGAATTAGTAAAAGAAGCATCAAACAAAATCCACTCCAAGTCTGGTACAGCCTTCTCTTTTCAATGCGGATATGGTAAAGTTCGGTAAGTTTTGATATAATCCCATTGCCTTATATAATTTTTCAGATTCGGATATGTGCTTACTGTTCCAAAACACCTGACGTCCTGCTGCCACAATAATTTCCGTCTTATCATTTTGCGCAAGTATATCCTGTATAATTTGGTTTGTATCTTCTATTTCAAGATTACAGCTATAAATTTGTTCCTCATGCTGATGGATAAGTGTTCCGTCTGTTGTAATTTCATAATCCGGCTGAATTTCTTCTATATAGCGTTCTGCCCCTATCCAATACCGGGCAGTAGCTATTACAATATAGATACCTCTGTTCTGGCAGCTTTTCAAAATTAATTTTGTACGTTCTGATATGCTGCCATCAGAACATATCAAAGTTCCGTCCAAATCGGTAAGATCAATTTGGGATTCACAATCTATACCTCCTCATATAATCAAGTCATATAATAATTTCAACGGTTGGATTTTCATCTTCTTTTTTACTTTGTGACATACATTTGCATTTGTCCTATATCTTCATGTTTCAATTTTCCTATTTTTAAATCAAATAGTACAAAGCAACGCAACAGTCGATTATATGTCACCAAATCTACTCTATAATGATCTTCTTCAAATGTAAAACGAACCTGCCGTCCCACAAAAGTAAAACCACGCCTTAATTCCAACAAAAACTGCTGTAAATGATCTATAATTCTTTCTTCCAAAGTCACTTATGAACAAAAGAAAACGGCAGGAGCCCACCTGCCACGGTCTGCTTCCTACCCTGTACCTGCGGCTGCCGGGGTTCCATTATCCGTTACGGCTCCTGCCGCCGCCATGGCAAGGCCGACTGCTACGAAATCCAACCTTACACCGACCTATATTTTTGATACACAACAACCAGATTAAGTTGTTGTTATTTTTATTTGGTGGATTGACTATAATAGCAAAGGTGGTATAATGTACTTGTGCATTAAGCACATTTAGGAAGCAGAGGTGGTGAATAGTGGAAATCATTATCAGTAACAATGCCAATAAACCGATTTATGAACAAATTACATCACAAATTAAGGCGATGATAATGAGCGGAGAATTACAGGCAGGTGACGCAATCCCTTCCATGCGGGCTTTGGCAAAATCAATCCATGTAAGCGTTATCACAGTCCAAAAAGCCTATGAAGATTTACAAAGGGACGGATTTATCGAAACTACGGTTGGCAGAGGAAGCTTTGTGTCGGCACAAAACAAAGAATTTTACCAAGAGGAACAACAGCGTATAGCCGAAGAACATTTGCAGGCAGCCGCCGAAATAGGGAGAATGAGTAATATTTCTCTTGAAAAATTGACGGAATTATTAACTTTATTTTATCAGGAGGACGAATAACATGGAAAACATTTTAGAATTGCAACAGATGTGTAAGTCTTTCCCAAAGTCAAATTTTATATTGGATAAACTCTCTTTTTCATTACCGTATGGGGCTATTCTGGGATTTGTTGGTGAAAATGGAGCAGGAAAAACTACGACGATTGGCTGCATATTAAATACAATTAAAAAAGACAGTGGAAAAATAAAGTTGTTTGGAAAAGAAATGTTAGATGCTGATACAGCTATGCGGGAAAAAATTGGCGTTGTCTATGACGGAAATAATTTTCCTACCAACTGGACGGCGAAACAATTAGCAGGAATTATGGCAGGATTTTATACCCAATGGGATAATGCTTTGTTCCAAAAATATATAGAAAATTTCAAATTACCCACAAACCAAAAAATCAAGCATTATTCCAGAGGAATGACAATGAAATTAGCTATTGCGGTTGCATTATCACATCATCCCCAACTATTGATTTTAGATGAAGCCACCAGTGGACTTGACCCCATTATACGGGATGAAATGTTGGATGTATTTCTTGATTTTGTGCAAGCTGAAAATCACTCTGTTCTGTTATCTTCCCATATCACAAGTGATTTGGAAAAAATTGCCGATTATATTATATTTATTCATAATGGAAAACTTATTGCGACTGTATCAAAAAATGATTTGATATATAATTATGGTATTATGCGTTGCAAGGAAAGTCAGTTTCTATCATTAGATACTTCTGATATTCTTGCTTATAGAAAACGGGATTTTCAAATTGATGTGTTGGTATCTGATGTGAAGAATGCACAGAGGAAATACAAAAATGTTGTAATTGACCATGTTTTAGTTGATGAAATATTTTTAATGTTAGTAAAGGGAGAGCGTGTATGAAAGGGCTTTTTAGAAATAATTTCTTTGCTGTATGGATAAACGCAAAAGTTTTCTTGATTTTTATGCTTTTGTTTGCAATAGTTGTGACTATTATTCCTGCGCAGACATTACAAATGTATTTTATAATGATTGGAATTGTTGGATTTTCAGTAATTGCAGCAACAGCCATTGGAAATGAGTTTTCCTCAAAATGGGGAAAGTATAAACTCACTTTGCCAGTGAAACGGACAGATATTGTAAAAAGTTTGTTCCTAAACCAAATTTTTTGGATTATCGTTGGAACTCTTTTTGTTGGTATTGCAACAGGTTTATCCTATATGATACATGGTTTTTCTTTTGACCAGTTCTCGGGTATATTCAGGTTATTTATATTGGGAATTAGTATCAGTTTTTTCATGGGAGCTATATTTATACCACTAATTTATTTGACAGGAGAAGATAAAATTGTAGTATTTCTCGTAATTTCCTTGCTTTGTGCAGTTGGTATTGCCGCAATGCTTTTTAATATCCCCTTATTTGGAAATGTCATTATTATTACTTGTGCGTTATTGCTTTTTATTGTATCTTATCCATTAACCATTTCTATTTTTAAGAGGAAAGAATTTTAAATGAAGCAGCAAACCCAGCCGAGCCAGTCAACAGCAAGTAAATGGGCTGCGCCCACCGTTGACATCCCCGTCTGTCCTTGCTGGTGGGTAATCAAGGGGCGGCGGCAAAAAATGCCGCCGCCCTGTTATCACTGCCGGAGTATGACCGGGTATCAAATCCGCAGGACGTTAAAACTCCCGCAAAGGAAAACATGACCGGCCTGCATCCATGACTCTTTCGGGGCGGTTCCTCAAGCGCCAGCTTCCGGATCTTTGCAATCCAGTAATAATAGCTTTTTAAAGAGATATCATGCTGTTCGCACCATGCCTGGTTTGTCAGGCCGGAGGCTCTGCATTGCCGGATCACGTCCAGCCAGTACTGCAGTTTCACCTGCTTATCTGGAGTTAAAGTGTAAGTAGGAAATAATCCGTATCTGTCAATTCATGTGTATTTCTGATACACTCA
>CAJTVN010000032.1 GCA_910579685.1 uncultured Lachnospiraceae bacterium | reverse complement strand
ATCATAAGGCGATTTTCAAAGCGTTTAATATGAAAGTCCCGGTCCCCTCCTCGTTATAATTCAATGCGGAATTTAGGTTATAGCATATGCGGCAATTTTTGTTTATTGCATTTTTAAGTATAAGAAAAGCATAAGGGTGACTTTGATAAACTGCTTATTATCGTTTGCCATTATTAGTTTATTTCAATTAGTCTTTTGCATACCAGTATATTATTTATATGATAAAGAGGGTGGTATAGTTGGATTCAATAGTTTGTTGGTAAATGCATTAAGCATTGTTGCAATAATATTTGTGCATAATAAGTTTAAGCTAAAAAGAATATCAGATTTTATACAGCAAAGAAGTTGGATAGTTAAGACTATTTTTATATTTATTGTAATATATTTATTCATCAATTTACTTAGTGTTCAAATAAATGATGCGATAGAAAATTCAGATGTTATCCAATTTGTATTTTTTATTATTCTGTTTTTCTTAGCGATAAGTGAATGGCAGAAAGCGATTGCAGACGCAGAAAGAAAAAAGACTCAGTTGGAGATGAATAAGCTCTACTATGACGCTTATGACGAATTACTTCTTTTAATTCGAGAAAGACAACACGATATGAAAAATCATATTAATGCCATTCTCGGTATGATATATACCATTGACAATTATGAAGATCTGGTAGAAAGCCAGCGAAAATACTGTGACGATATAGTAGAGAAGAATAAGGAGACGAAACTCCTTTTGGCCATAAGTAATCCTCTGATAGCAGGTTTCCTTTACAGAAAATTTCAGGAGGCACAAAAACAGAAGATTCTGATCGAGTGTAAAGTGGCATCGAAAGATGACAACTATGGTATTCCAGAATATGAACTTATTGAGATGATGGGTATTCTGCTCGACAATTCCATAGAAGCTTTGAACGAAAAGGAAGAGACAGAAAGAAATATTTTTGTGGAGATAGAGGACAAAGAGGAGAATCTTGAGATTATGGTTGCTAACAAGAGCAGATATTATGATCCTGACGAAATCTGTCGATTCTTTCAGAAGGATTATAGCAGTAAAGGGAAAGGACATGGAATTGGTTTGACCAAACTAAAAAGGATTGTACAGGAGAAGGATGGGGATATCATGGTGACGAATGAAACGAGAAATGAAAGCAACTATCTTCAATTCTGTCTCATATTTCCAAAGAAAAAATAAGCAATCCGGGATAGAATGCTTATTTTTTCATTGTCATTTTGATGTTATTCCAGCATAACCTAGCCGAATATTCTGACAATTTTTTCTGCGAAAAGCCTTATGCGCTATGAAATTGAGACCATAGAAAACAGGAGGGTATGCCACCCGACTGTTTTCTTCCCTACTGGGCTCAATGGAATTTACAGCGGCATAGGGTTTGAACAGAAAAAATTGTCAGAATATTCTCGCAGTTATCAATTGGTAATATGTTACATGGTTTACTGTTCATCGTCGAATGGATGTTTGGGTTCCCCGAAAAAGAAACCGCTGACAAAATCACGCGATACGAAATAGCCCATTGCCAAACAAAAACTGCAGATACTGAACATATTTTTCCTAACCCAATTCTTCACGATATTTCACCTCCTTCATCTTGGGAGTTATAGCCATTTGAAGCGCATGCAGTACAAGCGTCCAAAAGCATACCATTGAATACTCCTGCATCTTTGTCGTTTGTGCCGACGCTAATATAAGCAGGGCGATCGCTCCGGTAAGTACCAGGGTCTGGATTCTGGTTTTTCTGATATAATCTGCGCTCTTTTCCTTCTTCCTGTTTAGAGAGGTGGGACCTACGATATAATTGATTACGGCGCACAGAACTACGATAACGCAAACGGCCCAGAGCGGAAGAGTGATATAAACCGGAAGGACATTGATGACAAGGTACAGATAAATGAAGGAAAAGGTAACGCATCCAAGATAAGTCTTGAAATGCAACCCGCCGTTTTTGCACCGAAGGAACAAAAAAGGAACCAGTGCAAAGAGGAAATTTATAAATTTTCCGGTTACATAGAAGAAGACGCTAAACAGCAATATCTTGCTGAAATCGTAACAGATAGATAAAATTGAATACCGTATCAGACTGATTTCCCGGTCTGAAAATCCAAATTCTTTCTGCGCCTTCTGCATTAGAAAATCCATAAAAATCAAAACCTTTCCCAAAGTTCATGATCTGCAAATACTTCCAAAACCTGATATCATTTTAGCAAGCAAATTCAAAAATATTATTTTGGAAAGCTTAACTGTGATATCAAAGTACCGAACTAAAGAAACAGGCCTTTCGTTGCGGGAAAACATGATTATAAATCCGGCTAAAGACAAAAAAATAACAATTGAGGAAAACAAACGAACAGAGCCGGAAACTCTTACTGTTTCCGACTCTGCCGTAAAAAAGTCATTTTTAATCTGAATCAAATGAATTATTACAGAAGGTAATTATTTTCCCGATTTGCAATCTGTAAACCGACTAATCGATAGGTTGCATATCCTCCTCTGACCAGCGGCTCCGCATTGCAGATTGCTTCCGCCTCCCTGCGGCTTTCGGTTTTCAGAATATACATGCCTGCCATTTTCGGATAATCTTTAAAGACGCCGCAGATCTCCAGTTTTCCCTCATCATCCAGTTTTCTTATGTTTTCAACGTGTTCCATAACGACCTGTCTTGTCATCTTGTTATAGGTCTTGCTTTTTTCAATCAACATCATGTACATTAGCTTTTCCATTCGATATTCTCCTTTCATTTGGCGGATTTTAGGTAATTGCGAAACTTGTAAATTTGCAGAATATTCAGACAATATTTTCTGCGAAAAGCCTTATTCGCCATGAAATCAAGACCATAGAAGGCAGGAGAGCCTTTGCTCGACTGACTTATGTTTCGCATAAGAGCTTGCTCGTTGCGTCTGGGCCTTGATGGAATGCCTGGCGAAACAGGATTTGAGGAGAAATATTGTCTGAATATTTCAGCAACTTACTGTTTCGCAATCACCTATGTGGATTTGTTTTCGTGTCCTATTGTATCCGGGACATAGATAGTATATCATAGAATGGTGACAAAGATTGTCACTGTTCGGAAAGGAATTTAAAAATGTCAAAGGCAGAACGGCTGATTGAAATGCTGATAACAATAAATGCGAAAAGGGATTTTACCGCAGGTGAATTGGCAGAGGAATTCTCTGTATCTAAGAGAACCATTTTGCGTGATCTGCGGGAATTGGAGGAAGCCGGCTTCCCGCTTTACTCTGAGGTTGGGGCGGCGGGCGGATATCATATCCTGAAAGAGCGTATTCTGCCACCGATTGTTTTTTCGGAAAGTGAGGCAAAAGCCGTATTCTTTGCCTGTCAGGCCCTGCAATACTACCGTGATTTGCCTTTTGAACAGGAAACAAGATCCGTTTTAAAAAAATTTTTGAATTGTCTGCCCCTGGATGTGCAAAACAGCATCACGCAGATGCAGGGCAGAATTGCATTTTGGATCCCTGACAGGCATTGCGATTCACCGTTGGTTAAAACAATGTTTTTTGCCGCCATATGCCATAATGCTGTGAAAATCCGGTATTCGTCTGCATATTCGGAAAGTGTACGAACCATTATTCCCGTGGGGTTATATGCTATGAACGGACTTTGGTATTGCCCCGCCTATTGTATGAGTGCAAACCAAATCAGAACATTCCGGGTTGACCGGATCAGGGAAATCCTGGAGGAAAAGCCCTGTCCGAAAGGGAAATATCCAATCCCTGTATCAATTCAGGAATATCTTGAAAGAACAGAGATAAAAAAGGATTACCATTTGAAAATCCAGTTGACGGATATAGGCGTGAAACGCTGTGAAAGCGAATGCCTGCTGGCAGGCGGATTAAAAACAGTTCCAACAGGCGGCGGGATCATTGATATGGAGATAAACCGTGAAGCGTTAGAATGGGTTGCGGACTACATTCTGCCACTCGGAAAACATGCGACCGTGCTGGAGCCGGCAGAGCTGTCGGAAATAATCAGACAAAAAATATATGAATTGCAACAGCATTATTGCGAATCTTAAGTTACTTCTCACCGTTTGAGTTATGCCGCATCCTAAAATGGAAATGTTTCTTGAAAAACAGTCAACGATATGCTACAATCAATCAAAAGCAAATGATTTCTATTGCGGCGGCATCTTATCAGCCGCATCTAAAAGGTCAATGTATTCTGCTATTCCTGAAATCCTGCTTTTTAAAACCCGACAGACAACAAAACAGCAGGAGATGCGAGATGGCGGAAGCGGCCAGGATAATTTTAAGATTGATCTGAAGACAGCGCACGAGGGTCTTGGAACCGCGGTGGAAGAATACCAAAGAGAAAAAGAACGGATAAAGAATTGGAGCACAGTGAATACATGAACCGTATCAACGAGGATATTAAAACAGGACAGCTGAAACAGATCTATCTTCTTTACGGAGAGGAAGCTTACCTTAGAAAGCAGTACAGGGACAGGCTTAAGGAAGCGCTCATTGGTGATGATGCGATGAATTACCGGTGCTATGAAGGGAAGAATATTCCGGTAGGGGAAGTTATAGACCTTGCCGAAACCCTTCCCTTTTTTGCGCAGAGAAGGCTGATCGTTCTTATGGACAGCGGCCTTTTTAAGAGCGGCGGGGAGCAGCTTGCCGAGTATCTGGCAAATCCGGCACCGGGAACCTTCTTTGTCTTTGTGGAAACGGAAGTGGACAAGAGGAGCAGACTGTACAAGACGGTGAGTAAGGAAGGCTATGCCGCAGAGTTTAACCAACAGGATGAGGGAACCCTGAAAAAGTGGATACTGGGCATGGTGAAGAGGGAAAATAAAAGCATATCAAAGGGAGCGCTTGATTATTTTCTTGAAAAAACAGGAACAGATATGGAGAACATCCGCAGGGAAACCGAAAAGCTTTTCTGCTATTGCCTGGACAGGCAGGCCATTGAGATTGCGGATATCGACGAGATCTGTACCAAAAGGATCAGCAGCCATATTTTTGATATGATAAGCGCCATTGCGGAAAAGAAACAGCAGAAGGCCCTTGAGCTGTACTATGAGCTTCTCGCACTCAGGGAGCCGCCCATGAGGATTCTTTTTTTGATTACGAGGCAGTTTAATCTTCTGATGCAGGTGAAGGAGCTGGGAGGAAAAGGGCTTTCCAATAAGATGATCGGGGAAAAGGTGGGTTTATCCGGATTCATTGCGGGAAAATACGCAGCCCAGGCGGCCCGGTTTGAGAAGAAGGATCTGCGCAAAGCGGTGGAGGACTGCGTGGAAGCGGAGGAAGCCATCAAAACCGGACGAATGAACGACAATATGAGTGTGGAGCTTCTGATTATCCGTTACAGCGCATGAGGAAAGGGGACGGGAGATGAAAAGCAAGCTGACAACCCTGTGCTATGTCGAGAAGGACGGATGCTATCTGATGCTGCACAGAGTTTCCAGGAAAGAGGATATCAATAAGGATAAGTGGATCGGTGTTGGGGGCCATTTTGAGGAGGGAGAAAGCCCGGAGGAGTGCCTTTTGCGGGAAGTGAAGGAGGAGACGGGACTTACTTTGACCGCCTATCGTTTCCGGGGAATTGTCACGTTTTCCGGCGATGGATACCAGACGGAATATATGTGTCTGTACACGGCTGACGGCTTCGAGGGAACGCTGTCTGAATGTGACGAGGGCGAGCTATGCTGGATTGAAAAGGACAAGGTGTTTGGGCTCAATCTGTGGGACGGAGACCGGGTGTTTCTGGAACTTATCCGAAGGGAAGAGCCGTTTTTTTCCCTGAAGCTGTGCTATGACGGGAATGGCGCTCTGGTGAGGGGAGCCCTTGACGGAAAAGAACTGGAAATGGAACATTGGCAACTGTGCGGTTGTTAAGAATACTTTTATTAATATTTTAGAATTAAAATATTGATTTCCCGCTCAGAAAAGAGTAATTTGTTTACAGTGAAAGCCCCGGACGGCGGCTGAACAGATGGGCAAGCCTGCTTGCACGGCTGTTCAGACATTGGACGGGCAAGCCGGTATGAGCAGGTAGGGCGACAGCCCGGAATACGAATACCGGCGGCGATTGCGGGAGCACGAAGTGCGAAGCAATCGGCTTTCATGCGTGGCGGTGTGCCGGACAGCGGCGCATGAATATTTAATGAGGAGGGATCAGGAACATGAAAGAAGTGAAACAACCCAAGAAACCGTTGGTTTTTTATTATGTGATCGTTCTTGTGGTGATGATGCTCCTTAACAGCCTTTTGTTTCCAAGGCTTTTGAAGCAGAAGGTGGAGAATGTGGATTATGGCACCTTTCTGAACATGGTGAATGAGAAAAAGGTGGATATCGTTCAGATTGAGGGAGACTACATTTATTTTGCGGACAAGCAGGAGACTCCGGGCTTTTACCGCACCACGACATTTGATGATCCGGATCTGGTGGACAGGCTGTTAGCGTCGGGCTGCACCTTTGGCAGAGTGGTGCAGGAGCAGATGTCCCCGATTCTGAGCTTTCTGCTGAGCTGGGTGGTACCAATTGTCATCTTTATTGTGCTGGGACAGTGGATTTCATCCAGGCTGATGAAAAAGATGGGAGGCGGTATTCCCTCCATGCAGTTTGGAAAGAGCAATGCCAAGGTGTATGTGGAATCCACCACGGGAATCAAGTTTGCGGATGTTGCCGGGGAGGACGAGGCCAAGGAGGTTCTGACAGAGATCGTGGACTTTCTCCATAATCCCCAGAAATACCAGGAGATCGGCGCATCCATGCCAAAAGGCGCTTTGCTTGTGGGACCTCCCGGAACCGGAAAGACTCTGCTTGCCAAGGCTGTTGCCGGGGAGGCGGACGTGCCTTTCTTCTCCATATCGGGCTCAGAATTTGTGGAAATGTTTGTAGGCATGGGTGCGGCCAAGGTGAGAGATCTCTTTAAACAGGCCAATGAGAAAGCGCCCTGCATTGTGTTTATTGACGAGATTGATACCATCGGTAAAAAGCGTGATAACGGCGGAATGTCGGGAAATGACGAGAGGGAGCAGACGCTGAACCAGCTGCTTACGGAGATGGACGGGTTTGACGGTTCCAAGGGAGTGGTGATTCTGGCGGCCACAAACAGGCCGGATTCCCTGGATGCCGCACTTCTGCGTCCGGGACGGTTTGACCGAAGGGTTCCCGTGGAGCTGCCGGATCTGCAGGGACGCGAGGCTATCCTAAAGGTACATGCGAAAAAGGTGAAGCTGGGGGATGACATTGACTTTAACGCCATTGCCAGGGCGGCTTCCGGCGCTTCCGGAGCGGAGCTGGCAAATATGGTCAATGAGGCGGCGCTGAAGGCTGTCCGTGAGGGACGGCAGTTTGTCACCCAGGCGGATCTGGAGGAAAGCATTGAGGTGGTGATTGCCGGATACCAGAAAAAGAACAAGGTGCTCTCTGACAAAGAAAAGCTGATCGTGTCCTACCACGAGATCGGGCATGCCCTGGTGGCGGCTCTTCAGACCAATTCGGCGCCTGTCACCAAGATCACGATTATTCCCAGAACATCGGGAGCCCTGGGGTATACCATGCAGGTGGACGAAGGGGAAAGAAATCTGATGAGCAAGGAGGAGATCGAAAATAAGATCGCAACTTTTACGGGAGGCCGTGTTGCGGAGGAGCTTATTTTCGGTTCCGTTACCACAGGGGCCTCCAACGATATCGAGCAGGCAACCAGACTGGCAAGAGCCATGATCACCCGCTACGGCATGACCGAGGAATTCGGAATGGTGGCTCTCGAGACAGTTTCGAACCAGTATCTCGGCGGGGACACTTCGCTTGCCTGTGCGCAGGATACGGCGAAGGAGATTGACAAAAAGGTGATCGAGACCGTCAGGGCTCAGTATGAAAAGGCAAAAAAGCTTCTTTCGGATAACAAGGCAAAGCTTCATGAGCTTGCCAAGTACCTGTATGAGAGGGAGACCATCACGGGAGAAGAGTTTATGAAAATTTTGAACGGTGAAAGTGCGTCAGAGTAAGGAAGAATGGCGGCGGAAGGAAAGATGGCCTGTGAGAGAGCGGAATTGTAAGATGAAGAATTATATTTTCGATTTATACGGAACGCTGGTGGATATACGAACCGATGAGACGGCTCCGTCTCTGTGGAAGAGCATGGCGTACCTTTTTTCCATGATGGGGGCTTTTTATACTCCGGACGTACTCAGGCGCAGGTACGGCGAGCTGGTGGAGGAGGAAACGGCTCTGGAGCTTGCGGCGGCAGGGAAGCGTCTGAACGGCGGAGAGCTTTCACCGGAGGAGACAGAGGTTCAGCTTTCACATGTTTTTGAGAGGCTTTTGGCGGAAAAGGGTGTGAAAGCGGATCAGGCGCAGCTTGGGCAGATCGGTATGACTTTCCGAAGTCTGTCCCTTGAATACATCCGTCTCTATGAGAAGGTTCCAAAGCTGCTTGCCGGGTTGAGAGCGGAGGGAAAGCGGCTTTATGTGCTGTCCAATGCCCAGCGCATGTTCACGGAACCGGAGATGCGCATGCTGGGAATTTACGACTGCTTTGACGGAATCCTGTATTCTTCGGATGCGGGAGTAAAAAAACCTTCCCTGCGTTTTTTTGATACGCTGTTTCAGAAGTACGGGCTGAAAAAAGAGGAATCCGTCATGATCGGGAACGAGTACCGGGCGGATATTCTGGGCGCCCAGGCTTACGGGATCCGGAGTCTGTATGTGCATACCGCACAGTCGCCAGAGCGGCCTGCGGCCCTCCCGGAGAGCTGTCTGGAGCTTGCGGATATCGCACAGGTGGCAGAGAAAACAAAAATCCCTTGACAAATCGGGCACTCCCGACTAAGATAAATGTAACTTAAATGAGACCAGCATTTACAGGTGATGACAGGGAGGAGTACCCGCAGTCCCCTTCTGCAGAGAGAATGCCCCGCAGGCTGAAAGGGCGTTTGAAGAAAGGCGCAGGGAAGGTAGCCCTGGAACCGGAAAGCTGAAACCCCAGGCCGTGAGAGCTGCCTGGACGGCGTGTAAGCGTTCCCGTTTTATCCACGTTACCGGATAGCGGCTTTAAGGCGCAGTGCGCCGTGAGCCATAGAGTGAGAAGAAAAGGTGGTACCGCGTAATTACGCCCTTTGCAGATGGGAGTTTGCAGAGGGCCTTTTTATGCGCGGGCCCGAATGGCCAAAAATGAGACGAATGGAGGATTAATATGAGCAGAGAACTTGCGAAAACGTATGATCCCAAGGGGATCGAGGACAGACTGTACCAGAAGTGGATGGACAAAAAGTATTTCCACGCCGAGGTGGATCGCACAAAGACACCCTTTACCATTGTGATCCCGCCTCCAAATATCACGGGACAGCTGCACATGGGACATGCCCTTGACAATACCATGCAGGATATTCTGATCCGCTATAAGAGAATGCAGGGCTACAATGCGCTGTGGCAGCCGGGAACGGATCACGCCAGCATTGCCACGGAGGTAAAGATCATTGAAAAGCTGAAGGAAGAGGGAATCAGCAAGGAGGATCTGGGAAGGGAAGGATTTCTCGAGAGAGCCTGGGAGTGGAAGAGAGAGTACGGCGGACGGATTATCAGCCAGCTGAAAAAGCTGGGCTCATCCTGCGACTGGGACAGGGAACGCTTTACCATGGACGAGGGCTGCAATAAGGCCGTGACGGAAGTGTTCTGTAAGATGCATGAAAAAGGCTGGATTTACAAGGGAAGCCGGATCATCAACTGGTGCCCGGTGTGCAACACGTCCATTTCGGATGCGGAGGTGGAGTACCAGGAGCAGGCGGGCCATTTTTGGCATATCAAATACCCTCTGATCGAGGAGGACGGGACCGTCAGCGAAACCCGTTTCCTGGAGTTTGCCACCACCAGGCCGGAGACCATGCTGGGAGATACGGCGGTGGCGGTCAATCCGGAGGACGACAGATACAAGGACCTGATCGGGAAAAAGGCAATGCTTCCCTTCCTTGACAGGGAGCTTCCCATTGTGGCGGATTCCTATGTGGATATGGAATTCGGTACCGGCGTTGTGAAGATTACCCCGGCTCACGACCCCAACGACTTTGAGGTGGGCAAACGCCACGGCCTTCCCGAGATCAATATCATGAACGACGACGCAACGATCAATGAGAACGGCGGAAAATTCTGCGGCATGGATCGCTATGCGGCGAGAGCCGCCATAGTAAAAGAGCTGGACGAGATGGGACTCCTTGTGCGGATCGAGGATCACGCGCACAATGTGGGAACCCATGACCGCTGCAAGACCACCATTGAGCCCATGATCAAACAGCAGTGGTTCGTTAAGATGGACGAGCTGATAAAGCCTGCGGTGGAGGCCGTAAAGAGCGGGGATATCCGGCTGATTCCGGCCAGGATGGAGAAGATCTACTTTAACTGGACGGACAATATCCGTGACTGGTGCATTTCCAGGCAGTTGTGGTGGGGACACCGGATTCCCGCTTATTACTGTGACAAGTGCGGCGAGATCGTGGTAAGCGCCGCCGCACCCGGATCCTGCCCGAAATGCGGACACGGAAAGCTTCATCAGGATCCGGATACGCTGGACACCTGGTTCTCCTCTGCGCTGTGGCCTTTTTCCACGCTGGGATGGCCGGATCAGACGGAGGATTTGAAGTATTTCTATCCAACGGACGTGCTGGTGACAGGCTATGACATTATTTTCTTCTGGGTAATCCGCATGATCTTCTCGGGCTTTGAGCAGATGGGAGAGAAGCCTTTTAAGACGGTGCTGTTCCACGGCCTTGTGAGGGACGCACAGGGAAGAAAGATGAGCAAGTCCCTGGGAAATGGGATTGATCCTTTGGAAATTATCGAAAAGTACGGTGCGGATGCGCTGCGCCTTACGCTGATTACGGGAAATGCGCCGGGCAACGACATGCGCTTTTATTACGAGAGGGTGGAGGCCAGCCGGAACTTTGCAAACAAGATCTGGAATGCGTCCCGGTTTATCCTGATGAACATGGGCGGGGTGCGGGAGGAAGCCGGCGTAACCGGCCTTGCGCTGGAGCCGGTGGACAAATGGATTCTCTCAAAGCTCAATACGCTGATCCGGGAAGTCACTGACAATATGGACAGCTTTGAGCTTGGGATTGCCGTACAGAAGGTGTACGATTTTATCTGGGATGAGTTCTGCGACTGGTATATCGAGATGGTAAAGCCGCGTCTTTACAATTCCGATAATCAGGAGAGCAAGGCGGCCGCACTCCGGACCCTGAGGGCCGTGCTGATCGATGCGTTAAAGCTCCTTCACCCGTACATGCCATTTATCACGGAGGAGATCTTCTGCACGCTGCAGTCGGCGGAGGAGTCCGTTATGATCTCAAAATGGCCGGAATTTGACAGCGCAAGAAGCTTTCCGAAAGAGGAGAGGGAGATTGAGATCATCAAGGAGGGCGTGAGAGGAATCCGCAATGTGCGCACGGAAATGAACGTGGCTCCCGGAAGAAAGGCTTTCGTGTTTGTGGTCAGCGAGCGGGAGGATATCGTTAACGCCTTTACGGAGGGCCGGCTGTTTTTCGCATCCCTTGCCAGCGCATCCCAGGTGCAGGTTCAGAAGGACAGGACTGGGATTGCGCAGGATGCGGTATCCGTGGTGATCGAGGGTGCGTCCCTCTATATCCCTTTTGACCAGCTGGTGGATATCGAGCAGGAGATCGGACGTCTTACAAAGGAGGAGAAGAGGCTCCAGGGCGAGATCGCAAGAGCGGACGGCATGCTGAAGAATGAAAGATTTCTGTCCAAGGCTCCGGAGGAAAAGGTTGCCCAGGAGAGAGGCAAGCTGGAAAAGTACACGCAGATGATCGAACAGGTCAGGGAAAGGCTTTCCCAGCTTCAGAGATAGGTTGGAGGATGGCGGTGGTCACATACGAAGAAGCGGAACGGTATATTTCAGGCATTCCGGGGTTTGCCGCAAAGCATACCCCGGAGGATGCAAAAAAGCTTTTGAACGAGATAACGCAGGACGGGATTGATGCCAGGATCATCCATGTTGCGGGCACAAACGGGAAAGGATCCGTTTGTGCCTATTTGCGCTCCATCCTGATGGAGGCGGGGGCCAGTGTGGGCATGTTTATATCTCCACACCTGGAAACCATGCGGGAGCGGATCAGCCTGGACGGGAGAATGATCAGCGGGGAGGACTTCGCGCTGGCGTTTGAGAAGGTGATGAAAATCCTTCCTCCGCAGCGGGAGCGGCATCCCTCCTTTTTTGAATTTTTGTTTTTAATGGCCATGTCCTATTTTAAGGAAAAGAAACCGGAGTATATCATCCTGGAGACGGGAATGGGGGGCAGGCTGGATGCCACCAACACCATAGAAAAGCCGGATGTGTGCGTGATCACGGAAATCGGGTACGATCATATGCAGTATCTGGGCGATACGCTGGAGGAGATTGCGGAGGAAAAGGCGGGAATCATGAAGCGGTCAGTCCCCGTGGTTTTTGCCGACAGGCATGAGCAGGCCACAAAGGTTCTGCGCCGGCGGGCGCGGCAGCTTGGAATTTTGTCGGTTATTGTCGGAAAAGATGACATTTCGGCAGTGAATATCGGTAAGAAAACCATTGATTTTTCCCTTCATACTGGTTATTATAATTATGTTAGTCTTTTCCTTGAGACAACGGCTCTCTATCAGGTTGAAAACGCATCGCTTGCGGTGTGCGCCGCACAGATTCTTTCCGAGGCGGATGGGCGGATCTGTGAGAAAGCCGTCCGGGGAGGGCTGCGCACGGCTTTTTGGCCGGGAAGAATGGAGGAGGTTCTGCCGGGCGTTTATCTGGACGGAGCCCATAATGAAGACGGAATAGAGGCATTTCTGAATTCGGTCAGAGGCATTGCCTGCCGGGGAAAAAGGCGTCTGCTCTTTGGTGCGGTTGCAGACAAGCGCTATGAGAGCATGGTAAGGCAGCTTGTCGGTTCCGGACTGTTTGCGGATGTGGCGGTGACGGTGCTTGCGTCGCAGCGCAGTGTCTCTTTTGATAAGTTACAGGAAGTTTGGGGGCAATATAACCAGATATATTGCAGCTATCACAAAAGTGCGGAGGAAGCGGTCAGCCGCTTATTATCGGATAGAGAAGAAGCAGATCTTGTTTATATTGCCGGCTCATTGTATTTGGCGGGGCAGGTGAAAGCCCTTTTGAGGAGAATGCCGGATGATTGATTTTGAAGAAGAACTGAAAAAATTTCAGCCAAGCCTTGAGGTGGAGGATGCGGAGGAAGCGATAAACGGATACCAGAACACCATGGATATGGTGGAGATGATGTTAAAATTGGGCGACAGGACGAAGACAAAGGAAGAACAGGAGTAACGGGGCATGGTATGTTATAAATGCGGATGTCGTCTGTCGGATCACGATTACTGTACCGGATGCGGGGAGGATGTCACTCTCTACAAAAAGATTATGTATATGTCAAACCATTTTTACAATGACGGGCTTGACAAGGCGACGGTGAGGGATTTATCGGGGGCGCTGGTAAGCCTCCGCCAGAGTCTTAAGTATAATAAAAATAATATCGAGGCAAGAAACCTTCTGGGACTTGTGTATTTTGAGATGGGCGAGGTGGTTTCCGCTTTAAAGGAGTGGGTGATCAGCCAGAATCTGCGCCCGAAAAAGAACATAGCCAACGATTATGTGGACATGATCCGGAGTAATCAGTCCAGGCTTGACGCAATTAACCAGACGATTAAAAAATATAACCAGGCCCTTGGCTATTGTTATCAGGACAGCCAGGATCTGGCGGTGATTCAGCTGAAAAAGGTGCTTTCCTACAGTCCCAAATATATCAGGGCGCATCAGCTTCTGGCTCTTTTGTACATCAATGGGGAAGAGTGGGAAAAGGCGAAGAAGGAGCTGCAGAAATGCTGTCAGATTGACGCCAACAACACGACCACGCTCCGGTATCTGCGCGAGGTGGACCGGATGCTGGTGCCCGAGGAGGGCGGCCGGTCAACCGGAAAAAGAAAATCCCGTTCCCAGGAGATGGTGCGCTATCAGAGCGGGAATGAGACGATTATCCAGCCCATCAACGGCAAGGACAGAAGCGGCGTTTCCGTCCTGCTGAATCTGGGGATCGGAATTGTGATCGGGATTGCCATCGCCAGCTTTTTGATTCTTCCGGCAAGGATACGGGGGGCCAGCGAAGAAGTCAACGACAGACTGAAGGTTGTCAGTGAGCAGTCGGATGCCAAGACGGCTACGATTGACGAACAGCAGCAGAAGATACAGAGTCTTACGGATGAAAACCACAGGCTGAGCGACGAGCTTGCCACCTATGAGGGAACCGACGGCGCACTGAAAGCCACGGACGGCCTGATGCTTGCGGTCGGAGCCTATCTGGAAAATCCCGAGGATCTGGAGAAGGTGGCAGGTTACATGGAAGCTCTGGATCAGGAATCGGGCGAAGGCCAGGATAACCGGACGACGGCGTATACGGATCTGGAGGCAAAATTCCTTGCCGTGGTCAGCGAGCGGCTTGGCGCATACTATTATGATATCGGCTTTAGGAGCTTTAATGCGGAAGAGTACGAGAATGCGATACCGGCTCTTATGTGGGCGTATCGCTACAATAATACGAACGTGGACGCCCTGTTTTATCTGGGCAACGCTTACCGTCAGTCAGGCGATAACGACAAGGCGAAGGAGGTTTATGCCCAGGTGATCGACAATTTCCCGAATACCAACAGGGCAAACAGAAGCGAGGCGTATCTGGCCGAGATTAACAACGAGAGCCAGGCGCAGTAGTCCGCCGGGCGGGAACGGCCGGAAAAAGAATAAGAGATACGAAAGAGAACGTGTTTGGGCATGTTCTCTTTTTTTCTGGTAAGGTGATCAGCAAAGTGCGTACAGTGCGAAAGGGGAAAAGGAATGGAAGAGGATTTCAAGGTGATTGAAAATTATTTGATGGTCAGGATGCCGGAGGAGGTGGATCACCATAAGTCAGTTTACATAAGTGAGACAACAGACCGCTATATCCTAAAGGAGGGGATTGGGAACATCGTGTTTGACTTTGAGAACACCAAATTTATGGACAGCTCAGGGATCGGAGTAATTATAGGGAGATATAAAAAGATATCTTATTTTGGAGGCAAGATTTTCGCAGTGAACGCAGATGCGAGGATCAAGCGCACCCTGATGATATGCGGTTTACATAAAGTTATTGAAATCATGTGAAGGCAGGAATGCGGCATCGCAGGCACAGTCTGCGGTATGCAGGAGGGATAAGAATGAGAATGGAAAAGATTCTGGAAGTAAGACCAATAATCAGAAAAAACCAGAAAAACGAGATGAAGCTGGAATTTGACGCTGTTTCGGAAAACGAAGCCTTTGCCAGGGTTGCGGTTGCGGCGTTTATCAGCCCGCTGAATCCGACCATGGAAGAGATATCCGATATCAAGACGGCGGTTTCCGAAGCGGTCACCAACGCCATTATCCACGGGTACGACAGCGGCGAGGGGATCTTTGAGGAGAGGGAAAACAAGGTGTCGCTCCACTGCCTGATGCTGGAGGATGTACTGCATGTCGAGGTGGTGGACGAGGGGAAAGGGATTGTGAATGTGGAACAGGCCATGGAACCTCTTTTTACCACAAAGCCGGACATGGACAGGTCGGGAATGGGATTTGCCTTCATGGAGGCCTTTATGGACGATCTGGAGGTGATCTCCGAGCCGGGCATGGGAACCACGGTGCTGATGAAGAAGAAGCTGGGAACCACTTCCTGGATCAGACATGAGGAATAGCCATGGCGGAAACCTCAGTACTGATCAGGCAGGCACAGGCGGGAGAAAAGGAATCAAGAGAGGTACTGATTGAGCAGAATCTGGGTTTGGTGCATCACATTGTCAAGCGTTTTCTGGGAAGGGGATACGAGGCGGAGGATCTGTTTCAGATTGGAACCATCGGTCTGATAAAGGCGATCGATAAGTTTGACACTTCCTTCGATGTGAAGTTTTCCACTTATGCGGTGCCCCTGATCGCGGGGGAGATCAAGCGCTTTATCCGTGATGACGGAATCGTAAAGGTTTCGAGAACCCTGAAGGAGAACGGAATTAAGGTAAAGTATGCCACGGAGCGGCTTTCGATGAAGCTGAACCGGGATCCCACCCTTATGGAGGTGGCGAAGGAGACCTGTCTTTCCACTGAGGACGTGGTGATTGCCATGGAGGCGAACGTGCAGGTGGAATCCATTTATAAATCGGTCTATCAGAGCGACGGGAATGAGATCTACATGGTGGATCAGCTGGCCGACGAGGGAAGGGACGAGCAGGAAAGCATGCTGAATCACCTGGTGGTAAAGCAGCTTCTTGGCAGCCTTCCCGAGATGGAACAGAGGATTATTGTCCTGCGCTACTATCAGGACAAGACTCAGACGGAGGTGGCCAGGCTTCTTGGCATCAGCCAGGTTCAGGTCAGCCGTCTGGAAAAGAGGATTCTTCTCTCCCTGCGCCAGAAAATGACGGAGAATACCTGACAGGAGCGAAAAAGGATGCTATACTGTTTTAAGAAAAGTCAGAAAGCAGACAGCAAGGAGAGACAAATGAGAAGAGAGGATTATTCTTATTTATATGAGACCCACATGCATACCAGCGAGAGCAGCCGCTGCGGCAGCTGTACGGGGGAGGAGATGGCAAGGGCCTGCAAGGAGGCAGGGTATACGGGGATTATTATCACCGACCACAGCTGGAATGGGAACTGCCGTATCGACAGAAACCTTCCCTGGGAGGAGTGGGTGGATGCGTTTTGCAAAGGGTATGAGAATGCCAGAAGATGGGGGGACGCCAATGATCTTTCCGTCTTTTTTGGCTTTGAATCCTGCTATAGGGGGCCGGAGTTTCTGATCTATGGCGTGGATAAGCCGTGGCTGAAGGCCCACCCGCAGCTGAAGGACGCATCCATGGCGGAGCAGTACCGGCTGGTGCATGAGGCCGGCGGTATGGTGATCCAGGCGCACCCCTTCCGCGAGGAGGACTATATGGAGGTGATCGGCCAGTATCCGGATCTGGTGGACGGCCTGGAGGGGGTTAACGCAACCCACTGCAGCCCCTTAAGCCTGCACCATAAAAATCCGCAGTGGGACCGGCAGGCAAGGGAGCTGGCCCGCAGGAAGGGCCTTCCCATAACGGCCGGTTCCGATGTTCACAGTACGGTGCTGTTTGGAGGCGGCGTGGCGTTTAAGAGAAAGCTCGCCTCCATAGAGGATTACTGCGCAGCCATCCTGGGCGGGGAGGACTATATCCTGACGGACGGGGAACGGTGGTACAACCGGCAGGGAGAGCCCGTGGAATAGGTTCGGGAAACAAATGCTGGAAGTCGTATGGAAGTTATGGTATCGTAAGAGCAGGAACCATAAGGCGGGGGATCAGAACGGAGGAATTACATGGGAAATCAATATGACGTGATTATAATCGGCGCAGGGCCTGGCGGCATTTTCTGCGCTTATGAGCTGATGGAAAAACAGCCGGATTTGAAGGTGTTGATGATAGAAAAGGGGCGTTCCATAGAAAAGAGGGTGTGTCCCAAGCGAAAGACGAAGCAGTGCGTGGGCTGTAATCCCTGCTCCATCACCACGGGCTTTGCCGGGGCGGGAGCTTTTTCGGACGGGAAGCTGTCGCTTTCCCCGGATGTGGGAGGAAATCTGCCCTCCATCCTGGGCTATGACAAGACGCTGGAGCTGATCCGGGAATCGGACGGGATCTATCTGAAATTCGGGGCGGACACGCAGGTGTACGGTGTGGACAGGCAGGCGCAGATCCGGCAGATCCGCAGGGCGGCCATTATCGCCAACCTGAAGCTGGTGGAGTGTCCAATCCGCCATCTGGGCACCGAGGAGGGATACAAAATTTACGGAAAGCTTCAGCGCCACCTGGAGGAGAAGGGCGTGGAGCTTTTGTTCCAGACCATGGTGGAGGAGATCCTGGTGGAGGATAGAAGGGCCGTGGGGGTGCGCACGGATAAGGGAGAAGTCTACCGGGCAGATGAGATCGTTTCCGCCGTGGGACGGGAAGGGGCGGACTGGTTTAAGCAAAAGTGCGGTCAGATCGGCATTGAAACCACGCCGGGCACGGTGGATATCGGAGTGCGGGTGGAAGTGAGGGATGAGATCATGCAGTTTTTGAACGAGAACCTGTATGAGGCGAAGCTCATCTACCACACGCCGACCTTTGACGATAAGGTGAGAACCTTCTGTACCAACCCTTCCGGAGAGGTGGCGGCGGAATACTACGAGGGCGGGCTTGCGGTGGTCAACGGCCATGCCTATAAATCCAGTGAGTATAAGACGGACAACACGAACTTTGCCATTCTGGTGAGCAAGAATTTTACCAAGCCTTTTAAGACGCCCATCGAGTACGGCAAGCATATTGCGCAGCTTTCCAACATGCTCTGCGGCGGAAAGATCCTGGTTCAGACCTTCGGCGATTTCCGAAGGGGACGCAGAACCACGGAGGAGAGGCTTGGACGCAACAATATCATTCCCACGCTGAAGGATGCGGTGCCGGGCGATCTTTCCCTGGTATTCCCGCACAGGATCATGGTGGATATCGAGGAGATGCTTTTTGCCCTGGATAAGGTGACGCCGGGAATTGCGGGAGACGAGACCCTGCTCTATGGCGTGGAGGTGAAATTCTATTCCAACAGGGTGGTGGTGAACCGCGACTTTGAGACGAGCATAGAAGGCCTTCGCGCCATTGGCGACGGGGCCGGCGTGACGAGAGGGCTGCAGCAGGCATCGGCCAACGGCATCAGCGTTGCCAGAAGCATCCTGAGGAAACGGGAAGCATGAGGCGCAGGGGAATTCTTCTGATTCTCTGTATGCTGCTTGCGGCCTGCGGCTGCGGGAAAGGGCAGGCTCGCACAAAGATTGTGCTGACCACGGGTTTTGAAGCGGACGAGATCTTCCGCATTGAGGGCATGAGCTGCTCGCTGCCGGAGGTTATGGTTTTTCTCACCAACACCCAGAACCAGTATGAGAGCGTCTACGGGCAGGAGATCTGGAACATGGAACTGGGGGGCGTGACCATGGAGGAGAGCGTGAAGGAGAGCGTTCTCGGGGAGCTTGCCCAGATCAAGACCATGAACCTTCTTGCCCAGAGGAACAGGGTGGAGCTGGATAAGGAGGAGGAGCGGGGGGTAGAGGAGGCCGCCGTCATGTATTACGAATCCCTGAACCAGACAGAGAGGGAGAAGATGCAGGTATCCTTGGAGGTTATTGAAAATCTGTATTTCGAGTATGCGCTTGCGGAAAAGGTCTATCAGTATATCATAAAGGATATCAATCCGGAGATCAGCGATGACGAAGCCAGAACCATCACGGTGCAGCATATCTTTTTTAAGACCTGCAGCAGGGACGGAACAGGAGAAAAAATCGAATATTCGGAGGAAGAAAAGGAGAATGTCCGCAGCAGGGCCCGGGAAGTGCTGAATCTTGCCCGGGAGGAGGGGAGCGATTTCGAACAGCTGATTCTGACGTACAGCGAGGACGAGACGGGAACCCGTTCCTTCGGAAAGGGCGAGATGGAGCCGGAATTTGAGGAGGCTGCCTTTAACCTGGAGACCGGGGAGATCAGCGGCCTGGTACAGACCGGCGAAGGCTATCATATCATCAAGTGCGTCAGCACCTTCAACCGGGAGGAGACGGACGCCAACAAGGTGAAGATTGTGGAGAAGCGGCGGAAGGAAGTGTTCGGGCAGGAGTACGAGGCTTTTGTCTCATCCCTCACGAGGAATCTCAACACCGAGCTGTGGCAGAGGGTAAGCTTTATCCGTGACAGTGATGTGAAGACAGCGGATTTTTTTGAAATATACGGCCGGTCCGTGAGCCTGAATGTGGCCTCCTCAGGCAGTTAATAAAAATTTTATAATTTGGAAAACCGCATAATCACGGCATTTTTTGGATGTTATTAGCACTCGTTTAAAATGAGTGCTAATTTTCCCTTGACTTTTATTTGGAGGAGAATTACACTTGTCTTTAGCAAAGGAATTCCAGAAAGAATATTGATAAAAAGGAGTGATCATCGTGGCAGATAAGCACGGAAACTTATCCATTAACAGCGACAACATTTTTCCTATTATTAAAAAGTGGTTGTATTCCGACCATGATATTTTTTACAGGGAGCTGATCTCCAACGGATGCGACGCCATCACCAAGCTGAAAAAGCTGGACATGATGGGAGAGTACACACTGCCGGAGGATTATAAGGCGAAGATTCAGATCCTCGTGAATCCGGAGGAGAAGACCCTGAAATTTATCGACAACGGTATCGGTATGACTGCGGACGAGGTGGAGGAGTACATCAACCAGATTGCTTTCTCCGGCGCCACGGACTTTATTGAGAAGTATAAGGACAAGGCCGGGGACGACCAGATCATCGGCCATTTCGGATTAGGCTTTTATTCGGCCTTCATGGTGGCGGACGAGGTTCATATTGACACGCTCTCCTGGCAGGAGGGTGCGGTCCCGGTACACTGGGAGTGCGATGGCGGCACGGAATTCGACATGAGAGACGGGGACAGGCAGGAGGTGGGTACCACTATCACCCTTTTTCTGAACGAGGACGTGCTGGAATTCTGTAACGAGTACAAGGCGAGAGAGGTCATTAAGAAATACTGTTCCTTTATGCCGGTGGAGATCTATCTGTCCAAGGAGAACACTACGGACACTCAGACCGTCAAGGCTGACGAGAAGCTGGATATGGACGAGGTCGTGGAGGAGATCAAGCCGGAGAAGGAGGAGGACGGGTTAAAGTACAAGATCAAAAAGAGGCCCGAGCTTCTGAACGAGACCCAGCCTCTTTGGATGAAGCATCCCAATGAGTGCACCAGAGAGGAATATCTGGAATTTTACCGCAAGGTGTTCCAGGATTACAAGGAGCCTCTGTTCTGGATTCACCTGAACATGGATTATCCGTTTAATCTGAAGGGAATCCTGTATTTCCCCAAGATCAATATCGAGTATGAGTCCATTGAGGGCGTGATCAAGCTTTATAATAACCAGGTGTTTATTGCGGACAATATCAAGGAAGTGATTCCGGAGTTCCTGATGCTGTTAAAGGGCGTGATCGACTGTCCGGACCTGCCGCTTAACGTGTCGAGAAGTGCGCTGCAGAATGACGGCTTTGTGAAGAAGATTTCCGACTACATTTCCAAGAAGGTGGCTGACAAGCTGGCCGGAATGTGCAAGACGGAAAAGGAAGAATATGACAAGTACTGGGATGATATCAGTCCCTTCATCAAGTTCGGCTGCCTGAAGGATGACAAGTTCTGCGAGAAGATGACGGACTATATCCTCTTTAAGAATCTGGACGGAAAATATCTCACGCTCCCCGAGTGCCTTGAGGTCAACAAGACGGATCCGGACGAGGTTTCCGATACCGGTGAGAAGACAGAAGAGGGCGGCGGGGCTGCGGATGCGGATTCCCAGGATGTTTCCGTACAGGAAGAAGGCGAGACGCAGCCGGAGATCGTGGATGCGGACGGCAATGTGATAAACGGCGGCGGGGAGCCTGCGGAGGATGCCGGGGATTCCGAAGAGGAACTGAACGAAGAGAAGAAGGAAAAGATCATTTACTATGTGACGGACGAGAAGCAGCAGAGCCAGTACATCAGCATGTTCAGGGCAGCCAAGATGGACGCCGTGATTCTCACCCACAATATTGACCAGCCCTTTGTCTCCCAGCTGGAGGCTAAGAATGAGGGCATAAAGTTCCAGAGAATTGACGCGGATCTGACGGACACCTTTAAGGCCAAGACCAGCAAGAAGGCGGAGAAGGAATTCGAGGAGGCGTCTGAGGCCATCGGAAAGGTGATGAAGAAGGCCCTCAAGAAGGACAAAATCACGATCAAGGTGGAAAAACTGAAAAATAAGAAGATCTCTTCCATGATCACTCTGTCCGAGGAAAGCAGAAGAATGCAGGACATGATGAAGATGTATTCCATGCCCGGAATGGATATGGGAGGCTTTGGCAAGGAGGGCGAGACGCTGATCCTGAACGCCAACCATCCGCTTGTACAGTATATTATGGAGCACACGGAGGGAAGCAACGTGAACATGATCTGCGAACAGCTTTACGATCTTGCGCTTTTGCAGCATGCGCCTCTCGAGCCGGAAGCCATGAGCAAATTTGTGACAAGAAGCAACGATATCATGATGCTGCTCACCAATGAATAATAGGGCAAACTGACAGCTTTGCCATATCTGCGGATATTGGCCGGGCAGGTGTGGCCTTTGTGCACATCCGGCTGCTGTCACGGATAAAAATGCCTCTGCATAGGATAGAACAAAGAAGATGCAGAGGTATTTTTATGCCTGAAAACAGTCTGAAAAGCGCGCAGATGGAAGGGGGCTACAAGGGAAAGCTGCAGATCAACGTGACTTCTTCCCTTGGACTTATCCCGATTCCGGATGCGACTGTTACGATATCCTACAGGGGAACGCCCGACACTGCGGTGGAAAAGCTCACAACCGATTCCTCCGGGCAGACCGAGGCGGTGGAGCTTGTGGCGCCTCCCCTTGAATACAGCGTGGAGCCCTCGGATGAGATGCCCTACTCGGAGTACAACATCCAGGTGGAAGCTCCGGGCTATGAGACGGTGCTGGTCTCCGGAACGGAAATCCTGCCGGATGTGACAGCGGTGCAGCCAATAGAGATGATTCCTGAGGAAACAGCCCGGGAAGAGGAGGAGCTGATCGTGATTCCCGGCCACACCCTCTATGAGGAATATCCGCCCAAGATTCCGGAGGACGAGATCAAGCCCATGGATGAGAGCGGGGAGATCGTCCTGAGCAGAGTGGTGATTCCGGAGTTTATTGTTGTAGGGCTCTGGTTAGGGTACCGAAAAATCATCTTTCGCCGGGCCGGTTCCGGCCTGTTCGTTTTCTGTCTCCTCTTTTTTGATCATCGTAAAATCTTCGGGCGTTCCCCCTCTCTGGTGCGCCAGCAGCCTTGCCAGAGATTGCAGGATATTCTCCGCCTTGAGTGTGTATGCCGCATTCGTATCCATAGTATACGTTGTATCCATAGTATACTTTCTATCCATAGAAATCCCCCTTTTTGTGATCAATAATTTATATGCGTCAGGGTTTGTACCATTTTCCGTTGTACGATAAAAACAAATTTGAAGGGTGAAAGGAAAGCCGCTCGAACAAAAGGCATGGAAATTCCTGTAATTATATGGTAAAATAGCACCAGTTTAGAAATGTCTGGCCTTTGGCCACTGTGATTTGGAGGAGATATGAGAACACGAAAGAAACGAATGACAATTTTGCTTGCGGCTGCTGCGGCCGTTTCCCTTTTGTTTGGAATGGCGCCCTCGGATGGCTCCGGGAAGGCTTCGGCTGCGGGGCGCCCTGTGGCGATTGCGTCCTGTCTGATCGCAGGGACGGATGTGGTATGCGAGATCAGGGCGTCCGCCGTCCCCGCAAGCGATGACGGAAAATATTATCTGTATGCGGATGAGGTTTACCAGGACGGCCCGACGGGAAGCATTGTGGCCACGGTGGAGACCGGACGGTCCGTGACGGCGTCCTTTCCCCTTTCCCATAACACGGCGGATTCCAATCTGAGCCGGAAGTTCCTGGTGGCAGTGAAAAGCGGCGGACAGATGGTGCAGGTAAGCGATGAGCATTACATCACAAACCCGGAGGCGATAGCGGGGCTCTCATCTCCCAGGATGAATACGGGAATCAAGGGAATTCTGCCGGACGTGGAGAGAATTACAAGCGGAGAAGTCGCAGGGATGGGCATCCGGCAGGTCATCTACAACATGCACCTGGACGATATCTGCTCGGCAGCCACCGTTCCCGGTGCGGTTCCTTTTGAATACAACGGACAGACGTGGTACTTCGACGGTGCGGTGCTCTCCAATTATGACGCACTGGTGAAGGCGGTCAACCGGGGCGGGATGCAGTTTACCATGGTTCTTCTGAATCATGGGACGGGCGCTTACTCCCAGGATCTGGTTCATCCCATGGCGAGGGACGGCGTCTGCGAGGGATATGCGCTGAATGTGGCGGATGACGCGGGCACGGAGCATTTGAAGGCCATCGGCGCTTTCCTGGGACAGCGCTACTCGGGCAGACTCGGCTTTGGGCAGGTGGACAACTGGATTGTGGGAAATGAGGTGAACGCCCGCACATCCTGGTGGTACTGCAGTTCGGATTCCCTGGATTTCAATGTGGGAATCTACGCCAAGGCGTTCCGCATTCTGTACAATGAGCTCAAAAGCGCAAATGCCAATTACTGGATCTACAATTCCATCGATCAGGAGTGGAACCGCAAGTCCAATCCCGGAAGCTTTCTGGCAAAGGACTATCTGGACCGGTTTAATTACTACATGATCCGCGAGGGAAATATTGACTGGGGGCTTTCCTATCATCCCTACAATTCCCCGCTGTACGACCCTTATGCCTGGAACGGGCCCGAGGCGTGGGTGAAGAAGGGACTGTCAACTCCCTACATCACCATGCAGAACATTGACATCCTGATCGACTACATGCATCAGCCGGGCTTTTTGAATCCCCAGGGGGAGGTCAGGAGCATTTCCCTTGCGGAAATCGGATATACCTCCAGCTTTGGAACAGAGGCGCAGGAGGCGTCCATCGCCTACGGGTATCTGAAGGCGGCCTCCCTTCCGGATGTGGATTCCTTTATGCTCTTTCGGATGACGGACGACGCCCATGAGATGGAGAGTTATCTGGCTCTCGGCCTGTATGATCTGAGCGGAAATAAAAAGCCTGCCTATGAAATCTACAGGAACCTTGGCGGACCGGGCGAGGCTGCGGCCAAGGAAAGGGCCTCGGAGATCATCGGCATGGATATTGACCAGATGATTCGGGAGAATATCATATGGACAAGAAGCGGCACCGGAGTGGTGTCGCTGGAGTAAGGTAAGACGGGAGCGCTTTGGTATGGAGCGGCGGCGAAAAGCCCGGAGGCGGATGAAGCCTTCGGGCATTTTTGCGCTTTTCCTTCCGTAAACTGTACAGAAGGAGGGTGATTTACCATGAAAAAAATTCGCTGCGCTCTTTATGACAGGGTAAGCACGGACATACAGGTCCGCGACGGCCTTTCCCTGGATGCCCAGCGGGAAGCGCTGACCAGCTATGCGAAGGCTCACGGCTATGAGATCGTGGACTACTATTCGGACGAAGGGCTCACTGCCCGCAAGAAAATGCAGAACCGCAAAGAGCTCCTTCGGCTGCTTTCCGATGTCAGGGCGGATAAGATCGATCTGATCCTGGTCACCAAGCTGGACCGCTGGTTTCGCAATATCAAGGATTACCACAACACGCAGGCGCTCTTAGAGCGGCATAACTGCAACTGGAAAACCATCTTTGAGGAATATGACACTTCCACGGCCAACGGAAGATTTGCAATCAACATTATGCTCTCGGTAAACGAAAACGAATGCGACCGGGATTCGGACCGCATCCGGGAGGTGTTTGCCTATAAGCGCAGAAACGGAGAGATCCTCTCCGGCGCACACGCAAGCTTTGGCTACAGGGCGGTTGAAAAGAAATTCGTCAAGGATGAAACTGCCCGGCCGATCGTGGAAGACTTTTTTGAGCATTATTTTATCTTTTATTCCAAAAGAAAAACAGTCAATTATATTATGGAAAAATACGGCTCTCTCGCCCCGTCGGAGAGCACTTTGATGTATATGTTCAAGAACCCGGTCTATTATGGCTGCGCTTACGGCACCGAGAATTTCTGCGAGGCCTACATAACCAGGGAGCAGTTTTTCAGGATCAAAGAGTCCGGCTCCATAAAAGTATATTCCAAAAGCAACGAGCCCTATCTCTTCTCCGGACTGATCAAATGTCCCCTCTGCGGCCGCAATTTCTCCGGATTCCGGCACAAGACAAAAAAGGCAGGCGGGAAGGTCTATGTAAGCCCGGCCTATCACTGCAAGCAGAAACAGCGCTCCGGGCTGCTGTGTGCGGGAGGGATTACGGTTCATGAAAGCACGGTGGAGAAATTCATGCTCGGGGAAATTGAAAGAAGGATCGGGGAACTGACGGCCCTGCAGTTCTCCTTTCGGCTAAAGCCCCGGAAGGAAAACGGAAAAGATCCAAAGACCGGGAGAGAAAGGCTGCAGGCGGAACAAAAGCGCCTGAACCTCCTCTTTCAGAAGGGGCGGATCACGGAAGCCTACTATGACAGCCAGTATGCCGTTCTTGCGCAAAAGCTGGATCAGGCCGAAAAAACACCGAAGGAGGCGCCGGATTTGGCACCCGGAGGGGCTTTTGCTCTTCGGTCCGGCTCTTTTACAGGCGGTTTTCGGGAAGCCTACTTCTTACTCGACAAAGAGCATAAGCAGGCCTTCTGGCATGACGGGATAGCCGCCATCCGGATAGATCCGGATACGCACAGATTATGCGGTTTTGACTTTCAGTGCGGGCAGGTATCCTAAACCGTCATATACAGTAGTCCATGACGGGGTTCCGGACGATACGTCCGCAACAAACTACTATGTGCGGTACCGGGACTATATCAAGAACGTGGTGTCCTCGGAGATTTACGCCACCTGGAATGAAAACGCCATCTATGCAAATACCTTGGTCATCATGTCCTTTACCCTGAACCGGGTGTATACGGAGTGGTATCGGAACAGGGGTTACAATTTTACCATCACCTCATCCACCGCCTACGACCAGAAATGGATGCACGGGCGCAATATATACGGAAACGTGGACCGGATTGTGGATTCCATCTTTAACAATTATCTGTCAAGACCGGGGGTCAGACAGCCGATCTTTACCTCCTACTGCGACGGGAGAAGAGTGACCTGCGACGGCCTGAGCCAGTGGGGCTCCCAGTATCTTGCCGGTCAGGGATACACGCCGATTGAGATCGTCCGGTATTATTACGGAAGCGACATGTACATCAATTCGGCGGTGAATATATCCGGCGTGCCGTCCTCCTGGCCCGGCTATAACCTGTCAAACGGCGCAACCGGGGAAAAGGTAAGACAGATCCAGACACAGTTAAACCGGATCGCCAGAAACTATCCCGCCATTCCCGCGGTTACTGCGGACGGGATTTACGGGCCTGCGACGGCGAACGCGGTCCGCGCCTTTCAGCGGATTTTTAACCTGCCCCAGACGGGGATCGTGGATTTCCCCACCTGGTACAGTATTTCCAATATTTACGTGGGCGTAAGCCGGATCGCAGAACCCTGAGACGTAATCCCTGTTGCGAAAAGGCGGGGGATAATGCTATACTATTGTTACAGGGTTTTGAAAGGAATACGATACGAGAAAAGGAATCCGGAGGGATACGTAGGTGTACAGTGCAGTAGAGCGGATTTTGTCGGGGAAATTTAATAAGGATGCCGGAGCGCTCAGCTTTTCGGGCAGCCGGATTGATTTGTCGGTGCGGGAAGGGCAGATCTGCGAAGGCTCCTTTACCGTTTTTGGACCGGAAAATCTGGCCACGGAGGGGCGAGTTACCTCCAACAGGCTGCGGATGCAATGCGTAAACGGCAGCTTTTCCGGCTCCAGAGAGGAGATCGCCTATCGGTTTGATTCCGCAGGCATGGAGGAAGGGGAGAGTGTGGAAGGGGAATTCTGCATTGTCTCCAACCGGGGGGAGTACAGCATTCCCTTCAAAGCCGTTGTGGAATCCGAGGCCGTGGAATCCAGCCTGGGAACCATCCGCAATCTGTTTCATTTTGCCAATCTTGCCAGGAACAACTTTGACGAGGCGGTCAGCCTCTTTTATTCCGAAAGATTTGCAAGGGTGTTCCAGGGAGCCGACAGGCAGTATGAGTCGGTCTACAGAGGGCTTTCAGAGGGGGAGATACGCCCCCAGAGAGTGGAGGAGTTCCTGCTGGAGATCCGAAAGAAGCAGAAGGTGGATTTTCTTTTGGAGGAAGAGGAGATACGGATTGAGAACCCGAGAGAAAATGCGGAGTACAAGGTGGTGATAAACCGCAACGGCTGGGGATATTCGCAGCTGAATGTGGAGGCGGAGGGAGATTTCCTCGTCCTGGAAAAATCAGTGATCCGGGATGAGGATTTTCTGGGGAACTGCTGCAGGCTCCCCTTCTACCTTTCACAAAAGAATTTGCACAGGGGAAAGAATCTCGGTTCCATAAGGCTCTACAACGCCTATTCCTCCCTGCAGGTTACGGTGCAGGCTGATGTTTCGGCCTATCGGGCCAGGATACCGGGTCTGCGCTCCAGGAAAAACCATCTGACGGCGGAGCTGATGCAGTATTATGAGGCGTTCCGGGTGAAAAAGATCAGCGTGTCCTCCTGGATGCAGGAGACGGAAAAGATTGTGGGCCAGCTGATGGAACTGGACGAGAGGGATCTTTCCGCCCGCCTGTTTCAGGTTCAGCTTTTAATTACCAGGGAGCAGTATCAGGAGGCCGCATATGCCCTTGACCAGATGAAGGATGAGGTGGAGGAGCGTTTTAGGCCGGAGGTATATTGTTATTATTTGTATCTTACCACGCTGCTTAACCGGAACGAGGCCTATGTGGATGAGGTGGCGGCGCAGGTGGAGCGTATTTTTGTGCAGAATGCGGAAAACTGGCGGATTGCCTGGCTGCTTTTGTATCTGTCCGGCGATTACGAAAGGAGCCCTTCCCGGAAATGGATTGCGCTGGAGGAGCAGTGCAGGTTAGGCTGCGGCAGTCCCGTCATCTATATTGAGGCGTGGAACCTGATTCTCTCCAATGTCATGCTGCTGACCAGGCTGGAGGGCTTTGAGCTGAGAATACTGACCTATGCCGCCAAAAAGGATCTTCTCAATGAAACCGTTGCCAACCATATCGTCTATCTGGCGTCCAAACAGAAGGTCTACTCGGACCGGGTTTTTTATCTGTTGAGAAAATGCTGGCAGATCGCGCCCGGTGACGAGACGCTTTGCGCCATCTGCACGCTTCTGATCAAGGGAAACCGCACGGGGGCCGAGCATTTCGTGTGGTATGCCCTGGGAATCGAGAGAGAGCTTCGGATCACAAGGCTCTACGAATACTATATGATGTCCTGCGAGCTCACGGAAAACCTGGTGATTCCCAAGATGGTGCTGATGTATTTTGCCTTTGACAGCAGCCTGGACAGCCTTCACAATGCGTTTCTGTATACTTATATGCACAAAAGGCGTCAGGAGTATCCGGAGCTGTATGAGAATTACAGGGATCAGATCGAGAAATTCACGGTCTTTCAGGTGCTGCGGGGCAGAAACAATAAGTGGCTAGCCTATCTGTATCAGAATATCATCACGCCGGGAATGGTCACTCTGGAGTCGGCCAAAGCCCTTGCCGGGGTCATCTTCATCCGGAGGCTGCAGATCAAAAGGGGCGATATCTGCCAGGTGGCGGTGGTTTACGAGAAGAAGCGTAAGACCGTGTTTTTTCCCGTAAGCAGCAGGGAGGCCTATCTTCCGATTTACGGAAGCGACTGCCGGATCTTTCTCGAGGATACCAGGGGAAACCGTTACTGCCGGCAGGAAGAATATGAGATGGAGCGGCTTCTTGTACCGGATAAGCTGGCTCTTCTCTGCGCACCCTTTGTCCAGGAGGACGATAACTTTACCATCTGGCTTTGCGAGAGGGGGAAATCCCTTGCCGTGGTCAATGAGGACAATGCCTGGATGATGAAACGGATTGCGGGGCTTGGCGTGCTGACGAGGAAGCTGGAGCAGGAAATCCGCATGAACCTGATACACTTTTTTTACGATCATGACCTTCTGGGAGATCTGGACGAGCTGCTGGGGGAGCTTGCCCCGGAGCAGATCGGAAGCGCAAACTATACGGAGACAGTGCAGTTTATGGTGGTGCGGGGCATGTACGAGAAAGCCTACCAGTGGATCAGGCAAAGGGGCGGTTTTGGAGTGGAGCCGAAAATCATCATGCGTCTTTGCAGCCGCCTTCTTGCCTTTGAGCTGGCGGATCCATCGGATACCATGACGGCTCTTGTGCATCTTGCGTTTTGTGCGGGAAAGTACGACGACAATCTGCTCAATTACCTGATCCGGCACTACCGGGGTTCGGTCAGATCCATGCGGGACATCTGGAAGGCGGGCAGGGCTTTCGGTGCGGAAACCTATGAGCTTTCGGAACGCATTCTGATTCAGATGATGTACAGCGGGGCTTATATCGGGGAAAAGACGGAGATTTTCAGGGATTATATTTCAGGAGGCGCGAGAAGCGAGGTGGAGGAGGCCTTTCTCGCCCAGGAGAGTTACGACTATTTTGTGTGCGAGAAAGTGACGGACGAGTTCGTGATACAGGACATGCACAGGGCCATGGAGAGAGGCGAGAAGCTTTCCGAGGTGTGCTGCCTTGCCTATGTCAAATATTTTTCGGAGAACAAGCGTCAGATTACGGAGGAGGTTTCCCGTTTTCTGGTGCGCTTTTTGCGGGAGCTTCTCTCCCGGAATATCTGTTTTCCGTTTTTTAAGGAATATGTGGAGCCCATCGCCTTTATGCGCCAGTTTGCGGATAAGACCATGATCGAGTACCGGATGGAGGAGGGAAAAAAGGCCATGATCCATTACCGCATGGAAAGGGACGGGGAAAGCGATACGGAGTATGTCAGGGAAGAGATGAAGGACATGTTCTGCGGGATCTGCGTGAAACCGTTTATCCTTTTTTTCGGGGAAAAGCTGCAGTATTATATTATGGAGACGGACGGGGAAAAGGAGTACCTGACCCAGAGCGGGATGCTGAGCCGTCTGGATACGGATCGGGAGAAAAAGGAGAGTAAGTACAGTCTTTTGAACGATATATCCATCGGGCGCGCCCTAAACGACGATGAGACCATGGAGAGCCTGCTGTATGAGTATTTTGAGCGGGAGTATATGGCGGACGAGTTATTCCGCACAATCTAGTACCGGAAGATCCGAGAAAGGAAGGAGCGGTCGTAAAATGTTTACAGGCCAGAGACAGCCGGAAAAGGGCGGCGGCAAAAAAGTTGTGGTGGGCTATGACCTGGGGGAGATCGTCTCCCAGATCAGCTTTTGCAGCGTGGAGGGCGGGGAGGCGGAGACCGTTTCCGCCGTTGCGGGCACGGAGCAGTACAATATTCCCACGGTGCTCTGTAAAAGAATCGGGGTCAACCAGTGGTTTTACGGAAAGGAAGCCCTTAAGTATGCCAAAAAGGAGGAGGGGATTCTGGTGGAGAATCTTCTGACCTTTGCCCAGAGAGGCGAGGACGTGATCGTGGAGGGGGAAAGTTTTGATCCTGCCGCCCTTCTCACGCTGTTTGTGAAAAGGAGTCTTTCCCTTCTTGGCATGTATATTTCGCTGGATCAGGTGGAGGCGTACATGTTTACCGTGGAGAACTTAAATCCAAGAGTGGTGGACGTGCTGAGCAGGGTGGCGGGGGGCCTTGGCCTTCCGGCCGGCCATGTATTTTTCCAGAGCCATGTGGAGAGCTTTTATTATTACATGCTCTACCAGCCAAGGGAGCTGTGGAAAAACGACGTCCTGATTCTGGATTACAATGCCGCCCTGCACAGCGTATGTATGGAGTGCAACCGCAAAACCACCCCTCAGGTGGTGTTTATAAACAGCCGGGAATACCGGCAGATCCAGAGGGTGATCTGGTCGGAGAAGGAGGACAAAAGACAGGAGCAGAAAAAAGACCTGGAGAGCCGGTTCGCAGAGGTGGTGGCACAGGAGCTTGCCGGGAACGAGGTGTCCACCGTTTTCCTTCTGGGAGACGGCTTTAAGGAAAACTGGATGGGGGAATCCCTGAAAACGCTTTGCAGGAACCGGAGAGTGTTTCAGGGAAACAATCTCTACAGCAAGGGGGCCTGCAGCGGGGCGCTGGAAAAAGTGGAGCCAAGCAGGGAAGGCAGGAATTATGTGTATCTTGGACAGGACAAGCTCAAGGCCAATGTGGGAATGAAGGTGTTTCGCAGGGGAGAGGAATCTTACTTTGCCATTCTGGACGGGGGCGTGAACTGGTACGAGGCCGCAGTGGATTTTGAAGTGATTCTGGAGACCGGTAATCAGCTGGAATTTATTGTAACGCCCCTTACCGGGGAGGGGGCCTCGGGCAGGAGCATCCGGCTGGAGGGACTGCCGGAGCGCCCGAAAAATACCAGCAGACTGAAAATCCATGTGGAGATGTCGGCCTGTGACCAGGTGACGGTGACGGTGGAGGACATGGGCTTTGGAGAGATTTTTCCGTCCAGCGGCAAGGGCTGGACGCAGACAATCGTGGTATAGAGGAAGAAAACAGTGGGAAATGTAATGTTGTGTACAGGCAGATATGCCGGCAAACCGTATTTTTTTGAGAGCATATGCGTCAATGTCTACTGCGTGGAGGAGCTGTGTTATCTTCTTGCGGGCAATCCTTTTATGATTAATACGGACATTATGGATAAGAAGCTGGCGGAATGGCTGGATAAGGAATGCGGGCTCATCGATCTGAGCCATCAGCTGCTTACGCTGTTCCGCAGGGGAAGCCAGCCGGGGATTTTTGCAAACACCATACTGGATTATGTGAATTACTGTTCCAGGGAGGACAAGGAGAAGATCGAGGAGGTTCTGCAGAATAACGTGGGGCTTTCCCAGGTGGAAAGACAGAAAAAGCAGGGGGATTTTCTGGTGAAAAACGGAAAATACCAGCTTGCGCTGATGGAATACGACAAGCTGCTCCTTCAGCTTCCCAAAACCGAGTTGCAGCTGCGGCCTTCCATTTATCACAATATGGGGACTGCCTGCTGCAGGCTGTTTCAGTTTGAAAACGGGGCGCGCTATTTCAGAAAGGCGTACGAGCTTTCCGGAAATCGCCAGACGGGCGTCTGTTTTCTGATGGCAGTGAGGCAGCAGCTCAGCGAGGGGGAATATGTCTCCTTTATTGCGGAGAACGGGCAGTATTATGAGCTGTCCCTGGAAGCGGAAAAGCTGATGGAAAAGGCCAGGGGAGAATTTGAGGCAAGTCAGGAGAAGCGGATGCTTTCCGCACTGCGGATCTATAAGGAGGAGGGAAATGCGGCATCCTATTATGAGGAGATCGATAAGATCATCTCGGGCCTCAAAAACAAGTACCGGGAGAGCGTGGCGCAGTAACGCCCTTTGAGCGGAGAAAATAAGAGATTTTGAGAAAGGAAACATATGGGCCTGTTTAAGAAAATCCTGAACTGGAAGAGAAAAAGGGAAGAAGAACCCATTTACGAGATCGAGGACTGGAATGAGATTGTCTACGACAGGGACGAGGAGACCATCAAGGATACCAATCAGCGCCAGGAATACGTGCGGGGATGCATGGATCAGATCGCAGAGGCGTCAAGGGAGCTGGAAAGTCTGCAGTTCGAGTACAATATGGTGACCTCCTACCTGAAGGATATGGAGGAGATTGACGCACTGCCAAGGGAGGAAAAGGCCATACTGCGGGAGTGCGCCAAAAAGATTGACGATCTTGAGCTGCGGCAGTCGGACTATTTAAAGAGGCAGAACCGCATGTCGGACGCCAAATTCCGG
This sequence comes from uncultured Lachnospiraceae bacterium, assembly GCA_910579685.1. Taxonomy (GTDB): domain Bacteria; phylum Bacillota; class Clostridia; order Lachnospirales; family Lachnospiraceae; genus Suilimivivens. Next base: position 16,189 of record CAJTVN010000032.1, on the reverse strand, counting down.
CAGCTGGAGCGCATGGAGGAGGAGCTTGCGCAGGGGTATGAGAAGCTCACCCAGGCGGAAGAGTACCAGGAGCGTGTCAAGAGGGACTTAAAAAGGCTGGACGGCGAAAAGCAGGCCTATCATTACCGGAAAAACGAGCTGCGCCGTGCCATCGATGATACCCGTTCCATGTCCATTGTCTGTGCATCGGCCGTAGTGATCTGTATCCTTCTTTTGCTCTTTCTGCAGTTTGGAATGCGGATGAATACCCAGGTCGGCTATTTTGCGGCGGTAATCCTGGGAGCGGTGGCGATTACGGCTATTTTTGTGAAGCACAACAATTCGGTGGAGGAGCTTACCCGGGTGGAAGCCGGGATCCGGAAAATTATACGGCTGCAGAACACGGTGAAAATCCGCTATATCAACAATACGAACCTTTTGGAATACCTTTACCTGAAATATGACGTGGGAAGCGCGGGGGAGCTGGCAAAAAGCTGGAAGCAGTATCTGGAGGAGAAGGAGGAGCGGAAAAGTTATATCAAGGCGGAGCGGGAGCTGGACGAATGCCAGAAGGATCTGATTCACGAGCTGCGCCGCTACCAGGTTCAGGATCCCATGATATGGCTGCACCAGATCCCGGCCCTGCTTGACAGGAAGGAGATGGTGGAGATCCGCCACGGCCTCATTGTCCGGCGTCAGTCCCTGCGAAGGAGAATGGATTACAATAAGGAAGTCATTGCGGCAAAGGCCCAGGCGGAGGTTAAGGATCTGGCGGAGAAATATCCCGAGTATGCAAAGGAAATCCTGGGAATCGTGGGACAGTACGAACAGGAATTTTCCTGAGGAGTTTTCCTGGAGCGTGAGGGAGCCTAGGCAGAGGGAAGGTTTGACTTATGACAAAAGGTGTTATATACTCCAAAGTGTATGTGACTAATGATGGGCGATAATTTACTGGATAACTGACTTAAGAAAGGCAAGGGAAAAACAATGAAAAAAATGGAACAGCTTTATGAGGGCAAGGCAAAAAAGGTATTTGCAACGGATGATCCGGATGTGGTGATCGTGGATTACAAGGATGATGCGACGGCCTTTAACGGAGAGAAAAAGGGTACGATTGTGGGAAAGGGAGTCATCAATAACCGCATGACCAACCATGTTTTCAAGTTACTGGAAAAGGAAGGCGTGCCCACGCATCTGATCGAGGAACTGAGCGAGAGGGAGACGGCGGTTAAGAAGGTGGAAATCGTTCCCCTTGAGGTTATTATCCGCAACGTGGCGGCAGGAAGCTTTTCCAAGAGGCTGGGCGTGCCGGAGGGAACTCCCTTCAGGGAGCCCACCATTGAATTCAGCTATAAGAATGATGAGCTGGGCGATCCTCTGATCAACAGCTATTTTGCAGTGGCTCTGGGACTTGCCACCTGGGAGGAGATCGACACCATCAAAAAATACGCTTTTAAGGTAAACGAAGTGCTGAAGGCATATTTCCTGCAGGCGGACATTAAGCTCATCGATTTCAAGATCGAATTCGGCCGTTACCACGGGGAGATCGTCCTGGCGGACGAGACGTCGCCGGATACCTGCAGGCTCTGGGACGTACATACCAATGAAAAGCTTGACAAGGACCGTTTCCGGAGAGATCTGGGAAATGTGGAGGAAGCGTACAACGAAGTGTTTAAGCGTCTTGGGCTTTAACCGAGCCGGGATTTCGGGGCAGTTTACAAAAACAAAAAAGGAGAAGAGAAGATATGGGTACGGACGGGTATATCAGTCCTCTGTCTGAGAGATATGCCAGCAGACAGATGCAGTACATTTTTTCCCAGGACATGAAATTTAAGACCTGGAGAAAGCTGTGGATTGCCCTGGCGGAGACGGAGATGGAGCTGGGACTTTCCCAGGACGGCAGGCCGGTGATCACGCAGGAGCAGATCGACGAGCTTAAGGCCCATGCGGAGGATATCAATTACGAGGTGGCAAGAGCCAGGGAAAAAGAGGTGCGCCATGACGTGATGAGCCATGTGTATGCCTATGGCCAGCAGTGCCCGAAAGCGGCAGGCATTATCCATCTGGGAGCCACCAGCTGTTATGTGGGCGACAATACGGATATTATCATTATGAGGGAAGCGCTGCTGCTTGTGAAAAAAAAGCTGGTGAACGTGATTGCCGCACTGGCTTGTTTTGCGGAGAAGTACAAGGCGCAGCCGACTCTTGCCTTTACCCATTTTCAGCCCGCACAGCCTACCACGGTGGGAAAGAGGGCGACGCTGTGGCTGCAGGAGTTCTGTCTGGATCTGGAAGATCTGGATCATGTGCTGAAAGGACTTAAGCTTCTTGGTTCCAAGGGAACCACGGGAACCCAGGCTTCCTTCCTTGAGCTGTTTGCGGGGGATCAGAAGACCATTGACCGGATCGACCCCATGATTGCGCAGAAAATGGGATTCGGGGAGTGCTATCCCGTTTCGGGGCAGACCTATTCCCGCAAGGTGGATACCAGGGTTGCGAACGTGCTTGCAGGCATTGCCGCAAGCGCCCACAAGATGTCCAACGACATCCGTCTGCTTCAGCACCTGAAGGAGGTGGAGGAGCCCTTTGAGAAGAGCCAGATCGGTTCCTCGGCCATGGCCTATAAGCGCAACCCCATGCGGAGCGAGCGGATTGCGTCCCTGGCCCGATACGTGATGATCGATGCGCTGAATCCGGCCATTACTTCGGCGACTCAGTGGTTTGAGAGAACCCTGGATGATTCGGCAAACAAGCGCCTTTCCATTGCGGAGGGATTTCTTGCAACGGACGGTATCCTGGATCTGTGCCTCAACGTGGCGGACGGCCTTGTGGTCTATCCCAAAGTGATCGAAAAGCGTCTTCTAAGCGAGCTTCCGTTTATGGCAACGGAAAACATCATGATGGACGCTGTCAAAACGGGAGGAAACCGGCAGGAGCTTCATGAGAAGATCCGGGAGCTTTCCATGGAGGCCGGAAGGAATGTCAAGGCGGAGGGGAAGGAGAACAACCTTCTGGAGCTGATCGCGGCGGATCCCGCCTTTCACATGTCACTGGAAGAATTGAAAAAGACCATGGATCCCGCAAGGTACGTGGGACGCTCCAGGGAGCAGGTGGAAGCTTTTCTGTCCGGCGTTATTGCGCCGATTCTTGAAGAGAACAGGGAGCTTCTTGGAATAAAAGCGGAAATTAACGTATAACGGACAGATAAATGAAAGAGGATTAAGGGGGAATTATTTTGGGCGGTTTTTTTGCGGCGGTATCAAAAAATGACTGCGTTTTTGATTTGTTTTTCGGTACGGACTATCATTCCCATTTGGGGACGAGGCGTGCGGGAATGGCTGTTTACAGTAAAGAAGGGGGATTCGACCGGGCGATTCACAATATTGAGAATGCGCCCTTTCGGACGAAATTCGACAAGGACGTGAACAAGATGAAGGGAAATATGGGGATCGGCTGTATCTCGGACTACGAGCCCCAGCCCCTTCTGGTGCGTTCCCACCATGGAACCTATGCGATCATGACCGTGGGAAAGATCAACAATATGGACAAAATTGCCGAGGACATCTTTTCCTCCGGCCACGGCCATTTTCTGGAGATGAGCGGCGGGGATATCAATCCCACCGAAATGGTCGCCGCAATCATTAACCAGAAGGATCACCTGGTGGAGGGAATCACCTATGCCCAGGAGATAATCGAGGGATCCATGACCATTGTGCTCCTTACGGAAAAAGGGATTTATGCGGCCAGGGACAGGAGAGGGAGAACCCCGGTGTCCGTGGGGAAGAAGGAGGAAGGTCACTGCATCTCCTTCGAGAGCTTTGCCTACCTGAATCTCGGATATGTGGAGGAACGGGAGCTGGGGCCTGGAGAGGTGGTGATCATCACGCCCGAGGGCGTAACCACGCTGGCGAAACCCGGAAGCGAGATGAAGATCTGTACCTTTTTGTGGATTTATTACGGATACCCGTCCTCCTCCTACGAGGGTGTCAGCGTGGAGAAAATGAGGTATAACTGCGGAAGGATGCTGGCCCTGCGGGATGATGCGGAGCCTGACAATGTGGCGGGGGTTCCGGATTCCGGCATCGCCCACGCCATCGGATATTCCAACCAGTCGGGAATTCCTTTCTCAAGGCCTTTTATCAAATACACGCCCACCTGGCCCCGATCCTTTATGCCGACCATGCAGAGCAAAAGGAACCTGATCGCAAAGATGAAGCTGATACCGGTGCATGACCTGATCCAGGGAAAGAGCCTTCTTCTCATTGACGATTCCATTGTCAGGGGGACACAGCTTCGGGAGACCACGGAGTTTCTCTACCAGAGCGGAGCAAGGCAGGTACATATCCGTCCGGCATGCCCGCCTATTCTCTATGGCTGCAAGTATTTGAATTTTTCCAGATCCACCTCGGAGATGGAGCTGATCACCAGGAGGATCATTACGGAGATGGAGGGGGAAGGAAAGCGGGTAAATCTCAGCGCCTATTCCAACCCGGAGACGGCGGAGTATCAGGAGATGGTAAAGCGGATCGGCGTGGAGCTCAACTTTACATCCCTGCGCTATCACAGACTGGACGATATGATCGAGGCGGTCGGGATTGACAGGGACAAGCTGTGCACCTACTGCTGGGATGGAAAAGAATAAAAGGAAATGACCGTTATTTCAGGCCCGGGTGCGGATCCAAAACCGCACTGCGGGCTTTTAAAATGGCCGGAAGGGAGGAGCGGAGAGTAAAGATAATATAATCCATCAGCTCCTCTTTCGTATAGGCGCATGTCTCCTGAAGCCGGTCAATCAGAAGAGAGGAGAGAGAAGTGGTGTAAAAGGAGCCAAGGAATTCTCTGAACTCTTCATCCACGGCACAGCCGGTCTTTTTTTCCAGATCTTCTATCATGTCTTTGACAGCTTTCCTTAATTCCGGAAAGAAGAAATTGGTGATACTGTTTTGCTTTGTGGTATCGTACATACGGTTCAGGATATCGTTGTTGTCATCCACATAGTCGATGACCAGGGATAGAAGTGCCTGGTAATCCGTCAGAAGATCCTGCTTTTTTATGACATTTTCCGCCTCCTGCTCCAGCATCCATTTCAGCAGGCTCTGGATATCGTCAAAGTGGTAGTAAAAGGTTTTCCGGTTCAGGCCGCAGTCCCGGCACAGCTCGCTGATCGTGATCCGGGAAAGGGATTTCTGCTCCATCAGCTTTTTGAGGGAGCCGGCCAGGGTGCGTTTGGTTTTCAGGGATATATCGGCATGTTTCATAATGTTATCATCCTTTGGCAGTTATTCAATCATTCGGGCGCTTTCTGCGGATTCTCCGGTGCCTGATAAACAGAAGGAGAAGGACAAGAACGGCAGCTGCGGCGCACAGGGCGCAGATCATCATGGCGCTGGAGGAATCGGGTCGCTCCACGCAGCAAAAGACAAGCTCGGGCTGGTCTGTCTGAAACAGATAATAGCTTCCGTCCCGCTCTGTCTCAACCGGTATCCATGCATGATTCTCGTAGATTTCAATCTGTGCATCCTCCATATCGGAGGGGATCAGATATCTTACCGTGTAAGGGCCGTTTCCGCCTGAGATGGAAAGCTTATGGCACCTGGCCTTTGTTTTACCGTCTTGCGGATAAGCGGTGATATCGGAGAGGAGGAAGCGCTCTCCCGATTCAAAGGATCCCTCCACAAGCGCCACGGGCCGGCTTCCCTCCCGCTGGACGCTCTCCAGGGTGGAGACATATTCGCTGTAGAGAGCGTTTATGGTCTGGTCAAAGGTAAGCGAGGAAGAGTCAAAATCCTCCCATCTGCCGGAACAGCCGTCCTTTGGCGGAACTTTTGGAAGCTTATTTACGTCGAAACTTTCCCCGTAGGATAAGGTAACCGTGGAGATGATCTGGTCGTCCGCCATGAAGGTAAGGCAGATATCCCGGTAAATGTCCGGAAGCTTTGGAAGGGTCATGAACTCGCTGTAGGGTACGGGGGCGGCCGCCTCGAAATAGCTGACGCCATCGATTCCGGCAGGGCATCCCTCCACAAAGTAGTTGTTACGGATCTCATCGGAAACATCTGCTTTTCCTGCGATGGAACCCAGATAGTTTTCTCCTTCTGTGATTTCCACCATACTGAAACAGTCCAGAATGGTTTTGCCGCAGCCGGCGATTCCGCCGACCTGCTCGCAGCCCGAGAGCGCGCATTTGGCGCTGCTGCCCCGGATCGTGGATTTGGACAGGCCCGCAATTCCTCCCACCATGTTTCCCTCGCCCGACACATCCCCGTTTCCGATACAGTCGATAACGCTTCCCAGGGTCATATTTCCTGCAATTCCGCCGATACAGTCCTTTTTTCCTGTAATCACGCCGCTGTTTTGGCTTTCGCGGATGACAATCCGTTCCTTGTACCGGAAATTCAGGGTCAGGGAATCCCGGTCTATGGAAAAATCATCCTCCGGATCCTGGTTGTTTTCCCGGGAGAGGGAACCTGCGATTCCGCCCACGTTGAGATCGCCGTATATTTTGCCCCGGTTTACACAGTTCATAACCTTTCCCGAGGTATCGCCTGCCTCGTCCTCGTCGGATACGTCCACAACAATCTCGTCGTTTCCGGTATCGGGGGCCGTGATGATGTTTCCGATCAGGTTCAGCTGGTCGGATATGGCCTGGAAATCATTCACCAGGATACGATTTTCCTCCCGGAGCAGCGCATTGAGCTGCCGCATATCGGAAAGAATGCCGGAAAAGCTGCTGCTTAGGGACTGCTGTGCGGAGGAGATCCTTGCGCTGAGCAGTAAAGAGCGGCGCTCGATGAGGTCATTGATCCCCTCCAGCACGGAGGAAGCGCTGTCGTAGAGGTTATCCTGTACCCGGTTGATCTCGTCCTCGGCCGCCTCGCGGTCAAAGGTAAAATCGAGGTCAAAGTCTGAGGGAAGAGGAAGCGGAAACTGCGGACTCATGGAGGGAAGCAGATCCGTCCAGTCCGGGCTGGCCGAAGGGGTCGCCTGCGGCAGGGCGGTGGGCAGGGGCGCACTTTCCCCGGGGGATGCGGCAGGGGGTTCCTGCGTACTCTCCGGGGTCTGTGCGGGCGTTTCCTCCGGCACCGGTGCGGGTGTTGTTTCCGGTGTCTGTGCAGGCGTTGCTTCCGGGGGCGCAGGCGTTTCCACCGGAGTGGTGTCGGTCTCCTGCAAAGCTTCGTCAGGCTCTCCGGCCCCTGCGTCCCCGGACGGCAGAGAGCCGTCCTCTGCCACAGAGGCGCAGAGCACGGAGGGGATGAGGGGATCAGGAGCCGCCATGCGTTTTTCCGGCGTTACAGAAAAGCTCTCCGCCGAAGCGTCGGTATCTCCCGGCTCATCCTCCGGGGTCGGAGCGGGCGCGGGTTCCTCCTCGGGAGTTTGAGAGGGAAGAGGACTCTCGCTGCCCTGCGGTGTTGACGTCTCCTGCGGCGTCTGTGTGGGCGTGGCGGAGGGAACCGGAATCTGATCCAGGAAATCCAGAGAGACCGGATGCGGGGTGGGAAGAGTGGAAAGATCCGTTAACTCTGAAAATCCGGAGATATCCGCACTGGTCTGACCGGCGATGGTATCAATCGCCCTCTGGGTATCCTCTACCGATGAGAGCAGGCTTTCCACCTGTCCGGTCAGACTGTCGGAGGCGCCCTGTGCGTCGTTCAAAAGCTGTGTGATCATGTCATGAAGTCTGTTAAACTCCGTATGCAGCCTGGCAAGCGTATCCTCCGAAAACTCGAACTCGCTGCTCGGCTCCATCTGTCCGGCGATTCCGCCCACATCCTTGCGGCCGTTCAGGACGCCGTAATTGACGCAGCCCTCAATGTATCCTGTCTGGCTCCCGGCAATCCCGCCGATATTGTATCCGACATGCTGATAGCCCACGGCGCCGTCGTTGACGCAGGCGCGGATCACTCCAAAGTTGCTTCCAGCGATTCCGCCGATATCCGTGACAGAAGCGGCGTTCTCCGTGGTGAAAATGTTCCGGAGGGTAAGGGCGGAGAGATCAAGATCCGAGTCGGAGACAACGGTATTTACATGACAGCGGTTTAAGCTGTTCAGGATACTGCCGCAGTTTGCCCCTGCGATTCCGCCCGCCACATGGTTTCCGTAGACAAAGCCCTCGCTGGTGCAGTCCGTGATGATACCTGTTATCTCGTTGGAACCTGCCAGCATGCCAACCTGGTTTCCGCCCGTCAGGCTTCCGGATGCGGTGCAGCCGCTGATGAGGCCGTAATTGCGTCCTGCAAACAGGGCGAGGCCCTCCTGCGTGCTTTTGGCCTGTGCGCTTCCGGACAGCTTGAGGTCGCAGACAGAGCCTTCCTCCTGGATATAGCGGAAAAAGCCGGTATAATCGCTTCCACCCTCCAGGGCAAAGCCGCTGATGGTATGGCCTTTTCCGAGAAAAGTACCGCCGAAGGTGGGAATGGGAGAAAAATCCGTTTCATTCAAATCGATATCACAGTCAAGCACCACGACCTTATCTGCGGACCAGGTATCCAGCACACAGTTTCGGGACAGCTCGACAAGATCCTCCGGACAGGAGAGATGAATTTCATTTTCTGTTCCGGCGCCTTCTGTTTCCACACGTTCCGTTTTGGTGCGTTCAATTTCGGCGGCTGCGACGGACAAGCGGGGTAAAAGCTGCGCAAGGCAGAGCGCCGCCGGCAGAACCCATGCCAGAACTCTCTTATATTTGTCGGTCATTTGTCTCACTTCCTTTCTGTTTTTCTTCCAGCAGGTTCTCGGAATCCACGACAGCGGCCTGGCCCGATATCACCAGAACCTCCATATCGCCCTTTACAATTCCGTTAAAGGAGCCTTCCAGGGTTCCGTTTACATGGCCCTTCACAAGGCCCTGGACTCGCACCGTGCCGCTGTAGCTCTGCGGCGTGAGATTGATATGGTTCAGCTCAAAGCTGGTCTTTTCGATGATGGTGTCTCCCAGGATAAGGATCTGAGGGAGCACGGCCATGACCAGCACAATCGAAATCAGCGTACCCCGGCTTAAGCAGTTTCCGATTGCGGAGATAATGGGGTTTGTGGTCATGACGCCGATCAGGGCACCGGCTACTGCCAGAATGGAGCCTGAGGTAAAAATAGTGGGAAAGGCTTCGTCCAGGGTTGCAACAATGGCTTCCTTCGGCGTCATTTTTAGCTTGAGATCCTTGTAATGGCTGGAAATCACAATCGCATAATCAATATTCGCCCCCATCTGGATGGAGTTCACGATCAGGTAGCTCAAAAAATACAGCGGCGCCTTCTGCAGATACGGGAAGGAAAAATTGATCCATATACTTCCCTGAATCACGAGAATGAGCAGCACCGGAAGCCCCGCCGAATTGAAGGTAAACAGAAGAATGACAATGACAAACAGGGCGGAGAGCACGCTGATCAGTACATTATCCTGGCTGAAGGAGGAGGAAAGGTCATAGTCGCTGGTGGAGTTTCCAACCACGTAAACGGAATCCGAGGCGTAGTACCGGGAGGCCTCCTTATGTATCACATCCAGAAATTCAAAGGTCTCCGGACTCTCCTCGGGGAGATTCAGGTAGACCACCAGCCTGGAATAATCGTCTGTCTTTAACTGCAGCTTCGCCTTTTCCAGCTGGTCAAAGAGATCGTCCAGGGTATCCTGCACATCCCCCTCCAGAGTGATATTGCCCTCTTCCATCTGGTTTTTGAGGAAAAAGAACATGTCAAAGAGGGGAACCTGATACTTATCGATCCCGTTTACGATCTGCCCGTACTGGTTGTCATTTACGGCATAGGCCGTGTACAGAAGATTGGCGGCCTCATATTCCACCCCTGCAAGCTCGGAGAATTCCCTGGAATTTAACGCATCCGTGAGATGATAGCCGTCCATGGCCTCCACCCCGGCAAGGCCTGTGACTGATTTGACCTCCGGATGGCTCTCGAGACTCTTGATCAGGGCGTCCTCGGAGACGTAGTCCCCGGAGGGGATGATCACGGCCACCATGTTTCCGGCCCCAAAGGCGTTTTTGATTTTCTGATAGGCGATCTGGCTCTCGCTCTGCTTCGGAGTGGTCAGATCGGTATAGCTGTAGCAGTAAGGACATTTGTTCGCAAAAATGGCGGTGGCAACGATCACCAGCACAAAGACGGGAGGAATGATAAAACGTGTTTTCAAATCAAACTTTCCCACAAAGGAGATGGAGGGGATCAGGTTGCGGTGCTTTGTCCTGTCGATCAGGGTGCTGAACAGCATGAGAAGTCCCGGCATCAGCGTGAATACGGAAAGCAGGCTAAGAAGGATTGCCTTGATCAGAACCGTGGCCAGGTCGAGGCCGATCTGAAAATGCATGAAGGCAAGGGCCGCAAGGCCGGATATGGTGGTCAGGGAGGATGAGGAAATCTCCGGGATCGCCTTGCTTAAGGCGGCGATGCAGGCCTCCCTTGCGGGCTTGGATTCGTGCTCATCGCTGAAGCGGTGGCAGAGGATGATGGCGTAGTCGATGGCAAGAGCCAGCTGGAGCACGACGGTTACGGAATTGGAAATAAAGGAGATCGTGCCGCACAGGAAATTCGTTCCCATATTCAGTACGGCGGCAACCCCGAAGGTGGCGATCAGGACGGGAACCTCCGCATAGGAGCGGGAGGTAAGGGTCAGCACTACGACGATAATGATGGCCGCAATAATAACAATGGTCTGCATTTCGCTTTTCAGGTCGGCGGCGGAATCCTGTCCCACCTGAGAATTAATATAGGTATCGTAGCCGGAGAGAAGCTCTTCCATCCGGTGCATGGCATCGATACTGACCGGATCCGTTTCCGTTCCCTCAAAGGTCACGTCATAGAGTGCGGAGGAATCGTGGTAATGTTCGTCCGTGCTGTCAAACGCAACTTCGGAAACGCCGTCGATATCCAGTATTTCCGCACACAGGGATTCTCCCCGCTCATAGGAAATATTGGAAACCATGACCTTTGCGCTTCCGTAGGTGACAAATTCGCGGTTCATGATCGTCAGTCCCTGGCGGGTCTGCGTCTCGTCGGGAAGGTAAGTGGTGATGTCGTTTTCCACCTTTACCCATCCGTTGGAAATCAGGCAGAATACAATGGCGAAAATGTACAGAAGGAAAAAAAGGTTCCGCTTATCCACGATGAAAGTGGACAGTTTTTCCATCGGCGTCGTTTGATTTTCATCTTTCATAAAAATCAGTCCTTTCAAAAACGTATGGCATCTGTATAATTCATATGAATTATATGAAAGCAGATTCAAAATAACAATACCCAAAACGGGGCATTTGTCCGGTAAATGTGTGTTTGACTTTATGGATGGGAATCATTATAATAAAAAGATGGCGGAATAACCGTTTACAGAAAACGATTTGGAAAGGAGTATGATTTTAAGATGACGAAGATTGATATTGTATCCGGATTTCTGGGTGCGGGGAAAACCACATTAATTAAGAAACTTTTAAAGGACGCTCTTGCAGATACAAAGGTAGTGCTGATTGAAAACGAGTTTGGAGAGATCGGAATTGACGGCGGTTTTTTGAAGGAGGCGGGGATTGAAATCAAGGAGATGAATTCCGGCTGCATCTGCTGTTCGCTGGTGGGGGATTTTGGCGCCTCCCTGAAGGAGGTCATGAAGACATACTCGCCGGAGCGGATCCTGATCGAGCCTTCGGGAGTGGGAAAGCTCTCTGATGTGATGAAGGCGGTTCAGAATGTGATTGATGAGAAGGACGTGGTGCTAAACAGTGCGGTTGCGGTGGTGGACGCCGTAAAGTGCAAGATGTACATGAAGAATTTCGGAGAGTTTTTCAGCAATCAGATCGCCCATGCGGGAACGATTGTCCTAAGCCGCACGGGCAATATTTCACAGGAGAAGCTTGACGCATGCATCGCCCTGATCCGGGAGCACAATGAGAAGGCCGTGATTATCACCACGCCATGGGAGGAGCTGGATGGTAAGGATATTCTTGCCACCATCGAGGGGGCCAAGGATCTGGAGGCTGAGCTGATGGCGGAGATCATGGCGCATTATCACGAGGAAGAAGAGCATCACCATCACGGTCATGAGCATCACGATCACGAAGAACACGATCATCATGAGCACCATGATCACGAAGAACACGATCATCATCATGAGCACCATGATCACGAAGAGCATGACCGCCACGATCATGGCCCGGACTGTACCTGCGGCTGTCATGATCACGACCGTCATCACCACCACGATCACGGTCCGGACTGTACCTGCGGATGTCACAATCATGACCACCACCATGCAGACGAGATTTTCACCAGCTGGGGCATGGAGACACCGGCTGCCTATGGCAGGGAAGAAATCGAGAAGATACTGGAAGAGCTGGATCGGGAAGAGGCCTATGGCCTTGTGCTCCGGGCAAAGGGAATGGTTCCCTGCGTATCCGGCGGCTGGATTTATTTCGACTATGTTCCGGAGGAGAGAAATGTCCGCGAGGGAAAGCCTGACGTGACAGGGAAGTTCTGCGTGATCGGCTCGAACCTCAGGCAGGAAGCCCTGGCGGAGCTGTTCAAAAAGTAGGAAAAGAGGGAAGCGTATGAAACCAGTCTATATGATCAATGGATTTTTGGAGAGCGGCAAAACGGAATTCATCTGCTACACTCTGGCACAGCCCTACTTTCAGATCAAGGGGAAAACGCTTCTGATCGTATGCGAGGAGGGGGAAGTGGAGTATGATGCTTCGCTTCTGTCCAAAAGCAGGACGGTTATGGAAGTGATTCAGGAGGAAGAGGAGTTTAACACCTCAAACCTTGTGGAGCTGGAGAAAAAGCACAGGCCGGAGCGGATTATCATTGAGTACAACGGGATGTGGAACTTTAAAAATATGAAGCTTCCCTGGCATTGGAATATCGAACAGCAGATCACTACCATAGACGCCTCCACTTTTTCCATGTATTTTACCAACATGAGATCGCTCCTGGCAGAGATGCTGCGCAAATCAGAGATGATTATATTTAACCGCTGTGATGATGTGGAGGATCTTGGCCTGTACAGGAGAAATGTGAAGGCCATCAGTCCCAAGGCGGACATTGTTTTCGAGGACTCTCAGGGTGAGGTAAACCAGATCTTTGAAGACGAACTGCCCTACAATCTGGATGATCCGATCATTGAGCTGGACAATGAGGGGTATGGCATCTGGTATCTGGATTCCATGGATAATCTGGAGCGCTATGAGGGAAAGACAGTTCAGTTTGTGGGAATGGTTCTGAAGCCTTCCGATTTTCCGAAGGGTTTTTTTGTGCCGGGAAGAATGGCAATGACCTGCTGTGCGGACGACATGGCGTTTCTTGGCTATGCCTGCGAGTATGAAAAGGCGTCCCTGCTGAAAGACCGTCAGTGGGTGAAGGTCACGGCAAAGGTCACAAAGGAATATTTTGCGGATTACGGCGGCGAGGGGCCTGTCCTCAAGGCGGTCAGCGTGGAGCAGACCCGTGCGCCCAAAGAGGAAATTATCAGTTTTATGTAAGAAGGAGAATCGGCAGATGCTGCACTATACTGCTGTGCAATGGTTGTTTTTCTTTTACTTTTACTGCTTTTTCGGCTGGATTTTTGAATCCGCGTTTGTATCGCTTAAAAGCAGGCACTTTGTTAACAGGGGATTCATGAGAGGGCCGTTTCTTCCGATTTACGGAAGCGGGGCTATCATGATGCTGGTGGTGTCCATGCCCTTTCAGGACAATATTTTCCTGACTTATCTTGCGGGCTGTATCGGGGCGACGGCTTTAGAGCTTGTAACCGGCGTCACAATGGAGGCGCTTTTTAAGGTAAGATACTGGGATTATTCCAACCAGAAATTTAACTATAAAGGGCATATCTGCCTTTCGTCCACCGTGGCCTGGGGATTTCTGACTATTTTCATGACAGAGTACCTGCATCGGCTTGTGGAGAGAATTGTCTTTGCCATACCGGCGGATTTGGTCAATATACTGACAGTGGTAATTTCCGTTTGCATTGTGTCAGACTTTACCCTGTCCTTCAAGGCGGCTCTCGATCTGCGGGATGTCCTTATGGGCCTGGAAAGAGCGAGAGAGGAGATGGAGCGGATCCAGAAGAGGCTGGATGTGCTCATTGCGGTTGCCAATGACGAGAGAGAGCTGCGAAAGCTTGAGAGGGAGAATTATGTGGAAGATCTGATGGGCAGTCTGGAAGAGAGGTTTGGCCGTATTAAGGAAAGACTTTCCGTGGATCCCGGCGCTTTCATGGAGGATGTGAGAGAGGAGCTTGCGGAGCTGCGGGGCAAGTATCTTGTGGAAAAGGAACAGAGGATGCGGTCCCGGCGCATCAAGGATTTCTGGCAGAGGAATCTGATCAGGGGAAATCCCGGTATGAAATCCAGCCGCTTTGGCGAAGCGCTGGAGGAACTCAAAAAAATGGTGGACGAGCGTCGGAAATAGTCTTTTGGGATGTGGACTGGCGCAAGCGTAACGATAGTTGCTATTTTTGACAAAAAAATTGAAAAACCTATTGACTTATAAGCGCAGGCATGGTAATATATCATTCGTGACGTAAGTCAAGCGGAAGTGTCGGAACTGGCAGACGAGCAAGACTAAGGATCTTGTGGCAGCAATGCCGTGTGGGTTCAAGTCCCATCTTCCGCATTCAACCCTGGTAAATTCAAAGTTTACCAGGGGTTTTTTCTTTATAAAAACCTCTATCCATTCCTTTTTAACTCGCAAGACTGCTTTGAAGTTTTCTGAACATCTGACGAGCATAAGGAAGTATTCCACCGTTTCTTAGATGATGAAACATTCCTTATTTCTGATGCTACACTGGCTACGGTGAACGGCTTCATTTTAGAACTGCGTTCCGATAGGCATGTCTGCAATGATATGGCGATCAACACCTATCTCAGAGGGCTTCGGGCTTTTCTTTATTACTGTATGGAAATGGACTATATGGCAGATTTCAAAATCCGTATTCCAAAAGTGGATAAGAAGCTTAAGGAAACCTATACCGATATGGAACTGAATGTACTTTTGAAAAAGCCCAACTTAAAGACCTGTGGATTTTCGGAATATAAGATTTGAGTATTTTGCGCCTAGTTATATGTGTAAAGGTAAAAAGCTCGTCCCCAAGGTATGGTTCCAATTGTTTCGCCAACTCTATGTCCCTAAAATCCTGCAATATTTGTTTCGCTAATCTCCAAATGTCCGGATCGCTTACTTTTTCTAATCCATTCAAAACATAGCACCTTTTACTTCTGTCAGGTGTTACCTCCTGTTCATTAGGAAAGATATTATACTTTTTACATACGTCTGCCAATTCATATGACTTAATAAGCTTTACGAACACACTTCGCAAAAATCGTGGAATTATTACTAAATCACACTTTTCTCATATACAGTTTCAGTTGGTCATAAAAATTTTCCCTTGTTCCGGCCATGATTACAACTACCACCACATTTTCTAAATATTCCACTGTATATGCAAGTTCATAATTTGTCTTATTATAATAAATATCATACCCATATACGCCAGACAGATCTCCCGTCTTTGCTTCATCAACAGTATAGTCTTCCCGAATTTTATCTACGGCATCATGATATAAATTTTTCAGTTTTTTGTCTTTCAGTTTCTTTATGAATTTTGCTGCAGGAGGGAGAAAACGAACCTCAGTCATATTTTCTCCTCCTTACCAAAAACATCCTCATAAGACTCATATTCAGATTCTGAAAACGCAACTCTCTCTGCCTCTCCAATCATTTTCTCTACAGCCGGTCGCACCTGACTTTGTGCCTGCTTAAAATGTTGAAGCAGTTCTTTACCGCTATATCCCTGTTCAATCAGATCCGCCAGTATCTGTTCTGCAAATTCCCCACCTGTATTTGTCTTTGCAGGACGAATAACCAGTTCATTCCCTCGTACCATACATTCTGCTTCCGTATCAAACCCCAACATTGCAAAAAATTTTTGGGGAATTGTTATCTGTCGTTTTGCCGAGATACTCACTTTTTTCATTTCCATAGGAATACTACCTTTCATCATAGTCGCTGGCATATCTATGCCCTCCTTATCATATGCAAATCAAAGAAAAAATATTCTTGGTTTCTTTGTATCTAGGATAATTGTATTTGTTTTTTTCCCATTTGTCAAGTTCCACAACTCTTACACAGCCACAACAACCGTTGATTTGTAAGCGTCAAATAAGATAGTGGATAGAAAAATAACCACCAACCCTCTATAATAAAAGGGCAGTGGTCATCGGCACCG
>CAJTVN010000031.1 GCA_910579685.1 uncultured Lachnospiraceae bacterium | reverse complement strand
TATGTACCCTTGATGTTAGCGGGTATCTCCATTGTATTTCTTAGAGATGGCATATAGTCTGCATTTCTTGGCATATACCTATACCCCATAGAAGGGACTACATCCCCGTTAGGCGTAACATAAAAGTCAGCTCTATTTTCATTTATGCCTCTCCCACTCAGACTCCCCTTCAGTGCCCCAACGGCCTTATCCATTCCATAGAACGCCACGCCGGACAGTCCGCCCATGAGGCCGCCGGTCAACGTGCTCCTGAGAAAGTCTCCCAGGTCAAAGCCGTCACGCACCGGCTGATCCGGATCTCTCATTTCATAGCGGTAGCCGTAGGCCTTTCTGATACCGAGGCCGCCTCCGAAGACATCCTGCAGGATACAGATTCCCCTGGGATCCTTAAGCCTCTCGTAAGGGGTTCTGGTCACTGCGCCGCCGGGGAAGTGCCTCATCTGGCCGCTCTTTGGCTGCCTTCCGGCCAGGTCGGAGAGATATCCAAGCCCGGAAGTTGCCGCGCCGGCCAGGGCCCCCTTTCCGAAGGCCTCTCCCGCATTCTTAAATGGAACGTTTCCAAAGATCGCCCCGCTCACGGCGTTGGAAAGCCCGCCAAGGATTCCCCTGCCCGCGTTCACACGTTCCCCGCTTATGGCCTGCTCCAGAAGGCTTCCCGCCGCTCCCGCCGCAAAGTCCGCACCGAAGGCCACCGGGATGCCGGCCCCGCTTCCGATCAGGGCTCCCTTCACCGCTCCCGTCACCATTCCGTTGGCCGCGGAGCCCAGGGCCCGTCTCAGGCTGAACTCGTCTCCGGATGAGAGCTGGTCCAGGGCCGATCCGGCAAAGCCCGCGATTCCTCCCAGTATGCCTCCGCCCGCGCCGAAGAGCAGCACGGTGGGAATCTCTCCCGTGGGATCCGTGTGGTTCACCGGGTCATTTCCGCAGTACGGGTAGCCGTTCAGCCCTCTCTTCACAGGATCCCTCGACAGCATCCGGCCCAGGTCCGCGTCATAGAGTCTGGCGTGGGCGAAATACACGCCCGTCACAGGATCGTAAGGATAGCTGGTAAACCGGGTCTCTCCGGCAAACGGGGAGGTCTCTTCCGTTCCGGTCTCCCGTCCCGCGGTGCGTCCCCAGATGTCACGCTCCGCATGCCGGGTCTGTCCCTGTCCGTCCAGGACGAAAAGCGGGCTGCCGTAAAGATCGGGGAGGAAATGGGCCGTTCTCATCTCCGTATCCAGGTCCGCTCTCTGGCTGAGGAGCTCGTATCCCCTGCCGTAAACGGCGCGCATGGAGGCGGTTCCTTCCCGGTAAGCCATCAGCTCGCTGCCTGCCGCTCCCAGGAAGTCCGGCACATAGCTGACAGTTCCGGAGGCCCGGCTTCTCTTCACGCACATGCCCAGGGCGTTGTAGCCGTAAGCCGACGTCTCCCCGGTCTCCTCATTGCTCCCGAGAGTCATATATCCTGCCGCATCATAGGTATAGCTGCGTATGGGTGTCTGGCCCTTAAGCTCCCTGGTCAGGTTCCCCCGTCCGTCATACTCGTAGCCGTGCCTTACCCCGCCGCTTTCCATGGCCGTCAGCTGGTTCAGCGCATTGTACTCGTAGGAGACGGTTTCCCCGCCGTCCTTCTGCCTGGAAAGCCGGTTGCCCGTAAGGTCATAGCTGTAGGTCTCGACAGCCCCGTCTCTTCCATAGGCGAGGAGCCGTCCTGCCGCGTCATAGGCGTAGGATTCGCTGCCCGTCACCGCGGGGGCGTTCCCCACGCGCCGGGAACCGGTGACCCGTCCCAGGACATCATAGGCAAGGCTCTCTTCCAGAAGGAGAATGTCGCCCGCCCGGTATTCGGCCTTTGTGGGAAGCCCCTTCGCATTGTAGGAATAGGAGGCCGAACCGCCCGTCTGTGTCAGGCCGGAAAGGCGGCCCGCCGGGTCGTGGGAATATTTTGTCTCATTCCCCTCCGCGTCCGTGACGAGGGAAAGCCGGTTGTCGCCGTCGTATCCATAGCTGACCGCACTCCCGTCCGGGTAGGTTACGGATGCCACGTTTCCTCTGGGGTCATAGCCGTATCCCACGCTGCGGCCCGCGGGATCCGTCACCTTGGCAAGGCGGCCCAGCGCGTCTCTCTCAAGAGCCGTGGTCCCGTTCCAGTCCGTGATCTCCACCAGGGCCCCCCGCTTATCGTAGCGGAAGGACGCTTCCTTCCCGTCGCCGTAGCCGATATGAACGGGACGGTTGTTCAGGTCGTAGCGCACGGAGGTCTCGTTGCCGTCCTCGTCCAGAACGAGGCTTAAGTTGCCGCTGCCGTCGTAGGCATACGCCTTCTCGTCCAGCACGGGGTTGATCTCTTTGATCACCTGTCCCTTTTTGTCATACTGGTAGAGCGTGGCATGGGTCTCTTCCCCGGAATCAGACAGGCATTCCCTGATCCGGTTGTTCATGGCGTCATATTCGTAAACCGTTACGGCTCCGGAAGGGCTTACCGTCCTGGTGAGGTTTCCGCATCCGTCATAAGTATACCACGTAACGCCGCCCTGTGCATCCGTTACCGTCGCAATTTCTCCCTTTGCCGTGTAGGTGAAGAAGGTTCTTTCCCCCATGGCGTCCGTTATTGCCGTAACCCGGCCCAGCTTGTCGTGTTCATAGGAAGTCACGTTTCCAAGCGGGTCCGTTTCCGTCAGGCGCCATCCTGCGGCGTTGTAGGTATAGGAGGTAACGCCTCCTTCGGGCCTTGTGATGCTGAGCAGTTTTCCGGCAGGCGAATACTCGTACTGTGTGATATTTCCCTCCGCATCCGTCTCTGCAAGAAGCCTTCCCATGCTGTCATAGGTAAAGCCAAGGCTGTGGCCCATTGCGTCTGACATTTGCAGGAGCCTTCCCATGGAGTCATACTGGTAGGCAGTTACCGCTCCCTCCGGATCCGTCACCTGCGCAAGCTTTCCGGTATTGGTATATGCATATGCCATGCAGCCCTCATTCTGATCCTTTACTCCGGTCAGCCGGTTCAGCTCATCATAGGTGTAGCTCCAATGGTTTCCATTTGCGTCCGCATAGGAAATTCGGTTGCCCGCCGCATCATAAGCGAAGCTGCATATGCCGCCTTCTTCATCCGTAATCTTTATCAGCCGGTTCAGGCTGTCGTAGACGTAGGCTCTCTCACCTCCAAGCGGATTTGTCTCGAGAATCAGATTTCCGCTGCCATCGTAGGCAAAGGAGGTCTCGCCGCCGTTTGCATCCGTGACGGAGACGATCTGTCCTCTGTCGTCATACTGATAAGAGGTCTCGTAACCCAGAGGATCCGTGATCTTTGTCAGTCGGTCCTCGGCATCATAGGCGTATGCATACTGATTTCCCTCTGCGTCCGTGATCTGCGTACAGTTTCCGTTTGCGTCATACGCATAGGATGTCTTCCCGCCGTCAGGAGCCGTTCTTTCGGATATACGCCCTGCATCGTCGTAGCTGTAAGCGGTCCGTCCGCCGCCCCTGTCTGTTTCCCCGGTCAGATTTCCGTCCGCATCATAGGCGGATTCGCCGGAATATCCGTCCGGATCAAGAACCGAAAGCAGCCTTCCCAGCCTGTCATAGGTAAAACTGGTGATTCCGGCCTGGGTTTCCATGGAGAGAAGCCGGTTTTCCTTGTCATAGGAATAGGTGGTAATCACACCGTCCTCATCCGTCCTGGTCAGAAGATTTCCCGCCGGATCGTAAGTATAGCTCACACTCTGTCCCAGAGGGTCGGTCTTTTTCGTGATGCGTCCCGCATTGTCATACTCGTAGGCCGTCTGGCGCTCCAGCGGATCCGTTACCGTCTTCACCCGCCCCATAGCGTCATAGACATACTTTATGGTTCCGCCCTCCGCATCTCTCACCTCTGTCAGCTGGCTTGCCGCATCAAAGCGATACTGCGTGGTGCCTCCGTTCTGATCCGTCCTGGATATGCGGTTTCCCATGGCATCATAACCGTACGATACCGTATAGCCGAGAGGATCCGTCTCCTGAATCAGCTCGCCCTTTTCGTCATAGGAAAATCTGTATTCCTTTCCCGTTCTGTCCGTGACAAGGGATACCTGCCCCATCTCATTATATGCGATGCGCTGCTCGTTCCCTCTCCTGTCCGTAATACCGGTCCTGCTGCCGTTTGCGTCATATTCAAAGAGCAGGCTGCCGTCGGAATCAACAATTCCAAGCAGATTTCCCACCGCCGAATAATGATACCGGACGG
The DNA here is from genome assembly GCA_910579685.1 of uncultured Lachnospiraceae bacterium. Lineage (GTDB taxonomy): Bacteria > Bacillota > Clostridia > Lachnospirales > Lachnospiraceae > Suilimivivens. The sequence goes on along the minus strand of CAJTVN010000031.1, from coordinate 46,102 downwards.
TCTTGCCCCCGGGAGTGGTGCAGGAGATCAGTCTTCCTGCCTTATCATGACTGTAGAGAGAAACATTGCCCTGCGGATCCGCAGTCTGTTCCAGGTGTCCGTCCGCATCATAGGAGTAGGTCCAGACATTCCCTTCCCTGTCCGTGTAGGATATCAGGTTATCGCTTTCGTCATAGGAATAGCTGCAGACATTCCCTCTGGCATCCGTGACAGAGATCAGATTGTTTCGCTCGTCATAGCCATAGAGCGTCTCTGTCCCGTCCTTTTCCGTTACCTTAACCGGGAGATTTCCCTGACCGTAGGAAGCCTTCTGTGTGGTCCCGTCCGGATGCTCCACGCTCTCCATCCGCCCAAGCCCGTCATAGGTCAGCTTCGTGACATTGCCCAGGGCATCCGTTCTCTGAACGAGCTGTCCGTCCTCGTTGTAGCTGTTGAGGATCTCACTGTCCCCGCAAGCCACACGGGTAACTCTAAGCTGTGTATCGTAATGGTATTCCGTCCTGTTTCCAAGCTCGTCGGTAAAGGTTGTAACCTTCTGCTGCGTGTCATAGGAGACAAAGGCGCTCCCCCTGCCCGCCAGCTTCTGCTCCACCACTCTGCCTGCGGCGTCGTACCGGTTTGTCAGGTAATCGCTGCCCGCAAAGTCCGTAATCTTAAGGACTCTGTGGTCGTCGTCACAGGTAAAGGTCATGGTGTTGCCAAGGGGATTCGTGATCGACGCCAGATTGTCCCCCGCATACGCAATGCTCACCGAATTTCCCATCCGGTCAGTCACTTCCGCAAGGTACTCTCCCTCATAGGAAAAGGTCAGAGCCGCTCCGTATCTTCCCTCCATCTTTGTGATTCTGCCGTCCGCATCCGTTGTAAAGCGCAGGGTTTCCTTTCCCCCATCCATAATTTTCAACAGGCCGCAGTTGCTGCCAAAGACGTATTCCGTATTGTCCGCAGACTTAACGGAATGGGTGCCGTCCTCATTTTTTTCCATGGTAAAGCCCTGTTCCGGCAGGAATTCCTCTCCGCTTCTGTGGAACGGGATCACTTTGTTATAAGGGTTTTCAAAGTAAGCGAAGTCCGCATCCATATAGAGCAGATAATCTCCGCAGTGTGTCCAGCCTTTTCCCATCACGTGGAAGAATCCTTCCCTTTCGGAATCGTACATGACGGTAAAGTGCAGCGCATCCTTTCCATGATCCTCCAGAAGGGTATTGCTCCAAAGGAAAGCTCCTGTCAGAGGATTTATCGGATCCAGTCCCAGATAGGGGATCCTGCCGCCCGGATAGGTCTGTTTCCAGCCGGTGTGAGGCAGACCGTTGCGCTTTCTCTTTTTGGTGCTGATTATCTTGGGAGGGCAGTAGGAGCTCACCCCCGCCGCATTTCTGGCCCTTACCTGATAGAGGTAAGTCGCATTGGCGGTCTGGCCGCTGATCGTCCAGGAGGTTCCCGTCACGTTATAGACCTTTTCTCCCCAGAGCACGTCATAGCTTTCCGCATCCCTCACCGGATCCCAGCGTATAGTCACACAGGTGAGAGTGGAGGAGGCGCTCACGTTCTGAGGCGTATTCGGAGGTGCCAGCAGAGTTCTGACTGTCGCGGCATCAGAATAAGCGCTTTTCCCATTGGCATTTTTTGACCGCACCCGATAATTGTAGCTCGTATTCGGAGTAAGGTCACCAATTACCCTGGAGGTTCCCGCGGCACTGTAGAGAGTCCCGCCAAGCATGATGTCGTAACCCGTGGCGCCGGGAACCGGATTCCAGCTTATCGTCACAGAATCCGTCTTAGCCGTTGCCCGGATATTCGTCGGTACGGCCGGAGGGCCTGCCGGTGTCCGGATCGTGGCCGCAGGCGAATAGGCGCTGGAGCCGCTGGCATTATTGGCACGCACCTGATAGCTGTAATTGGTTTCCGCTTTCAGTCCGGTGATCGTCCTGCTGGTGCCCGTGGTACTGTAAAGTCTTCCTCCAAGCAGCACGTCATAATTCTGTGCGCCCGCAGAGCTGTTCCAGCTAACAGTGGCGGAATCATGCGTGGCTGTGGCTCTGACGTTTGTGGGTGTTGCCGGAGGCGCTATCTTAGTGCGCACATACTTGGAAGTCGAGGACGCCCCCGTGCCGCCGCTGTTTTTTGCACGCACACTACAGCTATAATCCGTGCTGGGCTTTAATCCCTTGACCGTAGCGCTGGTACCCGTGGTACTCTGAGTCACGGAACCAACCTGTACCTCGTAACCGGTAGCCCCCGAAACCGGATTCCAGCTCACAACAGCACTGTCCCAGGAAGGCGTAACCGTCAAGCCGCCCGGAACACCCGGAACCGTATAGACCGTAGCGGGAGTCCCGTAGGAGCTGTAACCGCTGGTTCCGTAAGTCCGCACGGCATAAGAATAGCCGGTACCGGACTTAAGGCCGGAATAGGTCCAGGAGGTTCCTCCAACTCTCTGAACCGCTCCGTTAAACTGTACGTCATAGCCTGTCGCACCGCTTACCGGATTCCAGCTCACGGTGGCAGAATTGCTGGTGGATGTGGCTTTGACGGAAGTCGGGCGGGGCAGGGCCGTCTTTATCTTTTTCTCCGGTGAATAGGAGCTGGCTCCGTCCGCATTTCTTGCCCGCATCTTGCAGGAATGGCTTGTATTGGGATTTAATCCCGTAACCTTCTTGGATGTGCCCTTTACGTTGGATTCCTTTCCGTCAACGGAGACATCATAGCTCTCCGCTCCCGTCACCGCTCCCCAGCTCATGGTAATCGAGCCTTCATCCACGGATGCGGTGAAGCCTGGCGCCGCAGGCGTGGTTCTGACCGTCTGTACCGGCCCGTAGGCTCCATACCCGCCTGAATTCTGCGCACAGACCTGGTAATTGTAGCCCGTATTCGGCGAAAGGCCCGTAAAGGTCTTAGAAGTCGCCGTGGTATAATAAGCCGTGCCGTTAAACTTCACCGCATAGCCTGTCGCCCCGGAGACCGCTCCCCAGCTTATGGTGGCGGAATTCTCCGAGGAGCTTTTCTTAACACCGGAGGGCGCCTGCAGTGTCTTTGCGGCGGTCTTTATTGTTTTCAGGTTGCTGTAGACTCCCATTCCGTCCGCATTCTTTGCACGGATCTGATAGGTATGGCTCGTGTTGGGCGCAAGCCCTCTGTGTGTGCTGGTGGTTCCGGCAACGGTAATCTCCGTATTGTCAAAGTGTACCACATAGCCATCGGCGCCCTTTTGCGCATTCCAGCTCAGTGTTACGGAATCCGCAGTGTTCGCCGCCGTAATCCCCTGGGGAACCCCGGGAGCAGTAGTAACCGTCATGGAGGTTCCATAAGCGCCGGAGCCCTTGGCATTATTGGCACAGATCTGGAACGAGTAGGCCGTTCCGGCGCTCAGCCCCGTGAATGTTTTGTAATTACTATTTACCCTGTACGTATTTCCATTAAATTTTACGTTGTAGCTGTCGGCCCCGGAAACCGGTTTCCAGACTATGGTTGCGGAATTTGCCGTGGAGCTCTTTGTGATTCCTCCCGGAGCCGGCAGACTCGGCGTGGGCTTGCCCGGCTGGCTCGCCGCAAGCGTCGTGATTTTCATCGTGGAACTGTAGGCTCCCGTCCGGTTCACGTTCTTAGCCCGCACCGCATAGGTGTAAGATGTCTGCTGTTTCAAACCGTTTATGGTCTTGCTGATCGTTGCGGTGGACGCCGTTACTGTATGAACGGTTCCGTTAAAGTAGATCTCGTAGCTGCTTGCGCCAGTCACCTTGTCAAAGCTTATCGTGACAGAGGTAACGGCCGGAACGGCCTTGATATTCCGAGGCACCGCCAGGGTTTTGTTGATATAGAAATCTGACAGGATCAGCACCTTTCCTCCATCGGATACCGTTCCTTTTGATGTATACGCAACAAGAACCACTTCATAAGACCGATTGGCCTCTAACCCCGCCTTGCTGGTATAGCTGGTGGTGTGCAAATTTTTCTCATTGTAAACTATGTATTTCTCCGAACCGGATTTATACATATATGCATGGTACCTTGTGGCTCCGGTGATCGGCGACCAGGTCGCAGTGATCGAGCCGTTGTCGTTCAGTTTCAGTTTTAAGTTTAACTGTTCCATATGTCTCTCCTTTTTCTTTTTTTCTCAGCCGGCTGTTAACTATAAAAAGGAGAGCAAGGGGGAAATGTAAACAAATTTTCCTGCTGCATAAATTATAAAAGAAATATAAAACCCATTTATTGATTTGGGATAAAATATTATCTATGAATACACAATTTCCCTTTTTGCAGAAAACACCGCCCGAAATAGAAAGACTCATTTCGGAAAGAGTCCGGGCCATCCGAAAAAAACGAAAAATATCACAGCAAAAGCTGAGCGAGATCTCCGGCGTGAGCCTGGGTTCTCTGAAAAGGTTTGAACGAAGCGGCGAGATCTCGCTTCTTTCGCTTACCAAAATAGCCATAGCACTTGATATAGATGATGAGCTCGCACACCTTTTTGAGGATGTGCCTCCTCTTTCTATTGAGGAGATCTTAAATGGAAAAGATTAAACAGCTAACTGTATTTTATGACCACAGAAAAGCGGGAATACTGGATCATTAAATTTCCTTCCTCCGGTGACCGGGAAAATATCGGCAGGCAGGAATATGACTATTCGCTGTGCGCCAAAAAATGCGGAATACAAATGTCCGAGACCAGACTTTTCCCATCTGCGGCCTGTCAAGGCTGCTTTGGCACAAAGCGGTTTGACAGATTCAAAGATGCGGGTAAATATCTTTCTGAATATTTTTTCTGAATTCCTATTGACCTTCCACCCTGTGGAAGGTATAAGATACGCTCATCAGTACAGAATGGTTTTGAGGGGGGAACGTCATGAAGATCAACGAAGCCGAGCAGGAAGTCGGCATCACCAGAAAAAACATCCGTTTCTACGAACAGCAGGGACTTTTAAAACCCATGCGCAATCTGAGCAACGGCTACCGGGATTACTCCGATGAGGATATCCGTATCCTGCGCCAAATCAAGCTCCTGCGCAGACTGGGGATCCCTATTGAGGAAATCAAACGGCTGCAGGCCCGCCTGCTCACATTGGAGGATTGTCTGCAGCGTCACCTGATTACCCTGGAGCGGGAGCGGAAAAATCTGGACGCCACGGCAAGCTTCTGTGAAAGGCTCCTTTCCGAAAAGGCCAGCCTGGAAACCATAGATGCCGGGCAGCTTCTGACTGATATTGATAATATGGAAGAAGGAGGTACCAGATTTGTGAATGTTCAGAAAAGGGATCAAAAGGCTCTGCGGCGCAACTCTCTGTTATCAGCGATTGTTTTTATTTCATTCATGCTTGCTTTTATCGCTTTTATGATATGGTGCAGCGTGATGGACAGCGATATGCCAGGACTTGTGCTCGTATTTTTCATCGGCATTCCGCTACTGTTTATCGGCGGTACGCTGCTGGCGCTGAGAGAAAGGCTGAAAGAAATTGAAGGAGGAGAATTAGATGAAGCTTCTAAATATTGATCACATCCCGGGAAAAGAGATCGAGCCTCTCGGAATTGTGAAAGGAACCGTTGTGCACACCAAAAATGTAGGGCGTGACTTTATGGCCGCCATGAAAACGCTTGTGGGCGGCGAGCTTGTAGGTTACACGCAGATGCTCAACGAGGCACGGCAGATTGCCGTAAAGCGCATGGTTGACGAGGCGCAGGCGCTTGGCGCCGACGCCATTATCAACATCCGCTACGGCACATCCTCTGTCATGTCCGGTGCTGCTGAGGTAATCGCCTATGGTACGGCAGTAAAAATAATCAATTAATTCCTTGGGGTGTACGGCAGTAAAAATAGTCAATTAATTCCGCCGTACACCCCAAGGAATGCAATCACCGGCGCCACCCTTGCGTCCAGAATACGGATCCGAAGGATTGCGGTTTTTATCTCATTTGCCCGAAAGCATTCCGTCCTTTATCACGCCATAGTCCCTCAGAACCTTTTCGATCACGGTTCCCTTCACCACATGAAGCACAGGTTTTTTCAGGGCGTTTAAAGGCCCCGGAAGTTCGATTTCCAACGGGGACTTCCCGTCCATCAGCTTCACACTGCTGGAGAGCAGCTCCCGGATGTCGTACACGCTTCCCCACACCTCAGGCACGCCTCTGTCAACGCCCAGCAGTCCGTACACGGCTTCCATGGCGGTTCTCACCGAGTATTCCGTGGTAAAAACCGTATCTCTGGGTGTTTCCGCAAACTGTCCCAGGAATGCGAAGTTCACACAGCCGTCCGGAATCACATCGGGACGGTCGCCTTTTGCCCTTGGCATAAAAAAGGCCGTGATATAAGGCATCATAGTGGGAACACAGACAGCGCTGTTTTTCGCAAGCTCCGGGATCTCCTCCTGCGGCGCACCCAGGTGATACAGCCATTCCTGTGTGATTTCCTCTCCGGTACACTCCCGCATGGGCTTTTTCACGAAATCGCCGGGAACGTCCGTAAACAACCCGTAAACCCACACGCAGACCTGATCCTTATCCTGATCCTTAAACTGGCCCTGTCTGTTGATGGTCCAGCTCATGAGCCAGCTGGAATCCTGACAGCTCACGATGCCTCCCGTGACTACCTGGCCGCTCTTCGGATCGCGCTTGCAGATGTTCGTGATATAAGGAAGGATTTTGTCGTCCAGAGTGGTGACGGTCGCGGATTCCCAGTTGGTTTTTGACACATCGGAACAGAACTTTTCCGGGTGTCCGAAGGAGGGATCCTGCTTTGCAATATTTTTCCACAGGCTCCAGCAGCCGCTGGTTCTGACTTCCGCATCCCCGTTTGGCGCATGATTCTGATCTCCGTAAACAGTGCCCTCCGTACAGCTGCCGTTTGTCACGAATACCAGGTCGTTTTCCGTGAGCATGATTCCCTTTTCCACTCCCTTTACCCGGCACTCAATGGCCTTTGCCACCTTTTTCCCGTTTTCCTTCTCGAAAATCACGTTGGTAACTTCCGTGTTAAACTGGAAGTCAACCCCCGCTTCCTCCAGATACCTCTGCATGGGCAGAATCAGCGACTCATACTGATTGTACTTGGTAAACTTCAGGGCGCTGAAATCCGGAAGCCCCGCAATATGATGGATAAACCTCTGGAAGTACAGCTTCATCTCCAGGGCGCTGTGCCAGTTCTCAAAGGCAAACATGGTCCTCCAGTAGAGCCAGAAGGTGGAATCAAAAACCTCCTCGTCAAACACGTCCTCAATGGTCTTGTCATAAAGATCCTCATCCTTTGTCAGAAACAGCTTCATGATCTCCATGCAGCCCTTCTGGCTTAAGTTGAACTTTCCGTCCGTATGGGCGTCCTTCCCCTGCTCCTTCGTGGCCCGGCATAAGGAGAAGTTGGGATCCTCCTTATTCAGCCAGTAATACTCATCCAGCACCGATACTCCCGGCGTTTCCAGAGAAGGTATGCTGCGGAACAGATCCCACAGACATTCAAAGTGGTTTTCCATCTCCCTTCCGCCCCTCATGATATAGCCTCTGGTGGAATCATAAATCCCGTCGCAGGCTCCTCCCGCTATGTCCATGGCCTCCAGAATATGAATATGGGATCCGGGCATCTGTCCGTCCCTCACCAGGAAGCAGGCCGCCGCCAGGGAAGCCAGACCGCTGCCTACCAGGTAAGCGTTTTTCTCCTCCACCCTCTCAGGCTTTCTGGGTCTTGCAAACGCCTCATAATTGCCGCTTGAATAGTAAATCCCTTTGCTGTTCTTTTCATTTTTGCCGATTTCCGTATTCCGGTATCCGTTATCCGCCGCAGCTTTTTTCTTTTTGGCAGTGGCCGCCTCTGTCTTCTTGTGATTTTTTACCGCCACTGCAGCCGCTCCCGCACCTGCAGCCAATACTGCCATCCCAATTCCAACGTTCTTCTTGTTTGCCATACGATTTACCGCCTTTCTTTATCTTTCCCTTTCGGAATCTTCTCTGTTTTCTTTGTCATGACCCTATCCTATCCCTTTTCCTTCCCGCTTTCCATTTACAAAACAGGCGGAATGATCAAAAACTTATCATTCCGCCTGTTTTGATAAAATACTCTTCTGTTTCTCTCTGTTACTGCTGTTTCTTCTGCTTCTGCTCAAAGTTAGCGATGGAATTCGTGATATTCCCGTAAAGAGTGATGCCCATCTTCCTCACGATCTCCTCATAGTCTTCCTTCATTCCCCGGTCAATCCAGTCCAGCATGATCCCCACAAAGCCAAACTTATAGAATTCAGCGATAAAGCCTTTGTCCTCCTTGGCCAGGCCGCTTCCCACGCATTTTTCCTCCACCACTCCCGCAATCAGGTGGAAGGTAAGCTTATACAAATAATTTTCGACCTTCTCCCTCCCCACTCCCCGATAAACGTTAAGGATAAAAGGCTTGTTCTCCATCACTGCCTCGAAAATCTGCCGCATCCCCTCCTGCCAGGTGTCATAGGTTTTCTTTCCCTGCAGCGCACGTTTTCCGTCCTCCACGCACACCCATTCCACCAGGTCATAAATATCCTTAAAATGGTAATAAAAGGACATCCGGCTGATACCGCAGTCCGCCGTCAGATCCGCAATGGTAATCTTGTCAATGGGTTTATGTAACAAAAGCTTTTTCAGGGACGCTTCCAGCGCCGGCTTGGTCGCGTTAGGCATGGCTCTCCTCCTGGCCGCTTTCCATTCTTTTCGACACCTCTGTAAGGAGCTTGGGCTGAATCTCAGGATAAGTCCATTCTTTCGGAAGCTCCTTCGTAAGAATAATCCTCTCGATCTCGCTGTGCAGCTCCTCTTCGAATGTTTTTACATCCGCATAGTACAGCATTCCAAAAGACTCTTCCCCGCCGGGCGCCTCCGTTCTCGTCACGGAATATACGCAGACCGGCCTGATCGTAAATTCCAGCGCCCCGGTTTCCTCATACAGCTCTCTTTTGGCCGTATCCGCAATATTCTCTCCCGGCTCCCTGTGGCCGCCGGGCGCCTCCCAGGTATCTCTGTCCCTGTGTTTGCAGAAAATCCACTTATCCCCGCTCTTTGCAATAATCACCGCAAATTTCAGAAGCTCATCCGCCGCTTCCTCGTAAAATTTGACTTCGGTCATTTAGTATGCCCCCTCTACTGATTTTATTTCACAAAATACTTTGACAATCCCCAGCGAGGTCATGTAAAGTATATTGTAAGTCGAAGGGCTGGATGAGTCAAATATTTAATTTTTCTGCCTGATCAGGATTTATTGCGAGAGGTAGCGAGATATGTCTCTAAGATTTGAGTGGGATGAAAATAAGGCAAAACTTAATTTCGAAAAACATGGTATTTTGTTCGAAACGGCGGCAAAAGTTTTCCTTGATGAAAACAGAATAGAAATTTATGACGAGACACATAGTATAAATGAAGACCGGTATATTACAATCGGTTTAGCGAATGAGGTCTTATTTGTCGTTTATACCGAGCGTACTCAGAATATTCGATTAATTTCCGCACGTCTCGCAACAGAAAGAGAAAGGAAGGTGTACTATGGTAACATTTGAACTGAATCATACTGCTGTATTGACCAATACAGAAAAACAGCTGATTACGAAAGCAAAAGAATTACCTGTTGTTTATGACGAAGATTCCCCTGAAATGACGGACGAGATGGAAAAAGCATTTATTTCTGCAAGAGAGGCAAAACCTTTTCATGGAGAGCCGCTTACACTTTATGTTTCGTCCGCAACGCTTGAAAAAGTAAAAAATATGGGAACTGATTATTTGACAATTTTAGAAAAGTTACTTGATAAAGCTGTCGCTGAATATAACCCAATTCCTTAAAAGATGTGGATAAGGAGGCCTATATGGGGCGAAAAATTGTGATTATTGCAGGACAGATGATTCCGCATTGGGCCCGGTCAGGCAGCGCCGGGCCTGCGTGTCACAAAAAATGTTCCTACAAAGTATACTCCTTCAGTTCCTCCAAAAATTCACGATACTCCTCTTCGGACCAGTAAAAAGTCAACTCTTCCTCCGTATATTCTTCCGGAATATCACGCATAAAGCTTGTTCCGATATCATACTCGAATTTCCGCAGCACCGCCTCCGCAAATTCCCTGAAAAACATACCAATCCCCGTGATAACATTTCCGTCCTCCACGACTCCTTTATGCACAAAGTTTTCCTTTTCGACAAACGGGAACGTATCCGCCATCTGCATAAAAAATCCCGAGGTAAACTTCCTTCCGTTCAAAATCCCTGATTTTGACAGCAGCACAGGGGAAGAGGAAATCGCCGCAAAGGTTACGTCCGTGCCGATACCGCTTCTCAAAAAATCAATCAGATCCTCGTCAAACAGTGCAGGAAGCGGATTGATAGTCCCCGGCAGGATTACACAATCATAGTTCGTGATCTTTGCCTGCGCAGTCGTTTTTGTGGGCAGAACCCGTAACCCTTCCTCACTCAGATATTCCCCGTCCCTGCTGGCTATGAAATCAATCTTTTCGCCAAACCACACGGTAAGGACACTGGTAAGGCACGTGATTTCCTGTAAAGAGAAGTGCGGGTATAGTATTACTGCAAATTTTCTCATTGGCGTTCCTCCTTGCGATTAATGATGCCAAACCTAAGGCATCTTGACCCTGGCATCATATCAGTAATATATCATAAAACAAACAGAATAACTACATTTCACCAGCTTTTCACTTTTTCACACTTTTTACAGCAGAAAAAACAGTTGACATCTCCCCCATCCTGCGCTATTATGTAAAAAATTAAATATCACCGAAACCGATGAGGCGGAGATAACGGTGATGATGCTCCTACAGAGAACCCGGTAAGCTGAGAGCGGGTGGAAAACAAGTCATCAAATGGACCGCTGAGGGTGCAGTGAAAAGCAGGTATACACCTGCCCAGTATTCTGCAACGTATGGCACACGTCAGCTGCCAGGGATATGATGGTATCCTGTTAAGCGTACAGCATAGCTGTAAATCAAGGTGGCACCGCGGATCGTTTATTCGTCCTTGACAGAAATATTTTCTGTCAGGGACTTTTTTTATGCACACGGGCACCCAGATGAAATATGTCAGCAGAGCTGACGGTGCCCGGCGCACGAGCAGGAATTCTTCCCGCCCGATTATACAGGCCCGCACATGGAAGCAAGGAGGTAATATGCATGAAACTTCACACTGTTTTTCCGGATTCGGAGACCATAAGAGAAATGAGCGCCGGGGGACTGTATCGGACGGCCCCTGTCAGTGCGGAAATTCTGTCCGATGTCAAAACCCCCATCGAGGTTTTGAAAATACTGAAAAACATCTCCGTCCATTGTTATCTTCTGGAATCCGTCTCCGAAAGCGGAGACTGGGGGCGCTACACCTTTCTGGGCTATGATCCCAGCATGGAAATCACCTGTCTGGACGGGCAGATGAAGGCGGGTTCACTCTCCGTTGAGACCAGGGATCCAGGACACTATATCCGTCAGATAATCGAGGAAAACAAAAGCCCCAGGTTTTCCAACCTTCCGCCCTTTACCGGCGGCCTTGTCGGATATTTCTCCTATGACTATCTGAAATACTCCGAGCCGTCCCTGCGTCTGGATGCCAGCGACACAGAGGGGTTTCAGGACGTGGATCTGATGCTTTTTCACAAGGTGATCGCTTTTGATCATTTCCGGCAGAAAATCATTCTGATCGTAAATATAAAGCTGGACAACTGGAAGAGCGAATACAACCGGGCGGTCCTGGAGCTACAGCACATGGCAGACCTGATTCAATACGGTTCTCCCTGTGCGGAGCCTCCCGGCAGATGTACCACGGAATTCACTTCTCTGTTTCACCAGGAGGAATACTGCGCCATGGTAGAAAGGGCGAAATACCATATCAGAGAAGGAGACATCTTCCAGATTGTGCTTTCCAACCGTCTGGAAGCCGGATTTACCGGGAGCCTGCTTGGAGCATACCGTATTCTTCGAACCTTAAATCCTTCTCCCTATATGTTTTACTTTTCCAGCGACGATATGGAGGTTGCGGGCGCCTCTCCGGAAACGCTTGTAAAACTGGAGGACGGCGTTCTCCATACCTTTCCCCTGGCAGGCACCAGGCCAAGGGGCCAAACCCCGCAGGAGGATAAGGCCCTTGAAAAAGAGCTTCTCTCCGATCCCAAGGAACTGGCGGAACACAATATGCTGGTTGACCTGGGAAGAAATGATCTCGGAAAGATCAGCAAATTCGGCACGGTTGAGGTGGAAAAATACCACAGCATCGAGCGCTTCTCCCATGTTATGCACATCGGTTCCACAGTACGGGGCCAGATCAGGGAAGACAAGGACGCTCTCCGCGCCATAGACGCCATCCTCCCTGCAGGAACCCTATCCGGAGCCCCCAAGCTCAGAGCCTGCCAGCTGATCAATGATCTGGAAAATAACAAGCGCGGCATTTATGGCGGAGCCATCGGTTATATTGATTTTACCGGCAATCTGGATACCTGCATCGCCATCCGGATCGCTTATAAGAAAAACGGCAGAGTATTCATCCGAAGCGGTGCGGGAATCGTGGCCGATTCCGTTCCCGAAAAGGAATATCAGGAATGCCGCCGCAAGGCCGCTGCCGTTGTTAAAGCATTGGAGAAAGCACAGGAGGTGGAAGAATGATCTTACTGATCGATAATTATGACAGCTTTTCCTATAATCTGTTTCAGCTTGCCGGCTCCGTCAATCCTCAGATTAATGTCATTCGGAATGATGCTGCCACAGTGGATGAGATCAGAGGGATGAATCCGCAGGCCATCATTCTCTCCCCCGGACCGGGCCGTCCGGAGGATGCGGGAATTTGTATCGACGTGGTAAAGACGCTGGGGAGCGAAATTCCGATTCTCGGCATCTGCCTGGGGCATCAGGCGATCTGCAAAGCCTGCGGGGCCACCGTTTCCTATGCAAAGAGGCTGATGCATGGAAAGCAATCCGAGACAGTGTTCAGCAGAGAATGCGTCCTGTTTGGAGGATGTCCTGATACCGCACCCGTAGCCAGATACCATTCCCTTGCCGTCCTGGAAGAGACGCTTCCCGAATGCCTTATGGTAACGGCACGGACACAGGACGGCGAAATCATGGCCGTCCAGCATCGGCTCAACCCGGTTTACGGTCTGCAGTTCCATCCGGAATCCATTCTCACACCGGACGGCAAAACTATGCTGACAAATTTTCTTTCCATAAGTTATAACAATCAGTCAAAGAAAGGATGAAAATGATGATCAAAGAAGCGATTGTAAAAATTGTTGACAAACAGGATCTGACCTATGACGAGGCCTACACCGTCATGAACGAGATCATGAGCGGCGAGACCTCTCCCACTCAGAATGCCGCTTTTCTTGCCGCCCTTTCCACCAAGAGCACCACGGCGGAAACCATCGACGAGATCGCAGGCTGCGCCGCCGCCATGCGTGAGCATGCCGTCAGAGCGGAACATCACATGGACGTGATGGAGATCGTGGGGACAGGCGGGGACGGCGCACACAGCTTTAATATTTCCACTACCTCCGCACTGGTGGCCGCGGCCGGCGGTATCCGGGTGGCAAAGCACGGCAACCGGGCCGCTTCCTCTCAGTGCGGAACCGCAGACTGTCTGGAAGCCCTTGGTGTCAATATCAATCTTTCGCCGGAAAAGTGCGTGGAGCTGTTGGAGAAGGTCGGAATCTGTTTCTTCTTCGCTCAGAAATATCACACCTCCATGAAATACGTGGGAAGCATCAGAAAGGAGCTGGGGATCCGCACCGTATTCAATATTCTTGGTCCCCTCACCAATCCCGCTTCCCCCTCCATGCAGCTTCTCGGTGTCTACGACCGTTCCCTGGTGGAGCCTCTTGCCAGAGTGCTCACCAGCCTGGGCGTAAAGAGAGGGATGGTGGTCTACGGCACCGACAAGCTGGATGAGATCTCTGTCAGTGCCCCCACCTTTATCTGCGAGTTTGACAGGGGAAGCTACCGGTCCTACACGGTTTTTCCGGAAGACTTTGGTTTTTCCACCTGCAAAAAGCAGGAGCTCGCCGGGGGAACTCCAAAGGAAAATGCGGCCATCACACTCTCTATCCTCAAAGGCGGGAAGGGCTCCAAACGCAACGCCGTCCTTATGAATGCGGGAGCCGCCCTCTATATTGGCGGCAAAGCAAAAGACCTTGCCGAGGGCGCCGTCCTGGCCGCAGAGCTGATCGACAGCGGGGCCGCCCTGGCGAAGCTGGAAGCGTTCCGGACGCTCAGCAACTCCTGACCGCAGCAGGGTTCGGAAAATTTTTACAGAAAGGTCAGTGACAGATATGGATACTATTTTGGATACCATAGCGGCATATGCAAAACAAAGAGTTGGCGCCGCCAAAGAGACGCTTCCCCTGGAAAAGTTAAAACAGCAGGCCCTTTCAATGGAATGTAATACAGGGTTTCCTTTTGAAAAGGCGCTCCGCTCGCAGGAAATCGGCTTTATCTGCGAATGCAAAAAAGCGTCTCCCTCCAAGGGCGTGATTGCGGAGGATTTTCCTTATCTCTCCATAGCAAAGGAATATGAAAGAGCCGGCGCCTCCTGTATTTCCGTGCTCACGGAGCCCAAATGGTTTCTTGGCACCGACAGCTATCTGGAAGAGATCGCTTCGTTGGTCTCCATTCCCTGCCTCCGAAAGGATTTTGTGGTGGATGAGTACATGATTTACGAGGCAAAGCGCCTTGGAGCCGCAGCCGTGCTTCTCATCTGTTCCCTGCTGCCGGAGGAAACCCTGCTGCGCTATATCGGAATCTGTGATGAACTGGGCCTGTCCGCCCTGGTGGAGGCCCACGATGAGGCGCAGATCCGCTCCGCCCTCAACGCCGGCGCCCGCATTGTCGGGGTAAACAACCGGAACCTGAAGGATTTTACCGTGGACGTGCGCAATTCCATAGAACTGCGCCGGCTGGTACCAGAGTCCGTCCTGTTTGTGGCCGAGAGCGGTATCCGCTGTGCCGCCGACATTCAGATCTTGCGCAAGGCAAAGGCGGATGCCGTGCTCATCGGGGAGACCCTCATGCGAGCCAAAGACAAAAAGGCCGCACTGGATGCCCTTCGGGGATACGCAGGCGACACAGACCGCACATCTGCCGCAACCGGCACAGAAAGCGGGGAAGCAACATGACAAAAATCAAGATCTGCGGACTGCGCACCCCAAAGGACATTCAATACGCCAACGAACTTCTTCCGGATTACGTTGGCTTTGTCTTCCAAAAAGGCCGCAGGCGCTATGTTTCTCCCTCCCAGGCAGCCGCTTTGCGAAGATTTCTCGATCCCCGGATCCCTGCCGTGGGCGTTTTCGTGGATGAACCCGTGGAAAACATGGTTTCCCTGCTGAAATCCGGAACCATTCAGATCGTTCAGCTTCACGGAAACGAAGATACGGCTTACTGCGAGAGGCTTAAGAATCTTTTCCCCTGTCCGGTAATAAAGGCTTTTATCATTCGGGAACAGGGGGATATCGAAAAGGCCCTGGACTTTCCTTCCGATTATCTTTTGCTGGACGGAGGGCTCGGAGCAGGCAAAGCCTTCGACTGGTCCCTGATCCGGAATATAGACAGACCCTTTTTCCTTGCCGGAGGGCTGAACTGCGAAAATGTTGCGGATGCGCTCGCCCTCTGCCATCCCTATGCCGTGGATGTAAGCTCCGCAGTGGAAGCCTCCGGAGCGGGAATCTCCGGTACCATGGCTCCCTGCACGGAAAGCTTCGGTAACGAGGCTGGCAGCTGCAAGGATTATGATAAAATGCGGGCCTTTATCCAAACGGTCCGCACCCACACGAAAAATAAATAAGGAGACAAAATTATGCCACAATCAAACGGACGCTTCGGCTCCCATGGCGGTCAGTACATTCCCGAGACGCTTATGAATGCCGTGATCGAGCTTGAGGTCGCTTATGAACATTATAAAAATGATCCCGAATTTAACCGGGAGCTCACAGAGCTTTTTAACGAATATGCCGGACGCCCCAGCCGTCTGTATCATGCCCAAAAAATGACCCGGGATCTTGGCGGTGCCAAAATCTACCTGAAACGGGAGGATCTGAACCACACCGGCTCCCACAAGATCAATAATGTACTGGGTCAGGCGCTTCTGGCCAAAAAGATGGGAAAAACAAGACTGATTGCGGAGACCGGGGCCGGACAGCACGGTGTGGCCACGGCCACTGCAGCCGCACTCTTCGGCATGGAATGCGTGGTTTTTATGGGAGAAGAAGATACCGTAAGACAGGCGCTCAACGTCTACCGGATGCGGCTGCTCGGGGCCGAGGTAATTCCCGTTAAAACCGGAACCGCCACCTTAAAGGATGCCGTATCCGAAGCCATGAGAGAGTGGACCGGCCGGATCAGCGATACCCATTACTGTCTGGGTTCTGTCATGGGGCCTCATCCCTTCCCAACCATTGTGCGTGATTTTCAGGCCGTGATCTCCCGGGAGGTCAAACAGCAGATGCTGGAAAAAGAGGGACGGCTTCCGGATACGGTCATAGCCTGCGTGGGCGGCGGGAGCAATGCCATGGGCAGCTTTTATCACTTTATTGAAGATGAGGAAGTGGAGTTAATCGGCTGCGAGGCCGCAGGAAGAGGGATTGACACCTTTGAGACGGCGGCTACGATCGCCACGGGAAAACCCGGTATCTTCCATGGCATGAAATCCTATTTCTGCCAGGATGAGTACGGCCAGATCGCCCCGGTCTACTCCATCTCCGCAGGACTGGACTATCCGGGTATCGGGCCGGAGCACGCATGGCTCCACGATACGGGACGGGCGAGGTATGTGCCTGTGTCCGATGAGGAGGCGGTAAATGCCTTTGAGTATCTTTCCCGGACGGAGGGCATTATTCCCGCCATCGAGAGCGCCCATGCCGTGGCATACGCCATGAAAACAGCACCACAGTGTTCAAAAGACAAAATCATAGTCATCACCATTTCGGGCCGGGGTGACAAGGACTGCGCCGCCATTGCCCGCTACAGAGGGGAGGATATTCATGAATAATACAGATATGCAGATTTACAGACCCGCCGATCAGATAAAAGAAGCTTTCAAAAAGGGCAAGGCCTTTATTCCCTTTGTCACCTGCGGGGATCCCGATCTGGAAACCACAAAGGCGGTCGTCCGCAGTATGGCCGCCAACGGAGCAGACCTGATCGAGCTGGGAATTCCCTTCTCTGATCCCACCGCAGAAGGCCCGGTAATCCAGGCCGCAAACTTAAGGGCGCTCATCGGCGGTGTCACCACGGATAAGATCTTTGACATGGTAAAGGAGCTCCGCCGCACCGTCACGATTCCCATGGTCTTCATGACCTACGCCAATGTGGTTTTTTCCTATGGAGCACGGCGTTTCATCTCAGCCTGCGCCCAAATCGGCATCAACGGCCTGATCCTTCCCGATCTTCCTTTCGAGGAAAAGGGCGAGTTCAGCGGCCTGTGCCGGGAATACGGCGTGGCCCTGATCTCCCTGATCGCCCCCACTTCGGAAAACCGAATTTCTATGATCGCCAAAGAGGCGGAGGGCTTCCTCTATATAGTTTCCAGCCTGGGTGTCACCGGAGTCCGCAGCAAAATCAACACGGATGTCGCCTCCATGGTAAAGCTGGTAAAACAAACCACATCCGTGCCCTGCGCCGTGGGCTTTGGTATCTCCACACC
Source organism: uncultured Lachnospiraceae bacterium (assembly GCA_910579685.1). Taxonomy (GTDB): domain Bacteria; phylum Bacillota; class Clostridia; order Lachnospirales; family Lachnospiraceae; genus Suilimivivens. The sequence continues at coordinate 28,489 of CAJTVN010000031.1, read as the reverse complement.
GGAGCAGGCCCGCAAAATGGCAGAAATATCTGACGGTGCCATCGTGGGCTCGGCCATCGTCAAACTCATTGCCGAATATGGAACAGAGGCGGCCGGGCCCGTGGGCAGGTATGTCAGGAAGATGAAGAATGCGTTATCCCTTGATCCCGCCTAAGGTGATTTTGCAAAAAAACTCCCAATGCAGGACAATGATTGATCCTGCACCGGGAGTTCTTCATATGCCATGTTCTAAACGTTATGCCGTCATTCTTCCAAGTATTCCTCAAGCGCCTTTCTGTACTCGCTCTCCGCCTCTTCCTCCGGCAGATTCATCTTATACAGCAGCGCCCGCAACAGTTTCGCCATGATATCCAGCAGATATTCTGGTGTATCCTTCAGAATTTCATCTGCCCGCTCACCTGAAATCCTTCCTCTGGCTGACATCCGGATGCCGTCTTTCCATCTCCTTCTCATAGTCTTCCCAGATATAAACCATATAACGGAGCACCTGCATAATCACATTATACTCCACTTTCGTCTTGTGTTCAATAAGTGAAACAATATACAACGGTAAACTGACTTCATCTTCATTCTTTTCCAAAGGTAGTTTATCCACAGGAAGATACCTGGAAATATCCACTCTCTTGACCGTGTCGCTCTCCCTCTCCGTACTGAACAACGGCATATAACGGTTAGATACATCCTCCACATCTTCCGGCCTGACGTTCTTCAAAATCTCAATGTCGGCATAATCCCGGAAAAACTGGGCGCTTAAAATATTGTCTCCGAAAATCAGCTTGCTACTGCTGTCAGAAATTTTCGGATTGTTGATAACTGGCTTTGTTTCTTTTGTCATGAACAGCTCCTTTCCAATCAATTATTTCCCTGGCAGAAAACACTCCTGCAGGAAACGGAAAGTACGCCGGAATAGTGCGGGACATTCTGCTGCCGCTTTCTATTTTCTGCCAGCTTTACAGTGGGTATCAATAAGGCGAAACGCCCTTTTATCTTCCGGCATGGCCGGAAGCCAGAATCGCATAAACGAAATACGATATCAGAATGTATTTACTATATCACTGCTGAATTGAAAAAGCAAGCACATTATGTTGGAATTTTATCTATTCCTTCCCAAACGCCTTACAACAGACTCCTGCCCTCCCAATCTCTGTCAGAAGCAACACCCTCCAGGGCCGCTATGGTCGGGGCTATGTCACATATATTTGCTTTTGGGAGCTCTGCCCCGGGCCGGTTTTCCAAAGCATTCAACCAGCCTGCCCACCTCATCCAGCGACTGGGAACAGGCATGATAATACTCATCACTCATCCACCCATGCGCATGTCCAACCTCGTCCGTACATCCCAGATATACAAATGCAAAATCCGGCTTTTCGCCGGCAATATAAGAAAGAGCGCTTTCTGTGACCATCTCATTTGCTCTCTCATACCCGCAGACGCTTCCGGACACATAAAAACTGCAGGCAAGAGAGGATGGCCGGCTCAGATCCCGCAGCTCCTCCCAGTTATAGAAAAAGGCGCAAGTTCTGCCGGCAGCGCTCAGCTGCTCGCACAGGCCCCTGACAGGCCGGCTTACAGGCACATAAGTATTCGCAATGGCAATGGATATCAACTTTTCCCAGGTACTTCAGGAAGCTCTTCTCTCCAAAATACAAAGGTGACAAAATCCCCGGACCCTAAGCGATCCGGGGATACCCTTTTACTTCCTGATATTCTTTTTGGCTTCTTATAATCTCTTAAGCAGCTCTTCCCTCTGTGCCTCGTAGCCGGGTTTTCCCAGAAGGGCAAACATATTCTTCTTGTAGCTCTCCACGCCAGGCTGATTGAAGGGATTCACTCCCAGCAGATATCCGCTCACGCCGCAGGCAAACTCAAAGAAATAGAACAGCTCTCCCAGATAAAACTCATTGATCTCGGGAATATTTACCATGAAGTTGGGAACCTGTCCGTCCGTGTGCGCCAGAATCGTGCCGTTCATGGCGCTCTTGTTCACAAAGTCAACGCTCTTGCCGGCCAGATAGTTCAGTCCGTCAAGATCAACCGGCTCTTCCTTCAGAATAATCTCTTCCCTGCTGGTCTCAATATTAATTACCGTCTCAAACATGGTTCTGGAACCGTCCTGGATAAACTGCCCCATGGAGTGAAGATCCGTGGTGAGATCCACGCTCGCCGGGAAAATACCCTTCTGATCCTTGCCCTCGCTCTCGCCATAAAGCTGCTTCCACCACTCGGAGACATAATGTACGCTGGGCTCATAGTTTGCAAGAATCTCGATTCCCTTTCCTTTTCTAAGAAGGATGTTGCGCAGAGCCGCATATTTCACTGCGTCATTCTCCTCAAAATCAGCTTCAAGGGCCATCCTTCTTCCCTCGGCCGCACCTTCCATCAGCTTGTCGATATCGGCGCCGCTGACCGCAATAGGAAGAAGCCCAACCGCCGTGAGAACGGAGAAACGTCCTCCCACGTCATCGGGAACCACAAAGCTCTCGTAGCCCTCCTCGTTGGCCAGATTCTTCAGAGAGCCTCTCACCTTATCCGTGGTCGCATAAATTCTCTTTGAAGCCTCTACCTTGCCATACTTCGTCTCGAGCATCTCTTTAAACACCCGGAACGCAATTGCGGGCTCCGTGGTGGTTCCGGACTTGCTGATCATATTGATGGAGAAATCTCTGTCCCCGATCACATCCATCAGATGTCTGATATAAGTGGAGCTGATGGAATTTCCCACAAAGTAAATCTCAGGTGTTTTTCGGATCTCCTTATCTACCACATTGTAGAAGCTGTGGCGCAAAAATTCGATAGCCGCTCTGGCTCCCAGATAAGATCCGCCGATACCGATCACCAGCAGCACCTCGGAATCACCCTGGATTTTGGCCGCCGCCTTTTTGATCCTGTCGAACTCTTCCTTGTCATAATTAACAGGAAGATCAATCCATCCAAGGAAATCATTTCCCGCACCCTTCTTGGAAACCAGTAATTCCTTTGCATCCAATGCCAGCTTCTTCATGGATTCCACCTCATGCTCCTGAATGAAGGGCGCTGCCTTGGAATAGTCAAATGTCACTTTGCTCATGATACCTTCTCTCCTTTTGCTTACTGAAACAATTTTTTACCGCCGGTAGATTCATCCTTTGATCATCCGTCAGCCACTCAATAAAATGATGTTGGGGTCAAAAGGTATTTTGCCCCCTGATGCCTGCGGATTGTTTCGCACTTTGTGCTCTCACAATCCTGAAAACATTCAAAATCCGCCCTGTCGGGCTGCTTTTTCATGTTTTACGGGTCCCAAAGTCATGCACAGATATGCAAGCATATCATGCATGACCTTTTGACCCTGGCATCATAAAATAAGTTTATCAAAAAACGGTACCATTTTCAAGAATCTGCCAGAACATATTGTTACCGTGCGGCATTCACAGCAGCTTATCGTCATAAACCGCCCTCTGGCCTCCCACAAATTTCGGCCTGGTTCTGGCGCACACCACATGGGCGTTCCCGATCTGCTTCTGATTAATACGGACCGGAACCGCCACATCCTGCAGATGCATTCCGATCAGCGTGTCTCCGATATCAATCCCCGCCTGCGCCCTGATATGCTCCACCGCCACAGGATCCCTGAAGCTTTCATAAGCCATGCAGGCAAAAGAGCCTCCCGCCTTGGGCTTTGGCACCGCATTTACCACGGTGAGCCTGTCCCTGACAGCGGCCTGTCTCTCCACGATCAGCGCCCGGTTCAGATGCTCGCAGCACTGGGCCGCCAGAAACAGCCCTCTCTCCTGCACTGCGCCGTAAATACCGTCAAATACCGCCTTTGCCGTCTCCACACTGGAAAAGGTTCCGATCCGCTCTCCTGCCACCTCACTGGAAGAGCATCCCACTGCCAGAATGTCCCCCTCATTCAGCTTTGCCTGATCAAGAAGCTCCCGCAGCGCCTGCCTGGCCTCCTGTTCCACTCTTTGGAGGAAATCCTCTTCCATCCTTCTGTCCGCCATTCCTGTCTGCGTCATTTCTCTTCACCTTTCTCCCTCAGCCTGCCGTCACTCCATTCCAGCCTTTTCTCCTCTCCCTTGCGAAGAGATATATCCATGGAAAACATCCCATATTTGAGCTGCCACCGATAGTCCTTATCCGCCCGGATCACAAACTCTGTAAGAATACCTTCCGCCCAGAAGATATCCACCCCGGCACAGCCCTTTACCCGCAGTCCTCTGACAGAACCGCTCTTCCATGCCCCCGGAAGGGCGGGAAGCAGCACGATCCTCTCCAACGTACTCTGCACCAGCATTTCCGCAATGGCAGCCGTGACTCCGAAATTCCCGTCGATCTGAAAAGGAGGGTGCTTGTCAAACAGATTAAGATAGGTGGAGTTCGCAAAAAGCTTTTCAATATTTTCATAGGCACTGTCGCCATCCCACAGCTTCGCATAGTGATTCGTAATCCACGCCCGGCTCCAGCCCGTGTGCCCGCCGCCTGATGACAGACGCCTCTGCAGAGTGACCTTTGCCGCCTGGGCCAGCTCGGGGGTGCCGTCCACCGTGATCTGCTCCGAGGGATGCAGCCCATACAAATGGGAAATATGCCTGTGCCCCGGCTCCCACTCCTCATAATCCTCCGGCCACTCCATGATGTTCCCATGCTTCCCGATTCTGGTAGGAATCAGCCGCTCCCTGGCCCTGCGGATCCGCTGATCCAGCTCATCCTCCACACCGAGAATTCCGGCAGCCTCATTACACTGGGTAAACAGGTCCCTGAGTATCTGATTATCCATGGTCACGCCGTAAATATTCGCACCCATTTCCCCGCCGGGAAGAATAAAGGTATTTTCGGGAGATACGGAAGGGCAGGTGACCAGATACCCGTCATGCTCCACCAGAAAATCCAGGAAAAACTCTGCCGCCGCCCTCATGATGGGAAAGCTTTCCCGCAGGAAATCCTGATCCAGCGTGTATTGATAATGTGTCCATTGATGGGTACACAGCCAGGCCGCTCCCATCACCCAGTAAGAACCCGGAATCCATTGATCCTGCACTGCGGTATCCCCGTGCATGTCCGTATTGTGGTGGCACACGAAGCCGCCCGCCCCGTACATCACCTCCGCAGTTCTCCTTCCGTTCGGTACCATTTTCTTAATCAGCTCAAAGAGCGGCATATGGCATTCCGAAAGATTACAGATCTCCGCAGGCCAGTAATTCATCTCCGTATTAATGTTGACCGTGTACTTGGAATCCCAGGGCGGAAGCATATCCTGGTTCCAGAGCCCCTGTAAGGTCGCCGGAAGAGTTCCCTGTCTGCTGCAGGAGATCAGAAGATACCGCCCGTAATCAAAATACAGCTTGGAAAGGCCGATATCAGCCGCCTGCCGTGCCGCCGCCAGAATCCTCTCATCCGTGGGCACACGGTCATATTCCGAAAGATCTCCCAACTCAAGGCTCACGCGCCCATAGAGAGCCCTGTAGTCCTCCACATGCTCCCTGCGCAGAGCCTCAAATCCCTTCTCCTTCGCCCTCTCGATCCGCATCTGAATCGAAGCTTCCAGCTCTTTCTCCGAAATGTGATACGTGGTGTCCGCACAGAAATAGAGCGTCACCTCACTGGCATCCGACACCAGAAGGTGCTCACCCATTGCAGACACCCTGCCGTCCGGGCTCTGTGCGGAAAGAATCATGGAAAAATCAAAGCCGCCCTTGCCCAGATTCCCATAGAGACAAATCCCGTGATCCCCTGTCTTCTTCACGCCGTCAAAAAACTTGCTTCTCCGCAGAATTGCGGAAAAGCTGATCCTTTCCTTCCCGCTGGCAGTAAGACGCATAGCCATAACGTCAGACGGGGCCGCAATAAACATCTCCCGCTCAAAAAGCGTCTCCCCACAGCGGAATTTCTGCCTGTAGACCGCCTGTTCCAGATCCAGCTCCCGCTCGTAATCCGTGAACTTTTCCATCCCCTCGAACTCAATGTGAATATCGCCCAGGGTCTGATAGGGATGCATGCCGTCAGGGCAGCCGGACATGGCAAGCTTGATCAGCTTCTCCGCCTCCGCGATCCGTCCCTCAAAAATCAGCTTCCTGATAACGGGAAGCTGCTCTCGCATATCCGGATTATTCCGGTCAACCGGACCTCCATACCACATGCTCTCCTCGTTGACCTGGATATGCTCCCTGTCCGCACCGCCATATACCATGGCGCCGAGCCTGCCGTTTCCAAGAGGAAGCGCCTCCTCCCAGATGCCGGCAGACTGCCTGTACCATAATCTGCTCATTTGTACCCTCCGTTTCATTCCGGGCGTCCTGCATACGAAGCGCATAGCGCCCGGGAATTTTTAACTTTTCTCATTGTATTGTACCGCAAAAACAGGCTTATGCAAAGAATTCCTTCAGAAGATCCTCAAGCTCATCCTGATAATCAGCGCTTGCCGGGACAGCCTTTTCCATATCCTCCTTCACCCGAAGGCCTTCCTTCCACCCCATGGTCCTTTCCGGAGACACCTCATCCTCCCTGTCCTGTGCTTTCTCCCCTCTTAAAAGGTTTTCTCTCTCCACCTCAAGCCTCGGCACCAGGTGATTCTCCAGATAATCCACCAGATTTGTCTTCAGAATCTTTTTCTTTCCCTGGATATCCACAAGCCCGGAAATGGAAAAATAAAGATACAGCCCAAGTATACTGGAGAGATAATAGGGAATAATCTGGAATAAAGTATCCCCGGCCGCAAGCGTAAAACAGATCGTGATTCCTGTCACCAGAACGGAAAGCATCATCAGCTGTCCGGAAATGTGAGAAAGACGGATCAGCGGCATTTTCAGGAAAGTGATTTTCTGAATAAACTTGTCCACAAACACGGATGTGTTTACCATTCTGCCGTTGAGCTTATAGCAGTTGATGTATTTTAGCTTACATTTTTTTAAGGACTTATTTTTTGTGGCAGGCATATTTCCTGATTCCCGGATCATAATATGAAACAGCACACCCATAATAATCTGACAGATGATACTGAGAGACAAAAGTCCGATTATGGCCCCGGCCAAATATTTATGTTTTAAAAAGATTGCTATCATGATATCCTCCTTGTCGATGATTCCTTTCATTTATTATAGTGGAAAGGGGATTTGCACTCAATATCGCACCCCCTGTGATGCATCCTTCTTTTGCGGCAAAAAATTACATAAATCTGCCAAAAAGTGCTTTTTTCCACTGGAAAGTACATGCTTTTTCTGCTATACTGACATAGCAGAAGACAAAACTTATTACAGTATGGAAAGGCACGGTGTATTTGTAATTATGAGATATCAGACCAAAGGTACATGTTCCTCCTTTATCGATATTGAGGTGGAGAATGACGCAATCAAATCAGTGGAATTTTTTGGCGGATGCAACGGTAATCTGAAGGGGATTTCCGCACTCGTAACCGGCATGAAGATTGACGATGCAATCTCCAAATTAAAGGGAATCCGGTGCGGGTTTAAGCCCACTTCATGTCCTGATCAGCTGGCACAGGCGCTGGAAGGGATCAGAAGCGGCAACTTCTAACACAGGAGGCTCAAATCATGGGCGATTCAAATGCAGTCAAAAAAATTGTATTGACAGGAGGCGGCACCGCAGGGCATGTGACTCCCAATATAGCCCTCCTGCCCCGCCTTAAGGAACTGGGTTACGAGGTGTCTTATATCGGTTCCTATGACGGAATCGAAAAGAAACTGATCACGGATTTTGACATCCCTTATTATGGGATCGCCACGGGAAAATTCAGACGTTACCTGGATATCAAGAATCTGACCGATCCCTTCCGGGTGGTGAAGGGATTTGGGGAGGCCAGAAAATACCTCAAAAAAATCAAACCGGATATCGTCTTTTCCAAAGGCGGATTTGTGAGCGTTCCGGTAGTGCGCGCCGCTGCATCCCTGCACATCCCCTGTATTATCCATGAATCCGACATGACTCCGGGACTTGCAAACAAAATGTGCATTCCGGTGGCCGAGAAAATCTGCTGCAATTTTCCGGAAACCGTCACCATGCTTCCCACTTCCAAAGCGGTGCTCACCGGCTCCCCGATCCGGGAGGAGCTGACAAAGGGAGACAAGATCGCAGCCCTTGACATGTGCGGCTTTACCGCAAACAAACCGGTGATTTTGGTGATCGGCGGAAGCCTTGGAGCCGCCTCCGTGAATCAGGCGGTCAGGGACGCCCTTCCCATGCTCCTTGAAGATTTTCAGGTGGTGCATATCTGCGGCAGGGAAAAAATCGACAACATGCTCCTGCACACAGCGGGTTATATGCAGTTTGAATATGTGAAAGCGGAGCTGAAGGATATCTTCGCCATGGCAGATCTTGTAATTTCCCGTGCGGGGGCCAACTCCATCTGCGAGCTTCTCGCACTGAAAAAGCCAAATCTCCTGGTTCCCCTTTCCGCAAACAGCAGCCGGGGCGATCAGATTTTAAACGCCAGATCCTTTGAGTCCCAGGGCTACAGCATGGTAATCAATGACGACGACCTCTCGCCCGAGCTTCTGGTGGAAAAGGTGACGGAGCTGTATTTTACCAGGCAGACCTTTATTGAGGCCATGGGAAGAAGCCACCAGCCCGGTTCCATCTCAACCATAACCGGACTGATCGAAGAGATTGTTAACCGAAACAGATAAAAGAAACCAGCCCGGCAAAGCCTTTTCAGCGCTTTGCCGGGCTGGTTTATGAGGAAGAGCGCCTCCCTAAAGGTCGCCTGCCGTCAGTGACGTGACCAGAAGATCATAGCTTGGCGTACCGAAAAACCCATAATACTCCTGTACATTGATTTCGTACTCCATTCCGTCAATTCTCGCTTTTCCGGGGATTCCCCGCTCCATGATCCACAGGTTCATATGATTCCTCCCGCAGTAATCCTCCAGAAAATCATACACCCCCTCGGGATCCCGTATCCTTTTGGGAAGATTGATGGCAAGACTTTGTCTCACCGCGCCCCTTGCCCCGTTTAATTTCTCGGACATGCGGACCAGATAGAGATATTCGATCAGCCACGCCCCAAGAAGCGCTCCCAGATTGCAGTACACCAGCCATTCCGCCAACGGTCCCGCAAACCGGAACAGAGTAAGCGCAGCTCCAATCAAAAACAGCCAGTACATGCCTGCGGCTCCGTAATAAAGATTTTTGTCTATCCTCGTTTTCTTGTTGTGAAAGCTCATCAGCAGGATTCCAAGACCCCAGAAGCCCGCAACGAACAGCAGAAGATATTTTATCACAAAATCCCAGTACTCTCCCCGCGTAAATAGCCTGACCAGCACCAGATTGTAAATCAGCATCGCCGCCCCCAGAACGCTTCCCTCTTTTATATTTTTTATCATACGGTTTCCTCCTTTCTCCTGCGCACTTAAACGCCGTCTCCCAGATATTTACTCCTGCCGCAGGCGCAACAGCAGTTCCTTCAGATATTTTCTGGATATATAGACCACCTGTCCGTCTCCAAGCTCCGCCGCCATCAGCCCGTTGGCAAGAGGGCGGTACACCTTTACCTGATCCGTGTTCAGAATCACGGACTTGGAAACCCGGGCAAAGCTTGCGGGCAGCATATGCTCCAGCTCGTAGAGCTTATACTGGGAATGAAAACTCCCCTCCCCCGTACAGACCAGCCGTTTGTTTTTGTCAGCCTCCACAAACAAAATCTCTTTTCCGGACAGATAAACCGCCTTTCCCTCCTGTGTCACCGCCAGGACGGGGTTGGAGGTTCCGTCATTTTCCAGATATTCCTTCAGTTCCTCCATTCTTTTGTTCTCCTTATGCAGATGGAGCTGCGCATACTCCTCTTCATGCTTTGCGATTAAATGCAGTGTGACCTTCAAATCATCACCTCTTTCTGTACAGATTTTGTTGCATTTATTGTACCCATATCATACGAAACGAAAAGGCGGATGTCTACCCTCTCTGGATGAGTGGCAGCACATCCGCCTGTAAGTGGCCGACATTTCTCTCTTGTTGTTATTACATTACCACAAAAACGTCAAAAAATCAAGACTTGTATGCATAAGAAACTATAGGTATAATAAGTCCCATTACGGTTATCATGCTTTTATGAGTACCGGAAACAGGAACTGCAGTTTCAGATGGGAGGGATTTTATCAATATGGATATCTATGCTTTAATCTGGAAGGAAAAGGAAAAGAAGGAGCTCGACACACTGCTCGCATGTAACGAAAAAACACAGCGCTTCGGCCTGTGCCTGACCGAGGAACAGGCCAGGGAGCTGGTGATCTGCCGCAATAACAGCCTGAAAAAATATCAGCGGGTGGAATTCGGCTCCGGAATTCTGGATAAGCTGATCTATGTTTTCTGCGATTCTCCGTATATCGATGGCGGCAGCTATGCGGAAACGCTTGAAAAGCTTCAGGATGTCTTTTACGCCTTTAAAAACGAGACGCAGGACAAGGTCACGGACGATGAAATTCTGAATTTCATGAAGGAGCAGTTCGACGGCATCTGCTGCGGAGATATCGAGTATCTTGGCGGCACCTGTCTGGAACGCTTTTCCCGGGCAGTGCGTGACGGTTACCGCGGATATGAGAAGAGTCAGGGACTGGGAGAATACGAAAAGTTCAGCGAGGAGGAGCGCTGGGATGCGGATCTGTATCATGAGGTTTTAGCGGAATTATTCTGGTAGAAGGGAGATTATCATGATGAAAAACAGGATTAAGGTACAGGATATTTTTGCCCAGGAAGGCTTTCTTTCAGCAGACGCATTACTTCCGGCCGTGGCATCACTGTCTGACAGGTACACCTCCAGGGAGAGCAGCTCCGTCACTTACGAAACCGCAAACATGCTCATGGAGGCCGTGCTCTATTGTATCCAGGAGTGCCTGGGCGAATCGGAGCATGTCATGACATCCTATGCAATGCCGGAGCCTATGGTTCTTTATGAAAAAGGCTATGAGGCCGTGCTTGCCAGGGTAAAGAGCGCAAACGCACTCTATGAAGAGCTGATCAAAGACTTCACGGACTATGGCTGCCGCAACTATGGAGACACGGTCTTAAAGGGAATGCCCGCCTTCTTTCTAAAATACGATGCCAGATTTTGTCCCCAGGACCATATTATCACCCTGGATTACCCCCTGCTTGCGGGAGACCCTGAGCTGTGCGGCGTAGATCAGATCCACGATTATCTGCATAAGCTGCTTATGGAAAAGAGGTTCCTTGGTCATTTTGACAAAGCGGCGGTATCCGGTCTCCTTTCCGAGTTCTGCCCGGAATACGGCGAGCTCTATCTGGACAATATCTGCCGTCCGGTGCTCTCCCGGGCGGCGGAATGCCTGATACTGGATAAGCCTCTTACGGATCTGCGGCTGTCAAACGAGGAAAAACGGGAACTGCAGGAATATTTTACAGGGATGGACCGGGAAAAAATCCGGGATCAGAAGAGAGCTTTGGCAGTACTGCTTGCCAAAAAGACAGGAGTGGAGGAGGAATATTTCAGGGCGGCCTTTTGACAGGCCGCCTTTTGGTGGTGCAACGGCCCCGTCCTAATTATTTTTCGGTATCTTATCAGACCAAATCTTTTCTTGCCTTTTTAGCTTTGAAACATAGGCATCCTGTCCGCTATCAGTTTTTCAACTTCATGCAGCTCTGGCATCATGCGCAAAGCCCCTTTCCTGGTTGTAATAATAGATGCGGCTCCATTTGCAAAAGTCAGCATTCGGTATAGCCTTTCTTCATCCATATTATTGAGCCCGTATTTTAAGACATGATGCAGACAACATCCGCCAAACGTATCCCCCGCCCCTGTTGTTTCAATCGTATTTTCCTGCAAAAAGGGTGCGGCCTCTATGCGCAGATCTTTATAATAAGCGCAACTTCCGCTTTTCCCCATAGAAAGAAGTATTAATGGAATCTCATATTGGCTTCTGAGCTTACGGATACCGGCATCATAATCTTCTTCTCCGGTAAACCACTGGATTTCATTATCGGAAATTTTTAATATATCGCACTTTGAAAAACCATACGCCGCCTGTTCTCTCGCCTCATCAAGCGTCTTCCAGAGGGGTGTACGTAAATTAGGATCAAAAGAAATTACTGCTCCGCTTTCTTTGGCAATTTGAATCGCCCTTTTCGTCGCCTGTCTCACATCCTCATGTGTCATGGATAAAGTTCCAAAATGAAAAATTTTGGTATTTTCCAGTAAATTGACCAAAAGATCTTCTTCTTTCAACATCATATCCGCACCAGGATTTCGGTAAAAAGAAAAATTTCTGTCCCCATCAGCCAGTGTCTCTACAAACGCAAGCGTTGTCCGGACAGTTTCATCCATAATCAGGCCAGACGTGTCAATCCCAACCTCTTTAAGCGTTGCTTTAAGGCGATTTCCGAAAATATCCTGCCCAACCTTCCCAATAAAAGCAGTCTTCCTGCCAGCCTTGGCCAGCATGCCCAATACGTTACATGGCGCCCCGCCGGGATTTGCTTCATAAATCGAATTCCCCTGTCCGCTTATTCCATTTTCAGTAAAATCAATTAATAATTCCCCCAACGCAACTACGTCAAATCTTTCCATTGCCGGCTATCCCCCTTCCTTGTATACCTTTGCTAATACATTTTATATGAGATCGTATTTTACCACATCCATATTTACGGTTCCGTCAACGAAAAAAGAAATCCCATCCGCCGCCTGATCCGTGTACAGAACGGCGGATATCACCTGTTCTCCATCGTTTACAAACGCCTCCACGCTGAAACGGTCCAAAATAACCCTCAGCTTCAGTGCGCCGTCCTTACAGAATACCTTACTGCGCCTCTGGTGGATGATAGCCCTTCTGGAACCGGAAAACTTCCTGTCCACTTTAAGCACGGATTCGCCCGGCCTGTAGCTGAGCGATGTCTGGTACATCTCGTTCTGGGCAAAACGGATTGCAAATTTTCGATACATGTCACAGCCCTCCTCAGGGCGGATCACCACCTCCATATCTACCCGCCGCCCTCGAATGCCATCAGGACAGATGGTTCCGGAGAAAACGAGTTTTTCATAGACAACTTTATTGCGTCTCATCGCTTCCAGCTCCCGAATCGGTTTCTGGTAAAGTCTCCCATTTCGAATGGAAATTTCTCTGGGTAAACTCATCTGTCCGAACCACGGTTCCTCATTCTCTCTCCTGTGGTTGCAGGTATCCCAGTTCTGCATCCATCCCAGCATGACCCTGCGTCCGTCTGCAGTCAGCAGAGTCTGCATAGCATAGAAATCAATGCCGTAATCCACAGACTGGTCGCTCTCTTCGATAAAGCTCTCCGTCTCCCTGTCGTAATCGCCGATCAGGCAGAGCGTGCCGTTACCATTGTGGTATTCAAAGCCGCGGGGCAGCATATCCTGAGGGCTGGTAAGGAGTACCCATTTCCCGTCCAGTTGGAAGAAATCAGGGCATTCCCACATCTTCCCAAAACGGTTACGGTTGGAGGCGAGTATGCTTTTAAACTGCCAACGGAAACCGTCCTCGCTGGAATAGAGCAGAATCTGTCCGCTTCCGTCCGCAGATCTGCTTCCAACTACGCAGCGGTAAGTTCCGTCCGCCTCCTGCCAGACCTTCGGATCCCGAAAATCTTTCCGGCTGGAACCCTCCGGCACATCTCTCTCGTCCAGGACAGGATTGTTTTCATACTTTTCGTAGTCCACCCCATCTCCCACTGCGAGACACTGGGTCTGAACCTCCGTATAACCCCCGTTAGCCTGCCGCTCCCTGATCACGCCAGTGTACATCAGAAGCTGCCTGCCATCCGGAAGCGTGACCGCACCGCCGGAAAAGCATCCATCCCTGTCATAGAATTCATCCGGAGCCAGAGCCGTCGGAAGATATTCCCAGTGCAACAGGTCATCGCTAACCGCATGCCCCCAATGCATGGGCCCCCAGTAGGAATTATACGGATTATACTGGTAAAATAAATGGTATTTCCCCTTGTAATAGCTGAAGCCGTTGGGATCGTTCATCCATCCTGTCCGTGCTGACAGGTGAAACGCCGGTCTCTCCTCCTCAGCTATCATCTTTTCTGAAACCTCCTCAAATTTACGGGCCTCCCTCAATGTCTGACTTATCATGGCAATCTCCTTGTCTATTCTGTCTATCGTTTCTTGGGTCTGTTAAAAATTATTTTTTGTTTTGACGATAAACAGCCATTCAGCAGCCCTGATACAGAGAGCTGAATGACTGCCTCGCCCTGCCTTCGATTAGTCCTTATTTACGCACTATTTCATTTCTGCAAAATATGCGTCAAGATACTTTTGGAAGATCTCCAAATATCTCTCCAGCTTATAGCCGTTAAGCATTTCAAGATATTCATCCCAATCCGCATCGGTGAAGCCGTCACGGATCCACTCAGACTTCTTGGCATTTACGTTCTTACCGATATCCGCCATGATGTTTGACAGTTCCTCGATATCCTCCTTGCTCATAAAAACCGTGGGATATACATAATCTGTTCCTGTCATATACGGAGTATAGTACTCCTTGATCCAGTCCAGACGATACTGTGCGTCATCAGGACAGGTCACGTATACATCGTAGTACTCATCCAGGATCGCAAGAGGTCCGCCGACAGCCTCTGCCTCTCTTACCTCCACAGGGGATGCGTCTCCCAAAGGCGCATGCTGCAGCATAGGTTCTCCTTTATCATTTGTGCCCATCGTAAAAATATCAAACTCATCCGGCTCACCGTATGTACCCCAGTTATTCTGAGGAGACTGAATCGGATCATACATCTGATCAAGCCATGCACATACCAGCGCAGGATTCTGCGCTGTTGCCGTAACTACGCAGCGTCCGCGGTCATAGCCGCTGGTGAAGGAACCATTCGTGGGAGTGAGCACTCTCTGACCGCCCACTGCCAGGGGCGGAAGCGGGACATAATCTTCCAGATTGTCAATGTTTGCCGGATCCCAGCTGAAGAACACGCCATAACGGTGGGATTTACCCTTTGCCACATAAGTGGACCAATCATGAGTAAACGCCTCGGGATCAATCAGGTTCTCCTCATACAGGGAATGCAGCCATGCGATACCTTCTTTCCAGCCCTCCGAAGTAGCGCTGCAGACAACCTTCTTGTCATTGGTAACGACGATATGCCTCCACTTGTCAGGATCACCATAGCCCTCGCCGAAGGAGTTGAACAAAACACCGGGATCTTGTCCTCCGTCATTCACGATACAGGACATGGGGATTATGTCGCCCTCAATCTCAAATTCTGCCTGCAGGGCAGCCGCATTATCGCGAAATGCAATCAGCACTGCTTCGAAATCCTCAACGTTCTCCGGTATCTCCAGTTTTAGGAAATCCAGCCACTTCTTATTGATGAAGGGCATGTTGTCAATGGTCTGGATAGCAGTCTTATCAGAACCCAGCTGCTCGATCCAGGGAAGAGAATAAATATGTCCGTCAGGGGCAACCGTCATCGCCCTGTACTCAGGATATTTGTCAAATACGCCCTTCAGATTCGGCATATAATTGTCAATGTACTCCTCCAGAGCGATAATAGTTCCGCCCTCGCCAAACCTGAGCAGGTCGGCCTCGCCAAATCCCGCTGTAAAGATAAAATCCGGCAGGGAATTAACATCTGTCATAAGTGTCTGGATTTTGTCGCCCCACTCGCTGTTCGTGATCGCATTCCACTCGATATGTACGTTGGTCTGTTCTTCCAGGCGCTGGAAGATCGTACGATCCTTGGGTTCCGTTGTGTTTGCCGGATAATTGATCAGACCAGTCAGAGTTACCTTCTCAGCCTGAGGAAAAGTAAGTTCCGATGCATCTACGGCCTTAAAGGTTCCATCATTCAGTTCCACTTTTTTCCCGCCGCATGCCGTCAGGGAAAATATCATGCCCGTCGCAAGCGCAGCGGTAATTAAACGTTTCCATAATTTGCTTTTCATAGCTCCTCCTATTTATTTTTATTTACGTCATGTATTCGTTTTGTAACTATAAGCTTTAACCCTTTACAGATCCTACCATAATCCCCGCATCAAAATACTTCTGGAAGAAGGGATACATCACCAAAAGCGGAAGACTGGAAACAATGATCGTGGCATATTTCAGCAACTCCGCCAGCTGCGCACGCGCGGCGGTGCTCTGCATATCTGAAATCATTCCCGACTCCGGCTTGTTCTGAATCAGGATGGCGCGCAGCACTACCTGCAAAGGCTTTTTCGAAGCGCTGTCCAAATAAATCATTGCATCGAAGTAGCTGTTCCACATACCTACAAAGGACCACAGACTCAGCACGGCGATGATTGGCATACAAACCGGCAGCAGAATCATGAAGTAAAACGTCATCTCATTTGCTCCGTCCACATCCGCCGCTTCCCTCAATTCCGTGGGAATACCCTGGTAGTAGGTTCTGGCAATGATCATGTTCCAAACGCTGAAAGCGCCGGGAATAATGATGGCCCATATAGTGTCTATCATTCCCAGACTCTTAATCAGCAAGTAGGTAGGGATCAGGCCGCCGCCGAAGAACATCGTGATAACGAAGATCACGTTAAAAAATGACCTGCCCTTGAAATCCGCCCTGGACATGGGATACGCCGCAAGCAAGGTAATAAAGACAGACACTACCGTAAAGGTCACGGAGTAGAGTACTGCATTCCCAAAGCCAACCCAGATCTGCGCATTGCTGAACACGCGCTGATAAGCCGTTATTGTCCATTTGCTGAAATCAAAGGTAATACCCTTATTTTGCAGAGTAATGGGATCCATAAAGGATGCCACCACAATATAAATCATGGGGATAATAATCGCCACCACGAACAGCCCCAACAGTATGTAACCTGTCAGAAGCAGCGCTTTGTCCTGTAAGGAATATCTGCTGAATTTTTTCTTTGTCATATGGTTTCTGCACCTCCTCTACAGTCCTTTTCCTTCATTCATCCTCGCCACGATCTTATTCACAGTGACCAGAAGAATGACATTGATGACCGTATTGAACAGTCCCACCGCCGTTGAAAAGCCATAATCACCGTCAAGAAGACCTTTCTTGTACACATAGGTGGATATGATTTCCGATGTTCTCATGTTCAGATCCGTCTGCAGCGCATAAGCTTTCTCAAATCCAACGCTCATGATATTACCGGCTGACATGATGAATTGGATGATGACCACGTCCTTTATGGCCGGCCATTCCACCGCCTTGATCTGCTGGAAAATATTGGCGCCGTCAATAACGGCCGCCTCCTTCAACTCCTGGCTGGCATTGGAAAGAGCCGCCGTGTACATGATGGAACCCCAGCCGGCGCCCTGCCAGATACCGCTGGCAATATAAATGGTGCGGAACGCCTCCGGCATGGTCATAAAGTCAGTAGAAGTGCCCAAAAACAGGTTCAAAGGGCCGGTAACGGATAAGAGAATTTTCACGATACCGCAGAGCACGATAACTGAGATAAAGTTCGGCATATAGAGTACCAGCTGGATTTTCTGCTTCGTTTTTGCACTCTCCACGCGATTGAGCAGGAAAGCCAACAGAATCGGAACCGGAAAGCCCCACAGCAGACCATAGATGCTCAGCTTCAGCGTGTTAACCAGATAGGACAGGAAATCCGGCGAAGACAAAAACCTCTGGAAATGCTTGAAACCCACAAACGGGCTTCCCAGAAATCCCTTGATTGCATTATAATCCTCAAAGGCAATCAGAATACCGCCCATAGGGATATAACGGAAGATAATTGTCAGGGCAAACGCCGGGAGCAGGAAAATTACATACAGCTGCCAGTGTTGTCGCAAGTAAACGAGCGTGCCGTGTAACCCAGCCCCTTCTTTACCCTTCCAGGGAGCAGCGCCCTTGGACGAAGCTGATTTCGTACTTGATTTCATAATTGAATTACTCCTTTCTCCTTTTTTCTGTTAATCTGATAAAACTTTATGCACCTGCGTATTTCTCCTCTCCCCTCCCAGTCACGCATATATTGTGCATTTGTAAAATATATATTTCATTTTTGTAAATATAACTTTACCGTGATTTTATATATTTGTCAACAATAAATTTTAATATTATTAATACTTTTTTATAAAAATTTTATTTTTTATCCATCACAATTATGCAACAATACGATCTGACCAGCTTTTTTCTTATTTTTCTACCCAAAATGGATAATCACTTACAAATATACGCCAGAAACATAATCCCATTTTCGTTTCGGTGTTTTAGCAAAATATCTATTTCAAATTTTTACATTTGACACCGAATAAATTGTGTATTATAATAGGTTCAGAAATTACTTAATGCTCTTTCAGACATCGAAAAAAACGCATTACCCGGAAATGAGGCACAGAAACGGAGAGACGAATATGGCAGAACGAGTCACCATTCAGGACATCGCCGATGCCCTTGGCCTATCTCGAAACACGGTCTCCAAGGCCATTAACAACACTGGTATCCTCGCTGATGCCACGAGGGAAAAGATCCTAAAAAAAGCTATCGACATGAAATACAAACAGTTCTCCTATGCGACCATAGCCGGTTTAAACGACAAGACGGCAGAACCCGCTCCTGTTCCAGCCTCAATGCCGATGGAAATCGCTCTGTTCAGTATTGGCTGTATTGGGAACTCACATTTTTCTTCCTCTATGCTGGACGATTTTCAACGGGAGCTCTCTCAACTAGGTTACAGTTTTACCGTGCACAGAATCCACCGGGAAGATGTCGATGCGCTCCGGCTTCCCAGCCATTACAACAAAGAGAAGACTGCGGGCATCATCTGCGTGGAGATGTTTGACCGAAAGTACAGCAATATGCTCTGTTCCCTGGGAACCCCCGTTCTTTTCGTTGATTCGCCGGTGATAGGCACGGGCGATACCCTGCAGGCGGACTGTCTTTATATGGAGAACAAAGCCAATATCCGCAGTTTTGTGCGGGAGATGGTATCCCGGGGCAAGAAGAGAATAGGCTTTATCGGGGAATACCTGCACTGCCAGTCCTTCTTCGAGCGCTATATGGGATACCGCGAGGCATTAACCCTATCGGGACTGTCCTGTCCGGAAGAATGCTGCATCACGGACAACAAAACAGATGACTTAAGCGACGAAGCATACCAGAAATATCTGGCAAGCCGCATCGAAAACATGCACTCACTTCCGGATATCTTTATCTGCGCCAATGATTTTGTGGCCCTGGATCTGCTTCAGGCATTGAAAAAACTGGGAATCATGGTACCAGAGGATGTCTGGCTATGCGGCTTTGATGATTCCCCGGAATCAAAAGTGACAACACCCTCCCTCACCACCATACATATACACAGCCAAATCATGGGCTTCTCCGCAGTGTATCTGCTGATTTCCAGAATAAAGGAACCCTCTTTGAATTACCGCATAATGCATACGGAAACCTCTCTGATATACCGGGAATCCACCGCCGATCAGACTGAAAGGAGAATGACATGAACAACATAATGAATCCGGAAGGTCCAGTTATGCTTTTCTTTACCAAGATAGCGTACAGCGCATATCTGAATGTCCTGTGGTTCATCTGCTGCCTGCCTATTATTACAGCAGGGGCATCTACCACCGCTCTGTATTATGTAACGCTGAAGATAGCGAAAAACGAGGAAGGGAATGTCACCAAATCTTTTTTCCGAGCCTTTAGGGCGAATTTCAGGCAGGGAACTGTCATCTGGCTGATTCTTCTGGGGAGCGGTATCATCCTTGGATTGGATGGATACATTTTTTATCATATGCGCTTTGAAAATGCGTTCTGGACCATCGGCGCCGCAGTGTTCATGGTGCTTTTGGCGGCATATGCCATCATCCTGATGTACATATTCCCCCTTCAAGCCAGATTTGAGAACACGGTCAGGATGATGTTCATCAATTCCATCCTGATCGGTATGCGGTTTCTATTGTGCACCGCATTAATGGCTGCCATCTATTTGGTTATGGCATTCGTAATCATCAATATCTTTACTCCCATTATCATCTTCGGAGAAGGGCTCTGCGCATTAATCCGCTCTCATCTATTGGCGAATATCCTGCAGCTTTGTGCGGAAAAGGCTGCGGGTTCGAACGGAACCGACAGCACGGAAGAAGCAAAGGAGACCCGGGAAATATAACGATAAAGAAAGGGAATTCCCATGAAAAGAACTGCCTTGAACGGCATTAGCATGTTATTAAAGGATGATAATCTGCGCACCCTTCACGGATGGAAAAAGGTGCAGCATATTTTAGCTTATTATAAGTTTCTGCTGCTTATCATATGCATTTTCGCATATTTCATAGTCTACAATATATATGGCTATCTCACCCATAAGAACATAATTCTCTACACTGCCCTTGTAAATGTGGTGGCAGGGGAAGATCTGATCAGGCAGCTGGAAGGGGATTTTCTGGATCATCTGGGTGTGGATACCTCCAAAAATGCCATGAAGCTGTATACGAACCTGTATCTGACAGATGATGAGCTTAGCGTCTATCATGAGTACACTTATGCTTCCCGCATGAAAATCCTGGCAATCCTGGAGGGGAAATCCCTGGATGTCATTCTGATGAACCAGGAGGCTTTTGACGCATTTTCCCAAAACGGATACCTCTATGATCTGGAGCAGCTTTTCTCCGAGACGGATCCTGCCCTGTATGAGAAAATAAGATCAGATCTGGTTTATAATATCGTTATCCTTGAGGACAATGCCAATGACCGGATCCTGAACAAGTCCATTCCTTACAGCGCCCTGACAGAAGAGCACGCCTTCGGACTTGATATATCTCAAACGCCATTCATCCGCCAGTCCGGCTTTGATGAGAGCGTCTATCTGGGCATCGCCGCCAATTCTCCCCGGCTGAATACCGTATCTGAATATTTGAAATACCTGTATGAGATTATTTAATTTCCGGTCTCCTGTTTTTTCCAATTCCTCTATAAATATATAGGATATCGCAAATTATTTATTTTGGATTTTTACATTTGACACATTTTTTATATGTGCATTATAATAGGCATATAATAAATCATGTCATGCATAATGAATTGGAAATAATAATCAGGAAGGAAATAATTGATTATGGCAGACCGCATTACCATTCAGGATATTGCAGATGAGCTTGGTGTTTCCCGAAATACTGTCTCCAAAGCAATCAATAATACCGGTGTCCTTGCCGATGCCACAAGAGAAAAGGTTCTAAAGAAAGCCATAGAAATGGGCTACAAACAATTTTCCTATGTGAATCTTCAAAATTTTGAAATGTCAGATTCCACACTTTTTTCTACAGCCAAAAGGGAGATCGCCCTATTTACCTCTAACTTTATAGGCAGTTCTCATTTTGCTTCCACCATGCTGGATAAATTTCAGCGGGAGCTTTCTGTACTGGGCTACGGCTTTACCATGCACCGGCTTCAGGAACATGAGATCGAGAAACTGATGCTTCCTGCCTCTTACGCTCAGGATCGTACCGCCGGGATCATCTGTATTGAAATGTTCAACCGAAGTTACTGCTCCATGCTCTGTTCGCTTGGTACACCTGTCCTTTTCGTGGATTCTCCGGTTTACAGTCTGACAGAACCGCTGAAAGCCGATCACCTCTATATGGATAATCAATCCAATATACACCGGTTCGTCCGCGAAATGATCCTTAGAGGCAAACAACGAATTGGATTTATCGGAGAGATCACATACTGCCAGTCATTTTTTGAACGTTACATGGGCTACCGAAACGCCATGTACCTATCCGGCATGACCTGTCCGGAAGACTGCTGTATTACAGGCAATATGCCAAACCTCAAAAGTCCTGGCTATAAAAAATACAGGGCATATTTATTCGAAAAAATCCAGAAGATCAATAAACTTCCGGATGTATTTATCTGCGCCAATGATTTTATCGCTATAGATGCCTTGATGGTATTTAAACAGCTGGGTATATCCGTTCCTAAGGATGTCTATTTGTGCGGCTTTGATGATTCCCCGGAATCAAAAGTAATGACCCCTTCTCTGACCACAATTCATATCCACAGTCAAATTATGGGATTTTCAGCTGTACACCTGCTCATATCCAGAATTAAAGAGCCATCCTTAAATTTTCGTACCATCCATACCGAAACAAGCCTTATTTACAGAGAATCTACCGGCGACTAACATGAAAAGGAAAAGAAAGAGCTTACACATTGCTCTCATGCAGTGAAAACCCGTCTCCCTTGCCTGTCTTTGACACAGGAACAGGCAAGGGAGACGGTAATGTGCCGCAATAACAGTCTGAAAAAATACCAGCGGGTGGAATTCGGCTTTGCGGGGCGGATGAGGAATGTTTCAAATAAAGCAGAAAATAACGCCGCCCGGTCTCCTCCAAAAAGCTATCCTTACTCCCTCCGTATATTTCATTAAAATGCAGTCCAAATTTTTCCAGAACCAGTTTCATATTTAAATGCCCATTGATTATAAATTGGTTTTTCTCTTGCGATCCTACGTCATAAATTTTGCTTTCAATGGACTCCTCTGCCAAAAAGAGGTTATAAAGTAATGATTCAAAAATACGATTCGCTACAACCACGTTGCCATCAATATTTTTAACAAAACCCAAAATTTCTGCTATTTCCGTAGATGGCTCCAGGGGATTATACGGAATACTTTTCCCCATAAATAGTAGCGCATACAAAAGATTCCTTAGTTTTGGATAATCAAATAATTTATTCAGGATATTTTTGAACGGGGCGATGTCGTTATTATCCTTCATGGTGTCGATGCCGTCATTCATGGCAATGTAGCGCACACCGTTCCGAGGGAAAAAGTCCTCAATCAGGATACCTGTCTGTAAATAATTTCTCCCCAGCCTGCTTAAATCTTTCGTGATTACAAGGTTTACCTGCCGCCGCTCAACGGCTTTCAGCATTCGCTTCAAGTCAGGGCGTTCCATGTTCAAGCCTGTGTACCCGTCGTCCTGATAGACCGCTGCGACTTCCCAGCCCTGCCGTTCGCAGTATTTTTCCAGCATATCACGCTGATTGGCAATACTGGCGCTTTCCCCCTGTAAGTCATCGTCTTTTGATAACCTGCAATAGATTGCCACACGAAAACCACCAGCAGGCGTCCTATCCGCCATTCCATAATCCATTCCGTTCATCATAGCCATTTACCCGCACAGTCCAGACGGCTGGCTCTTTTGAACCTCACTGTCATTATACGCTTTGTCTTGTGAATTTGCAAGAAAATCTTTTGAAATATTTTTACTATAAACATTTTCACTGTGAATATTTTTACTGCCTTCATTATGATATTTCTCGGCATATTGCCCGGCATACTGCCGTGCAATCAGACTCACAAACACGTCCGTTGCGTCCAGTTCCCCGTCAAATACAGCAGTTACCTTGATACTTGTTTTATTTTTTGCCATAAGCATTACCTCCATAAAGAAAGCCAGACAAAGAGAATCAGCAACGAAGTCCGGCAACGGACACCGTAAAACCTGTAATCTAATGTCTGGCTTATTATTTTTACTTTTTCTATTTTCTTTAAATTTTTCGTTGCTTTCGTTGTCAGTAGTTATAAAAATAACAACAAAGCCTGTAAATATCAGCATTTCCGGGCAGGAGAGAAGCAGATTTCCCGGCAACGAACCCAGCAACGAAGTGACAACCTGCCCGGCAACCAACGCTTAAAATCATTCCAGCCACTCCTTTGGTATCCCCATCTGACGGGCTTCTTCTGCTGTCAGTTCCGAAAAACCAGCTTCGTTGCCGGGTGGTTCGTTGCCGGAATCCGCTATGCGTTCCCAGCCTTTTTGTCTGCCATACCCGTCAAACGCCCTCGGATTGGAAAAATACCGCCAGCCTGTGACTGCCGTATTCATAATCTCGTTAATGTCGTGAATCTGCCAGCGTTTCGGCTCGTCATATTCATGGTGCAGGGCTTCCCGATAAAGCTGTTTGGAGCACACCCGATTTCCACTGTAATTTTCCAGAAAGCCGACAATCATTCCCGCTTCGGTAAATCTCCATCGCTTCTGCCCATACCTGCAAAAGATATGCCCTTGAAGCGTCCTCGTCCTCTAAGATATGTACCTCGGCATCCTCCGGGCAGACCATCACAGGCAGAAATCTCCGGTTCCCTGCACGGTCAAGGGGCAGAAAGTCCAGCCTGTTTGACGTGCCGCCGAACACGCATTGCCGCAGCCTGTCCTTTGGCTGTGATTCATAAGGCGTGCGGTACGTTTCCTTCTGCCTGCTGATAAAAGAGCGGATTTCTTCGATGCTCTTTGCACTGCTGGTGGCAAGCATCTCTGACATCTCGATAATCCAGTGCCCCTGTAATTTCGTAAATACCTTGTCATCGTCCAGCTTCTTTAAATCGTCACTGAACCATTCGTCTTTTATTGCCAGCAAACGGAAGAAAGTAGATTTTCCAGCCCCCTGTCCGCCTACCAGACAGAGCATTTCCTCATATTTTGAACCGGGCATAAACACACGCCGGACTGCGCCCAGCAGGAAGTGCTTCAACATTTCCTCCACATAGTCATCTGCATCAGCCCCTAAAAAATGGTGCAGGCACGAGCGGATGCGTGGTGTCCCGTCCCATGTAAGTTCTTTTAAACAGTCCTGAATTGGGTGGTAGCAGTTTTCATTTGCCACAATCGCCAGGGCATTTTGTATCTTTTTCTCACTGGTGATTCCGTAGTTTTCCTCGAAGTAAAGGAGCAGATACTTTATGTCCGTGTCCGTAAGTACGCTGGTATCCCTGCGCCACCCGACTTCCCGGACAATATCAATCCGTTCCGTCAGGAGATTGAAACGGACTGCCCCCTTTAGGAGCGGATCGCACTGGAATACCGTCTTGCAGTTTGCGATTGTATTCGCCGTCTGCCCCTTCTGCGTGGTATCAAGACTTTCTCTAACCTCACCGACTGTCATTGCCGGGGCAAGCATATCCGCTGCGTTCATCACGGCTTGCCTTGCGGCAGGCGGCAAGTCCTGAAATCCGTTCCCCAATCCGCACCACTTCCTTTCCATATCCCCTTATCAGTTCTGCCTTTTCTTCCGCTGTGCCAGTCAGAAGGATATCCAGCAGATACTCAATGTATGTCTGCTTCTGTAAAGCTTCCACAAACAGGGGATGCCATTCCTCCCCCGGCTCTTTTGGCGCATATTCTGTTTTCCATTTTTCCAGCAGATGATTGTAGTCTGATAAAATTCGGAAACACTGTAACCCTGCCTGTTTAAACCGCAGTTCCTCCGATAATTTCTTTTTTGCAGGGCGTGGGGAAGCCCGCCCTTTGCTGTCATAGTCAATCCCAAAATCAGCCGCCAGCTTCACAGCCGCCCCAAGACTGTTCAGCCCGTACAGCTTTGCGGCAAAATCAATTACATCGCCGTCCTCCTGACAGCCGAAACAGTGGAAGCGTTTATCCACTTTCATGCTGGGATGCTTATCATCATGAAAAGGGCAGCAAGCCATACCGTTTCTGTTTACCCTGATACCGTACATCTCCGCCGCCTGTCTTGCTGTCACGTTCTCTTTTACCGATTCAAATACATTCATACCATTTCCTTTCTGTGCATAAAAAAAGCAGATGCCATCTCCATAAAGAAAAGCAAATGCTTTAAATTTCCATATCCTTTTTTATTGTCGGGCTTATGCGTTCCATGCGCTCCCTATTCAGACGGTCTGCTTCTGTTTTTCCTCTTGCAAGCCTGTCCTTAATGGATTCCCTTGCTTTCTCCCTGACCTGTTCAAGATTTTTCTGTCTGTGTTCCGGCTCCTGCAAAGAATCCGTAACTTTTTGCACGGTGGCTTTTGCAGATTTTATAAATTTTTCTTTCAGCACTCCCAGATGCTTTACCGCATAATCCCGCAGCTTTTTGTCAGCAGTGCGTTCCGGCGCAGACAGCCATCTGGAATAATCATCAAGGATTTTTATATCCTCTTTCTGGGTTTCCTGCCGGACGATATTGGCAACAGCTTCACAGGCTTTTTCATACGCCTGTTCCGCCACTTCATCAACCAGCGTTTCCACCTCTGCAAGTTTCATTGTGACATCTTCAAGCGCAGAATGTTTTTCCATGATTGCGGCATTTTTCTCCGCAATAATTTTATCCTGCTTTTCAACTACTTTTACCCTTTGAGATAGAGTATTTTCTGCCTTTTGGAGTTTCTGCCCCTGTTTCTCTATGGCTCTATCCGTTTCAGCAAGAACTTTCCTCTGCACAGAGATTGTATCTTTCTGTTTTTCAATGATAAAATCCTGTTTTTCCAGATAGCTCCTGCCGCCATAAGTCGGTTCCGTCTGTAAGTGAAGATTATGCTTTTCACAGATACGGAAAAGCATCTTCCGGCATTCCGCATCAAAAGTCTGTTTGCGGTTGTTGTTCCTGCCTTTTTTCTTGTCGGGATTGGGTAATGGTACGCCTAATTCTTCAAGCGCCTTTTCCTGCTGGGGACACAGTTCTCCGTAATTATTTTTGCAGTCAAAAACGTGCCTTTCATGGATATGCGGAATGCCCTCGTCAAGATGTAATGCCCAGTCTAATATGTGTACATGAGTGCCGAATTTTTTTCCATTTTTGCAAAAAATTCTGTTGCAATCTTAGCTAACATTTCTCCTGATACGGATTCATCAACCGTGCCGATTTGATAAATGCTTTCTTCGGGACACGTTTTATTATTTATGAGTAAATCTGTCACTGTCCGATTGCGCTCGGTGTGTCTTGTTTTCTCGTTCCGCTCATTCTGCGCCTGTATGTGGTCTGCGTAATGTTCAAAATAGTAAAGCTGTTCAATCTTTTCAAAAGAGTAATCATTTTCTTTGTCATGCTCTCTTATTTTTGCAGAAGAAAATCCGGTGTAGCAGTCCCAATAAATATTCTGTTTTGCCCGCTCTGTGTCGATATGTTCACTGTTTTCAATATCAAATCTGCGGTCATTATGCTTGGGATTGTAAACGCCGTTTTTTCCGGCTCTGCCGTTATGCCTTGTCAGTTTCATTCAATCGTCTTTTCC
Source organism: uncultured Lachnospiraceae bacterium (assembly GCA_910579685.1). Classification (GTDB taxonomy): domain Bacteria; phylum Bacillota; class Clostridia; order Lachnospirales; family Lachnospiraceae; genus Suilimivivens. The sequence continues at coordinate 1,593 of CAJTVN010000031.1, read as the reverse complement.
CCCTTCGTCCAATTTTCTATTCGACGGAAACTGCATGTTCCCTGCACGCAGGGGACAGGTCAGTTCCGCTCATTTTCTCCCAAAGCGGAGCTTGGGAGAAAGGCAGCTTTGCTGCCAGTCCTGCCGGTTTCAGAGTCAGGCAATACCCAGTACGAGCCGACGCAAGCATCAACTCTACTGGGCAATGGCTGCCGCCCTTGACCTGCACAGGGAAGCTGCGCTCCCTGTACCTTTCTCAAAGAATGCTAAGTACCAGTTGCACTTGTCCAGCACCGACCGAAGCGGATCATAGACCTTGCCGCACTCTGTACTCTCGCCACAGGCTAATTCCCTTTACCATTCCTGAAAATGGCTCGGTCAAAATTCCTGCGTTTTTGCAAATTCCCTGTCGGAAATTTTTGCAAAAGAAAAGCCAGTTTACGATACACTTTCACTGAAAGTTTTTCGATAACTGGCTGTTTCGTTTGTCCTGTATTATATTTAGTTTTACAACGAGAAAGCAGCGACGTTTTTTATGTTGCCACTGCCCAAAATATTTGTGTAAAATGTTTTACGTCATCTCAACAAATTGGAATTTTCGCATCTCTATAATTTATATTCTGAGTGGATGTCTAACCCATTCTTTCGTATTTCATCCAATTGACCAGCACTTAACGTCCCTGCCCGATAAAGCAATAGGTACTCGTTTTCAATCGAACTGTCAAATATCAGCAGGTCATCGGTATTGATTGTAACCTTAACTCCATTCTCATACAGTATCTTAATAGGGTGGTCTCTATATCCGGTTGCATATCCAAGCATTACGTTACTGCTCGGACAGACATTCAGCTGTATCCGATTATCTGCGAGAAATCGCATAACCTTCTCCGAGGCAGCCGCGTTTATCCCATGGTGAACTTCACTAAGCCCTAATACTTCAACTGCCCGCATTACATTCTCTGCTGGCCCGATTTCACCTACATGCATTTTCTTGGTCAGATGATATTGTTCCGCTTTTCTATACAATGGCAAAAAAGCCTCAAATGGCTGCACATTCTCGCCACCGCATACATCAATGGACTTGAAAAAACCGGAAGAAATATAACGATCGATTTTTTCAGCTTCCTGTTCGACATTGCAAGCTGAAATATATGTAATCTCAGGTTCAAACACTGTATTGGGACAATATTTCAAATGAAAACCTCCGATAATGGATTTGAATGCATCCATCCCACCAATCAGATCGATCTCCGAAGCCCCAAAATTCATCGAAAGCCTCTTGATATTGTTCCTCTTCGCTTCTGCAAAAGCGCCTTCCCATCTTATGAGCATTCCTCCAACATCTTTGCAGTATGGCTTGATAGTAACTGTAAACCATTCCTGCATTCCTCTAAGACCGTCAAATCTGTCGGGCGGTTTTGGAAAACTGCGTTTCAAGTGTGCTTCCAACCAGGCTCTCCTGCATCCTTTGGTAGAATGATTGTGGATATCACTCTTTGGAGCTTCCAGCAATTTGACTATATCATTCTCTAACAGACCCTCACAAAACAGGTTTTGCATATCATTGCTCCTTTATAATTGTTTGTTCAGTGCCGCCTGCCAAACTCATAATTC
>CAJTVN010000030.1 GCA_910579685.1 uncultured Lachnospiraceae bacterium | reverse complement strand
ACCCAGCTTTACGGCATGATTATGGTACTGAACCTGTTCGGTATCGTTGTCGCAGCCTGTATGGTCTACAGCATGGAGTTTAAGGGCAGCGCAATCAAAAAGATGCATATGCTCCCCATGAGCGTACCGGGGATGTATCTCTGCAAATTTCTGATCTTGACCGTCATGCTCTTTGTGGCGGTAGCTCTGGAAAATCTGTCGCTCATGAAAATCGGAATGAGCGATCTGCCCCAGGGGACATTTGAAATGGGAACGCTGCTCCGCTTTACGGCCTATTCGTTCATCACATCCATGCCGGTGCTGTCCTTTATGGTGCTGATTTCCTCACGCTTTGAAAATATGTGGGTTCCTCTCGGTGTGGGAGTTGCCGGTTTTTTAAGCGGGATGGCCCTGGCATCGTCAGCCGCGGCGGTCTTGATGGTGCATCCGTTCCTTGTGATGTTCAAACCTGCGGTGGCTATGAGCGCACAGCCCGATATGCTGGTGGTGCTGTTTGCTCTGGTCGAAACGCTCCTTTTCCTTGGCCTTGGGCTGTGGATGGCAAAAAATCTGCGCTATGAGTAAAGGAGGAGCCGCATGAACTTTTTAGATTTGCTCGGCATTGAGTTTATGAAAGTGAAACGCTCAAAGATCGTTCCGCTGATTTTTATTGCCCCGCTGCTGGTAGTGGCCTCCGGGGTGGCGGCGTTAAGCCGGTACTTCACGCCGGAGTACACCGACGCATGGCCCGCTATGTTTATTCAAAGCGCCCTGGTCTACGCCTACTATCTGCTGCCGTTCAGCATGATCGTGGTATGCGTGATGATTGCAGGGCGGGAAACGCAGAACAATGGCATCCTGAAAATGCTGGCCCTGCCGGTCAGCGGTCAAGCCCTTTCCCTGGCAAAGTTTTGTGTCCTGATGTTCTATCTGCTCATGGAAATGGTTGTCTTTCTGGCGGTGTTCGTAGTCGCCGGTATGCTGGCTACTTCAACAATGGGAATTACAGGAACCTTGCCCGTTCTCTATCTTTTGAAATGGTGCGTGGGGCTGTTTCTGACAATGCTCCCATGCTTGGCAGCGATGTGGGCGGTCACAGTATTATTTGAAAAGCCTTTGCTTTCCATTGGGCTAAACCTGCTGTTGGTTATCCCCGGTATTCTGGTCGCCAACACGCCGCTCTGGATTGCTTATCCCTACTGTTACAGCGGCTATCTGGTGTCCTGCTCTCTGCACGATTTTACAGCGGAAACCTCTGATGCCGCATTTGCGTTGATGCCATTTCTGCCCTGTGCAATCGCTGTATTCGCTGTCCTGCTTGCCCTGTCAATCACACAATTTGGAAAAAAGGAAATGAGGTAATCGTATGGAAGTCACAAAAAAACTTCAAAAACTCAGTCTGGCGGCGCTGATCGTCAGTCTGCTGCCGCTGGCAGCCCTTGGTGTTTCTGAAAATTATCCTGCCGGATGGTGTACGCACGGTTTGGACGGTCTGCAGCATCGCCCCTGCCCTGGTTCTCAACTTCTTGCAGTAGGGGCATAAGAAAAAGCAAGTAACTGCAACCTAAATTCCATGCTTTTCCTTAGCGATAGTTTTGGAAACGACTACTCGATACAGAAAAATAACGGGGCATGGTATTTCCATGCCCCGCTGTTTGCTGTCCAGGGTTACTACTCAAATGTGTTGTAACATTATATTTAGGAAATTGTCGTTGTTTGTGCCGTTGTCTCTGGAACTTGAGAAGGAACCACACATAACGGGAATTGTAGTAATCCTTTCCGTCCCAGCAGTCTCCCACATAAATGTAGGAGGCGGTCTCGCTCCCCTCCACCTTCAGGATAATAGGCGTTTGTGAAACCTGTAAATCCGAAGAAATATTGTCTGAATATTCCCGCAACTTACTGTTTCACACTCCTGTCAATAAGCAATCATGGGAATCTCCTGCGCCTTCTCCTCCGCAGGCTCCCTCTCTCCTGCCGCCACCGGATACAATCCCTGGCCGCAGGCTCTCACCTGCTCCATCATCTCCGGATAAGGCCGGGAACAGACGTCAAACAGGCCGATATTATAATTTTCCCCGTCAAAGCGTCCCAGCACAAACTGATCGTAGCACTGGAAATAGTGGCATCCCACTCCGTTGGGATGCGCCGCCACTCTCTCGCAGTAATAGCGGTAGGCGATTCCCCGGTCCTTCTGGGTGCGCACTCCCTCTAACCCGGTTGCGGAGGGTCCCGCATCCAATGCGCCAAAGTGGAATTCCCCGATCATCACCGGAAGATCCACGCCCAGCTTTACAATATTTTCTATGTTGGAGGTGGGATCCTGGGCATAACAGTTGATGGAAAACACGTCAAAATTCTCCCACCCGGATACCAGATCGGGATCCGAGATCCAGGCCCATCGCATTCCCAGAATCATGTGATTGGGATCCACCCTCCGGCAGGCCTTTGCGGGAATCTCCACATAGGCCCGAAGAAGCCTTCTGGAAAATTCCTTCATGTCCAGGCAGGCCGCCTGTGACCATGCGGATACCTTCTCCTGGGGCTCGTCAAAGCACTCAAAGCCGTCAAGCCCGGTTCCCCATTCCTCATTCAGCTTCTCAATGTTTCCATAGCGCTCTTTCAGAAAAGAGATCAGCTCCTGCCTGCACACGGTCTTCTCCGGATTGCGCAGCACCTCGTCCGCCAGCACCAGATTATCCACGAAGGCCCAGCTGGGCTCGTTGCGCAGGAAGTACCCGATCATCCAGGGATCCTCACGGCGCTTTTCCAGCGCCTGCGCGCATTTTTCTGCATTTTGGGCATACTCGGGACTGAGCACATCCGGAAAATCCCGGAAGATCTTTTTCTCCGTGTCCGGGAAGTCCGAAAGAGAGGTGACATAGGGGATATCCGTCACGCCAAACAGCCTCTCATCGCTCCAATTGCCCAGCGTGTTCATCCCGTACTGTTTCAGCTGCCCCACAATCATCCCTTTCCACTTCTCATACCAGTCCTCTCCCAGCGCCCGGTAGAGATTCGCCTGCAGAAAGGAGAACATGACAGGATTTCTGCGCCTTTCCCCCTCTCTTTTTCTGGGAGGCGCAAACATTGCGGCATACGCAGGATCCTCCTGGTCCGGCAGCCAGTCCAGCCACTTCTCAACGCCGTCCACCCTGGCTCCTGCCGAGAGTCCCACACAGTCAGGCCCTGCGCTGAAAAAGGCATAGCCGTCCGGATCAGCCAGCCACCATCTTCCGTTTTCCTTGTATTTCGTGAAAAAGCCTGTGCCTTCTCCCAGCTTCTTCTCCTTCCAGCCGCCGTAGGAAGACCAGTCCCCAAAGGGATAGCCGTCTTTTGGCTCCGTTTTCATCTGTTCCTGCAGAATCTCCTTCAGGTCGTCCAGATTCCTTGTCTTTCCCGGCCATTCCTTTGTCTTATTCTGTCCCAGCGCATCCACCAGCTTTCCCTCCGGAAGCCGAAACTCCTCCGAAAGCTCATCGCACATGGCAAGCTCCGACATCCATATACTCAGATCATGAAAAGCGGGAAGCGTTTTCAGCTCCGCTCTCGTGATCTCATTCCGGGAGATCCTGCTGCCGTGGCAGACGATTTTCAGCTCCCCGGGGATGGATTCCGGAAACAGCACATGCCCGTCCAGCCACTCCATGTCAAAATAGACCATCGTCTCCACCTGCGGCAGAATGCCGAAGCGCACGGTCATTACCGGCTGATCCCCGCTCTCCTTCCCGTAGAGCAGCAGATTGAGGGCCACGCTGTGGGTCTCCTGGGCTTTCAGCATTAAGGTGAAATATCTCTCCTTACCGTCCATGAGCCAGGGCGTGCAGATCCCGGCCCCCTCTTTGGCCGCCCGCAGCAGATAACTTTTTCCTTCCCCCTGTGCGGGGCCCTCCTGTCTTAAGAGCTGCGCCCCTTCTGTGAGCAGCTTCGGTGCGATTTCCAGTTTCCTCATAACAATACCTCCTACTATTTGTTTTTAACGCCGCCATTGCCGGGGCCCGTGCCTTGCGGATTCCATTTCATCATCCGGTATTCCTTCGGGGTCATCCCGTATTTTTCCTTAAAAAGCTTGGTAAAATGCTGTCGTTTCCTGTATCCCAGCTTATCCATCACCTCGTGAACCTTAAGATCTGTCTCATCAAGGAGCTTTGCCGCCTTCTGCATCCTCACGTCAGCTATGTAAGCTGACAGGTTCACGTCCGTGACCTCCTTGAAAATTCTGGAAAGATAGACCGGGTGAAGGTTTACCGCATCCCCCAGCGCATCCAGGGACAAATCCTGGCTGTAATTCTCATGGATGTAGGCTTTCACACTGGAGACTGCGGCATATTTATCCCTGGACGGGCCCTGTTCTTCGCTCTCGCCCCGCTCCCCGCCCTTCGTGCTCCCCGGCAGGATCCTCTCCAGCGCTTCCTCAAGATCCTCCCGCAGGACCGGCTTCACCAGATACTCCGATACCCGGTAGCGCAGCGCCTGCTTTGCATACTCAAAATCACTGTAGCCGGAAATGATAATCACCCTGGTCTGATACCTGTTCTCGTCGATCAGCCGGGACAGATCCAGTCCGGTGATCTTGGGCATCTTGATATCCGTGATCAGAAGCTCCGGACGATACTTTGCAAGCAGATCCCGGGCAAGCCCTCCCCCTTTGGCGGTGAGCACCTGGTCAAATCCGCAGGCCTTCCAGTCAACCAGATTTTTCATATATTCTACCATATAGGTCTCATCATCCACAATCAATACTGTCATCTATTTTCTCTCCCGGTAAAAAAACAAAGGAAACCAGCAGGCCGCCCCATATACTCTTCCCGAAATTCAGTCTGGCGGATTCGTCATAATAATTGATCAGTCTCTGGTTCACATTCCAAAGTCCCACGCTCTCGCCCTCGCCGCGCTTCTTTCTGGCAAGCCGCTCTGTCAGCCTCTCAATCTCCTCCTCTGACAGGCCGTTGCCATCGTCCGAGATTTCCACTCTCACCGTCTGTTTTTTCCAGGGATGTACCTTGATATAGATATGTCTGGCATTCTCCCGCCCCTCAATCCCGTGTTCAATGGCATTCTCTATCAGAGGCTGCAGGATCAGTGGAATGATCTTTACGTGATAAAGGCTTTCCGGCACGCTGAGGCTGTAATCAATATTCTTGCGCATGGCCATGATCTGCAGATAGGATTTCGCATAGGAGATCTCCTCCCCGATGGTTGCCATGGACTTGTTGCCCGTACAGTACCTGTAATATCTGGAAAGATGGACCGCCATGTCCGTCACGGCCTTTGGCTGACCGGCCACTGTCACAATATAGGACAGACTGTTATACAGAAAATGAGGGTTGATCTGCAGCTGAAGCTGGCGCAGCTCCGCCTGGCTGCGAAGCTGCTGCTCCTTGAGCGTTGTGCTGATCAGTTCCCGGATCCTGGTCACCATCCGGTTAAACTGATCAAACACATAGGAAAACTCATTATCTGGCAGCTCTGTAATCTGTGTGGTAAAATCTCCGGACTCCACCTGGCGGAGCTTTTCCGTGATGGTCTGCAGCTGTATCAGAATATTCTTATTATACAGAACCATAAAGACAAAGCCCACGATCAGCAGAATTCCCAGGGAAATACCCATGATCCACGTAATTCTCCCCACCGGCTCCATCATCTTGTCAATCGGATAATAGGTCAGGATGCGAAGACCGCATTTTGAAGCGCTTAATCCCAGGATCTGGTAGTCCGTTCGTCCCACCGTGATTTTATAAGCGCCCGCACTCCAGGGGCGGACAGCCGTCTGAAGCACGGTCTCCACTCCGTGGACGGACAGAAAGCTCCTCTCGTCCGGTGTCAGGAACATGGTGCCGCCGCCTCTCATTCCGGAGGCCATGCCTTTGAGGCCGTACAGATAGTCCCTGTCCATCCGAATCAGCAGATAAGGCTCATCATCATGCCTGTCATAGTCCGTCTCCAGGCATCTGACAAAGTAAATTTCGTTTTCCCATATCATCCATTTATTCGTCTCAATCTCCTCGAATATCTCTCTGTCAAATTGGGACGAATTCAGCGTGCTGACAAGGCGCTCCTTTTTCGGCCAGTACAGGATGAATTCTCCCATTCCCACATTGCTTTTCTGACGGCTTTCAAGATATTCCTTCATGGCGTTTACACTGGTCACATAATTGTAAGCGTCCCATCTGGCATTGATCACTCCGTGCAGAGTCCTGAGATCGTCGCTGCTTAATATCCCGTCAGCCTCGATCTCAATCTCCTTCACCTTCTGATCCAGCAGAGAGTCGGAATGCTCCAGCTGAACCAGGGCGGTCTCCATGAGCAGACTCTCAAGACTGATTCTGCTGTATCCGTACAGGAGCAGAAAGCCCGCTATGATCATAATCAGAAACACTACGAATATCATGTAAATGGATTTTATTTTCTTCATCGGACAGTTTCCCATCATACAGTTATAAGGGGCTGTCACACGGATGCAACAGTCCCTTATGCTGTTCCAGTTTTTCAAATTTTATTTCACGGTCTTATACCATTCGTTGACCTCTTTGGTGATCTGCTCGCCGCCCTGTGCCAGCCAGTCCTCCACGAACTTGTCGAAGGCATCCACCGGCTCCTTTCCATAGACAATATTGGTGTAGATCTGCTTCTCCATGGTCTGAAGCTGTTCCCAGTTCTTCTTCATGGTGTCCGTAGGCTCTGTATTGAAAAGATTCGGAAGCAGCTCATCCATATGCTCGTGAGCCACCACGTAACCATCTGACATTTCAGGCGCCGTCACAAATCCCGCAGCAACGGACAGCTCCGCTCCCGTCTCCGGAGTCTTCCCTGACGCAATGTCCGCAAAGGTCTGGGTTGACTTCAGTGCGGGCGTGTTTTTCAGCACCGTGGATTTGCCGGGCATAAAGGGGTCGGTCACAGGGGGATCAAACAGCTTGGAGTCGAACACCACCTCATCTCCCACTATATCATAATCGTATCCTTCCAGGTATCCATATTTGAAATCTCCGGTACCGAAAGCGTAATCATACAGCCAGTCGTAATACTCAAAGAAAGCTTCCATGTTTGCAAAATCCTTGTTGAACATCAGCCAGCCGTCGTTGATCTGAGCCGCCTGATAGGTGGGATCCCCGTTGTCCTGCAGAATGTTGGGATATGCCTTGATCACCGCATCCGGGGCCACGGAGGTAACATCCGCAACGGAACCGATGGCCCAGGGCCTTCCGATAAAGATGCCGGCCTTTCCCTCCGTGAACTGCATCATGGCGTCCCATGCCCCGGTAGCTGCCGCTTCCTGGAAGATCCAGCCGTTTGCGTGCCACTGCGCCATTCTGGCAAGGGCTTCCTTGTTCCCTTCATGGATGGAACCGTACATCAGCTCCCCATTCTCGTCCTCCTGCCAGCTTCCCGGATAATGTGTTCCGGAATAGGCGGAAAAGAGACTTACCGGATCGGCAACCCATCCCGTATTATAAATATCGTTTCCGCTGTAGGTAAAGCCGTAGGTATCATCCTGCCCGTTTCCGTCCGGATCATCCTCGGTAAAGGCCTTGATCACTGCCTCAAACTCATCCATATTGGTAGGCGCCTTGAGTCCCAGCGCATCCAGCCAGTCCTGGCGCATGATCATGACCTGGCCCTCCGTGAGGCAGGGAGCGCAGGCAATCCCATAGATCTTTCCATCCTTGGTCAGAGGATAATAGGTCTGCGGAAACTGCTCATAAATCTCCTTCATCCGCTCCGGCATATACTTCTCAATATCCTCCGTAATATCCTTCACGCGTCCGGATTCAATCATATCCGCAATCATCTGCGTTCCATAGACCGGGAACACATCAGGCAGCTCCTCAGAGCCTGTAAGCGCAAGCCGCAGCTTGGTATCATAGTTGGACGCATCTCCGCCAAGGAGCGTGGTTTCCATCTTGATTCCCAGCTTCTCCACCGCAAGATCCGTCATGGGATTTTTATTGATATCTTCTCCGTCTCCATACCTTCCCGTATTCTCGTCCAGCTGTTTTGCCACCTTGATTGTGAGCACCGGATCGTATTTTCCGTCTGCATTCTTGGTTCCCGCCACGGCCTCGTTTCCCTTTCCCGAATCTCCGCATCCGGCGATCAGCATGACCGATGCCAGAGCCAGTGAAAGGACTGTCTTTTTCATCTTCATTCTTTTTCTCCTCCTATAAGATATTTAATCATAAGCCCCATACCTCTTTCCGGAGTATCCAGGGCAATTGATTCTGGTTGTGTTACTCCTTCACCGCTCCCATCACAAGCCCGGTAACAAAATATTTCTGCAGGAACGGATAGACCAGCAGAATGGGCAGCGCCCCGATAAACACCTGGGCCGCCTTGATGGTCCGCTCCGACATAGCCGCCGCCGAAGTCGGATCCAATGCCAGATCCTGCTGATTTCCCTGCACCACGATCACCTGCAGGAAGGAAGCCAGCGGATAGTTTTTGGTATCCGACATATAGAGGATACCTGTGAACCACTCATTCCAGTTCCCCACCATGATAAACAGGGCCACAGTGGCAAGCCCGGCCTTGGAAAGCGGAAGGAAAATCCTCCACAGTACCGTAAAAAAGCTTGCCCCATCGATCAGCGCCGCCTCCTCAAGCGCCTTGGGTATGGACTTGAAGAAGTTCATGATCAGAATCAGGTTATAGCAGCTGAACGCCCCCGGAATGATGTATACCAGAAAGTTATTTTTTAATCCCAATGAGGTGTTTACCAGGTAAGAGGGGATCAGTCCGCCTCCGAAAAGCATGGTGAACACGAAAAACCACATCAGCGGCGTTCTTCCCCGAAAATCCTTTGAAAGCGCATAGCCCGCCGTGGTGATCACGAACATGCTGACAAAGGTGCCCAGCGCCGTCCTCGCCACGGAAATCAGGATGGAACGGATAAAATTATTGTTGTTAAATGTCTTCTCATATGCCATCAGTGTAAAGTCCACCGGCCAGAAGGTTACGGCTCCGCTGTTGGCCGCCGCCTTTCCGCTTAAGGAAATGGCAAACAGGTTCACCAGCGGCAGGATGCACAGCAGCGCCATGATAATCAGAAACGCCGTATTGCATACCACAAATATTTTTCTGCTGAGTGATGTACGTCTCATGGTTTCTACCTCCTAGAATATTCTGTATCCGGCAACCTTGTAAGCGATTCGGTAAGAAATCACCGTGAGGATCAGCCCGATTCCCGACTTAAACAAGCCCACCGCCGTACCGAAGCTGTACTGTCCGTTTACCAGAGACTGCCGGTACACATAGGTATCAATGATATCGCCCGTACTGTAGGTAAGAGGGGAATACAGGTTAAAGATCTGATCGAAACCGGCATTCAGCACGTTTCCAAGGCTCAGAGTAGCCATGACAATAATCATGGACATGATCCCGGGCAGCGTGATATAGATTGTCTGCTGCCAACGGTTGGCGCCGTCCATCTCCGCCGCCTCATACAGGCTCTGGTCAATGTTGGAGATGGCGGCCAGATAGACGATCATGCCGAAGCCGAAGCCCTTCCACAGGTCGGATATCACCGCAATCTGCCGGAACATTCCCGCCTCTCCCAGAAAAAAAACGGGATCCATGCCAAAGCTCTTGAGCACGCCGTTCACGATACCGTCCAGCCCCAGAATATCCCGGAGCATTCCCGCAACCGTGACCCAGGAAAGAAAGTGAGGCAGATACACCAACGTCTGAATCCCCTTTTTCAGTCCCACATGGCTGACCTCGTTTAAGAGAAGCGCCATCACAATAGGCACGATCAGACCGAGCACGATCTTGCTCACCGCAATGATCAGCGTATTGATAATCGCCTGATAAGATTCCTTAAAAGCAAAAATCTGCTTGAAATTTTCCATTCCCACGAATTCGGAACCCGTGATTCCCAGCCAGGGCTTGTAATTCTGGAATGCCATGACCAGTCCTCCCATGGGTATGTAACAGAAAACAATCGCAAGCACGAAGCTTGGCAGCAGCAGGACATAGAGCGGCCAGTTGTGCTGCACCTCCTGCTTCCAGGTCTTCTTTGCGACCATGTTTTTTATTGGTTGGTTCCCTTTTTTCACATTTCAGCCCCCTTTGTTAATTTCTGTAAAAAGTGTACAATAAACCGCTCTCCAAAAATACACCCCATTTTCAAGATTGCGTCCCCTAATTCAACTTATTTGTGCTCATTGCCGTTTTTAGAAACCATTCTTTCTCAAATATGTACGATATGCGCACAAAAGCATCGTCATCGCAGTCCGTCTTTCGTCTACATGAACATGTTCTTTTCCCATAAGAAAAGGACTATAGTCAGTCATCTTTCCTGATAACCAACTGCAGTCCTCTCTGTGTCCTATATATACTTTTGTCTTACTCTATCTTTCCTTCCAGGATCTCAATGGCCTTTTCCACCTGATTATCAACCCCGTCCCTCTCGTAAGCCTCATAGTCGTATTCCAGCTCAATATCGGGTTCGATCCCGATTCCATGGATATTCTTTCCAAGAGGTGTGAAATATGCGCTGACCGTAAGCTTCACCGCCGTTCCGTCGTCCAGGCGGTTAATCCTCTGCACGATCCCCTTCCCGTAGGTGGTGGTGCCGATCACGGTTCCCTTATTGTAGTCCTTGATGGCTCCCGACAGTATCTCGGAAGCGCTGGCCGAATACTCGTTCACCAGGACCGCCATGGGTATCTGTATCTCGTGCTCGCCGTCGCAGGTATATTCCTTCCGCTTTCCGTTCTTATCTTCCGTGTAAACCACAAGACCTTTGGGCAGAAGCCGCCTTGCCACGTCCACCACGGCAGTGAGATCGCCTCCCGGATTGCTGCGCAGATCCAGGATCAGGGCCTTCATTCCGGAAGCGTTCAGCTCCGCCATGGCCTCGTTAAACTGATCCACCGTGATGGTGTCAAACTCCGTGATCCGCAGATAGCCGATCTGTTTCGTATCCTCAAGCATGCCGCTCTGCACGGTCTCCGCCTCGATCAGCTTTCCCCGGACAATGTCCATCTCGATCAGTTCGCTCTCCCCTTCCCGGTAAATGGTCAGGTGAACCGTGGTGTTTTCTTTTCCCTTCACCCGGCTGACCACCTGGCTCACGCTCATCCCAACCGTGTCCTCGCCGTCCACCTTGTAGATGATGTCGCCTTCCCGCAGCCCGGCCGCCTCGGCTGGCGTATCCGCAATCACACTGTTGATCATGGCCGTATCCATCTCCTTATTCAGGCTGATGGCCGCCCCGATCCCGTAGGAGATCCCCTGGTTGCTGTTCAGCGTCTCCTCCAGCTCGTCTTTTGTATAGTACTCGGCATAGGGATCTTTCAGCGCCTTCACCATTCCCTTGTAAACGCCCTCCTGCAGATCACCGGAAGAGATCTCATCTCCATAGTGATAAGTATTGATTACCTCCTCAATGGTTTTCATCTTCTGTATCGTGTCCGCATTGACCACGCTTTCACCGTCCTCCTGGGACGCCGCGCTGGCCTGCTCGCTCTGCGAACGGATCAGCTGATAAAAATTTCCGGCAAAATAAAATCCGCTGGCCGCCAGGGCGCCGAACAACAATCCAAATAATAAACCCGTGAAAAATCCGCGAAAACTTCTTTCCCTGTTAAAGGTATCCACTGTCACTTCTCCAATCTATGCCTGTTTCATTTCTTTGGATTTGGGTCATGCCCAAACACGTCATCCCCCCAGGTAATTGCGGGGATTCACATAATTTCCATTCACTCTGACGCTGAAATGAAGATGATTTCCCGTCGAGCGCCCGGTGCTTCCCACCGCCGCAATCTTATCTCCCTTATGAACCTCCGCACCCTTGGATACATACAGGGCAGAAGCGTGCATGTAAATCGTATACAGGCTGTCGCCGTGGTCGATCATAATGTAATTCCCCATACTCCCGCTGTAGGCCGCCGCCACCACCTTGCCGTCGTAGGCCGCAAGAATCGGGCTTCCCCCGGGCGCCGCCATATCGATTCCATTGTGAAACTTCTGGACTCCCAACGTGGGATGCATCCGGTTCCCGTACTCATCGGATATCCTTGTATAGGAAGGCGCAGGCCAGGTAAAAATACCCCCGTCATACTTTCGCTTCTGTTCCTCCGCCAGCTTTGCTCTCTCCTCGGCAACCGCCTTCTCCAGAGCCGCTATCGTCTCATTCTCGGCCGCAATGGACGCCTCATACTCCGCTATCGCCGCTTCCTTGTTCCGGATATCCGAGGATACCGCCTTGATCTCCTGTTCTTTGGCCGATATCAGCTCGTTTAAAGATGCCTCCTCCGCTTCCACGGATTTTTTGGCCTCATCCAGAACCTCTTTTTCCTCCTCGAGCCCTTCCTTGCACAGGGCCACATACTCCGCCTGGGCCACATACTGATCCAGCATTTTCCGGTCATAAGCGGAAAGCATCTCGATGTACTCGGCCTTGTTCAGCATCTCTCCAAAGCTTGCGGACTCGAACAGCAATTCCAGATAAAGGCTGTTTCCCCTCTCGTACATAAACCGGATTCTGGACTTCATGGCCTCGTACTGGCTCTCCTGGGTGGCCACCGCCTCCTCCAGCTCAAGACTCTTTTGTTCGATTTCCTCTTCCTTCTTTGTTATCATGGTCTTGAGTTCGCCGATTTTGGCCTGAATCGTGGCCAGGTTCGCATCCAGTTCTTCAATATAGTTTGCCAGACTGGCCTTGGAAGCCTCCAGCTGCTTTTTCAGCTCCTTGACATTGGTGAGTCCGCTTTGAAGCGATTTTTTTTCTTCCTTTGCCTTTTTGATTTCATCTTCCTTCTGCCGGATACTGTCATTGGTCAGTCCGCTGGCAGAAGCCGTTATCTCATACCTGTCTGATGCCGCAAGGACAAGCATCAGACACAGACAAAGGATCATTGCGCTTTTCCATCTTTTCATTCCAGTTACCTTACGATATTCCTTATACCCGCAGATGCTTTCGAACTGTTACAATACTTCCAAGAAAACCGATTCCCACACCAAGCGCCACTGAAACCGGAAGGAGCTGCCTGAACACGTCCTCCACGGGCACAAAGGAGAGGAGCTTGGTCAGCATGGAAAATTTCGTCAGAATAAACTCAAGCACCTGATTGTAAACCACAAAGATAATTCCAAGAGGGATGACCGCTCCTATGGCTCCGATCATCATTCCCTCAATCACAAAGGGAGAGCGGACAAAAAAGTCCGTGGCCCCTATATATTTCATGATGGTGATTTCCTCTTTTCTCACTGCGATGCCAATCGTTACCGTATTGCTGATCAGGAATACGGAGACGGCAAAGAGAATGGCTATGATTCCAAGGGAAATATAGGCGATAAGGGCGTTCACGCCTGTCATGGTCGCCGCAACGATCTCGGAGCGGTTTACGTCCCGGATCCCCTCCACGCCCTCCAGATAAGTTACCAGGGCGGGCTGCATGGACACGTCGCTTAAATAAATCTCATAGCTGGCGGAATTCTCCAGCGGGTTCTCCGTAAAGCCGTCCGAATATTCTCCCAGGTATTCCTCCTTAAAGCTCTCCCACGCCTCGTCCGCCGATGTGAACCTGACATCCGATACCTCGGGCCGTTTGCGGATCAGCGATCCGATCTCCTCGATCCGCTCCTGGCTGATCCCGTCGTCGAAGAGCACCGTCACCGATATCCCCTCCTGTGCCGTTTTGACAATACTCTGCACATTCATCAGCACGGAATAGAACAGACCGAAAAGAAACAGGCAGGCGCCTATGGTCGCAATCGATGCGAGAGAAAACCATTTATTTCTAAAAATATTAATAATTCCCTGTTTTAACGTGTAAAAAAATGTACTAATCCTCATCGTCTATATATCCGCCCTTTTCCTCGTCGCTGGCAATCACGCCCTTTTTCATTGTCACCACCCGCTTCTGCATGGCGTTCACAATTTCGCGGTTGTGGGTAACGACCAGCACCGTAGTTCCGTTCTCGTTGATCTGCTCCAGAAGCTTCATAATCTCCCATGAATTCTTGGGATCCAGATTACCCGTAGGCTCGTCGGCAAGCAGGATGCTCGGGCGGTTCACAAGCGCCCTGGCAATGGCCACACGCTGCTGCTCGCCGCCGGAAAGCTGCCTGGGCTTTGCCTTATATTTCCCGGCAAGCCCCACCGTGGCAAGAATGCTCGGCACGTTTCGCTTGATATCCTTGTTCGGCATCTGTATGATCCGCTGCGCAAAGGCAACGTTCTCGTAAACGTTCCTGTCCTTCAGAAGACGGAAATCCTGAAACACGATTCCCAGGTTCCTGCGGAACTTTGGAATCTTCCTGTGGCGGATCCTCACCAGATCATACCCCATGACGTTGATCTCTCCCGAAGTGGGAACCAGCTCCCGGAGCAAAAGCTTGATCATAGTCGATTTCCCCGATCCGCTGTCCCCGACGATAAAAACAAATTCCCCCTTTTTAATATGTAAACTCACGCCGTTTAGTGCCGGCGCTCCCGTCGCATAGGCCTTGCTCACATTGTTCAGCGTGATAATCTCATCGCTTCCCCCCTGTGTTCCCCGCCTTCTTCTGCCTCTAACCTCACTCTTTGCCAATCTTTCCACCACCCGTATCTTAGTATTCAAAGCTCTCCATGTAATTCATATATTTTACCACCATCAGCGCAATCCGGAAAGTGATCGCATCCTCAAAAACCCGCAGATCCAGCCCCGTGCTCTTCTGCAGCTTATCCAGACGGTAAACAAGCGTGTTCCTGTGAATGAACAGCTGCCTTGACGTCTCGGACACATTCAGGCTGTTTTCAAAAAATTTGTTGATCGTAACCAGCGTCTCCTCATCGAAATCGTCCGGGCTCTTGCCTCCGAAAATTTCCCGGATAAACATTTTGCACAAAGGAATGGGAAGCTGATAGATCAGACGCCCGATGCCCAGCTCGCTGTATGCGATAATATCCCTCTCGTTAAAAAAGATCTTTCCCACGTCCAGGGCCATCTTGGCCTCCTTGTAGGAGCGGCTGACCTCCTTGATCTCTCCCACCACCGTGCCGTAGGCAATGCGCACGCCCTCCAGGGCCTCTTTCCTCAGAAAGCTCTCGATGCCCGCCGCCGCCTTCTCGATCTCCCTCGCGCTGTCGCCCTCCGAAAGATCCTTGACCACGATCACGTTGCTCTCGTCCACCGCTGTCACAAAATCCTTGCCGCCGCTGCCAAAATAAGTGCGCATAATCTCCAGCACGTTGCTGTCTCTCACATTGTCCGTCTCTATAATCATGACCACGCGGTTTACATCCGCCTGTATATGCAGCTTCTTGGCACGGCTGTAAATATCAATCAGAAGCAGGTTGTCGAGCAGAAGATTCTTGATAAAATTATCCTTGTCAAATCGCTCCTTGTAGGCGATCAGAAGATTCTGAACCTGAAAGGCCGCCATCTTGCCGACCATGTAGGAATCCTCGCCGGCGCCGGCGGCAATCAGCACATATTCAAGCTGCTGCTCGTCAAATATTTTAAAGTACTGCTGCCCCTGTATTTCCTGGGAATCCGCAGGAGATCTGGCAAACTCCGCCGCCTCTCTTCCCCCTGCGCTCATGTTGTCTGTTGTGGAAGCCACTTCCTTTCCATCGGTATCCATTACACAGAATTCAACCCTTGCAATCGACTTCAGCCCCTCAATTGTGTTTTGCAATATCTGATTAGAAATCATGTCCCATCCCTTCTATTGCATATCTACTCCCACATGCTATGCAATTTATACAACGATTTTATTGTGTATACCTTACCATAAAAAGAAACTTCCTTTTCATTTTAAAACATGTGTACAAATAAATCCACCTGTTTTTGCAGAATTTTTGTGTATTTTTGATGTTTGAAAGCAGAACCAAAAAAACATACCAATTTTTAGAAATCCGTGCTATAATCAGAGTGAAAGTAAGGAGGGAGCGCATTATGAACATACCGGAATTATCAACCGCACTGGCAAATGTAAATCTCCAGAACCAGGTAGGAATCGCCGTTCTCGGCAAAGCCCTGGACAATACGGAGACAGTCGGGGAAAGCCTCATTCAAATGATGGATCGTTCCATGGAATTGTCCGTAAATCCGGCCGTTGGAAGCAATTTCGACATGTACGTCTGATTCATGCGGCAGATCTCAACGGTTCATCCATTTTATCAGCAGCGGCGCCGCTGCGGTAATTATCATAATTAAGGCGCAAAGGATAAGTGCAAGTACCAGCGGTACGGTTACAAGCTTATCCTTTTTTCTTTCCTTCCAGATTGCGGAAAGTGCGCCTCTTCTTCCCTCGTGCCCGCTCATCCACACAAGCATTGCCCATGCAACGGGGAGCGTTATGGCCGTGATGATCAGATATCCCGCAAGCGCATAAATCAGCATATCGGCATTTACGGCTGCCGCCGCCTCGCTGTAGGCGGAAGGATTTGCCCGCAGCATCCCGTACATGAGCAGAACCTGGCTGCCGTTAATCACCCCGTGGTAGAGAATGGACGCCCACAGGCTTCCCGTGGCCTCCACCACAAGCACGGCAATGATTCCCATGACAAACGCATACATGGCCTGATTGATATTCATATGCATAATCGCAAACAAAAGCGCCGAGAGCAGCATTGCGCCAAAGGCGCTTGCGTTTTTTCGGTATCCCCTGTAAAACACGCCCCGGCAGGCCGTCTCCTCGCAAAGCGGCGCAAAGATTCCCATGGAAAAAAGGAGCTGAAAAGCCGGAAGGTTCGCAGCCCCGTATCCCTCCATCATGGCCGCCGCCGTATTATCCACAAAAAACTGGGAAAGCAAATTCACCAGCGTAATAACAGACATGCTCAGCAGGGTGAAGGGCACCATCATGAGCGCCGTCCCGGGCCTTATCTTTTTCAGGTGCAGAAACTGCGTCAGCCTCTCTCCGGAGAAGACCGCAAACAAAAGCCCCGGTATTACCATCAGCCCTTCGCAGATTAAATTGTTCAGAATCAGATTGGAAAAAATTCCCGGCAGAAGCCGGCTTAATCCAAAGACGCTGCCCGTATACAGCACCATGGATATCAAAAAAGCCCTGTTCACTTTTCTTGCGTTCATACCTTCCAATCTCCCTTTCCTCGCCTATATCCTGCGTATGCCGTCTTTCTCTATCGCAACGGCCCGCTGCTTATACAGCCTTCCCGCCGCGCGCTTAAACTCGTTTTTACTCATTCCGACCCTGCTGCGGATCAGCTCCGGGTCTGACTTATCCCCGACAGGCAGCCGGCCTCCCGCCTCATCAATCAGGGCAAGGAGCCTGTGCGCATCATCATCGATCTGGATATACGCCTTCTCGCGGATACTGAGGTTCAGCTTGCCGTCCTCCTTCACCTCCGTCACCCGGGCATAAATCCGGTCCCCCACCGCAATTCCCTCAGCAGGCTCGGCCTTGGGAATCAGCGCACAGTAGCAGTCGTCCACCGCCACAAAGATTCCAAAGTTCGGGCTGATCTCGTACACAATCCCCTCCACCTTGTCATCCTTATGATAAGGACTGTCCGTCCGCAGATAATGGTATACCTTCATGGATGCACAGAGCCGTTTGCTCTTATCCACATAGAGAACGACAAGGCACTGGTCCCCCTCCTTCACGGGGACGGTCTGCTCCTTGAAGGGAAGCATCAGATCCTTTTCCAGGCCCCAGTCCAGAAAAGCCCCGAACTGTCCCACCTGCTTTACGGTGAGCAGGGCTATCTCTCCCACCTCCATCACAGGCTCTTTGGTGGTCGCTATCAGCCGGTCCCTGGAATCCCGGTACACGAAAACGGTCAGGCTGTCATTCACCTGTACGTCCTGCGGCACCTGCTTTGCCGGAAGAAGCACCTTTTCCTCCGCATCCTCGGTAGTATCCGCCAGATATACGCCGAATTCAACTCTCTTGACAACTGTCAGTATCTGCTTTTTTCCTATTTGTATCACAATCTTACCTGTTTCCTTTCTGCAATGCGTGAACCGTAACAACTCTGTCATGCAAAATTGTATCATGAACGGTTGCAAAAAAACAGCATCTTATTGCAAAATATAATTATTAACCTTCCTGCTGCGGATTCCCCCCATGAAAGGCTCTGATCTCCACAATACAGCAGACTGCCTCATCCGCATCCCTGAGCACAACGATCTGTTCCCCGCCGGGCCCCGCCGCTATATGGGGAACCAGCGTGTCATTCAGATATACCTGTTTTTTGTACTCTGCCCGAAGCTGGCTGATCCCGCCCTCCCCCGGCAGGGCGTCCATTGCCATTCGGATGTACTGGCCGTTGTTCACATGATGGTTCATATCCAGATGGTGTTTCCGGACCACGATGGGCTCCCCCGCCACACCGCCGTCCGGAACCGGAATCTTTCTCGGCGCATATTCCATCTCCAGCCTGGGTTCCAGCACATATTTCTCCTTCATCTTTGCAGACGGCTTCACGGGTCTTGCGTTTTCCGTGTCAATCAGACTCCAGATCGTGTTGGCGCAGGCAAGCCTTCCTCCCGCCTCATCCGTCATCAGAAAGTTTCGGTATCCCATAAATCCCTTAAGCTCATAGGGAATCGTCCCTATCGTCACACGCTCTCCCAAACGGGGATATCTGGTAACCACAATCTGCCAGGAAGACATCACCCACACCATATGCTTCTCTTTCAGATACTCCACCCCGACTCCGAGATCCTCTGACTGGAACGTGGAGCAGTCCTGGAAATAGTCCAGCAGCGATTCGATCTTCAAATGTCCCGTCTCATCCAGCTCGCTGTACCGGATTCTGCCCTGATAGCTGTACATGCCGCTTCCTCCTGATTATATGGAAAGCGCCCCACCTAAGCGGGGCGCTCACTGTCAGTCTTCTTAATTTGCTGCCGTCACGGAAGTGATATGGGGATTTACGCCCTCGTACCAGTATAAAAATCCTTCCATGTCAATGGTGTCGCCAATATTCAAAGCCGTCACCGCACCGTAAACGTCCGTCGTATTGTCACACAGATAGGATTCCACCGTGAAGGTGTAGGTGTTTCCGTCAAGGGAAACGTCAAAATACAGATCGTCTCCGTCCTGACCGGAACCGTCCCAGTTATACACGAAAGCCACGGAATTGCCGTCAGCATCCTGCATTTCATTGCCATCCGCATCTTTTTTCGCCTCAACCGTCATTCCCTTGAAGGATACGAACTTGTTCTGATGATTGATCAGCTCGTCAGAGCCAAGCAATGCAGTCATATCCTCTGCTTCGGCCACATAGTTTCCATCCTCAATCTCAAAGGTTGCGTCAATGATCTCGACCTCTCCGGACCATTCCGCCTTGTAGCCCGTCACCTTGATCTTGGTTCCCGGTGTCAGTTTCGCATAGTCCTCCTCCGTGCAGGCCATGTTGTATACAAAATATGCACCGTCCTGATCCTGGGTGTAAACCGTCGCCTTGTCCTCCCACCAGGACTGCTTTGCCTGTACATAGGTCTCCACAACGACCTCCGTGTCAAGGTCTGCCGCCACATACTCCGCATAAGTCATAACGCCCTCGGATTTTTCCTCCGCTCCGGCCGCCTGCTGCGCATCCTCATCTGCCTGCGGTTCCGTCTCCGCCTCAGCCTCCGCCTCGGGCCGTGCGGCATCTTCCGCCTCAGGCTGCGCCTCGTCCTGCTCCTGCGTCTCGGGCGCCGCTTCTGTCTGCTGTGCGTTGTCAGCCCCCGAAGCGTCTTCCTTTGCGCCGCAGCCCACACAGGACAACACCAGTGCGGACACCAAAAGTAATGTTGTAAGTTTTTTCATTTTTCTCTCCTCTTTTTGTTGCTTCCTCCCGGGCCGGTCATTCCGGCCATTGATTTGTATCGAAATAATTATACTCGAATCTGACAGGAAATCAATAGCCTTATTCCTTATTTCTTTTATTTTTTGATGCCTGCAGGACAAGATAAAGGAAAATCAGCAGCCAAACCCCTGCCAGGGACGACAGAAGAATCACGGATGTTGCGGGAAGCTTTCCCAGCTCCTTTTTGGCGCCGGAGACATCTTCCCCCTTTCCTCCCGGCTGATCCAGCCGGTACAGGGAGGCGACGTCGCTGTAGAGCTTGTCCATATATTCATCGTTGACCTCCTGCCTGCGCCGCACGGATTTCACCGTGTTTTCGATCAGCTGGCCCGCCCCGTCCCGCAGGGAGGCGGAGCCGTTAAACACCGGCGTGACAAACGTATTTCCCACATTGTCAAGCAGAAGGTTCGCCGCCTTGATCTTCACATCATAATGCATTTCATCATCCTGCCCGCATCCTGCGAGGTAATCCCGGTATTCGTCCGTTTCCCTGGCCTTTGAGGTCACCGGCACGTACCCTTCTGTCTGTGAATAGGCGATCTGCACCTCGTTTGTCAGAAGATACTGGGTGAACAGCCAGGAGGCCAGCACCTCCCCGGGATCCGTTTTGTTGAAAACACAGACCGAAGGACCCTGGGATATCATCTGCGGATGGTCGGGGTCAAACTGGGGAATCGCCATAACCTCTGTCTCAAACCGCACCAGCTTGTCCTGGCTGATATCGGACAGCGGTGCGTCCGTCCCCATCCAGGTCGCCCCGGCCGTGGAATCAATGGCAAAAATACACTGTCCGGCATTCAGGAAATTAGCCGGATAGCTGGAAATCTTGAAGGTGGAGAAGGCTCCTGTTGCGGCATGCTCCGCTATGGTGTAGAGGAGCTCTTTTGTGGTATCGTTAAAGAGCAGAATCTTTCCCTCATCCGTGGAATACCCGGCCCCTTTCTGTCTCAGCATCTGGATCATCATATTATCCGTGGATTTGTAGATGAAAGGGATCATGACCTTTTGGCCGTTTACCAGGAAATTCCCCTCCCCGTCCTGTTCCATGGCCGCCTCCGACACCTCCCACACAAAGTCCCAGGTGAGCGCCTTTGGAAGCTCGTATCCGAGAGCCTCCACATAGGTCCTGTTGATGTAGCAGGCCTCCGTGGAGCGCATAAAGGGAAGCGCATAATAATGGCCGCCAAAAGAGCATTCCTCCAGAAACTGCGGGATAATCTCGTCCTTTGGTGTGGAGTCGAACAAAATCTCACTCCCGCCAAGCCCATACCTCTCGTCCGTCATCAGCTCCTCCAAGGGAACCACCAGATTCGTTCCCGAGAGGTAGGTGGCAATGTGATCCGGATAGGTGATGCACACATTGGGGGTCGTGTTGGTGGCAATGTTCGTAATGACGTCATTGTATATTTTTCCGTAATCCGTATATAGCCGCAGATTCACGGTGATATTTGGATAAAGCGACTCGAAATCGTCTATCGCCCGCTCATAGATCGCCGTCTGAGTCTTATTGGTATCGTTCTTTGCCCAAAAGGTGATTTCGTATTCCTTCGAAGTGTCAAAATTCTCCGGAACCGCAAAGGCGCGCAGTCCTCTGGAGCCATGGCACCCGCCTAAAACAGGAAGCGCCAATGCCAGCAGGGCTGGCAAAACCAGGCGGCACATACGTCTTCCCTGGAAAAAATGTGTACTAAAAAATGGTTTCATCCCTTGGTTCCTCCTCTCGACACCCCGGCCATTATCTTCTTGTGGAAGATCAGAAACAGCACGATCAGCGGAACGGAGATGACCACAACCGCAGCCATCATTGCCGGGATGTTTTCCCGGCCGAATCCGTTTTCACGGATCTCCTGGATCCCGTTGGATACCAGAAAATAGTTCTCGTCATCCGTAATCAGCCTCGGCCACACGTAGGAATTCCAGCACTCGATCACCTTTAGGATCGTTATGGTTATGAGCGTTGGCTTTGAGATCGGTATCATGACCCTGAACAGGTATTTCAGATCCGAGGTTCCGTCCACCTTGGCCGCATAGTACAGATTGTCCGGTATCTGCTCAAAATTTTCCTTCAATAGATAGATGTAGAAGACCGACGTGACCGACGGCAGAATCAGTCCCGGAAAGGAATTGCGCATGTCCAGATTCGTGACCGTCACAAAGTTGGTGATAATCACCAGCTCGTTGGGGATCATCATCAGGGACAGGAAAAGGACAAACACAATGCTTTTTCCCTTAAATTCCAGCCTGGCAAAGGCAAAGGCCGCAAACACGATCACCGCCAGCATCAGCGCCGTGGTCGTGACCGTGAAAATCGTGGTATTCACAAGATATCGGCCAAGCGATACCGTGGTAAACGCATCCACATAGTTCTGCAGCGTGGGCGAGAGCGTAAAAAAGCTGGGAATATATTCCGAATTGTAGGCGCCGTAGCTTTTTAAGGACGTCAAAAGCATCCAGTAGAAGGGAAACAGCACCAGAATGCCCCAGAACACCAGTAACGCATAAGTGATTATATTTGATACGTTTTTGCGAATCCTTGCTCTTTTTTCAATTTTACCGTAATCCATCTCATTTTCCATACCGCGCACCCTCTAATAATGAATCTTTTTGCTGCTGATCAGCAGGTTACTACAGGTAATCGTCAGCACAATGGCAAACAGCAGGATTGCCGCCGCAGACGCATAGGAGGGGTATCCGCCGCTGTCGCCGTACAGCATGTCGTATACATAGCCCACAATGGTATTCATTTCCGCCGCGTTCAGATTCGTTCCAAAGAGCGCCACCACGTCGCTGTACGCCTTAAAGGCCCCGATAAATCCCGTGATGACCAGGTAGAAAATCATGGGCGAAATCATGGGCAGCGTGATCTTTCGAAACATCCGGAATCCGGACGTGCCGTCCACTCTCGCCGCATTATAATAGACCGGATCCACCGAGGAAAGAGCGCTGGTCAAAATCAGGATTTTGAAGGGCATCACCACCCAGACGGTGTAAAAACACAGCACAAACATTTTCGCCCAGTAAGGCCCGTCAATGAAATCCACGCTGCCTCCGCCGAACCAGTTGATGAGCAGGTTGACAAGGCCGTCGGAATACGCCGTCTTCTTGAACAGAATCATGAACACCAGCCCCACGGCCAGGGTATTGGTCACATAGGGCAGGAAGTAGATCGTCTGGAACAGATTTCTCAGCGGCTTTATGGAGCTTAAGCCCACGGAGATCAGAAGGGCGATTCCCGTGGACAGGGGAACCGTGATGATCACCAGCAGAAAGGTGTTTTTCACCGCCTGCAGGAAGTAGGAATCATGCAGAACATAGGAGTAATTATAGAGCCCAACTCCAAAATAAGTCTGGGAAGCCGAATTGTAGCCCTCCTCAAAGGAGTAAATAAACACGTCAATCAAGGGATAAACCATGAATACTCCCAGAAAGAGGATTGCCGGTAAAAGATACAGCCATGCTTTCAGGCCATTGTCTCTGAATTTTTTTCTGATCATCTCACTTTACCTCAAAAGGAATTCTCTGTTCACTGTCTGTCCGGAAAAGAAATACCTTGCCTGGTTTCAATGCAAATCGGACAATAGCTCCTCTGTCCACTCTGTTTTCCGTGCCGATAATGGCCCGAACCGCGGGATTTAAGGATGCCTTATTTTTGGATACCACGCTGATATCCCGCCCCATCACCTCGACACCGGTAAGAGCGCAGCTGAGCGGGCCGTCCCCGGCAGGAAGGAAGCCCTCGGGCCGCACCGCCGCATACACGCTCTGATCCGGGACGTCTGCCACGTCCAGAACCGCCTCTTCTCCAATATAAAGCTTTCCGCCCCTGACCCGTCCGTCAAACACATTAATGGGGGGTGTTCCCAGAAACTTTGCCACAAAAAGATTGACCGGGTTGTCATAGACCTCCTGGGGCTTTCCGATCTGCTGAACCACGCCGTCCCTCATCACCACAATCCGGTCGGAGATGCTCATGGCCTCCTCCTGATCATGGGTGACAAAGATCGTGGTGATCCCCGTCTCCTTCTGAATCCGCCGGATCTCCTCCCTGGTCTGCAGCCGCAGGCGGGCGTCCAGATTGGAAAGCGGCTCGTCAAGCAAAAGCACTCTCGGCCTTTTCACCAGCGCCCTGGCAATGGCCACTCTCTGCTGCTGTCCGCCGGAAAGCTCCTTCGGCTTTCGCTCCATCAGCTCTTCGATCTGTACCAGTCCGGCCGCCTGCAGGGCCCGTTCCGCCATCTGGCTTTTTGTGAGCCTGTCCTTTCCTTTCAGATTCTCCAGGGGAAACAGAATATTCTGCCTGACCGTAAGGTGGGGATATAGGGCGTAATTCTGAAACACCAGACCAATCCCCCTGTTTTCCGGCGGAAGATCCGTCACGTCATCCTCCCCGAAAAAGATCCGTCCGCTGGTCGGTTTGATTAATCCGCTGATCAGATTCAGTGTCGTGCTCTTGCCGCACCCGGAAGGCCCCAGAAGGCCGATCAGCTCTCCGTCCGGTATCTCAAAGGTGAAATCATTGACGGCAATTACATCCTCACGCCTCTTTCTGTCCCTGCCGGGAAATTTTTTTGTCAGATTCTGCAATATAACTTCCATATGGCTCCTCCATTAATGTCCTATGCGATAATCATCATCAACAGCCCGGCAGGGCTGAGCGCATGAAATTCATTCAGCTTTGCAACGAGATCCTTTCGGACTGTCGTATTGTGCTCCATCATCCGGCTGACAGAGGATATTATAAAAATATAGTCCTCTCTGTCAAGGAAGCCATTACGGGCAAACACAACGAAAGCTATGCTCTGAATCAGGCAGAACTGCGCCGTCGAATAGATAAATCTCTCCTTAGACTTCCCATACTCGGGAATCTCCATCACATCCTGGAAGATGCGGTAGATCCAATAATTAATATAAAAGGTTTTGTAGACTGCCAGATGTTCCTTGAACCGCTCCATGTCCTTCTCATACCGCTCCACACCGGCCCGCTCAAAATATTCGATTGTCAGAAGGATCAACTGGCGCCACCGTCCGCTCTCCCCGTCGATAACCGGCAGAATATCCTTCACAAACCGGTATTGATCCCTCCCGTCAATTCCCTTCTGCAGATATCCGTCCAGGGAATATAGCACCTCCTCCCGGAGATACTGGTCAAGCTGCGCCTGAAGGAAACTGGCGTCCATCTCCTTTTTCTCATAAAATTCCACGGCCCTGCAGAGGATGTCATAGGCGGCAAAAAGCCTGGTCACCAGGAAAATATCCGCCGTATGCTGGATAATGTCCACCATACCGGAGCGAACCGCTCCCGCAAACCGGTACAGCGTCATATGCTCAAACGGCTTTCCGGGATTATCGTCACTGACAAGATCAAACTGAACGCCGGTCTTATCCATAAGCCTGGCGATAACCTCCGGACAGGACATACTTAAGGAGCCCTCCAAAACGCTGCCAAAGGTCCGCAGGATCCGGGGATATTCCATGCAGGTAATGCACTGGTAATCCGGGCCCAGATTGAGAACCACCCTGCACAGATTTTTTTCCGTCAGCATGGGGCATCTCTGCTCCCCGGCCAGTTTCACCGTATAGAGGCCGTCCTCCTCCTTTTCGATCCAGTCTGCGGCGGGCGTTCCAAGCTCCTTTTGATGATCAACCATCTTCTGATAGGCATCCTCATCCACGATAATCCTCCAGCCGGCGCAGCAGGTGTTGGGACAGGCATCCGCACTGCACTGGAAATCCTTATACAAATCAACCATAAGATAATTCATGGCTTTTGCTCCCCCCCGTTTTCACTTAATTCCCTTCATTGTACTCCTTTTTCCCTGTAAATGGAACATTTTTTGTCTTTTGGGCCAAAACTTTTGACCCAAAAGTTTTCCCGCCAAAGCCGGTTCCCGTCAAAAAGCCTCCGGCACGACCGTTCTGTCACGGCTGTGCCGGAGGCTGCAAATCATCTGCCTGTTCCTTCGTCAGTCAATGGATATCTTAAACACAACGGGCGTATCGCTCCGGTAAGAGGTCTCGATATGAAGCCCGGCCTCATTCCGGTTCCACTTCGGCGCCCCGTCCGCTCCGAGCACCTCCACGCTTCTGATGATTCCCGAAAAGTGTGCCTGTCTGGAAGCGTCCCTGATTCCCAGGGATTCAATGCAGTACGTTCCGTCCTGGCTGGCCTTCAAGGCAGTCGCATACAGAAAGCCCCTGCCCGTGGTGAAGCGGAAATCCTTTGAGGTAAAATTCTTTTTGATCCCGTCCGAGAACTGGCCCTCCACGATCTGTGTCGGCCCCTCGCCGTACTTGCGCCACACCTTCGTGCCGTAAATCGCCTCGCCGTTTATCGCCATCCATCTTCCGATTCCCTCCAGCACAGCCGTGTCTTCCTCGGAGATCGTCCCGTCCGCTTTCGGGCCCACGTTCAGCAGAAGGGTTCCGTTCTTGCTCACAATATCCACCAGATCGCAGAGGATGTCCTGATAAGGGCGGAAATCATTATTCTCCGTATAGCACCAGGAATTCAGGGCGATCGCCGTATCCGTCTGCCAGAAATAGGGCTTCACGTCCGCAAACTGTCCTCTCTCCACATCCGGCACCGCCGCACCGAAGGAAAAGGCGTCGTGCTTGTAATCAATGGCAACCTCGGTTCCCCACTGCGCCGCCCGGTTGTAGTAGTAGGCCGCCAGCTTTTTCAGGTAGGGCTTTACCGCGCTGTGCTGAATCCACCAGTCAAAGTAGAGCACCCTGGGCTGGTAGCGGTCAATGATCTCGCAGGTTCTCACCAGCCAGTCCTGCAGATACTCCTGCGTGGGGGCCGGTTCACTGAAAATGTCGTGATGATCCGGCTCCGGCATGGCCGGCCAGTAAAAATCGCCCCGGCTCATGGGCTCTTTGATATCGCTGTCAAAATCCTTCCCATGGCCCATGAAGAACCAGTGCTCTACTCTGTGGGAAGAAGCGCCCGTCTCCATCCCTCTCTTTCGGCAGCTCCTGGTCAGTTCCCCGAGCACATCCCTCTTCGGTCCCATCTCACAGGCGTTCCAGTGGGAAATCTCGCTCTTGTACATCTGGAAGCCGTCATGATGCTCCGCCACCGGAACCACATATTTCGCTCCCGCCCTGGCAAAGAGATCCGCCCATTTGTCCGGATCGAAATTTTCCGCCTTAAACAGGGGGATGAAGTCCTTATATCCAAACTCGGACTGCTTTCCATAAGTTTTCAGATGATGCTCATAGGCCTTTGATCCCTGCACATACATATTTCTCGAATACCACTCACTGTCGTAGGCCGGAACGCTGTACACGCCCCAGTGAATAAAAATTCCAAACTTGGCGTTCCGGTACCACTTCGGTACCTCGAATGCGCAGAGGGATTCCCAGTTGTCCTTAAAAGGCCCCTGCTCGATCACCCTGTCTATGGTCTCCAGATATTCTGCCATATCATACATAGCTTTTACTTACCTCCATCTCTTCTGACTGCCGCGCCGCATTCAGACTACCACGCCCTTTTGCAGCATGATATTGGCGTACAGCGCCCCTTCTCCTGTTGCCACGACCGCATAGGCTTTTCTGGCCTCCTCGTAAAAGGCAAAGCGCTCGATCTGGCCGATTACCGCTTCCCCTCTCTCGTCCGCCTCTTTCACAAGCTCCTTATAACGCTCCCAGATGGGCGTCTCCACCGGATCCCCCTCCATCACCTGCATCAGGTTCAGAGGATGCTCCACATACGTATCCAGGGGAAAAACCTTAAGAACCGCTTCCAGAATCTCACAGATCCCGTGTCCGTCCATCCGGATCACAATGCCGTCCTTTCCCATACTCTGCGCCGGAAAGTTCCCGTCCGCAATCACAATCCGGTCTCCATGTCCCATCTCGCAGAGCACCTTAAGCAGCTCAGGCGATAATATTTTGGGAATTCCCTTCAGCATAAATCCTCCCACATCCTTTCCCGTCAGACTCTTCCTCGGAGCCTGTCCGCTCACTCGTCATATCATTTCACAATCGTTCCGTCTATATCCCAGAGGTCTTCCCAGCCCCTGGCTCCTTCCCACAGGAAAACCTGGCCCTTTACCAGCCGGCAGTTTTTGTCGTCCTCACGGATGGCTTCCATCTCCTTCGGCGTCAAAGGATCACTCACTGCGCACTGCAGGTTTGCCATGTACTGCGCCTCCTTCACGGAAAACGGAATCGGAACCTGCCCTCTCTGCACGGCCCATTTCAGGCAGATCACAGCCGGGTGAACCTGATGAGCCCTTGCCGCCGCAGCCACGGAGGGAAGCTCCCCATCCGCCACATCCTCAGCCGCCCGGTCCCTCTCCGGTCTGGAAGGGGATCCGATGGGACAGTAGCCGATGGGCAGAATGTCATGGGAAACCGCATAGTCAAACAGCTCGGGCTGCTGGAAGGAAGGGTGCAGCTCCATCTCGAGAGCCGCCGGCTTTATCCTGCAAAGGGGAAGCACCGCCTCCAGCTTGGGTATGGTCATATTGCTCATCCCGATATAGCGCACAAGGCCAAGATCCACCAGCTCCTCGCACTGGCGCCACGCCCCCATAAATTCTTCCACGTCAAAGGGCCTGGAATCCGGATTCCTGGAATCCCCGCCGCAGCCCGGCGCATGGTAGTTGGGAAAAGGCCAGTGCACGAAATACAAATCGAGCTGTTCCAGTCCCAGATCTTCCAGGCTTTTTTTGCAGGAAGCGATGACTTCCCCCTCACCGTGCCTGTCATTCCACACCTTGGAGGTGACAAAGAGCTCTTTCCTTGTGATCTCCCCTTCCTCAAACAGCCTTTTGAACACTTGTCCGATCTGCGCCTCGTTCTGATAAACGGATGCGCAGTCAATCAGGCGGTAGCCGTATCGGATTGCGCCGTAAACCGCCTTTGAGACCACATCCGCCCCGTATTTATCTGATCCAAAGGTTCCAAGCCCCATGCAGGGAATCTGCTCCCCGCCCGGCAGAGTCCTCTTTGGAATCAAAGTCTGATCTATTTTCTGTTCCATTCCTCTCTCCATACCTCCGCCCTCAATCAAACACCACGGCAACCTTGCCGCACTGACCGCCCGCCATCAGGCTGTACGCTTCCGCCGCCTGATCCAGAGGGAATTCATGGGTGATCAGATCCTCGGGATGGATGTTCCAGCGCACCAGCCGCTCCACCAGTTCCTCCATTCTCCAAAGAGAGGTCACCCAGGAGCCGTAGATGGTCTTCTGTCCGTGGATAATATCCGGGCTGGGATTAAAGGTGCAGGTTCCTCCCTCTCCCACGAAGGCGATCTTTCCCCACTCCCTTGTGGCCCGGATGGCAAGCTGTCTTCCCGGATCGCTTGCGGATGCGTCGATGGAGCGCTCCGCGCCTTTGCCTCCGGTGGCCTTAAGGATCTCCTCCAGGGCGCCGTCCCCGGGCTTCACCACCAGATCAACCAGCCCCAGCTTCTTCGCCAGATCAATCCTGTAGTCATTCATCTCCACGCCGATCAGCTTGTTCGCCCCCATTGCCTTTGCCAGCATGAGAGCCGCAAGACCCACCGGGCCGAGCCCCGTCACCAGGACCGCATCGTTTCCGCAGATGCCGATCTTCTCAATTGCCTCATAGACCGTGCCGAAGCCGCAGGCCACCTGGGCGCCGTCCTTGTAGGACAGTTCATCCGGCAGCTCGATCAGATCCTTTTCGTCCGCCAGGATATAGGGCGCCATTCCTCCGTTCCTCTGCCAGCCGTAGGCCTGACGGAACCTGCTCTTACAGGAAATATAATAGCCCCTGCGGCAGTCGTTGCACACGCCGCATCCGGAGATGTGGTACACGATCACCCGGTCACCCTTCTTGAAGCGCTTTAAGCCCTCGCCCTCTTCCACGATCTGACCGCAGGGCTCGTGACCTGCCACCATTCCCGGTATGTACCCTTCCGGCCCTTTTCCCGTATGCTCCCTGTAAATACAGCGGATATCGCTGCCGCAGATCGTGGTCGCCTTAGTCTGTACCACCACCTGCCCGTAACCGGGCTTCGGAATCTCAAAATCCTTCAGCTCCACTGTGCTGTTTCCCGGCAGAATTGCCCCCTTCATCAACATCTTTACCGCCATAAAAAATTCTCCTTTCCTGCGGATACTTTCCTCATAATTCCAGTATACTCTCCCCGCCCTCGGATACCAGATCAAAATATGCCCATTTTCATAAAAATATGTCGTGTTTTTGTATCCTTCATCTGTTATAATGAACTATACACTGCCAAGGAGGCTTCCCATGAAAACCCAGTACACCAGCATAAACCCGCATTTTTCCCTGGATGGAATTCCCATACACACGCTGAACATCATTTTCGAGCGCTTCACCCGTGTCATTCCCTCACACAGCCACGGAAATGGCTGTTATGAAATTCATTATATCCCTGCCGGATACGGCAGGCTGAAGGCTGACGGCAAATATTATGATATCTCTCCCAACACCCTCTTTGTGACCGGCCCTCATGTGGAACATGCGCAATCGCCGCTGTTGTCCGATCCCATGCAGGAGTATTGTGTCTACTTTCACTTCCCCGGCTCTTCCCGGGTCAAAAAACCCTCCCTTCTCATGGACAGCTTTTTATCCGCCCGGTTCTGGATCGGACAGGATGCACAGGGAATTCACTTTCTGATGAAACAGCTTTTTGACGAGCTGGAACACCATTACACGGGCTATCGCAATCAGGTGGAGCTTCTGCTCTCACAGCTGATTATCTGCCTGGTGCGTAATTATGAGCAGGAAAAGAAGCCGGAATACCGCTTTGCGGACACCAATCTCTATAACAGCAAATCCATGATCATCGAGGAATATTTTCTCTACGAGTACCGCACACTGTCTCTGGACATCCTTGCGGACCGCCTCAAGCTCAGCACAAGGCAGACCCAGCGCCTTTTGCAGGAATATTACGGCAAGACCTTCCAACAGAAGAAAGCGGAAGCCCGCATGTCGGCGGCCTCCATTCTTCTTGGAGAAAAGAACCGGAGCATTGCTTCCATTGCGGAGGAACTTGGCTACTCCAGTGCGGAACACTTTTCCTCCGCCTTTAAAAAATATTATCAGGTCAGCCCGGGCAGTTATCGGAGAAATACCTCGGGATTTTCCAATTTTATGAAAAAATGAATTGAGCTGCAGGCGCAAAATGTTTATAATAGAGGTATAGAAAAAAGCAAAAAAGGGGGACATCTTTATGTATGATATCATAACGATTGAAAGAAGGTATGCCAGCGGCGGCAACGAAATCGGGAAAAAGCTGGCGGAGGCGCTGGGGTATACGCTCTACGACAGAAATATTCTCGTGGAAGCCGCAAAAAACCTCAACATTCCTTATTATCAGATCGGAAGCCTGGAGGAAAGCAGCTCCGGCGGCCTTCTGATGAATCTCTCCAAGACAGCGCTGGGAGGCTTTTCCTCCAACAGGGAGCTTCCTCTGGCGGATAAGCTGTTTCTTGAGGAAAAACGGATTATCGAGGAAGCCGCCGAAAAGGGGAAATGCGTGATCGTGGGAAGAGCATCCGGATATATTCTCAGGGAAAAACCCAACAGCCTGAGAGTGTTTATCTATGCGGACCGGGAAAAGCGGATCCAGCGCGCCATAGAGCGTGAGGGAATCCAGCAGGCGGAGGCCGAGAATGCCCTCAAGCGGAATGACAAACGAAGAAGCGGCTTTTATAATTCGGTCACAAACTGGGAATGGGGCTCTCCCGAATACTACGAGCTGTATCTTAACGCCGGGAAACTCGGCATTGACCCCTGCGTGAGGCTGCTCATGGAAGCGGCAAAAGGATAAGGCTCTTCCGGCCTCAGCGCAGATCGGCAGACGCAGCGCCCAGGCGGATTTCAAATGCAAGCGCCCTGTACATTTCCTCGTTGCGGGAAGTGCGGCAGATAAAGTATGGCACAAACAAATGAATGCCGGCTAGTCAAATCCCCGAAAAACATTTCCCGCTCCGATGGCAATCCCAAGGGAAGCGATACCGGAAAACAGCACCACCGCAGATTCGAATCCACCGCAGATTTCAAACAGAACGCCGTAAAACGCATTGCCCAGAGGCTGTGCGCACATGGAAACGGTAAGTACGACAGCGATAACCTTTCCAATCAGATTTTGCGGCGTTTCCGCCTGAATAAAGGACATCATCTGCACGGTGATTATTGTTGAAAACAGCATGACCGCAAAACAGCACAGGGTTATAACGATATAGTTTACGATTCCGGAGGAAAACAGGATCAGTGCGGCGGCCATGGGAAACACGGACGCCGCGCAGGCGATTATCAGACCGGCCGATTTGCGGATCGTAAGCTTACCCGCAAAAATCCCCGCCCCAACTCCTCCGGCAAGTCCTCCCGCCGCCAGCGCCCCCTGCGCAAATCCGTAGAGCCTGTTTGCCTGGGAAGCCTCCAGCTCCAGCACCTCCGTGATCAGATAGGGAAGCGCGACGATAATCATTGCGCCCAGGAAAAAATTAATCCCGCAGACCGCCAGAAGAGCTTTCCCGATCACCGGTTTTTCCTTCCGGATAAAATGGATGCTCTCTGCAAAATCATGTCCGGCCGTTTTCAGGATTCCTCCCTCCGGCGTCTGCCTCTGAAACGGTATCGAAATAAAAATTTCCATTACCGCGGACAGGGTAAAGCATACCGCACAGACCGACAATACCGGCCCCAGTCCATATGCGCTGTACAAAATACCGCCAAGCACGGGACCAATCAGAGAGGCAAAGGAGCTGATGGCATTGATGATGGAATTGGCAGCCATAAAATGATGCGGATCCATCAGCGCAGGAATGCTTGCCTGCACGGAGGGCTGATACGCACCTGCGATCCCGTACAGAAGCATCAGTGTAACCGTCAGAAGCAGGACCAGGTTGACGCTGCCAAGCAGCAGGGAAAAAGCCAGGATCACCAGCGCTGTAAAGAAGTCCAGAATCACCATAATATTCCTCTTATTTACCCGGTCCGCAACGATACCTCCGACAGGCGAGAGCAGGATGGCCGGAACAAAGGCGCAGGCCGTGACCGTTCCGTAAAGCGCTGACGAGCCTGTCAGATTCAGTAAGTACAGGGGCAGCGCAAATCTTATCGTGGCATTGCCAAACAGGGAGATAATCTGGCCGATAACCACTAATGTAAAATCCTTTGAAAACAGTTTTTGGTTCATTTCCTAATTTTCCTTTCTACTTTTCTGTTGTGTGATAACTCTTTCAACAATACATACCGCATGGCGGTATGTATTGTTGCCAAAATTTTCTGCCCTTTTTACAGGGCAGACATTCTTTTTCTGTACATAGCGAGCCAAACCAACATGCTTCAACCGCTATCTGTTCCTCTGATAAATTGAGGTCAGCTCCCGCAGCCTCGCCAGCATTTCGTCATCCACGATATCCAGTCCAAAGCCCCGGAGCATCTGACCAAATATCATGAACTTGCGGCAGGACTCTTCCACAGTGCTGTCAAAAATCATAGGGTTCATCCAGACATTGGCCGCAAGCAGAATCAGCTCCGCCAGCTGTTTGGGATAGTCCGTCTCAATGGAACCGTCCGCAATCCCCTGTTCAATAATCGGCAGAATGTAATTTGGCGCCGCTTCCTCTATCGTGTCGTGCAAGAGACTGAACAAAAGCCTGGGGTTATTGTGAAAATCCGGAGCCACTGTAAAAATATCGTTCTGTACAGGCCTGTTGATGGACGATTTAAAAATTGTCCTCAGTTTTTCCCTGCCGCATAAATCCGTGCGATCCCGAATGTCTGCGAGCATCTGATTCGACTCCGCCGTCATTCTGTCCGTGACGGCAACCAGGATATCTTCCTTTGACTTAAAATGATGATAGATCGCTCCCTTGCTAAGGCCGCCTAACTGATCGATAATGTCCTGGATGGAGGTATACTCATACCCCTTCTCCATAAACAGGCGGAACGCAACATCCAATATGAAATTCACGGTCTCTTCCGGATGCTTATTTCTGGCCATGGTTCCTCTCTCCTCAAACATACCGTTGGTAGGTTTTATATTATCATACCGCCGGTAGGTTTGTCAAGAGGTTTTCCGTATGCGAGAGGGAGGGGCTTTGAATCGTAACCAGCCACAGGATTTCGGTTGATGCGGAATTCACGGATATGCTATAATAGAGACATCATGAATCGAAAATTGCGGAGGCGCATCCTATGAATACTGACAATACAATCGAAGCCGTAATTACAAGCTATAACCAGAAATCCATGATCCGCGAGGCGGTGGAATCCGTGTGCCGCCAGACAATAAGGCCGGTAAGAATTCTTGTTGTGGACGACGGCTCGACAGACGAAATGTCTGTCAGCATTTTGAATGAGCTGGAATCCGACTGCGGAATATCGGTTCCCCTGGAGGTCATCCGCCAGCCAAACGGCGGCGTGTCAGCGGCAAGAAATGCGGGACTCCGTCAAACACGTTCCCCCTTCGTGTTAGTGCTCGACGGAGACGACAGTCTTGAACCGTCCTTCCTTGAGGAAACGTCAAACCTTCTGGTTGAAAATCCGTCCCTGATCGCCGCATCCTCCTGGCTGCACACATTCGGCGTCCTGGAGGCCGTCGTGCGCCCGTCCGGGGGAGATGCCGCCGCCTTTCTTTCACACAACGCCTGCCCTGCCACCCATCTTTTGCGCCGCAGGGCGTTTCTGGAATGCGGCGGGTATGATGAGACTATGCGAAGCGGCTTTGAGGACTGGGACTTTTTCTTAAATATGCTGGAGGCCGTCCCCGGATCTTCCATTGGAATCGTGGAAAAACCGCTGATTAATTACCGGACAGCCCCCGCCTCGTCCAATATAAAAAGCATGGAAAAAAGGCTTACCCTCATGCGCTATATCATTGAGAAGCATATCCGTCTCTATCGGGAACTTGTCACGGACGCCGTTCTTGGTATCGAAGCCATTTCCATGGCAAGGCTTTACGGCTGGGAAACCGAAATGACGGCTTCCAGGTCAGCCGGCAGATTAAGCGGTCTGTCAGAAAAATTTCTCGAAAGCCCCTCCTACGGCGATGGCGGAATGGCGGCCGCAGTCCGCATTGTATCGCCGCATTCATGATCCGTGATCCTTGCGGCATTCGCCAAATGCCTGCTTCGCAGCCGCTTGGCTCATTGCCCGCAGGCCGTTCCACTACTATTTTTCATCTTTCCACACTTCACGCAGTATCCTGTTTCGGATTGCGGCCGGCTTCTTTTCTATCAGTTGCCACATAACCGCCTATTTTACCCGTTCCTCCATGCTGCAACGATAAAGCCTAGCAAAATATTCATTATTATTCATTAGTTCATCAAATGTACCTTGTCCTACCATTTTCCCATCTCTGAATACCAAAATACGGTCAAAATATTGTATATTTGTAAAGCGATGAACGACTGCCAGGACTGTTACATCCGACAGATAATCCAATATCCGCTTCATAACAATACCCTCTGTCAAATTATCCAGCGCAGATGTCGCTTCATCAAAAATGACAATCTCCGAGTCCTTAACCCAAATACGGGACAACGCAAGGCGCTGCCGTTCTCCGCCAGAAAATGAAGATGCTTTTTCTCCAATTCGCGTATCGATTCCATTCGGCAACTCATCAACTAAAGATAAAAGTTCTACCTGTTCCAATCCTTTTCTAACTTCTGTATCTGGAATATTCCTGTCAAACACAATATTTTCTTTAACCGTACCATCAAAAACCGGGGCTTCCTGCGGCAAATAAGTCATTCTTCCATACAAAGCCTCTAATGATAGATCGGCAAGCCTCTCTCCATCCAGCAGAATCTCACCCTCGTCATATTTTAGCAAACCCGTGAGTAACTTTATAATTGTTGATTTACCGGAACCCGTTTCACCCACAAGAGCTACTTTATCGCCCGGCCGTACTTCAAATGAAATATTATTCAATATCTGTCTTTCTCCATACCGGAACGACAATTTCCTAACTGATATTTTCCCCGAAAAAGTTTGAGGGATAATCCCGTTGGCAAGCTGCATGTCATCCTGCATATCCAAAAATTCTTCATACCTGGAGAAAGAGGCCCTGTTCAATTTATACTGCACGTATATGACATTAAAAATCGCAATCGGCGTATAGGCATTATCAATCAATGTTATCAGAGCAACAACCGATCCCACAGACAAATTTTTTGTCTTCCATGCGTAAACTAAAGCCGCAATATCCAAACACGCAACAAGAAGTGCGAAAATCGTAAAAAAGGCTTCATGAATCATATTCATTTTAACCTTTGTGTCGACAATTTCCTTTTTTGCTCCCTGTGCCTTTCGCAGTTCATTCGGGAACTGATGCGCCATTCGGAATACCACCATTTCCATAAAGCCGCGCACCAAAAAGCGGTTTAACTCCTCCTCATTATCCAAAATTCGTTCTTTCATCTGGTATAAAAACTTTAATAGGATATTTGTTACAAAGAAAATGATAATATAGCCCAGCAGCAAAACAATCGTTATTCTTTTATCAATCTTCCAAATGAATAAAACACTAAATAAAACTGTCGGAACTAAATTTCTAATCACGGCAAACCAAAAGTCGAATACAATACCTTTTCCGGCGTCTGCTCCATTTTCAATCCGCTGCACCAGCTTTCCCGTTGCAAGTTTCTGATATTCCTGATAACCGATCCTGCTCATTT
Source organism: uncultured Lachnospiraceae bacterium (assembly GCA_910579685.1). Classification (GTDB taxonomy): domain Bacteria; phylum Bacillota; class Clostridia; order Lachnospirales; family Lachnospiraceae; genus Suilimivivens. The sequence continues at coordinate 14,371 of CAJTVN010000030.1, read as the reverse complement.
TCTCAAGTCCCATCAATTTGAAATCAAGAAAAATACCATGTTCCAGTTTTTTCGCAGGATACTCATCTACATAGTCCATGAGATAACCGATAAAAAGGACACTCCCGTAAATTATAACTCTATAAGGTAAAAGTGTATGTTCTGCCAGTGCATCAATGACTTTCCGGAAATAATCCGCTTTGAAATTTACCATAAAAGCATTAAACAAGCCGATTATAAGGTATACAAATACCAGTTTTTTGTTTCTATTGACAATTTGTTTTATGTAGCGCATAACTGTACTCCTTTTCTTATTATCTTTAATTTTTTCCACCTGTGCGGTTGCAATCCAATAATCTGTCTGCATGCCATTTATGGCAATGCAGACGAGTGTTGGATTAGCAACCCACTCCCAAATGAGCAAAATGCGGATGCGTAAGCAGACGCAGGAGCGCATAAGCGCAGGTTTTGCGAATATGGGAATCAGGTTAGACGCTCTTTAAAAGCGTCCGACCGCACAGGTGGAATTTTTCATTACAGATAATCAGTACAGCTGTGACTGCCAGCAAGTTATTTTCCCTCAGTACAATCTGCTAACAGTTTATCTCAACTGTACTGAGTAGTTAATTCGTTTTTTCATCTTTTTCTCCTTTCCTATCAGCTCATTTCAAAGACACTCTGATAAATCATATGCTTCTGTATCAACATCATTTTTAGCAAGATAAATTGCGTTGCGCCCTTCTCCACAACCAAATGCATTTGGCATCTTCCATCTCAAATTTTCTAATCCTCAAGCGCTCTGTTTCAAATATATATTCCATGCCCTCTTCTCTCCTTTTATTTCATTATAACGCATTTATCGTTACTCACCAATCCCTGTTTTGCTCCTTTTAACTTAAATTGTTGTTTTGTTCTATTTAATGTCTGCTTAACAAGCAGCTAATTTTTCACAGTCCTTGTTTCACATAACTATCAGCATATTTTCATGCTGTTTGAACCTTGAAAACAACATGATCAAAAATTGCAACGAAAGAGCCACAAGCCGGGCTACATTCATTGTCAGAATTGACAACGCAATTTTGATGACCAGCCGCTCCGTCTGTTTGGTGCGGGCCTTGCGGCTGCTATCGTGTGCATAATTGGGAGCGTATCAAAGAAATGCGGAAACATTCCCTGTGGACAGTTGCAGCCTTCGGTGTATTATGGACAGCTGCAGTACTTTTGTTCCCGAATACCTTTGTGAAAATATTCATGTCCCCAACAAACGAACAGTGTTCACTTAAAATGGAGTTATTGTGAACACTGTTTGCTTGGATAAGGCCAGAGTGGTTTGCTGGCCGAGGTTGGAATTTTTGCTGTCAATATGCTGACTGGGCTGGAAGAGGCATCAATTGCAGATAAGTTACGGGACGAAGCACCGTTTTCGCTTGCGGATGCATATCGCCGGTTTGCCAGAGAGCATACGTTTCTGACATTGATAAGGATGCCAGTTACCTATTTTCCGTTGAATGTGTTGCTGTTCGGATGAAAGCAGAGGAGGATGTTATCCATGAAAACAGATAATCCGGAGCTTTTTGAACATATGCCAGTTTCAATGGCAGTTATAATGCTGATTATCCCCACGATTATCAGCCTAATCATAACAGTCATTTATAATATGGCAGATACTTTTTTCATCGGTCAGATGAACGATCCGAATCAGGTGGCGGCTGCGACGCTGACATTGCCACGATGCTCTCCAATGTGACTGTAACGATGAGGATTATATCTGTTTTTCAGGCTGCCAGGCAAAAAACGAGATCGATGATTCTGTCATTACTGCGTAAAGACAGCCTTTCTCTACGGCTTCAACTCGTATTCTTCCTGCGCAGACGCTTCAAATGTAAAGCCGGTCTGCGTCCTGTCTGTTTTGACTGCCTTACCCTGGCAGAAAACGGACAGTTCCTTACCGATAATTGCGATCTGCCCGCTAAACCGGGGTCTTACCAGGGCGCATGAAAGTCTGCCGTTTTCCCAGTACAGGTCAACTTCATGCCCGCCCCGGGCCAGAAGCCCCTTACAGCTTCCCTTTTTCCAGGATACCGGCAATGCCGGAAGAAAATGCAGCCCCAGATGACTTTGCAGAAGGCATTCTGCGATACCTGCCGCAGCACCAAGGTTTCCGTCGATTTGGAAGACAGACCTGGCATTTAATAAACTGCGGGAGGCGGAGCATGTCAGCATCTTATAGATGTTTTTATCGGAGCTTACCCCGTCCCTAAAGCGAGCGTCCAGACAGATCTGCCAGGCTAAAGGCCACCCGCCGTTTCCTGCACCGTGAGCTCTGCGGCGTTCCAGAGATATCTTCGCCGCATCCATAAGCTCTGGCGCATCCCTCCAATTGATGGAGCATCCCGGATATACGGCATACAGGTGGGAGACATGCCCCATGCCGGGATTCTGCTCCGGAAAATCCTGATTCCATTCCATGAGCTGTCCCATGGAGCCGATTTGATCCTGCGGAAGCTTATCTGTCATATTTTTTAAGACCTCTCCATATTCCAGATCAATTCCCAGAATTTTCTGTATCTCGATACATACCCCAAAAAATTCACGTAATATTTGATTATCCATTGCGGGACTTACGCACAAAGGCGTATCGGAACCATCCGGGAGGAAGTAACGGTTTTCCGGAGACACTGACGGACAGGTAAGGAGCTTTCCGTCTATCTCCAGCAGAAAATCCTCATAGAACAGTGCCATATCCTTTAGAATCGGATACATGCGCTCCAACACGCTCTTATCCCCGGTATACAGATAGTGCTCCCACACATGCATTCCCATCCATGCTCCGCCCGTCACCCAGGGTGTGGATGCCATATAGACATCCTGCGGCGCACAGTCACCGTAATAGTCTGTGTTATGATGGCATACCATCCCTCTCATACCATACATTACACTGGCTGTCTTCTTCCCTGGCTCATGCATGGTCTCAAGCAGATCCATCACGGGTTCGTGAAGCTCTGTCAGATTACCCGCACATGCCAGCCAGTAATTCATCTGCAGATTGATATTAATGGTATATTTACTGTCCCACATCGGCATAAATTCAGCATTCCAGATTCCCTGGAGATTCAGCGGCGAGCTGCCCTGTCTGCTGCCGGATACGATCAGATAGCGTCCGAATTGGAAATACAGCGCTGCCAGGGCCGGTTCCTCCGCGCCGCTTCGCAGTGCGTCAAGCCGCCGCTCCAGGCTGCCGGAAGCGGGCTCCCCCAGATCCAGCTGACAGCTTTCCATGAGCGCCGTAGCTTCCTGTACAGATGTTGTTTTTTATGTTACATTCATATTGAGATGCTAGGGTCAAAATGTATTTTGCCCCCTGATGCCTGCGGATTGTTTCGCACTTTGTGCTCTCACAATCCTGAAAACATTCAAAATCCGCCCTGTCGGGCTGCTTTTTCATGTTTTACGGGTCCCAAAGTCATGCACAGATATGCAAGCATATCATGCATGACCTTTTGACCCTGGCATCATATTGAATTCAAACCCAAGGTGAGGAAATAATATGTTTTTAAAGTCCAGAAAGAAACGTTATTTAATTGTCACACAGAATAAAGCTCTCCTCTATGAAGGGTTTTGGGATGAGCTTCCAATTGCAGAAAAGGTTATCATCGAAAAAAGCATTGAATTTTTTGATGACAGGGAACCCTGTGTTATTCACCGCACGGCCGTACATGTACGCCTTATGGCGGAGCTGGAGCAGCTTCTTTCCTCCCCGGATTTCCACAGCCAGTTTTGTGCCTTCACCGGTTTCCCGACAGACTGTAAAATCAGTTTATCAGAAAAGTAAAGACAAAAACAGCGCAAAGAAAAACACACTGTATGCCAGCTTGACAGCGGGCAGGATTCTAAGCGACAGATGAGATGCCGACATGACGGATTTTCCTTTGGATACCAGCAACACTACCAGAACCATCGGCACACACATCGCCGTCAGATAAAGAGTAAGATTTCCTGCCAGCTGCATGTCGAATCCTTCGTTCTGGTTTACCATATAGAGAAGCGATGCCAGGTAAACCTGCCCTGTGCAAAGAAACTCTCCTGCGGAGATCACAATCCCCAAAAGAAACAGTACCGGATACCAGAAACATTCCGGTATCTCCACAAGCTTCCGGATCATGTTATGGTTCCATTTTCGGAAGCGCTCGGGAAGCCTGAGCTTTTCTCTGCCATACTCCTTTTTTACAACATGGATAAAATCCATCAGATAAAAAAATCCAAAGCAAAAGGCTAATATTGAGAAGACAGCCTTCATCCCTTTTTGCAGTGTCTGAAATGCCGTACCCTCAATCACACTGAAAAGCGTCCCGATTGTAAATCCCAAAAACAGATATGTTAAGAATTTTCCTGTCAAAAAAATGAGGCTTCCGCCGTAAAAATTTCGACCCGACATCAGCAATATTGACAAAATCATTAACAGCATGGAAATACCGCACGGGTTCAGTCCGTTTAAGAACCCCGTTACCGTCAGCTGAATCTTTGACAGCTTAATAATCTCCCTCTCCTGCGAAAGGCGGGATAGAATCTCTCTCCAGGAGCCTGCCGCCTTTCCTGCCTCAAGCATTTCCTCGGTACCGTTCACAATCGCTTCCGCTCCGGACAGGTAAGTTTCTGGCGAAAAGAGCAGCGGAACCTGCTGTCCGCTCTCCGGTACGTCATACAGCTCCATAAGCCGGCGGAGCACCAACGAGTTTTCATCATCCAGAATATTATAAATCAGCAGATTGAATTTTTCATCGAACAGGCTGTCCTGCAAATATTCCTCAGCTGTCTGACAGCTTTCACAGGCACCGGTTACAAACAAAACCAGCACGGTATCGCTTTTTAAGGCATTGCTGATTTCATGGTAAAATGCCGAATTAGCAAGGCTTTCCGCATTTGTTTCCGGATCAGGGCCGTCATTTGTTACCCCGCCGTTTGGCACGCCGGTCTCAAGATGCCGTGCCACCGCTTCTCCGATCTCCTGATAGGTACCCTGATAAACCGCTCCGCCGACAATGGCAGCAGGCAGATCCGCAAGAGTAAGCTCCAGCCGGTATTTGCGGACTGTTTTTTCAAAATGTGTTGTGCCGCTGTCTTTATAGACATTATAAATGCAACAGTCCGGATTCTGAAATCCGGCTTTCGTCAGCTGGCTTAACACCGCCTGTTCAAATTTATCTTCCTCATGGCAGCTCTCGCAGGGGGCAAGGACGAACAGCTCTACAGGGGTGTTCTCCGGCTTTTCTTCTTGACGATGCGCCAACGGATTTCCTGTTCCGGCAGATGATTCTTTGCGATATATGACCGCCGTAACGGTCAACAAAGAGATTAAGACTGCCGTCAATAATAAAATACCGGTTTTGGAAAATTCTGCTTTTTTCACTCGCCCTCTCCATATATCCGTAATTCATTTAGTCCGGCCAGGAAGCCTGGCCGGACACTTTACCTGAAAGGTTTAATTTCCAGCCGCCGCCATGTATGCGTCATAACCGCGCTGGTATGTGGCAATATATTCTTCAACGCCCATGTCTTTCAGCTTCTGGATGTAAGCATCCCAATCCTTTTCAATATCAAGGTTGCCGTCGATAAACTGTACCTGGGCCTGGCTCACATAACCGCCGATGGTCAGGGTTCCCTCGGTCACAATCTTTGCATCCTCACCCTCAAATGCCAGATTCGGAACAAGAGTCTCCACAGCGGGGGCATATTGATCATACAGCTCTGCCCACTGCTGTAACCAATACTCTCCGGAATGATCGGGATCCTCAACCCTAAGGGAAGCCCTGTATTCAGCAGTACTGCGCTGAATCATTGCATCCGGCGTATACCGGTAGTCCGCATAGGTCTTGGAGAGGCCGCCGTCTTCCACATAGTCAAAATCCTCGGGGATTTTGTAGGATTCATATGTGGGAGTTCCGCCGCCTAAAGAGATGCCCTCAGTGGTATAATCCCAGCCGATACCTTTGGGACCTCCGCCGATATGGTGAGCTGCATCCTCGGAGCCCATGAAGTCAAACAGCGCTACCACAATCTCAGGATACTTACATGCGGAAGAAACCACTCCGATACAGCCTTCAAAGTATGTCTGAATGCAGCGTCCCGAATATCTGACACCGTCAGGTCCCGCCACGGGCGCCAGAATCTCCCAATTCTGCCATTCCCCATCCTTTTCTTCCCAGAACTCAGAGTTCGACATGCCACCGCCAGGATAAACCGCTACCTTATTTACCTCTGTAGCATCCACAGTGGCTGCAAACTGAGTGTCATCCTGCAGGAAGGTCTGGTTATCCAGAAGGCCCTCCTCAAAGAGCTTGCGCATGTAGCGCAGACCCTCTCTGTACTCATCCTTCATTACGGCATACTCGATCTTGCCGTTATTTACCACCATTCCTCCGGCCACGGTGGGATTGGTATTGCTCAGGGGATTGACGCACTGTGTGAAGGAATTCATGAGCCATACGGTAGGGTCTGAGGCCCAGCCGCCGATATATCCGCTCATGGGAACCTCATCTGCGATTCCGTTGCCGTTGGCGTCGTCCTCTTTTACCATCTTCAGGAAATTGTAGAGCTCCTCGGTGGTCTCAGGGTTCTTGCCGCCCAGGTATTTCTCAACCCAGGGCTTGTAGATATACATACGGTGCTGGTACATGCAGTGGAAACACTCATTTTCGCCGCCATAAGTATAAATATGTCCGTCACTCATGGTCAGATCAGCTTTTCTCATTGGGCTCTGTTCGTTCATCCAGGACCAGTTCTCCATGCCTTCCAGCATATCCTCCAGGGGAAGCAGAAGCCCCTGAGAGCCATAGGAGAGAACCTCGGCCTTGGTCCAGCCGGTACGCAGGAAGAAATCGGGCATGGAATCCGGATCCGTCATTATCAGGTTCAGCTTCTGCGTCGCCTCATCGCCGGTCAAATCGTATACATAATCCAGATGGATGTTGGTCTGCTCCTCAATCCAGTCAGTCACCCAGTTGTCCTGGTAGGTCGTAACGCCCTGGTCGGGGTTGTTTACAAATACGGTCAGGGTCAGTTTCTCCTTCAGCGGGAACACCACGTCCTTAGGTGAATCAAACGCAAACGGATCGGATGCATTCCCTCCGGCGTTTGTATCCTCGCCTTTACCGGCTGAACTCTGCTCACTCTCGTTTGTGGCAGAATCCTGCTGAGTACCCGGATTTGAGCCGCAGCCAGTGAGTGCTGCCATGAGTGTCAGTACGGTAAGTATTGACAGTGTCTTTTGGAACAATTTCTTTTTCCTCATTCCTTTTCCTCCTCTTTTTTGTTTCCTTAAAATTTTTATTATTAAACGGATACCACAGAGGTTATCCGGTTTAACCGCAGGCATCAGTTTCCGGGATTATCCCTTGACGGAGCCGATCATAACGCCCTTTACGAAATATTTCTGTACAAACGGATAGACGATCATCAGCGGCAATGTGCTGATAATAATCGTTCCATACTTGAGCATTTCTCCCAGGTACTGGTTCTTTCTGATTGTCTCCGGGTCAATGTTGGACTGGTTTAAGTTCACCTGAGACAGCAGAAGAATTCTTCTAAGCACCAGCTGCAGCGGATATTTTTCCTGCGAATTCAGGTAAATCATGGGTCCGAAGTAAGAATTCCAAAGTCCAACCACCACCCAAAGCGACAGCACCGCGATAATGGGGGTGGATAAGGGGATCACGATTCTTACAAAAAACCGAAAATCCGTACAGCCGTCCATCTCTGCGGCTTCCTGCAGCTCCTTCGGAATGGTGTTGGCGAAGAAGGTACGCGCCACGATGATATTGTAAGCATTCACGGCACCCGGCAGCACCACCGCCCAGATGGTATCCATCAGGTCTAAATTCTTGACCAGCAGATAGGTGGGGATCAGACCACCCGAAAACATCATGGTAAAGAGGATGATAACCGTGAATATTTTTTTCCCCCGGAAGTCATCCCTTGAGAGAGGGTAGGCCGCAAACAGGGTAAGAACCATGCTGATTAGTGTACCGACAATCGCATAAATGATAGAATTCCGATATCCTGTCCAGATGCTCTGATATTTAAACACCGCCTGATAGCTCTGCAGTGTCAGATCTACCGGAAAAAGCTTAACCCTGCCGCTCATCAGTGCGTCTCCGGAGCTGAAGGAACAGCTTATTATGTAGATAAGGGGGTAAAGAACCACCACAAGGAGGACTGTGAGCAAAATATAATTAATAAAGTAGACGATCGTATCCTGTGTTATTTTTTTACGTTTCATATATCAAACTCCTTTCCCATCCTGCGGATTTACAGAAATCCTGTACCGGAGAGCTTATTTGCGATCTTATTCGTGATCAGGATCAAAATCAGACCAACCAGGGACTGGAAAAGGCCGATTGCGGTAGAATACGGAAAATCCGGGAAGGTGGAAACCAAAGACACCTTATAGGAATAGGTGCTGATGACCTCCGACATCGCAATGTTATTCTGGTTCTGCATCGCCAGAATCTTTTCATATCCGATATTCAGGGTGCCTCCCATATTCAGGATCAGCATAATGACGGCTGTCGGAATGATGGCCGGAATATCCACATACCAGATCCGCTGCAGCAATGTCGCACCGTCAATTATGGCCGCCTCGTGCTGTTCCTGATCCACTCCTGCCAGAGCCGCCATGTAGATGATTGCCCCAAAGCCGACACCCTGCCAGACACCTGACCAAACATACAGGGACGAAAAATAACTGGCATTACCCAGAATATTGATCCCCAGATTATTGAAGAAGAAGCTTCCGATGACACCCGAGCGGTTGTCAAAGATCATGTTGATAATACCTACAAACACAATGGTGGAAATAAAGTAGGGACAATAACTCACCATCTGGACAAATTTCCTGTATGCCACGTTCTTTGCGTAGTTTAAGGAAAGCGCCAGGATAATCGAACATGGCATACTGACTAACATCGAATAGATGGAAAGCACAATCGTGTTGCGCAGACATTCTCTGAAGTTATAGTTGCTGAAGAACCGAATAAAATTATTGAAGCCATGATTGGCCGCCCAGGGACTGTCCCAGATGCCGAGACTCACCTTATAATCCTTAAAGGCGAGTATCACCCCGTACATTGGGGCATAGGCAAAGATAAAGAGCATGATAATTGGGAACGCAATCATCGCATACAGCTGCCAGTGTCCAAGAAAATATTGAACAAAGGTCTTTCGATGTCCAATCTGAATTTTTGTCTTTTTTGACATATCCTGTTTTCACTCCTTTCTAAGTGCATATATTATCTATTACATATCTGCACAAAGAAAGTAAATATCCACCTGCCCTTTTTGGCTATTCATTTCTTAACATATCCGCACTGACGGCAAAAGACCGGGCAGTCAGCACTGCCCGGTCCCTGAACCTGAGTTTTACCGCAATATTCATTTTTTATCACGCTGTATTCATTATTTCACTTATGTACATTCCTGATTCTTCCGGTATTCCGACGCACTGTCGCCCGTCACCCTCCGGAATGCCCTGCTGAAGGAGTTGGTGGAGCTATAGCCTGTTGCCACGGCGATCTCCCCCACGGACATGGACGTGTTTTTCAAAAATCCCTTTGCCTTTTCAATCCTGACATCCTCCACATAATTGGAGAAATTGACTCCGGCAGAAGCTTTGAAAAGAGAGGAAAGATAAGGCACGCTAATCCGAAACGTATCTGCGACCATTGTCAGGGACAGATCGGGATCCCCGTAGTTGGCATCTAAGAATGCCAAAATCGCCGGCATCATTTTCCCGGCCTCCTTTGTCTTCTTTTCATTTACAAGAGCACAGAGGGAACGATACAACCCGAGTGTACTGGTAATCTGCTCGATCAGAGGAATTCTGTGCTCCTTTTCAAGCTCGCTGAAATATTTCTGGTACTCCTGCTCCTCCAGTTCCAGTCTGACAAGAATATGAAACAGAATTGCCTGCAGTTCATTCAGAAGAATCTGCTGCAGCCAGGCGGGAAGATTGCTCTCGAGGATGTATTGTGTCATGATTTCCTTCAGGGCATCATGGAGCCCCTGCTCGTCCCCCGACGTAACGAGTCTGGTCAATTTCACCGATAACTCAAAATACGGGAATACCGCAACCATCTTCTTATTATTCTTCCGAAACCAGATGACCTGACTCTCTGTCCGTTCCTTTTCATTCATGAATGCGAAAGCGGCGTTGTGATAGGACTCGTAGACATCCTCCATTTCCTCCACCACGTTGCCTCCGTAGACAAATATTCTCTCGGCAATATTTGCCGGAAGCTCCTCCCGGATTCGCAAAAGCTTTTCCTCCACAAGCGATTCAATAGAATCCCTGTTTTTGTGGGGAACTCTCATAATCAGCGATACCTGATCCTCCCCGGTAGCGGCGTACAGGCTTCCCGGAAACTCTTTCTTAATCATCTCCATCAGGGAAAGAAGACAGGTGCTCAGCAGGTCCACACTTTTCTCCTCCACACTGTCGAGAGTGATGATTCTGAAAATTAATACACAGAAAACCATACCATTCCGGTCAAAATCCATGCGGTTGGCCAGCAAGTCCTCCTCCTCGCGGGAGAGGGGGTTGCCGAACAGCAGACGGTTTACGAAGGCGTTGCGTATGTATGGTTTCTGCTCCTCCATCATCTCCACCAGATCGGAATTGACACCTGCAAGATATTGAAATATATCACTGAGCTTCACGAAAACGGAGTTGTGCTCCTGATCCCGCTCCGTGAGCCTTGAGGCTTGTTTCATAAGCTGATTCAGAGGTGTGGCGGATCTGACGGACATATGCCAGCACAGAAAAAGTCCTACTGCGGCCGCCAGAAGAATAAAGATGGTCAAGGTCAGCATGTTCGCCATCTTCCTCGCATTCAGCTGCGTCTCCGGCAGCAACGTACAATAGCTGTAACCGGAGGGAGCGCTGTAGCGCAGTGCGACATAATTCCTGCCGGCCAGCTTAACCGGCCCTTCCCACATACCGGCAATGACTTCGTGTTCCTGTCCCTTGTCCTCTTCAATCTCTTTCTTTCGGGTATTCTCCACCTTTTGGATAAAATCCTCTATGGTTAGCTTCTCTTCCTCAAAAATATCCGCATGAGTGTAATAAATCACATTTCCGAAGCCATCCAGAATATATTGTAATTTCGCTCCGCCTGCCGCAGACATAAAATCTTCCAGAACGGATCTTTTAAAAAAGATCCGTACCACGCCGCTGCTGGCGCTGTACCCATTATTGGGTAACGGGCGTGAATAAGCCAGGAGTTCCAAGCCGCCCTCGCCCTTATACCAATACGGTTCCATTGCATTTACGCCTTTTTCCATTTCATCGGAGAGATAGGTTTTCCATGCGCCGTAGCTTCCGTCCGCATCCCGCCGCAGATACAAATCATAAAAGTCCTCGTAGTCATAGGCAATCTGGTCATTGATGACCACCTGGCTCCTGTCAAAAAAGAGGAAAAATGCAAAAACGGACTGATTGATCTGGGTCGGATTGAAGAGCTTGTCCCGGAGAGAAATTACCTCGTGAGTATTTGGGTATTCCAGAACATTCTCCTTAAAACGAAAAATATTGACATCCGGCAATCCTACCAGCATATCCGCCAGATAAGTAAGCTCCTCTATAAAGTCATCCACCAGTTCCGCACTATGCAGTAATTCCGTCTTTCTCGCCCGGATGTCATCCTCGCTTATTACAGAGAGTATCCTGACATAATAGTTGCAGCAAAGCAAAAGCGGAATAAACAGCACAATAAAATACGTGAAGAAATATTGGTGAAGGATCGCCTTGTCCATACCTTTCTTTCCGTGTTTCTTCATATTGCAAATTCCTTTATTAAACCAAAATTTTATTTTATTTTAACTTTCTCAATATTAAAAGTCAATTTTAATATTGAGAAAGGGGATTCAGCCAGTTATGACGGTAAAACAATACAGGTTCAGGAATCTTGTTAATAAGCTGAAATACTTTTTAAGCAGTTCATGGATTTGGAGCAAGAGAACGATGGGAAAATCCAGGACGGAACCTGTGGAAGCGGTTATCACAAGCTTTAATCAGGGATCCATGATACTTGAAGCTGTTCAATCCTTATGCGGCCAGACCATACCGCCGGCAGGAATTATTATCGTGGATGACGGATCGACGGATGAGGAATCGGTCAGGATATTAAATAGTACACCACTTTACAGCTTTTGGGTTAAGCCACTTCTCTCAAACATAGATGTTCCAATGCTTTAATAACAATCTTTGATTTTATGTGGCTTTCGATGTTCTGCACCAAGTTTACATAAAATATCTGCCGTTTTTATCCGCTCGCTAAGGGCAAACCTGAACTCCTGTACACTGCCATCCCTGTACTGTGACAAGGTTTCTTCCATATAAGGAAGCAGTTTCATGGCACAGCAGCTGATATTGATAAGGTTCACCAGCATTTCCACCCCTTTCCGGCTGCGGATCATGTATGCGCATAACGACCAGAAGGATTTCCGCTCACAGTAACTTACTTCTATATTCCACCGGAACGAATACAGGAACAAGGGGATATACGCCATCCACCCGCTTCCCGTCCGGTTAAGCGGCGCTTTCTCCTGCCATACACAAAAGATCTGCAACTGTGCGGGGAAAATAGTGCTGAAAAACAGCCTTCTTGTACCATTTTCCTTCCCGGTGCAGGTTACATAGGCCATGACTTCCCGTGCTCCGAAGATATTTGTCAGCACACGGCGGTAACCCGTATAATAATCGCCCACCTTTTCGGCGGAAAGGGTAAAGCCGCTGTCTATTGACAGACGGCGGCCATGTTTTGCCGGCGTGCCATGGCTGAGACCAGCTCCAGCTTTGATTCTTTCTTCTGTCACATACGGTACCCAAGCGGGACGGCGAGGTAAGAGATTTTGTCCCGGCCCCCTACCGGCATGCACAGCATAAGGCTGACAAAGCAGTGCCCGTTGAGGTAATTGGAAGCATTATGCGCCGCATGGTCAAACCGTTTTGACACATCCTTAAATTTCTTTCCGAACTTTGAGACCATGGTGTCATCTATGCACAGGAAGAGGGGCTGTGACCTCAGGTCTGCCGGGACCAGCTTAAGGGACAGCCCTGCGGTAACGTTCATAAAAACAGAGCGGTCCACTTTTGCATAAGAGCAGGCACGAAAAAGCCTGCCAATTATGTGTTTGTCGTTGTATAATATGGTTGCCGTATGAGGTCACTTCTTCCGTGTATTTTTGTTCGCAGACTTATTATACATCAGAGTACCTCATACGGCTTTCCATTGTAATCAACTTTACTACTCGTAGCAGGCCAGTTGATTTTCCATTCAAAATATTCGTCCTCGGAAATTGTCGGATATAGTGCTAAATTATTATTTTAGGCAGATTTTTGTTGCTGCTTATGGGAGAAAATAACCAATAGTAACTTAAAGTTGCGGAATTGTCAGAGTTGAATGATAGACATTTTGAGCCATTATGCTACTATGGGCGAGAACAAGGAGGAAAAAATATGACATTCGGAGAAAAGCTGTATAAGCTACGAAAGTCACAAGGACTTTCACAGGAAGCACTGGCAGAAAAATTAAACACAAGCAGACAGGCAGTAAGCAAATGGGAAAACAACAATGGTTATCCCGAAACAGAAAAGATAATCTTAATCAGCAAAATATTTCAAGTGAAATTAGATGACCTATTGCTTGATGACAGGGCGATTGGTTCAGATAATGAAAAAAAATTACAGGAAGAAACGAAAGGATTTTATGTAAGCAGAGAAACAGCAAATGGCTTCCTGTTCCATTACAAAAGAAAATTTTTGCTGTTGGCAACGGCGTGTGGAATTGCGTTAGGCTGTAATTCAGTATCTTATACCTCTACGGAACATTACTTTTTTGCTTCCAGCGTTGCGCCAATACTTACAACTATATCTAGTATGCTCTTACTTGCTGTTGTGATCTACATTGCGTTGAAACAAAATCCTTATAGGGTTCTTCGGAAAAAGGAACTTGTATTTGCGGAGGAAGTGCGAAAGGAAATACAAGAAGAATTTCTTAAAATGAAGAAAATGTTGGTTGGAGGTATTGCGCTTGGTCTTTTGATATTTGTAGCCGTTGGCAGCGGCCTAGGGCTTCCTGTATTTGAGAGTATGAAGTATATAGATATTTTGTTTTGTATTACTTTTTCCATGATTTTAAGCGGTATTGGCAGCTTTATCACATTTTTTTGCATAGGAATTTACTGGTCTTATTCCATACTGCTCCGAAATCAGAATGAAAAAAATATCTGATTTATTAGAATCTAATATTTAAGCAGAAGAAAGGAATGGTGGGATATTATGGCGAGAAACCATTTTATAGAGGTTAAAAACCTTGTAAAGAATTATGGCACGGGAAAT
>CAJTVN010000029.1 GCA_910579685.1 uncultured Lachnospiraceae bacterium | reverse complement strand
GTGCCGCCCCGTCCTTTTCCCGAAAATCTGGGGCATTTTATTAGTGAAATCCGATCTGTAACATCAGCCTGGAAGCCTAAGGCCGTGCTCCGTCCGGCTCAGACCGGCAGGGCTGCTGAAAAACCGCACAGATAAAAGCTTTGGAAAGAGAGGATGACTATGCGTTTACCGGAGGAAGAGGAAGAACGGGGGATGGGAACCCCGGTGATTGGAAGTATTGCCGCGGTTTCCGTTCTGATTTTGATTATATTGGCTGTCGTATATATGAGTAACATGCCCAAAAGCCCTGACAGGAATCAGGCGCAAAAGACGCCGGCGCCCTCGGAGGATATGACGGGCATAAACGGGGAGGATACGGATGCAGGCATGGCAAAAGGCGACAGTGGAGATGTTGAAAGTCTGTACCGGGAGAATAAGCTTCGGGCCGAGGATCTGGATTTCTGGGACATGTATAGGGATAAGGAGACGGAGATTGTGGAGGCGTCGCCAACGCCGAGCCCGGAGCCATCGCCCTCACATGAACCGACGGATGAGGAGCTGGAAAAGGATGGAAAACATATCCTCATATCCTACAAGGACGGGACAAAGCAGTGGCTGGAAATCAACGAGGACATTCCCGCCCATGAATATGATTTTACCAAAATGAAAAGCGTCAATGGAAAGATGCACTATTACGAGGGAAATAAAAGAATGTCCCGCCTGGGCGTGGAGCTTTCCGAGGAAAACGGGACTGTGGATTTTAAGGCGCTGAAAGAGGCGGGAATTGATTTTGTCATGCTCAGGGCGGGGAGCCGTGGGTATGAGACAGGGATGCTTTCCGCGGATGAGAGCTTTTCCGCCAACATGGAAAAAGCCGTGGAGGCAGGACTTGAGATCGGCGTCTATTTCTCATCCCAGGCCGTCACGGAAGCGGAGGCCGTTCAGGAAGCCGGGCTTGTGATAAGCGCTCTGGCCGCTCATCCGATTACGTATCCCGTCGCTTTCCGGATGGACAGTATCATGAACGACACGGCGAGAACGGATATTCTGGACGCCGAGGAGAAGACAGAGATTGCGGAGGCGTTTTTGACTGAGCTGGAGAACGCCGGATATTCCGTAGTTATTTACGGCGAAAAGGAGTGGCTTCTTACGCAGATCGAGGAGGACGAGCTGAAAGACAGAGATATCTGGCTCTGCGAGCAGACGCCGATTCCCGAGTATCCTTACCAGTTCAAAATGTGGGAATATGAGGGAGGGCAGAAAATAGCGGGCGTGCAGGGAAACGTGAACCTCACCATTAGCTTTGTGGATTATACCAGACGGTAATTATTAAAAATAAATTAAATTTCTTTTACATTTTTGAAATAATTTACCCAATATTGAAAATTTTAGAAATATTTTTGTCAATACTTGTATAGAATATTAAAGGGTAACTTTTTAAGACAGAAAGGAATTCAAAATGTATAAGAGATTTATGTTACAGTTGTTTTTGTGTAATCTGCTCTTTTGTACCGGGTGGTTCTGCGTGAAGGGGATTCAGGCAGACAGGCTGGCTTCCACACCTGCTTTTCAGGTTAATCTGACGGAAAATTGTGTACAACCTGTGGCAGACAAGTCTTATGGCGCTCTAAGAAAGGTCTCCTCCGGACAGCGGGTCGTTGATTATGAGATACTTGAGAGAAAGGATCAATACGGTCTTTCTGAGGAGGACTATGAAATTTTGCTGAAAATAGTACAGGCCGAGGCAGGAAATGAGGATGAAAAGGGGAAAATGCTCGTGGCCGGCGTGGTGCTGAACCGCGTGAAAAGCTCCCGTTTTCCCGGAACCGTAAAGGATGTGGTGTTCCAGAACCATGACGGGGTCTATCAGTTTTCGCCTATAGCGAACAAAACCTATTATTCGGCAAACGTCAGCGAGGAGACAAGGGCGGCGGTGGACCGGGTTCTGGGGGGAGAGGATGTTTCGCAGGGAGCGCTGTATTTCGCGGCCAGGAAATATGCGGATGCCGAAAAGATGCGCTGGTTTGACCGTGCGCTGGTACGCCTGTTCGAGTATGGAGGCCATGAGTTCTTTACCACCCGGTAAGAGTGCTGCAAAGAAGAAGGAGCGGATATTTCTTGTCAGGAAACAGAGATTGTGATAGAATACCTAAAACTAATGAAGAGAGGAAAGAAAATGGAACTTTTATATGATAGTACGAGAACAAAAGGAAAGCCGGTGAAGGCGTCCGAGGCAATCCTGAAAGGGCTTTCGGATGATGGAGGGCTGTTCGTGCCGGAGCGGATACCGGTTCTTGATCAATCCTTAGAGGAACTCTCGGGCATGAATTACGCACAGACGGCCTATGAGGTTATGAAGCTTTATCTTACGGATTTTACGAAGGAGGAGCTTGAGAGCTGTATTTCCAGGGCGTATGACGCCAAATTTGACACGGATGAGATTGTTCCGCTCGTGGAGGCTGACGGCGCTTTTTATCTGGAATTGTTCCATGGAGCAACCATAGCCTTTAAAGACATGGCATTATCGATCCTTCCTCATCTTCTCACCACGTCGGCCAGGAAAAATCATGTGGAGAACGAGATCGTGATTCTGACCGCCACCTCCGGGGATACCGGAAAAGCGGCGCTTGCAGGCTTTGCGGATGTGGAAGGCACCAGAATTGTTGTGTTTTACCCCAAAAACGGCGTGAGTCCCATCCAGGAGAAGCAGATGATAACCCAGAAGGGTAAAAATACATATGTGGTGGGTATCAACGGCAATTTTGATGATGCGCAGACCGGAGTGAAAGAAATTTTTGCGGACAGAGAGCTTGCCGCGGAACTGAATGAAAAGGGCTTCCAGTTTTCCTCTGCGAACTCCATTAATATCGGACGGCTGGTTCCGCAGATTGTCTACTATGTGTATGCCTGTGCAAAGCTCTTCGGGCAGGGACGGATCCGGAAGGGAGAGAAGATCAACGTGGTGGTTCCCACCGGGAACTTTGGAAATATTCTGGCGGCGTTTTATGCAAAGCAGATGGGCCTTCCCATAGACCGGCTGATCTGCGCTTCCAACGAAAACAGGGTGTTGTATGATTTCTTCGCCACGGGAGCCTATGACCGGAACCGGGAATTTGTGCTTACCTCTTCGCCTTCCATGGACATTCTGATTTCCAGCAACCTCGAGAGGCTGATCTATCAGATTGCCGGAAGGGATGCGGATAAAAACAGGGAGCTGATGGATGCCTTAAAGAGTGCGGGAAGATATGAGATCACGGACGGGATGAGAGAGGCGCTCTGCGATTTTTATGGAAATTATGCGGATGAGCGGGAGACGGCCCGGACGATCCGCGGCCTGTATGAAAAGACGGGTTATGTGATAGACACCCATACGGCGGTTGCCGCCTGCGTGCATCACAAATATGTGGAGGAGACCGGGGACGATAAGGTGACGGTGATCGCTTCCACGGCAAGTCCCTTTAAGTTTACCAGGAGCGTTATGAACGCCATAGATAAAAGCCATGACGGGCTGGGGGATTTTGAACTTGCGGACAGGCTTTCGCAGCTGTCCGGCGTTCCGGTTCCGGCGGCCGTGGAGGAGATCCGGAATGCGCCTGTGCTTCATGACCATGTATGCGGAAAGAATGAGATGAAGCAGACGGTGTGTGCGTTCCTTGGCATCGGCGGCTGAAAGTACGTGTGTTTGGTTTGCCTCCCGCAATCCATCGAACAGGAAAAAGAACAGGAAGGTTTCTCTGCCCGGGAAACCTTCCTGTTCTGTATAGCTATGTATCCGCATCCTTCTGTCAGGTACGGTTTTCGATATCCACGTACTCCTGATCCGGATAGATCGGCTTGTAGGCGGGGCGGATGATCTTGCCGTTGTTTGCAAGCTCTTCCATGCGGTGAGCGCTCCATCCTGAAATACGGGCCATTGCAAAGATGGGAGTGTAGAGCTCCATGGGAAGCCCCAGCATATTGTAAACGAAACCGGAATAGAAATCCACGTTGATGCTGACGCCCTTGTACATCTGGCGCTGTCTGGAAATAATCTCAGGAGCGAGCCGTTCCACCAGGGAGTAGAGAGCGAATTCCTTCTCCAGTCCCTTTTCCACGGAGAGTTTCTCCACAAAGGTTTTGAAGATCACGGCTCTCGGGTCGGATTTGGAATAAATAGCGTGTCCCACGCCATAGATAAGACCCGCATGGTCAAAGGCGTCCTTGTTCAGAAGCTTCTGAAGGTAGCCGGAAACCTCATCCTCGTCAGCCCAGTCCCTGACTTCCCGCTTCATCTCCTCGAACATCTGGACAACCTTGATATTAGCGCCGCCGTGGCGGGGGCCTTTCAGGGAGCCGATGGCCGCCGCAATGACCGAGTAAGTGTCGGTGAGGGAGGAAGTCACAACGTGGGTGGTGAAGGAAGAGTTGTTTCCGCCGCCATGCTCCATGTGTAGCACCAGGGCAATGTCAAGGAGCTTCGCCTCCAGAGGGGTGTAGGAGCTGTCGGGACGGAGAATGTGCAGGATATTCTCCGCGGCGGACAGGGAAGCGTCCGGCTGATGAATGAACAGGCTTTTCCCGTCATGATAATGGCAGTATGCCTGGTATCCATAGATGGACAGCAGCGGGAACAGGCTGATCAGCTGCAGGCACTGGCGAAGCACGTTTGGCAGGGAAACGTCGTCCGCCCTGTCATCATAGGAATACAGGGTGAGAACGCTCCGGGCAAGCGTGTTCATCATATCGCTGCTGGGCGCTTTCATGATGATGTCCCGGACAAAGCTGGTGGGAAGAGTGCGGTATCCGGCCAGCATGGTGCGGAAAGACGCAAGCTCGGCCTCGGTAGGCAGCTTGGCAAAAAGAAGGAGATAGGTGATCTCCTCAAAGCCAAAGCGGTCATCCTGGGTAAAACCCTCCACCAGGTCTTTCACGTTGTAACCCCGGTAAAACAGACGCCCGTGAGCCGGGACGGACACGCCGTCCACGATCTGGGTGGCGCGGACGTCGGAAATATTGGTCAGTCCGGCGAGAACGCCCTTTCCGTTCAGATCCCTGAGCCCTCTTTTAACATCATATTTGGTAAAAAGCTCGGTATCAATGATATCTGCTTTTCTTGCCGCTTCCGCAAGACGAATGATCTCGGGTGTAATTTCGGAATAAGGATTGGTGTTGTGCTCCATAAAATAGACTCCTTTCTACTGTAGTTTAGTAACAAACAAACATATCTATATAAATACAGGCTATATATATAAATGTGGGTGTTCATTTATTATGAGTAAGTTTCGGACATGTTACAGAATATGCCAGAAAAAAAACGATTTAATATATCTTATCATGATGATAAATTTGAAACAAGTAAAAAATTTATAAATTAAATATTAATTTGAAAAAAATGGCCGGCGAAATGATTGACATTTATTTTGAGGTTTGAGATAATACAAAAGGCGACTGCCTGCTGTGCAGCAGATCTGTGTGCTGCGCATACATGGTTAGAAAGCCGCATCTGCGGGGTGTATCTGCAAAAGCCGCGCGTGCGGCAGATAATATATCATTTTAAGGAGGACGTATAATATGTCAACAAAAGCGTATTATCCCATTTCCGAGATCGGCAAGGGTAAAGTGGGCTTTTCCAAAACCCGTTCCATTATTGAGGCCGCTTTCTACGGAAATAACGTAGTTAAGGTAAATACCTTAAAGGAAGCCTATGAATTAGCGAAGAATTCCCCCGGAACAATCGTGACGGACATGCCTGTCAAGGACGGAGACACCTTCGGACTTGAGAAGGATGCCAAGGTTCTTTTGTTTAATGACGGAGCCGTGACGGGACGTTATGCGGCAGCGCGCCGTATCAAGGGCGAGCCCGGCGTTGACGAGGTAAAGCTTGATAAAGTCGTTATGGACGCTGTTTACAAGACCCGCTGGAAAACCATGTATCATGCAGAGTGCTTTGTAGGTCTTGACCCGGAATTCATGGCTAAGGCACATCTTCTGATTCCGGAAGGAGAGGAGAATCTGCTTTACAACTGGATGATCAATTTCCAGTACATGTCTGACGAGTATGTTAAGATGTACAAGAATTCCAAGCCTGTAGGAGGCGGAAACGAGCCTGATATTTATATTTTCTCCGATCCCCAGTGGGCTCCCGAGGAAGCTCCCGACGTTGATTACAGCTGCCTGAGCGATCCTTTGACCCTCTGCTATTTTGATACCAACCAGAACTGCGCCGCAATTCTCGGTATGAAATATTTCGGCGAGCACAAGAAGGGTACTCTTACTATGGCATGGGCGCTTGCGAACAGAAACGGTTATGCGGCATGCCACGGCGGACAGAAGGAATACACGCTTGCAGACGGAAGCAAGTTCGTTGCATCCGTTTACGGTCTGTCCGGATCCGGTAAGTCCACACTTACCCATGCAAAGCACGGCGGAAAGTATCCCATCACGGTTCTCCATGATGACGCTTTCATCATCAATACAGATACCTGCGCTTCCGTTGCTCTTGAGCCTACTTATTTTGATAAGACAGCCGACTATCCGACAGGCTGTCCTGACAATGAATATCTGCTGTCCGCCCAGAACTGCTCTGCAACCATGGACGAGAACGGCAAGATCCAGCTGGTAACAGAGGATATCAGAAACGGCAACGGACGTGCCATCAAGTCAAAGCTCTGGTCTCCTAACCGTGTAGACAAGATTGACGCACCTGTTAACGCAATCTTCTGGATCATGAAGGATCCCACCATTCCGCCTGTAGTGAAGCTGGACGGTGCGGCTCTGGCATCCGTTATGGGAGCTACCCTTGCCACCAAGACCTCTACGGCTGAGCGTGTTGCGGCCGGTACGGATCTGAACGCACTGCGCATCGTGCCTTACGCTAACCCTTTCAGAACCTATCCTCTGGTGAATGACTATGAGAAGTTCAAGAAGCTGGTGGAAGAGAAGAACGTTGCATGCTACATTGTAAATACCGGTGATTTCATGGGTACAAAGGTGAAACCCGCCGATACGCTTGGCATTCTTGAGACAATCGTTGAAGGAAAGGCTAAGTTCGAAAAGTGGGGCAACTTTGATGATGTTGAGATCATGTATGACTGGGACGGCAAGACGGCTGATTTCAAGCCTGACTTAAACGATCCCGAGTACAAGGCTGCATTAAAGAACGCTATGCAGAACCGTGTGGATGCGGTTAAGGGATTTGCCGAGAAGAAGGAAGGCTATGACAAGCTTCCTGATGAGGCGCTTGCCGCTGTTCAGAAACTGGTTGACGCTTTGAACTAAGAAATAAGATTATGGCGGGTGTACCATTGCGGTATGCCCGCTGTTTTCGTCTTTTTTATTCAAATTTCCAGTTGTATTTTGTCCCTGCATTGGATATAATAAAATTAGCCTGAGATGTGCGATAACTCCTGTCGTTTTTGAACCTACAGATACTTTAAACGGGATTCCTATATCGTCTGGCGGCTGCCAAGCCCTCACTCGTTTGAGGATTGGAAGGGAAGGCAAATGTGCAGATTGCGGTCACCCACCTAGCGCAGCTAGGAGTCAAGAGGCAGGAACCGGCATTTTGGGTAAACAAAAGAAAAGCAGTCCGAATGGGCTGCTTTTCTTTTTCGGGAATAATCAGGGGGAGGAAACGTGTGAAGGATATTTGGATGCGGAAAAGATTCCGGGTAGCGTTGAAACTGTTGTTGATTGCCGTATGTGTCTTTTCCTTTGTGTGGCTGATCCGGAAGGATGAAAAGGAATTCCAACTGACACAGCCGCAGGGGGACGGAATTGCCGTGGAGGATGCGGTGATTTTAATACAGGCGCTAAGCGCCAAAGATACGGTGCCTTCCGGGGATTCGGAGAGGATGAAGGAATGGGCGGATAAGCTTGCAGGTACATATGCACAGGGCAGGGCTGCTGTTTTATATGAGGATTATGCGCAGCTTGCTGAAGGTCTGGAGATGGAGGAGACCTGTTTGAAAAAGGATTCGTACAGGAATGAATTCTACCTCGTCAAGGAAGACTGGTATGAGATGTACGACGCCCTTTTAAACAGGTATGGGATGAAAGACCGCATCTGTTTAAAAGAAATGAATCTTCTGGCAAAGAAGGAGGAATGTATTCTGGATGATGAAGGTGCGGCGTACAGGTACCGGTCGGGAGAGTTTGAAGAATGTCTTTTTTCCGGTGTGGAGGCCTATCTGGACGGAGAAGAGCTGCTCACGGTAAAAAAGCGCAGGAAAGATCCGTTTACCCTTGAGAATCTGTGGATTATGGAGACCGGACAGGGAAAACTTCAATTTTTCTATGAGGGAGCCGGCATGGATTATGCCTGCAGGGAAGGAGACTGTGCGCAGGAGGCGGAGCGGGAGACGGTTGCGGATTTTACCTTTCGGGAAGGACGGCTGAGCGAAATAAAGATAAAGAAGGACAGGATCAATGGAAGAATTTTGCGGTTCACCGGGGAGAAAATGGAAATCGAAGGGGAGGGAATCTTTTCCATCGCAGGAAACTGCAGGCTCTATCAACTGTATGAGGAGCTCCGGGAGGCAGGATGGGAGGAGATCGGGATCGGCTATGACTTTACGGACTTTGTGGTCGAGAAGGGAAAAATATGTGCGGGCCTTATCACCAGAAAGGAAAACATGGAGAACATCCGGGTCGCAGTGAAAAGCAATGGTTTTTCCTCCCTTTATCATGAAAAGATACTCCTTAAGGCGGACTGCGAGATGTCCCTGATTTACGGCCCCTATGGCAGCCGGAGCGAAAGACGGGTTAGGGAGGGGGATGAGGTGCTGATTGAACCCGACAGCGATTACCTCAAGGGAGACCGGATGGAGGTGATTCCTGCCGTAAAATCGGGGAAGATACAGGTGACGTCCCTTTCCAGAAACCAGGGGTCCCCCGCCTATCGGGGAAAGCTGGAGATCACAAAGGAGGAAAGCGGACTGGTTCTGATCAATGAACTGCTTTTGGAGGAATATCTCTATTCCGTGGTGCCAAGTGAGATGCCCGCATCTTATTCCATGGAAGCGCTGAAGGCCCAGGCAGTCTGTGCCAGAACCTATGCGTACCGGTATCTGACAAGTCCGGGGCTTGCCCCGCTGGGCGCACATGTGGATGACAGTGTGAGCTATCAGGTCTACAACAACGTGGAGGAGAATGTAAATTCCACCACAGCGGTGAAGGAGACCATGGGAGAGCTTCTGTATTACAAGGATGAGGCGGTCAGTACTTACTATTATTCCACGTCCTGCGGTTTTGGCACGGATGCGGGAATCTGGTCCGAGGATAACCGGGAGGAAATGCCCTACCTTTCCGGAATCCATATCGCAAAAGAAGAGGGTGAGGAGGCAGAAGCCCGGGGACAGAGGGAGGCGCAGAAAATGACGGACGAGGCGGTTTTCCGTGAATTTATTCAAAATACGGGAGAAACAGATTATGAGAAGGAGGAAGCGTGGTACCGCTGGGAATACGGGGCGGCGCAGTTGGATGCGCAGAGGATGTCGGCAAGGCTGAAAGAGCGTTACCGGGCCGATCCTGGCAAGGTTCTTACCTTGGCGGAAGAGGATGAGCCGAAAGAGCCGAAAGCAGAGAATGTCTGGATGGAGCGTGAGGTAAAGGACTTTTCGGAGGTTTACCATATGGAAATCCTGGAAAGAAGAGAGGGAGGTGTTGCCGACAGCCTGCTCCTTGAGACGGATTCGGGATCTTATCTGATCCGCTCGGAATACAATATACGTTATATTCTGAACAACGGAGGAAGTGTGAAGCGGCAGGATGGCACTCAGGTGGAGAGCGCCAGTCTTCTTCCCAGCGCATATCTGGTAATGGATATTGAAAAAGAAGGGGAATGTGTGGTAGGATATAGTATATTTGGCGGCGGATACGGGCATGGCGTGGGTATGAGCCAGAACGGCGCAAGAGCCATGGCGGGCGCAGGCAAAAACTGCGGGGAGATTCTGTCCTTTTTCTACCCTGGCTGTGAGATAAAAAAGATTTACTGATCGGAGAGAGCAAGATGCTGGGAAGACTGTTGTTTATCGGATATGATTTTGGCAAGCATATGAACCGGAAAAATATAAACTCCTTTGCGGCAAGCACGGCTTTTTTCCTGTTTCTCTCACTGATTCCCATGCTGATGCTTCTGTGCGCCCTGATTCCCTATACGCCTATCACGGAGGCGGATCTGATGGATGTGGCGACAGGGATCACGCCGGATACCATGGATTCGCTTGTGGTGAATATAATTCATGATGTGTACAATAAATCCATCGGGATTGTTTCCGTTACGGCGGTGGTTACTCTCTGGTCGGCGGGGAAAGGCGTGCTGGCCCTGATGCGGGGGCTGAATGTCATCAATGACGTGGAGGAAAACCGCAATTATGTGGTGCTCCGGATGGTTGCAAGCTTCTACACGGTACTGATCCTCATCCTGATGATTCTTTCCCTGCTTATCATGATTTTTGGAAACACGCTCATCCAGCTGGTGGAGGGAGGGATTCCCCAGACCTCCTATTTTTTTGAACTTTTGCTGCATTTCAGGACACCCTTTGTCTGGTTTGTTCTGACAATCTTTATTGCGCTGATTTATACATATGTGCCCGGCGGAAAGCTGGGATTCAAGATGCAGCTGCCAGGTGCCGTGATCGCATCAGTGGGGTGGAGCGTCATTACCTGGTTTTTTTCCATCTATGTGGACCGGTTCAACGGTTTCAGCACATATGGAAGCCTTACCACCATTATCATTCTGATGCTCTGGCTCTATGCCTGTATGTACATTATCATGGTGGGGGCTTTCCTGAACCGGTATTTCAAACCGGCGTTTCAGTTTTTTGTGGGAAAAAGAAAAGACAGGTAAAGAGGCCAAAACACTTGACAAGTAAGAAAACCTACTCTAAAATATAAGAAGTTTGAAATAGCCAAAGGCGATAAAGGTGTTAGCAGCGCATTATTTTCTGCCAGAGAGAGATGTCTGCTCACGGGCAGAAACTTGTGTGGTACCGCAGAGTTGATTCGTCCCCTGCATGCAGATGCAGGGGACTTTTTATGCACATGGGTTTCCAAATGAAAAATGTCAGAAAAGGCTGACGGACGCCCGGCGCAGCGAGCAGGGGAAGAGGAAGCTTTCCTAATCGGTTGCACAGGGAAAAAGAAGGAAAGGAAGGAAGTTATGAAAGAAAAATTGGAACAGATAAAAGAAGAGGCGCTAAAACAGATCGAGTTAACCGGTGCGGCAGGAGCGCAGGCATTGGAGAAGCTCAATGAGATCCGCGTCAATTATCTCGGCAAAAAGGGAGAGCTGACGACTCTTCTGAAGGCAATGAAGGATGTGGCGGTAGAGGAGCGCCCCAGGGTGGGCCAGATGGTGAACGAGGTCCGCAGCGAGATTGAGGAGGTCCTGGAGCGGGCCACGGAAAAGATGAAGGCGGCGGTTCTGGAGGGAAGGCTGAAGGCGGAGACCATCGACGTGACCCTTCCGGCCAAAAAAAGCAATGTGGGACACCGCCATCCCAATACGATTGCGCTGGAGGAGATGGAGAGAATCTTTATCGGGATGGGCTATGAGGTTGTGGAAGGCCCGGAGATTGAGACTGATTACTATAATTTCGAGGCGCTTAACATCCCTGCGGATCATCCGGCAAAGGATGAGCAGGATACCTTTTTCATCAACGGAGACTTTCTGCTGCGCACCCAGACTTCGGGCACTCAGGTTCACGAGATGGAAAAGGGAAAGCTTCCGATCCGGATGATCGCACCGGGGAGAGTGTTCCGCTCTGACGAGGTGGACGCCACCCATTCCCCTTCCTTCCATCAGGTGGAAGGGCTTGTGATCGACAGGCATATCACCTTTGCGGATTTGAAAGGAACGCTTGCCGAGTTTGCCAGGGAGCTGTTCGGTGAGGAGACGAAGGTGAAGTTCCGCCCTCATCATTTCAATTTCACGGAACCCAGTGCGGAGATGGACGTCTCCTGTTTCAAGTGCGGGGGAAAGGGATGCCGCTTTTGTAAGGGCTCCGGCTGGATCGAGATTTTAGGCTGCGGTATGGTACATCCCAATGTGCTTACCATGAGCGGAATTGACCCGGAGGAATATTCCGGTTTTGCTTTCGGCGTGGGGCTTGAGCGAATCACCCTGCTCAAGTACGAGATCGATGATATGCGTCTGCTCTATGAAAACGATATTCGGTTTTTGAAACAATTCTAATTGGGAAAGGGAGGGAAAGAAATGAATACAGCATTATCCTGGATAAAGGCATATGTTCCGGAGCTTGACGTCTCCGATCAGGAGTATTGTGACGCCATGACGCTTTCTGGAACGAAGGTGGAAAATTATGAGAGGCTTGACCGGAATCTGGAAAAGATCGTGGTGGGCCAGATTGAAAAAATAGAGAAACACCCGGATGCGGATAAACTGATTGTCTGCCAGGTAAATATTGGAACCGGAGTGATTCAGATCGTGACCGGCGCTCCCAACGTAAAGGAGAAAGACAAGGTTCCGGTCGTGCTCGACGGCGGCAGGGTTGCCGGCGGACACGATGGCGGGCCGCTTCCGGAAGCGGGAATTCCGATCAGGGCCGGAAAGCTGCGGGGTATTGAGTCAAACGGTATGATGTGTTCGATTGAGGAGCTTGGCTCGGACCGGAACATGTATCCCGAGGCGCCGGAAAACGGAATCTATATTTTCCCGGACAGTGCGCCGGTGGGAATGGACGCTGTGGAACTGCTGGGAATGAGAGATACGGTTTATGAATACGAGATTACCTCCAATCGTGTGGACTGCTACAGCGTGCTGGGGATCGCAAGAGAAGCGGCGGCCACTTTCCGCAAGCCCTTTGTCCCGCCTGTGGTGGAGGTAAAGGACAACGGGGAGGACGTAAACGATTATATTTCCGTGGAGGTGAAGGATCCGGATCTGTGCAGCAGATACTGCGCAAGGGTGTGTACCAACATCAGAATTGCGCCTTCTCCTGAGTGGATGCAGAGGAGGCTTCGGGCAAGCGGCATCCGGCCCATCAACAATCTGGTGGATATCACCAATTACGTGATGGAGGAATACGGCCAGCCCATGCATGCCTTTGATCTGGATACCATTGCCGGGAGAAAGATCATCGTGCGCCGTGCGGCGGACGGGGATGAATTCCAGACGCTGGATGAACAGGTACGCAGACTGGATAAGGACATCCTCATGATCTGTGACGGAGAGAAGGAGATCGGTATTGCCGGAATCATGGGCGGTGAGAACAGCAAGATTACGGACAACGTGAAGACCGTTCTCTTTGAGGCGGCGACCTTTAACGGCCCCAATATCCGCAAATCCGCAAAAAGGCTGGGGCTGCGCACGGACGCATCCGGAAAGTTTGAGAAGGGACTTGATCCCCATAATGCCCAGGCGGCAATCGACCGCGCCTGCCAGCTGATTCAGGAACTGGGATGCGGGGACGTTGTAGGCGGCATGGTGGATGTGTGCCAGCCCATGAAGGAGAAGGTGAGAATTCCTTTCCGGCCGGAGAAAATCAACGATTTGCTGGGCACACGGATCTGCGAGGAAGAAATGCTTTCCATTTTCAAAATGCTGGAGATCGAGTATGACGAGAGTGCCAAAGAGCTCATCGCCCCCACTTACCGGCAGGATCTGGAGTGTTTGGCGGATCTTGCGGAGGAAGTTGCAAGGTTCCATGGATACGACAGGATCCCCACAACCCTACCGAACGGAGAGGCGACGGCGGGACGGCTTTCCTATAAGCTGCGGGTTGAGCAGAAGGTCAGGGACATGGTGGAGTACTGCGGATTCTCCCAGGGAATGTGCTACTCCTTTGAGAGCCCCAAGGTGTTTGACAAGCTCTTGCTTGCGGCGGATTCCCCGCTTCGGAAGGCCATTGTGATCGCAAACCCGCTGGGTGAGGATTTCTCCGTCATGCGGACCATCTCCTTAAATGGAATGATGACCTCCCTGGCATCCAATTATAATAGAAGAAACAAGGATGTGCGTCTGTATGAGCTGGGGAATATTTACCTGCCTCATCAGTTCCCGCTTACCGAGCTTCCGGACGAGAGAATGCAGCTGACCCTTGGCATGTACGGGGAAGGCGATTTCTATACCATGAAGGGTGTGGTGGAGGAAATCTTTGAGGCCGTGGGAATGAAGAAAAAGATGGTCTGCAATCCTGCATCCGAAAAGCCCTTCCTGCATCCGGGCCGCCAGGCGCTTATTGAGTACGAGGGGGAGATTCTGGGATATCTGGGCGAGGTTCATCCTCTTGTATGCGAGAATTACGATATCGATACCAGAGTGTATCTTGCGGTGCTGGATATGCCCCTCGTGGTGGAGAGAGCGACCTTCGACCGTAAATATGAGGGAATCGCCAAATATCCGGCCGTGTCAAGAGATATCAGCATGGTGGTTCCCCAAACCATACTGGCGGGACAGATCGAGGCGATGATCGGACAGAGAGGCGGCAGGATACTGGAGAGCTGCAGGCTCTTTGATATCTATGAGGGAGAGCAGATCGAGGAAGGATTTAAATCGATGGCCTACTCCATCACCTTCCGGGCAAAGGACCGGACGCTGGAGGAGAGTGATGTGACGGCAGCGATGAAGAAAATCTTAAACGGGCTGGAGAGTCTTGGAATCGAACTGAGAAAATAGAGGAGAAAGGACAGGAAAAGAGATGGAAAAGAAAAATACGTGGGAGACTTACGGAAAAGAGCAGCTGGAAGAGCTGGAGGTTCTTGCAAAGGAGTATATGGGATTTCTTGATGAGGGCAAGACGGAGAGGGAATGCGTGGACGCCGTGGTGAACGCCATCGAGAAGGAAGGCTACCGGGATCTGAACGAGCTGATAAAGGAAAAGAAAACTCTCGGGGAAGGCGACAGGGTCTATGCGGTGTGCATGAATAAGTCCATTGCCATGTTCCGAATCGGGAAAAAGCCCATGGAGGAGGGAATGAACATTCTGGGAGCCCACATCGATTCGCCCAGACTGGATGTGAAACAGAATCCTCTCTATGAGGAGGGCGGCTTTGCCTATCTTGACACTCATTATTATGGAGGCGTGAAGAAGTACCAGTGGGTTACGATTCCCCTTGCCCTTCACGGCGTGATCGTAAAGAAGGATGGAACCTGCGTGGAGCTGGCGGTCGGAGAGGACGAGGAGGATCCGGTATTTTTCATCTCGGATCTCCTGATTCACCTGGCGGCGGAGCAGATGGAGAAGAAAGCCTCCAAGGTGATCGAGGGGGAGGCCCTGGATCTCATTGTTGGAAACCGTCCGATTAACATAGACACAAAGGAGGAAACGGACGGGGATCAAAACAAGGAAAAGGACGCAAAGGACGCCGTGAAGAAGGGGATCCTTGCGATTTTGAAGGAAAAATACGGAGTGGAGGAGGAGGACTTTCTCTCTGCGGAGCTGGAAATCGTGCCTGCGGGAAAAGCCAGAGAGGCCGGATTCGACCGAAGCATGATCCTCGCCTATGGACAGGACGACCGGGTATGCGCCTTTACTTCCATGAAGGCGATGCTGGAGGTTACGGATTCGGAGCGCACGGCCTGCTGCCTTCTGGTTGACAAGGAAGAGATCGGAAGCGTTGGGGCAACCGGCATGGAATCCAAATTTTTTGAGAACGCCGTGGCGGAGATCATGAACCTTCTCGGACAGTACAGCGAGCTGGGCCTTCGCAGGTGTCTTGCCGCCTCCTGCATGCTTTCCTCGGATGTGAGCAGCGCCTTTGACCCTGCCTTTGCATCCAGCTTTGACAAGAAGAATGTGGCTTATCTTGGCGGCGGCATGGTATTCAACAAATTTACGGGCTCCAGAGGGAAATCCGGCTCCAATGATGCAAATGCGGAATATCTGGCTTATCTGCGGGATATTCTGGATTCGGCCCAGGTGAATTTCCAGACGGCGGAGCTCGGAAGAGTGGATCTTGGCGGCGGCGGAACCATTGCCTATATTCTCGCCCTGTACGGGATGAATGTGATTGACAGCGGAATTGCGGTTCTGAATATGCATGCGCCTCGCGAGGCCACCAGCAAGGCGGACATTTATGAGACAAAGAGAGGCTATGTGGCCTTTTTAAAGGGAGCGGGGATGTAATGCCGGGCTCAGAGCTTAAGACTTCGGATTTTTATTATGAACTTCCCCCGGAGCTCATCGCCCAGGATCCCCTTGACGACAGAGCGTCCTCCAGGCTCCTGGTCATGGACAAAAAAACCGGGGAGATCCGGCATGAAACTTTCCGTGATCTTGCGGATTATCTGCGTCCGGGCGACTGTCTTGTGCTGAACAATACCCGTGTAATTCCGGCAAGGCTCCTTGGAGTGAAGGAGGACACGAAAGCGGCCATAGAGGTGCTTCTTCTGAAACGGAGGGAGAACGATATATGGGAAACCCTGGTAAAGCCGGGAAAAAAGATGAAGCCGGGGGCAAGGGTTGTCTTCGGGGACGGCCTGCTTCGGGGAGAGGTGCTTGAGATTGTGCAGGAGGGAAACCGCCTGATCCGTTTTACCTATGAGGGAATCTTTGAGGAGATTCTGGACCGCCTCGGACAGATGCCTCTTCCCCCGTATATCACGCACCGGCTGCAGGACAAGACGCGGTATCAGACCGTTTACGCCAGGTACGACGGTTCGGCTGCGGCGCCCACCGCAGGGCTTCACTTCACGCCGCAGCTGCTTACGCAGATTGAGGAAAAAGGCGTAACACTGGCTTATGTAACGCTGCATGTGGGACTTGGAACCTTCCGTCCGGTAAAGGTGGAGAATGTGCTGGAGCACCACATGCATTCGGAGTATTATCAGATATCACAGGAGGCGGCAAAGCTCATCAACGGGACAAAGGAAAACGGCGCCCGGGTGATCTGCGTGGGAACCACCAGCTGCCGGACCATTGAGAGCGCTGCGGACGAGAGAGGGAGGCTCGAGGCAGGGAGCGGAAATACGGAGATCTTCATTTATCCGGGATACCGCTTTAAGGCCACGGACTGCCTGATCACCAATTTCCATCTGCCCGAGTCCACGCTGGTGATGCTGGTGTCCGCCCTGGCGGGGCGGGAACACGTGCTGGGCGCCTACCGGGAGGCGGTCAGGGAGAGATACCGTTTTTTTTCCTTTGGAGACGCCTGCTTTCTTACAGACTCTTTACAAAAAATGACGGATAGTATATGATGATAAAAGATTGAGTGTGTAAGACAGGAGGGTGTTACGTATGGATGAAAGAAGAAAAAATAACCGCAGGGAGCTGATCTCCACGCTGACCATAAAGCGGCTTGGCGGCCAGGCCGGGGAAGAAAACGTGGAGATTGACATTACGGATCTGTCGAAAACCGGCATTGGGTTTACCTGTAGGATGCCGCTTGAGATCGGGGCTGTGTACGAAGGGAATTTACGGATCTGGACCCAGGAGGTTCTTCATGCCTTTGTGGAGATTGTACGTATTGAGAAAAAGGGAGGAGAGTTTTCCTACGGAGGAATTTTTATCGGGATGCCGGAAATGGATGCGGCGAGAATAGAAGTTTACGATACGGTAAAAACTATGGAGGAAACGGAATAAAGCAGCATGAAAATACCATAAGCAGGGTCTTATGGTATTTTTCTTAAAAAGACTCACGGCGGTTAGTTATGATGCGGAATGAAGGCAAAAAAAAGAAACTCCTCACATTTGTTTTTTCCCTGTTATTGATTGGGCTGTACTTTGTGATCTTCCGGTTTTCAGCGGATGATGCCGAGAGCTCATCAAACCTCAGCATGCGGGTATCAGAGCATGTGGTGCGGCTTTACCACCGGCTTTCCTGCCGGCCGGAGAACGGGGAGATTATTTCTGCCGCAGCGGCTGCGGCAGAAGGCGTGATCCGGAAGCTGGCGCATTTTACAGAGTATATGGCGCTTGGCTTTCTTAGCACCCTCATATGGGATATGTGGGTGGACAGGCGCAGCAGATGCTTCCTGCTTGTTCTGGCGCAGCTTTTTCTCTCAGCGGGAGCGGATGAAGTCCATCAGTATTTTGTTCCGGGAAGGCATGCCTCCATCTGGGATGTTCTCATCGACGTTTCAGGGGGGATTGTGGGAATGGCGGCGGTATTTTGTTTGAAAGGAATTGTGGAGCAATGGAACCATATTCGGGAACGAGAATCAAAAATCTGTTTTTGAGGCAGAGCTATACGGAAGCTCTGAAGGATTATGAGACGTTGGTTTTGGAGAATAGGGGCTGGGATTATGTGATACTCACGGCATCCAATGAAGCTCAGGCCCTTGGATACCGGCTGGAGATTGAGCACAGGCTTGCGAAGGGAATGCTGCCTTCCCGGTGCCGCTACGTGGTTCTTCCGGATCCGCAGGGGGCAAGGGTGGGTTCCGGCGGCGCCACCTTTCATGTGCTGAAATATCTGGTTTCGGAGAATGGAGGAAGCGTGGAAGGCTGCTTTGACGGCAGAAAGATCCTGGTGATCCATTCCGGAGGGGACAGTAAGAGAGTGCCGCAGTACAGTGTGTGCGGAAAGCTTTTCTCACCGGTTCCCAGACAGCTGCCGGGCGGCAGGCCGTCCACTCTTTTCGACGAATTCATGATCGTCATGAGCGCCGTCGCAGGAAGAATCCGCGAGGGAATGCTGGTGCTCTCCGGAGATGTCTTGCTCCTGTTCAACCCGCTGCAGCTGGATTTCCAGTTTAAGGGAGCAGCCGCCATTTCCATTAAGGAGCCTGTCACCACCGGCAGGGAGCACGGGGTGTTTCTGCGGGGAGGGGACGGGATGGTGGAGCGCTTTTTACATAAACAGTCCGAGCAGGAGCTTTCCAGGCTGGGAGCGGTCAGCGCACAGGGAAATGTGGATCTGGATACGGGAGCCGTTCTGTTTGACTGCGATCTTCTGAATGCGCTGTTGTCCCTGATCAGCAGCGAGGGAAAGCTGGATGAGGTAAAATACAGCCGTTTTGTGAATGAAAAGGCGAGGATCAGCTTTTACGGGGATTTCCTTTATCCGCTCGCAGGCAGATCCACCCTGGAGGAGTTTTATGAGCAGGCGCCGGAGGGGAGCCTGTGCGAGGAGCTTTTGGCATGCCGGAAAGAGATCTGGGAGGCGCTTAAGGGTTTTTCCATGAAGGTGGTCTGCCTTTCCCCGGCGCAGTTTATCCATTTCGGCACCACCAGGGAGCTCCGGGAACTGGCGGCGGAGAAGATTGGGGATTATGAATTCCTTGACTGGCACAGCAGTGTCTGTTCGAACGTGGAGCAGGAACGCTTTGCGGCCCGCAACAGCTTCGTGTGCAGTGCGCAGAATGTGGGAGAGGGATGTTATCTGGAGGATTCCTGGGTGGGACCTTCGGCAAAGGTGGGAAAGGGAGCCGTGCTCTCGTGCGTCGCCATCGACGACATCTCGATTCCGGAAGATACGGTGCATAGCGGCGTCCGGCTGTTAGACGGAAGATTTGTGGTCAGGGTCTACGGGGTGGCGGATAACCCAAAGGGAACCTATGAGGAGAATGCGGCCTTTCTGGGAAGCTGGCTTGGGGATGTGCTGGACTATTATCAGGTAAAAAGACAGGACGTGTGGAAGGGGGAAGACCATTCGCTCTGGAAGGCCTGTCTGTATCCGGTGTGCGCATCCATGCAGGAGGCTGCGCAGGAATCCCTGATCCTTGTGAAAATGGCCCGAGGGGAGGCGGGAAGAGAGCTGGTGAACCGCTGGCTTTCCCTTGAGAGGACAAGCCTGTTTGAGAGCTTTGCAAAGGCGGATATTGCGGCGCTTCTGCCCTATAAGGAGAAGCTGCGCAATCAGATCCTGGTGAACGTGTTCGTCAGGAGGCTGCAGGCGGGAACCTATTATAAGGAGGCGCTTACGCTGTTTGGAGGAGAGCCCGAAAGGGAGGCCAGAGAAGCGCTTGTGCAGATCGCGGGCGGAAGCGATTACGGAACTGCCATGCGGATTTATTATGCCCTTGGAATGGAAGATAAGTGCTTTGAGACGATCCGCAGCCAGGTCTTTGAGAGTGCGCCCGGCGGGGAGGAGAACAAAGAAGACCTGAGAATTGCGAAGGATCAGGTTTGTGTGGAGCTTCCCCTTAGGGTGAACTGGGGAGGAGGCTGGACGGACACGCCTCCCTACTGCAACGAGCAGGGAGGCGTCGTGCTGAATGCGGCCCTAAAGCTGAACGGTATTTTTCCAGTTCAGGTTACGGTGCGCAGGTTAAAGACGCCAGAGATCCAGTTTGAGAGCGAGGATCTGAATGTCCGCACCGTGGTGCATGAGACGGACGAGATCCGGGACTGCATGAATCCCTATGACCATTTTGCCCTGCACAAGGCGGCCCTGATCGCCTGCGGCCTGATCCCCCGGGAAAAAAGCGGAGAGGACAGAACGCTCAAGGAACGCCTGCTGGGCCTTGGCGGTGGAATCTATCTCTCCACCAAGGTGGTGGGAGTGCCCAAGGGCTCGGGACTTGGAACCAGCAGCATTCTGGCGGGAGCCTGCGTCAAGGCGCTTCTGGACTTTACGGGAAGGGCCGCCACGGACAGCGCTCTGTTTGACATTGTCCTGCGCATGGAGCAGATTATGAGCACGGGAGGCGGCTGGCAGGATCAGGTGGGAGGCATGACGAAGGGAATCAAGCTGATCACCAGCAAGCCGGGAATCCGCCAGATTCTTCATCTGGATTATCTGAAGATACCAAAGCAGGCCCAAAGGGAGCTGCAGGAACGGTTTGCGGTGGTCTATACAGGGCAGAGAAGGCTTGCACGGAATCTTCTGCGGGATGTGGTTGGGAATTATATCGGGGGAAGGAAGGCATCCGTGGAGGCGCTTTCTTCCATGAAGGAGACCGCATATCGGATGAAGGACGCTCTCGAAGCGGGAGACATTGACGAGCTCGCCCGGCTGTTTAACCGCCATTGGGAGCTGTCGCTGCAGCTGGACGAGGGAGCCTCCAACCTCTGTATCGATCAGATCTTTATGGTGATGGAGGATCTGATCGACGGAAAATTCATTGCGGGAGCGGGAGGCGGAGGGTTCCTGCAGATCATCATGAAAAAGGGCGTGGCCAGGGAACAGATCAACCGGAGGCTTTTGGAGGTCTTCCAGGGAACCGGCGCCGCCGTGTGGGACAGTGAGCTGATTTTTTAGCTCAGCTCTTTTCGTGAACCACATAGCCCTTGGGGGTCAGGATTCTTCTGGCCTCCCGGATGCTTTCCGGATCATAAAATTCAATTCCGAGAACTCCGTCCTGCTGTTCCCGGTTATGAAGAATGCCGATGTTCTTGATGCTGATGTTGTTGAGGGCAAGGATCGTGGCGATGGAGGCCAGAGCGCCCGGTTCGTCCGCAATCTCGATGCTGACGGCGTAGGATTTCTTGATGGGGCCGCTGGAGGCGTTTATGAAGGAATCACGGTACAGCCTTGCCTGTTCAAAAAAGTCATAGACGCAGGAGGCGCTGTGACTGCGGATTTCCTCCTGGATGGATTTCAGGGAGGCGATATAGGCATCCAGAAGCGCGTCGATGTTTTCCGCGTTGGTCAGGCAGATCTGCTGCCACATGGCGGGGGAGGAGGAGGCGATCCGGGTGATATCCTTGAAGCCTCCCGCCGCAATCATTTTCATGATTCCGTCCCTGGAATCAGAGCTGCGGATCAGGTTTACGAGACTGGAGGCGATCACGTGGGGCAGATGGCTGACCGCCGCCGTCACATAATCGTGTTCATCGCAGGACAGAACCAAAGGAATGGCGCCCAGGGAAGAGACGAGATCCCGGTAGGCGCTTATCTTTTCGGCGGGAACCCCGGGGGCTGGAGTGAGAATATAATAGGCGTTTTCCAGAAGGAGCGCCCTGGCGTTCAGGTAGCCGGTGCGCTCGCTTCCCGCCATGGGATGTCCGCCGATGAACTGCCCGTCAAGGCCCAGCGCCTCAATGTGGCTGTGAATATCCGTTTTGACGCTTCCCACATCCGTAAGGAGGCATTGGGGGCTTAAGAACGCTTTCACTTTTTCCAGGTTTTGGGCGTTGCAGGAGACGGGCGCACACAGGAAAATATAGTCACAGTCTCTGAATTCTTCTCCGATCTCTTCTACAGAGGCGTTCAGCACGCCCTCCCTGAGCGCAAGCTGAAGGGACTGGGTATTGGTATCGTACCCGATCAGGGCGGCGTCAGGGTAAGTCTGGCGCAGCGCCTTTGCTATGGAGCCGCCGATCAGTCCCAGACCGATAAAACCACAGGTCAGGTTTTCGTTTTTCATATCTATACCTCCGGATTCCTTCCCGAAAAGAGAAGGATTTTTTATCTTCTATACATTTAAGCAACGCTTTGCGGCGCACCACCATGCATGAAAGCCGCTGATGCGGCGCACCACCATGCATGAAAGCCGCTGATGCGGCGCACCGCCATGCATGAAAGCCGCTGATGCGGCGCACCATCACGGAATGAAAGCCAGTCACTCCGCACCTTCGGCGCTCCCGTGACTGCCGCCGGTATTCGCAATCCGGCCTATCGGCCTACTTGCTCATACCGGCTTGCCCGTCCAATGTCCATGTGGCTGTGCGTGTAAACACGCCCATCCCCATGGCCGCTGTCCGGGACTTTCATAGTAAATATAGCACTTTAGTGTGCGAAAGTCAACGGGCGGAAAATCCGTTTTTTAACTAAAAATGTGTATAAATTGCTTGTTTCTGCTTGTAATGAATCCGATAATTTAGTAAAATATACGCATGGGATTTTTGACAAGGAAAAGAGCACGGATGGAAGGATTGGCAAAATGCCCAAATAACATATAAACTGGAGGAAGCTATATGAATATTTACACAACTGACAAGATTAGAAACGTTGTTTTGCTCGGCCATGGCGGTGCGGGTAAGACCAGTCTGGCCGAGGCGATGGCATACTTATCCGGCATCACATCGCGCCTTGGAAAGGTGGAGGACGGAAATACGGTCAGTGACTATGGCAAGGAAGAGCAGAAGCGCAAAATATCCATCAGCACTTCCGTGATCCCCGTGGAATGGTCAGGATACAAAATCAACGTGATCGATTCTCCCGGCTTTTTTGATTTCTCAGGGGAAGTGGAAGAAGCGATCAGTGCTGCGGGAGCCGCCATTATCGTGGTGAACGGCAAGTCCGGAGTGGAAGTCGGCACGCAGAGAGCATGGGATCTGTGCGAAAAATATAAGCTGCCCAGGATGGTTTATGTGAGCAACATGGACGTTGATAATGCTTCCTTCCGCCAGGTAGTGGAGGACATGACGAACCTGTTCGGAAAGAAAATGGCGCCTTTCCATCTTCCCATCCGTGAGAATGAAAAATTCGTGGGCTATGTCAATGTTGTCACGGAGACCGGAAACAGATGGCAGGGCAAGGAAGTGGTGGAATGCGAGATTCCCGAATACAATAAGGCGAACCTGCAGCTTTGCCGCGACACGCTGATGGAAGCCGTTGCGGAGACCAGCGAGGAAATGATGGAGCGCTATTTCAGCGGGGAGACTTTCTCGGAAGCGGAAATCCGGGCGGCAATGCGCACCAATGTCTGCGATGGAAGCATCGTGCCCATGACCATGGGCTCCAACGTGCTCTGCCAGGGTATTTACACACTCCTTGATGACATGATCAAGTATTTCCCCAGCCCTGAAAACAGGGAAGTTGCGGGTATCAATATGAAGACCAATGAGATTTACCATGCGGATTACGATTTCTCCAAGGCGAAATCCGCCTATATCTGGAAGACCATCGTGGATCCGTTCATCGGCAAGTATTCGCTGATCAAGGTGAATTCCGGCGTTCTTAAGACCGACGACGTGATCTACAACGTGGATAAGGATGTTGAGGAGAAGATCGGTAAGCTCTATGTGATGCAGGGAGGCAAGGCAATCGAGGTAAAAGAGCTCCATGCGGGCGATATCGGAGCGCTTGCGAAGCTCACCGGCGCAAGAACCGGAAACAGCCTGTCAACCAAGGCAACCACTATTAAATTCGGAAAATGGGAGATGCCGACCCCTTATACCTATATGAGATACAATCCCAAGAACAAGGGGGATGTTGACAAGATTTCCCAGGCCCTTCAGAAGATTTCTCATGAGGATATGACCATGAGATATGTGAACGATTCTGAAAACAGACAGATGCTTCTGTATGGAATGGGTGATCTGCATCTGGAGGTGATTGCCAGCAAGCTTCTGAACGAATATAAGGTGGAGGTTGAGCTGACGAAGCCCAAGGTGGCATTCCGGGAGACCATCCGCAAGAAATCGGACGTGGAATACAAGTATAAGAAGCAGTCCGGCGGACACGGACAGTACGGACATGTAAAGATGAGATTCGAGCCTTCCGGAAATCTGGAGGAGGCATACGTGTTTGAGCAGGAGGTTGTCGGCGGTGCGGTTCCCAAGAATTATTTCCCGGCAGTGGAAAAGGGAATCCAGGAATCCGTCCTTAAGGGACCTCTGGCTTCCTATCCCGTAGTCGGCGTAAAGGCGATTCTCTATGACGGATCCTATCATGCGGTTGATTCGTCCGAGATGGCGTTTAAGACAGCGGCCATCCAGGCGTTTAAGAAGGGATTTATGGAGGCCACACCCGTTCTTCTTGAGCCGATTGCGTCGGTCAAGGTAACGGTTCCGGATACCTACACCGGAGACGTCATGGGAGATTTGAATAAGAGGAGAGGCCGCGTGCTCGGTATGAATCCCGCACCCGGCGGCAAGCAGGTAATCGAGGCAGATGTTCCCATGATGGGAATGTTCGGATACAGCACGGATCTGCGTTCCATGACAGGCGGAAGAGGTGATTTTGAGTATGCGTTTGCGCGTTATGAGCAGGCGCCCTCTGACGTACAGGAGAAGGAAGTGGCGGCGAGAGCGGCCAAGGATGCTGAGGGAAGTGACGAATAACGGTTCTTTTTAGAAGAAGGTAGAAAGATGTCGCATATGGGGGTATGCGGCATCTTTGCTGTCCGGCGCCGGAAGTTTACTTGACAAGACGCATAATAATAGGTAAAATTAGGATTTGAAAGTCCGGAGATTTGTGCCAGGGGCGCAGATTCGCAGATAGAGAAAGGAGCATGTTTGTAAAATGGCGACACCATACAATCACAGAGAAGTAGAGGGCAAATGGCAGAAGGTCTGGGATGACGAAAAGGCGTTCAAAACCTCGGACGATTATTCCAAGCCGAAATATTATGCGCTGGTTGAGTTCCCTTATCCTTCGGGGCAGGGGCTTCATGTGGGGCATCCGAGACCGTACACGGCGCTTGACATTGTGGCAAGGAAGAGAAGAATGCAGGGTTACAACGTGCTCTATCCCATGGGCTGGGACGCTTTCGGACTACCCACGGAGAATTATGCGATCCAAAATCACATCCACCCAAGAGTGGTGACGGAAAACAACGTGAAGCGGTTCAAGGGACAGCTCCACGCCCTTGGCTATTCCTTTGACTGGGAGCGGGAGATCAATACCACGGATGTGAATTACTATAAATGGACTCAGTGGATCTTTTTAAAGCTGTTTCATGCGGGACTTGCCTACAAATCGGAGATGCCCATCAACTGGTGTACTTCCTGCAAGGTGGGGCTTGCCAATGAGGAGGTTGTAAACGGAGTCTGCGAGCGCTGCGGCAGCGAGGTGGTCCGCAGGGTGAAGAGCCAGTGGATGTTAAAGATCACGGATTATGCGGACAAGCTGATCCAGGGGCTTGACACGGTGGATTACGTGGAGAGAGTGAAGGTTTCACAGAAAAACTGGATCGGGAAATCCACCGGTGCGGAGGTTGACTTTATCTTAAAGGGAAAGGAAGACAAGCTTACGGTCTATACCACAAGGCCTGACACACTTTTTGGCGTCACCTATATGGTTATGAGCCCGGAGCATCCCTTTATCGACAAATATAAGGACGAGATCAAAAACTGGGAGGATGTGGTCGCTTACCGGGAGATGGCGGCGAGAAAATCCGACTTTGAGCGGACGGAGCTGGCAAAGAATAAGACCGGGGTGATGCTGGACGGGCTGATGGCGGTGAATCCCGTGAATAAGAAAGAGATCCCGGTGTGGATCTCCGACTATGTTCTCATGACCTACGGAACGGGCGCCATCATGGCCGTGCCCGCCCACGATGAGAGAGACTGGGAGTTTGCCAAGAAATTTGACATGCCCATTATCGAGGTAGTGGCGGGAAGCCCTGTGGACGTAAACGAGGCTGTCTACACGGACGTTGCATCGGGGACTCTTGTGAACTCCGATTTCCTGGACGGCCTTTCTGTTGCGGACGCCAAGAAAAAAATCGTGGAATTTCTGACACAGAAGGGAATCGGCCATGAAAAGACCAATTTCAAGCTTCGTGACTGGGTATTTTCCAGGCAGCGTTACTGGGGCGAGCCAATCCCCATCGTGCACTGTGACAAGTGCGGCTTTGTGGCGATTCCAGAGAGCGAGCTTCCCTTAGAGCTTCCCGAGGTGGAGAGCTATATGCCCACGGACAACGGCGAGTCGCCGCTTGCGGCAATGACGGACTGGGTAAACACCACCTGCCCGCACTGCGGCGGCCCGGCAAAGAGAGAGACCGACACTATGCCTCAGTGGGCCGGATCCTCCTGGTATTTCCTGCGCTATACGGATCCCAGCAACGACCAGGCCCTTGCCAGCAAGCAGGCCCTGGATTACTGGATGCCGGTTGACTGGTACAACGGCGGAATGGAGCATACCACCCTGCATCTGCTCTACTCCCGCTTCTGGCATAAATTCTTATATGACGAGAAAGCGGTTCCCTGCCCGGAGCCTTATCTGAAAAGGACGTCCCACGGCATGATCCTCGGATCCAACGGGGAAAAGATGAGCAAGTCCAGAGGAAACGTGGTGAATCCGGACGATATTGTGAGAGAGTACGGCGCGGACACCCTGCGGACCTATGAGATGTTTATCGGGGCTTTTGATCTGAGCGCATCCTGGTCTGAGGACGGGGTAAAGGGTTGCAGAAGATTTTTGGAGCGCGTGTGGAAGCTGCAGGATATCGTGACAGACGGGGAGGGTTATACCTCCGATATGGAAGTGAAGATGCATCAGACCATCAAAAAGGTCAGCAATGATTTTGAGAATCTCAAATACAACACGGCCATTGCGGCCATGATGGCTCTGATCAACGATTTCTACAAAAAGAACGCCGTATCCAGGGGTGAATTCCGGACCTTGCTCACGCTGCTTAATCCGGTGGCGCCCCACATTACGGAGGAAATCTGGCAGAACATGGGCTTTGAGGGCAGGCTGTACCAGACAAGCTGGCCGTCCTTTGACGAGGCAAAGACCCAGGAGGCGACCGTGGAAATCGCCGTTCAGATCAACGGAAAGACCAGGGCGACCCTTGTCATAAACAAGTCGGAAGAAAAGGATGCCGTCATTGCGAAGGCAAAGGAAGCGGTGGCGGAAAAGCTCACCGGCACGATTGTGAAGGAAATCTATGTTCCCGGAAGAATCGTGAACCTTGTACAGAAGTAAAACGGGTATACAGGGCAAAAGCCATAAAGAAGAAAGAGCTGACAGGACGACTTGTCAGCTCTTTTCTACGCTCTGCTTCGGATTTCTGCGCTACCGCATACCCATCCGGCTGCGCATAGCAAGAACTTTTTCCATTTTTCCGATTTCTTCGGGAGAGGCGTGCTTTTTCAGTACGGAAATGATGGCGTCCATCTCCTGGTCGGAAAAGGAGATCTTTTTTTCCTGCCCTCTTTTGGCGACCGCCATCAGAAAAGGCAGCATCTGCTCCCTGCCAAGGTTGCTGCTTTCAAAGACGAGGGCCTGCAGAAACTCCAGCTTATAGGGATCAATGCCCTTTAAGGCCTCATCCTTCATCCAGTCATTCGTCATGATTCTTACCTCCAAATAGTTTAAACATTTCTTTTTGCTCAGGCGTCAACAGATTCATCAGCATTGTCATAAGATCGGGTGTGCCGGATACGGTGTGAGAGGAGGAAGCCTCGTCCCCCGCTGCGGTATTGCCCGCAAGGGGCTCTTCCCCGAAGGACTGAAAAAAGTTTCCCATATCCGGCATGACATCTTTCATCAGATCCATTGTCTTTGACATTTCCCGGTACATTTCCATGCTCTGGAAAATCCCCCGGATCTGATCCATCTGCTTTTTTTCCTCCTCGGTACAGTAGGGAAGCAGCTCCGTGCACAGCCTGAGAAGGTCGGGCGGCCCCTCCTTATCCATGCATCCGCAGATCGGGTGGGGATGCTTTCTGTAAAAATCAATTGTGTAGTTCAGTTCCAGGAATTTAATGTAAACGGCCATGGATTTCTGCATTTGATTTTCCATATAGGGCAGCATGACCTTCAGCATGGAAATATGATTGGTGCTGAAAAGCGTGTCAAATGCAATTACCTTGTTTTGTTCATTGGAATCCATGGCATCTCCTTTTTGCGGGTTAAACCTGCTGATAAGTTATATTTATGTGAAAGGATTTGGCTGTATGCAGAAAAATAGGCCCTTTTCAGAGCCTATTTTGTTTCCTGCCTCCGGAAAGAAGAGATTCCGGAGGCGTGAAAGGGTATGAGAGCCTTTGGTGAACTCTCATCAGACATGATGAAAAGAATCAGTTATTGATAATTAGCATCCGCAAAGGCCGTTCCCGCCGCCACAGCAGCTAAGGAGTAACAGGATGATAATGATGCTCTCGCATCCGCATCCGCAGTCGGAATTGTTTCCGAAGAAACTGCCGTTGTTGCCGCATCCGCCGCAGAAGAAAAGTAAAAAGATGATCCAGATAATGGAATTGCATCCATTGTTGGAGTTGGGAGTTGTGCATCCACACCCTGTAGCTGTTAAATCACTCATTGTATTTGCCTCCAAAAGGTTTTTTGTTTTATGGTTTATCATATGTGGCATGGCTTGTATGTGTTTCCGCTTTTGAAAAATTTTTCGATCTGTGCGGATGCGATCCAATAGTGGGGAAATTTCTAATAATTTACTGCACAATATGTAGCCAAAACACTTGAATTTATTTCAAGATATAGTAAAATAGAAATATATGCTGTGAAGGAGAAAGTGTGTCATGGCGGCAGAAGAACTTGTGGTTGCCGGAAGGCGGTTTAGAATCCGTAAGGATTACGAGGCGGCTCTGCGGGATCAGAAAAAGATAGACCGTATTCGGTCAGAACTTAATCTGGACGATCCCCAGCAGCTATATAATCTGTATGGCAAGCTGAAGAGCGGCGCTTTTCGATTTGAAACGGTGGTGGGCACGGACTTTGACGACGAAATATATGAGAAAGTGGAGAAGCTGAAAAAAGAGGAGAGGACAGCCCCGAAAACGGATCCGCCGTCAGGAACGCCGAAGGTAAGGAAGGCAAAACCAGATCCCAAACAACAAAACAAAAGAAAACCTCCCGGGAAAAAGCCGGATCATTCTCAGGAAAATTATGATGAGGAAATGCAGAAACAGATTCTTCATGAGCTGCATAAGAGGGAAGTGAGAAGAAAGCTGATTATTGGCCTGTCTTCCCTTGTTGCGGTTTTTTGTTTTGGCTATTTTGGCATCTACTACTATTTTAATGCCAGAACCAGCATGGATTACGAGACTCTGGCATCCCTAAAGGGCAGTGACGTGCTGGCAAATGCGCCAAAGGCGAATGAAATCTCTCTACATAAAACCGGTTTTCAGCTCCCGGACGTGCTGGACGAATATAAAACTTTATATGAAAAGAATAAAAAGCTAATTGGATGGCTGAAAATTGACGATACAAATATAGATTACCCTGTGATGCAGACCAGCAACAACGAGTATTATCTGGATCACAATTATAATCAGGAATATGACAAGAACGGCAGCATTTTTATGGACTGTGACTGCAGGGTGTACCCGCGCAGCACGAACCTGATCCTTTACGGACACCACATGAAATCCGGAAATATGTTCGGACAGCTTCAGAAATACGCCAAGGAATCCTACGGAAAGAAGCATTCCGTCATCCAGTTTGACACGATTTACGAGAAGGGGACGTATCAGGTGATGTACGTGTTCCGCTCGCAGGTGTACAATGACACGGATGTGGTTTTCAAGTATTATCAGTTTCTGGATGCAAACTCAGAAGATGAGTTCAATTATTATATGAAGGAAATGGCGGCGCTCAGCCTGTATGACACGGGAGTGACCGCAGCCTACGGGGACGATCTGCTCACCCTCTCGACCTGTGATCATTCACAGACGGACGGGCGGTTCGTCGTAGTGGCAAAAAGGATTGAAAATCCAAAAGGAGTGTTAGAATGACTAAAGTGACAAAAAAGAAAAACAGAAAATTAAGAAGGCAGATTCGTAAGACG
This sequence comes from uncultured Lachnospiraceae bacterium, assembly GCA_910579685.1. Lineage (GTDB taxonomy): Bacteria > Bacillota > Clostridia > Lachnospirales > Lachnospiraceae > Suilimivivens. The sequence continues at coordinate 20,780 of CAJTVN010000029.1, read as the reverse complement.
GTCGGCGCCCTGTTTATGATATCTGCGATCGTGGTGGCGGCTGTGCCGGTGCCGGATGTGAGTGCGAACGTAGCTGATCCGGTAGTAAGAGTGGCCGTGGTAAATTATACGGATTCGAATATGAATGCGTATGAGAAGATAAACGGAAAGGATGTGCCCAGTACCTGGCAGAGTCAGGTACCTTATATTGGTGATGATGCTGAAATATACACCACTGGTGACAGGATGTATCAGTTTGCGTTTGTGACGCCAAAGGACGGAGGCGACAGAGTTGCGGTTATTTTGAGGGCTAATTTTGACAATTTGCCGGTGGATAGTACTGATGGGCTGCAGACATTGACGATTCCGGATACGGTTGACGCATATCGGAAATACAGGCCAAACACTTCCAGTGAGGGATATGTTGCTGTCAGCCAGGATAACAGCTTTTTGTATTATAGAAAAGGAACGCAAAAGATTGATCCATCGAACGGCCTTCCCATGTATACGGTGCCGGAAGTAACAGCATTGAAAGATACGGAAATTCCACAGTTATACCGCAATGACCAGATAGGGTATACGGATAACAGTACCGGTCAGTGGGTTTTCATGGAGTATATGGGAAAGGACAATGAGGGAAATGATCGGTATGAGCGGAGGCAGATGTTGCCGGTAATGTCATATCAGTATCTTCCTTGCGATTATCTCACTTATAATGAATGGAAAGATATAGATGATGTGAATCTTTATGTGTATACGGGGCAGGGATTGCCTGCTGCGGCTTCTTTTAGTATGGAGCGAAACAGTGTTATTGTTACGCCGACCCCTTCGGCAACAGCTTCAGCGTCCCCGACGGTGAGTCCTACAGCGAGCCCATCTGTGACCCCAACAGCGACGGCGGGAGCGACAGTTTCTCCGTCAGCAACACCGACAGCGGGAGCAACAGTGACCCCGTCGGCAACACCGGCAACGGAAGCAACAGCGTCTCCGTCGGCAGCGCCGACAGCGTTGCCCGTGGTGACCCCGTCAGCAACACCAACATCGGAACCTGCTGTGACTCCGTCGGCAACACCTACAGCGGAAGCAACAGAGTCTCCATCGATAACACCTACAGAGGAACCCACCCAGTCTCCGTCGGCAACGCCGACAGAGGAACCCACAGCGACCCCGTCAGCAACACCAACAGAGGAACCCACAGCGACCCCGTCAGCAGCGCCGATACTGACAGGAGAACCTGATGCGACTGCAGAAGCAAACGGAGGTGAGGGAGAGAGCGCAAGTCTTCCTTCTTTCTCAATGGAAACTGTTTCGGTATCTCTGGATAGTTCGATAATGGCAGGAAGTTCTTCTATTAAAATAGAACCTAAAGTGATCGCTGCAGTAAAGTCATCTATTCCTTATCCGGATAGAGAGGGAGACTTCCAGAGAGCGGGTAATAATGCGAATCATCTAAGGATCCGTGCTGCTGAAGTCCGTTATATTGGAAGACAGACGATAGAGGAAACAACAGATGGATGGAAAGCGGGAGCTGCATTAACAGGAGATGGAAGCTGGGAGAATGGTGTCTTTGCAAAAAACCGAAATATTGAGAAGCTTGTGATCGGTGCAAATCTGGTTGGTATAGGAGATTATGCGTTTTACGGATGTACCGGTCTGAAAAGAATCTCTTTGGGAAATGGACTAAATACGATCGGAAATGGCGCATTTTCAAACTGTTTTAATCTGTCAGAGTGCAACATACCATTGAATCCCAAGATCAGCGCTATTGGAAAGAGTGCATTCGCATTTTGTGAGGCGCTGACCAGTTTTCGTGTTCCGGCCAGTGTTGACGTGATAGGAGATTACTGTTTTCAGGGATGCACTCGTTTGTCTAAGTTAGATTTATTGGGGGAAGGAGAAGAGGCAAACGGAAGTTTGAGTCTGATTGGTTACAGGGCATTTGAAAATTGTGCCAGTCTGACTTCACTTACGTTTTCTCCGACTTTCAGACAGGAGTATCCAAGCGCATTTACGTATGCTGCAACAGAAAGCGGAAAGATTCCGGTTTCCTATTTTTACGGCTGTACCTCTTTGCAATATATAAAGATACAGAATGCGGATCTGGATATTGTGGATTGGGGATTTTCTGCGGAACATGGCACTGCGGATAAGCCTTTTGAGGCTGATGACCATGCAAATCATAATAATGGGTCAGGCGGGTGTTCCATTGATCAGTTTTTGGCCCAGGTTCCCAGTGTTTTTTACTTTGAAGGACCTACAACCACAAATTCTAAAATTTATGAAACGGCAAAGAAGCACTCTGCGGCATTTAAATATCTGAATGAAGATAAATTTGAAAAAGTGATGTTATGTCCGGAGAAACCTGATTCGACTACCGGTGCCCCTCATGAAGCTACTTTTGTTGTAAATTCTAAGAATCAGTTGGTTTCCATGAGGATTGATCCGAAATGTAAGGAAGTAGTTATTCCTTCCAATATCGGGTCATTTGGAGTGAACGAGATTGCATCAAACAGTTTTCAATTCAATTGTTTCCTGCAGAAAATTCATATTCCGGCAACAGTGAAGGTGATTGAGACGAATGCGTTCCAGGGATGTCACAATTTGAATACTGTTTTTTTCGAACAGCCAGAGAATTCGGAACTGGTGATTCAGGATAAGGCTTTTTCCACACAGGAGATACCTGCAAGTGCGCATGATTCTTCGTGCCCTACTAAGGATGTTGAAGAGACACCGGTGCTTAATTTTGTGGGAAGCATTTCCCCAACGGCTGTTCCGTTCCAATATGCTATGAATCCGGCCAATAATATTAATTATGGTAATCAGACTGAGAATACATATATTACATTTTTCAGTGGATGGCCTACAAATTTGGTGGTTAAATATAATCATAATACAGATAAGAATGAACTGATTAATTATCCTCAATATGATGAATTGGATAAAGATACATTTTTGGATACATTTCCATATATGACCGATGAATACAAGCAGGCGGCGAAAAAGGCCAAATCTGGTCAGGATATGAATCAGGAAGCAACGAATATTTTGAATGCTGCCACTAACATTAATATTCCGGGAGGAATTGAATCCATTAAGTCAGGTCTCTTTTCCGCAAAAGATTCAAATGGGGAGGATGTCAATGCAGACCGGAATATTGAATCCGTTACCGTAAACACGGTGGAAACCATAGATCCTTACGCTTTTGAGGGATGTACCGGCCTGAAGCGTTTCTATATGTCGGGCGGAACCAAGATTGACAATTATGCGTTTAAGAATTGCGAGAGTTTGGAGACCGTCAGTGTGGCGGCTTCCGTGACAGAGCTGGGAATCCGGCCTTTTGCAGGCTGTGAGAACCTTATGGGCGTTGATTTCGCACAGGGAACCGGTGAGGAAGGTTCCGTATCGTCCCCTTTTATCTGCGAAAATCAGGTGATTTACGGGATCAACGCAGAGGGTGCGAAAACCAAGGTGATTGAATGTCTGGAGACACGCGGTCTGGGAAGCGCTTCCAGGGTAGGCCCTGATGAGCTTGCGGGAATCACGGAGATCGCAGAGGAAGCCTTTATGGGATGCAATGAGATCGGAGGAGTGGATCTTTCCACTTCCGCCATAAAGACAATTCCCAGACAGTGCTTTGCCATGACGGAACGCTTAAGCAACGTGGTTCTGCCGGAGACGGCCAGGAGCATTTCCAAGGGAGCATTCTGGAACAGCGGCGTTTCCGTGGTGGAAATTCCGGCCAGCGTTTCCTATATTGAGCCGGGCGCATTCGACAATGTGGTAACGCAGACACATAAGATTGTCGCAAGTGACGGCGAGACGACGGAGAAGGAATTTGATGAAATTGTGCTTGACGGTGAGGGAAGACCTACGGTGGATCCGGATGCCAAGCGCAGGACCGTGTCTTTCTATGCTCCTGAGGGAAGTGCGGCGGAGATCTATACGGAAAATTATGATTATATCACCTTCGAGAAAGTGAAGCCAGTTATCAAGCATATGGTATACTTCTGGGATAACTTTGATCCGGCGAATCCGCAGCTGCTCGACAGCCAGGAAGTGCTGGACGGGGCGGATGCGATACCGCCTGAGGTGAAGGCATATGACGGATACCGGTTTGTCAGATGGTCCAACAGTTACACGGACGTTTCCAGACAGATGGATCTGTATACAATTTATGAGCCCATTGCCGATACTTATTATCATGTGACGTTCTACAACTGGGATGACACGATCTGGGATGAGCAGGATGTCAAAGCGGGCGAAAATGCCAGGACACCTCTTTCTCCCACTAGGGAAGGCTATAATTTTGTCAAGTGGCGTCCGGAGTATACCAATATTCAGGAAGACACCAAGATTTATGCCGAATTTGAGAAGATTGATTCGGATGCGACCAAGTTCACGGTAACTTTCTACAATTATGACGATACCGTGCTCAGTACCCAGAGGATCGCACCGGGGCAGGCGGCAACAGCGCCTGCAACTCCTACCAGGGACGGATATGTTTTCGATACCTGGAGGCCTGCGGATTTCAGTAACATTACAAAGGATCTGGATGTGTACGCACAGTACAAACCGGCTTCTGGTAATAACGGCGGCAATAATGGCGGCAATGGCAATGGCAATGGAAGCGGGGATGATGACGAACGGGACAGTAAGGCTTCGGCAACGCCCACTCCGGAGATTATTTACCGTACGCCGGAGACCAGGAAGTATACGGTATCCGTATCAGGCGGAAGCGGAAGCGGAAGCTATGCGGCGGGCGATATCGTGGCAATCAACGCCTATTATATGGGTACCGGACAGAATTTTGACCGTTGGACCACCTCTACGGCGGGGGTAGGCTTCGCCAATCCATCGGCTTCGTCCACGACCTTTACCATGCCGGCGGCCAATGTGGCGATTACGGCAACCTATAATACCGGAAGCGGAACCCCTTCCCAGCCTGCGGGAACGGGCGGCAATGCGGGAGGTTCTTCGGGAAGCACAGGATCTTCCGGCAACCGGGGAAATAACGGAACCTCTGTTGAGGTTACAAGGCCGGGTATCTCCAATACGGATATTGCGGGCGCAACGGTAAGCGGAGCTACGGATAATTTCGTGGTGAAGGTGACCGAGGATTCGGCGGCTACTGACGCAGTAACGGCGGCTCTGCAGGCAAGATACGGAGATCTCAGCAGAATTAAGTATCTTCCTATGGATATCAGTCTGTATGATTCAACAGGAAGAACAAGGATTGCGGATACTACGGGTATTTCCGTGAATATTACCCTTCCTCTGCCGGATGATCTGGTACAGTATGCGGGCAACAACAGAGCCGCTGCTGTGGCAAACGGAGCTTTGGAAGATTTGAATACCAGATTTACGACAGTGGACGGCGTTCCATGCATTAATTTTACGGCTACGCACTTCTCGCCTTACACGATATATGTTGATACGGCTAACCTGATGGATGGGACGATTGATTCAACGCCCAAGACAGGAGACCCGATTCATCCCAAGTGGTTCCTTGCAATGGGAATGGCATGTATCGCAATCATCTTATTCTTTAAGCGTGATAAGGCGACGGCGGTGAAACGGAAAGTCGCATAGGAGAGCCTATGAACAAGAAAATGGCAAAATTGCTGGGTGTGCTGCTGCTTGCTTTGGCGGTGGCAGTCACCCAGGTACCTGTGTCAGATGCAGAAGCGGTGGAGCCTGCATCTGACTTTCAAATGGAAGGGAGTAAACTCCTGAAATATGTAGGCACAGCCGAGGCTGTGTCTATTCCTGACGGGGTAAAGGAAATCGGTGAGGAAGCCTTTGCGGGCAATGATAATCTGGTAAAGGTGACAATCGGCGGTCAGGTGGAAAAGGTAGGATACCGGGCTTTTGCAGACTGCAGGAATCTGCGGACCATCTCCGTGGGCGATACGGTGGCAGAGGTGGAAACGGCTGCTTTCAGTAACAATCCGGAGTTGAGAAACGTAACCATCGGAACCGGACTGAAAAAAGTGGGAAGCGGAGCTTTTGCGGGCTGCGGCTCGCTTTCAGGGCTTTCTTTAAATGACAACAATCCTTATCTGTCATATGATGACGGTGTTTTGTATGATGATGAAAAAAAGATTCTCTTTGCCATGATGCCGGACTGTCCGAGAGAAGCGATCACGCTTCCGGAGTCAGTGGAGGAGATCAATGCGTATGCCTTTTGGGGAAATCCCTATTTAAGGCATGTGACGTTTGACAGCAAAATAGAGAACATACCGGATTACGCTTTTTCCAATTGTATGAACCTGGAATCGGTTACGATTCCGCTTCCGGTCAGAAGTATTGGGGCAAAGGCCTTTGAGGACTGTGTGAATCTGACTCTGGTTACGCTTCCTGATTCCATGAACACGATTCATTCCACGGCTTTTGACGGATGCTTCCGTGTGGAATTTGAGGCTGCGCCGGGAACCTACGGCGCAGAATATGCGGCCAGCCACAAGGCTTCGGAGGCGGAGCGGATAGAATATGAGGACGTGACGGATTCGCAGGTGATTTCTTCGGATGAGATAACGGATGATATCAGTTCGCCGGAAGAGACGCAGCAGGTGGAAGAAACGCCGCTTCCTGCGCAGACACCGCAGCCGGAAGAGACACCGCAGGAAACACCGAGACCGCAGGACGGTTCCGGGCCTCCCGAATCCCCCACAACCATTGAGGGAAGCGCCAGCACAGGAAGACTTCTGGGTGAATCGAGTATCGTGGCGGGCCGTGCCGTTGTATTTATTGATAACGGACAGCAGAGTGTGATGAACGGGGAAGGGGAAAGGCCGAAGATTGATCTCGGCGGGAGTGATGCTGCAGAAGTCGGGGAGGCGGAGAGCACAGAGAGCGAAAAGCCCGACCTTATGACGACGATTGGGGATATTATTTCCGATCAGGCGGCAAAGGGAGAGGATTTCCCGAAGTATACTGTAGTAGGGAACAAAATTGCAACACAGGCCTATTACCAGAATTCTGATCTGAGGTCATATGAGATAGATGATGTGGTCACACAGATCGGGGATTTTGCGTTTGCCAGATCAGGACTTAGCTCCATTGTTATCCCGGATGGCGTGGAGAAGATCGGATACGGTGCCTTTTACCACTGTGAGAATCTGAACCAGGTGACCATACCGGAGAGTGTAAAGGAGATCGAGGGAAACGCTTTCGCAAAGACCCCCTGGCTTGAGGGACAGACAGATACGCCGTTTTTGGTGGCAGGCGACGGGATTTTACTTTCCTATTCCGGGAAAAACAGTGTGGTAAACGTTCCGGATGGCGTGAAGCAGATCGGGGCGGAGGTATTTAAGGATCACATGGGAATCACGGCGGTGAATCTTCCGGCTTCCGTCACGGTGATTGGGGAAGCGGCTTTCAGCGGCTGTAAGAATTTGAAGACGGTTAACGGAGGCGGAAATCTGGTGAAGATCGGGGACAGGGCGTTCTTTGAATGTCCCTTGTCCAAGGTGGTGATTCCGGCTTCCGTGGAAGAAATCGGTCTTGGCGCCTATGCGCTTACGGGTGGTACGGACACCGTGGTATTTGAGGGGGAAAATCTTCCGGTACTCTCGGTAGGAGAGAGGGCAAAGCGGCTCTCCAATGAAGCGGCAAGAACCTATGTGTTTGGAGACTGTAAGGAGGCTATTGTGCCGGATTCGGTCACACAGCTTGACGGGACCGTTCTGGACGAGAGCGTTCTGGGCTTCCATGGGATCGTGTACAACGAAGCGGGCGCACTGGTACAGGATGCCGCATCAAAAGAGGGACAGGAATCCGACGGCGGTGAGACGGCAGGGATTGAAGTGCAGATTGACAGTCAGACGATCGCTTCTGAAGGAGCGGGGATCATGGCGGATCTGCCGGGAAACACAGGAAGCTATCTTCTGCAGATTTCGGATTCGCAGGAGGCGGCTGACCGGATTGCTCTAAGCTATGGCGAGATTTATGGCGGAAGGGAACCATCGGGCCTTGTGGGATTAGACGTTACCCTGTTGGAGAAGACGGGCCGGATACCGATCACAAAGCTGGGAAAGCAGTATGTCACGGTACAGATTCCGATGCCCTCAGGGCTGGGATCCGAAGGGCTTCATGTAGTGACCCTGGATGAGGATGACCAGCTGGAAGCGGTGAAATACCAGATTGTGAATCTGGAGGATGGAGATTACATTCAGTTTACGGCACGGCATTTTTCCCCTTACGGGATTTACCGGTATTCTTCAGGAATAAGCGGTCAGGGCGTGGTGCAGGACGGAAGCGCTTATATCACAATAGGCAGCCGGGATGATACGCCCGATACCGGCGACGGGGTTCATCCCAAGTGGTTTCTGGCGGCAGGCCTTTGCGCCATGGCAGTAGCCCTGTTCTTTTATAAGGGAAAGCGCAAAACATTATAAACATATAAGAAACTTCCGGCATATCATAATTAAAAAAGCCGGGAGTTTTTTATGCTTCGGGTAAGAAAACAGTTAGGATGTTCGGATGAATTGATCCGTTCCTGTGGAACAAACGGCGTTACAATCGCCGTGCTTGATACGGGGGATCGTGTTACTGTATTGTTATGAGACCATCAGCCGGTGTTGTCAGAAGATATCCGGTAAGTGACAAATGGCGCTGTGCTATGGGAGATGTATTACAACTAAGCGGAGAATAAAATGATTACTTTTACATGGAAGTATGGTAAAGAACCGTTTCTTTTCGAGGAAATGTTTGATGAGCAGCGAGATTCGGATGATATTCTAGATCATTCGAGAGAAGACAATACCGAAGAAAATAATAAAGAAGATGATTTTGAATCGGAAGACAGATTAAAAACGCCTAGTAAATATCTTTTTGATATTCATCTTTTGAAACTGATGAAAAATGCCATCTCAACGAATGAATATAATATTACCAATCGGGACATGCATCTATATTATGAGGTTGTTCAAAAATATTTAGCCTATAATAAAGGGATTCTGGTCAGCATTGCTAAAACCACACATTCGGAAACTGAGGATGTTAATTTACGTAATAATATATATCGTTTCATAGATGATTGTCGTATTGCATGGCGGGATGGTGAATCCTTTGATGAAATTCGTAGAGACTTCCCCGGATTTTTTGGTGAAAACAGTCCGTATCAGGATGAGATAATTGCGATAGAAAATTATTTTTCAGATAGAAGCCATCGTACACAACCCTATTATTTATATGAAAAACTGGTTCAGAAGATATCACCCTTAATGAAGGAACGTCGTCAATTAGTACGAATGTTAAAATACGTTTTTTCATATGTATATATACCACAGCGGCATAATGGCCGGGCACTTACCTGCCAAATGATTCTTGATGATGCTTACTATTTGGACTTTGTTGAACAGGCTAACGATCACATTGCATCATTAACAACAGAAACAATAAATGCTTATCTGGCATCATCATCAATTGATGAAGTTTCTTTTAAAGAATCCGTAAACCATATGGTCCGGCACATTAATTCCTGTGACGAATCGGGCAATCACATGTTTGGACGTTTCATAGGTAATAAGAAAGGATGCTTTTGCATTTTTGATATTAGTAGCGATGAATATATTTCATTAAGTGGTCCATTCGATATTACCGATTCTACAATAGAGAGATATTTTGGTTATAGTTCAGACAAAAAACGTTCCAATAAAGATCTTATGGATAAAATAAATAACATAATTTTGGCTGATCCTACTCTGCACAGTTCAAAATATGCAAATCTTAACCTGTTAACCAGGAGATATCCATATACTAAGGGTTCCGGTATTCCCTCTAATGGAGAGACGGTTGAAGATGCTATGAAACGTAGAATAGATAAAAATGAAATACAAGGAGACTATTCGTGTTGTGAACGTAAAATATTTTCTTGCATAAATGCTAATAATTCAGGGCAGTGTTATATGTTTACGAGACATAAACCATGTCCAAAATGTATTCCGGCTATAAAGGAATTCCTGCATACTCCCGGTAGACAAATGAGAATATTCTATTATGAAAATGATTCCGTCGAAGAATTTGATATGAGTACCATATAAAAACAGATTAATCATTCCGAAATCACATACTTTTTCGGATAGGACAGAGGAGTAGGTGGCCAGATTGAGTAAGGAGATGCAGGAGAAGATCATGGAAGGCCTTGGGAAAGAAAATATTTTATCATAAGACAATCCGCAGGCTTCATAAGCTGATAAAAACGGGAGAGAAGCAGGGATGCGGGAAGAGAAAATATATCGTGCAGGTGTGTATCTTCGGTTGTCGAGAGAGGACGGAGGCTTTGCATGGAGCAACAGTATTCAATCCCAGAGAGAGCTGGCGGTTTCCTTTGTACATGGCAGGAGCGATATCCGCATTGTCGATTTTTATGTGGATGACGGATATTCGGGGATCAGCTTCAAAAGGCCTGGATTCTGCCGGCTGCTGGAGGATGTGCAGGCCGGCCTTGTGGACTGCATTATCGTGAAGGATTTATCCAGATTTGGAAGGGATTATATAGAAGCCGGACGGTTGATACAGAAAACCTTTCCGGCTTTAAATGTGCGCTTTATCGCCATTACCGATCATTTCGATTCCCTGACGGCCGGATACAATGAATTTTCACTGGTGGTTCCGGTGAAAAATTTCGTAAATGATTCCTATTGCCGGGATATTTCCGGCAAGGTCAGAAGCCATCAGAGAGTGAAGCGGGAAAAGGGGGAATTTATAGGGGCTTTTGCCGTTTATGGTTACTGCCGGGATCCGCAGAAAAAAAACAGGCTTGTGGCGGATGATTATGCGGCGTTTGTAGTCAGGGATATCTTTCGATGGAGACTGGAGGGTATGAGCAGTACGGCCATTGCCAAAGAGCTGAATGAGTACGGAATCCTTTCCCCCATGGAGTATAAGAAGATCCGGGGAGAAAACTACAGCACGGGCTTTGCCCTGCGGGAAATGGGAAAGTGGTCGGCCATGGCGGTAAGGCGGATTTTGACGAACGAGATTTATCTCGGAACCATGGTGCAGGGGAAAACCGAGAAGATCAATTATAAGCTGACCGCCTGTCAGAAGAAGCCGAAGGAGGAATGGATTCGGGTGGCAGGCACCCATGAGCCGCTGATTGCCGAGAGGGATTTCAGGGCGGTGCAGGAGCTTCTTCTTCACGGCGCCAGGGCCATAAAGGGACAAAAAAAGGCGCATCCGTTTTCCGGTGTTCTGTTCTGCGGCGACTGTGGACGGCCTATGGTGAGGAGAATGGGCAGAAGAGGGAAGGAGGAGACGATTTATTTTATGTGTTCCGCAAAGAATGCGGGCAGAGGGTGCACCAGACACAGGATCGCTGAGACAGAGCTGGAGGCGAAGGTGACGCAGGCATTGAAGGCGAAGGCCGGGGAAGAGCTGGAGGCGCTGAAGGGGAAGGCGATGGGAGAGCTGGAGGCGCTGAAGGGGAAGGCTGAGGGAGCGTTGGAGGCGGACTGCGAAAGGCACCGGCTTCTTCGCAGGGAGATTGAAAGGCTCTGTGACGCTGCACGGGAATGCCTGAACCGGAAAGGCGGCCTGTATGAGGACTGGAAAAGGGGAGTGATCTCGCAGGAGGATTTAGCAGCCTTTTCGGATTTTTATGAGAAACGGTATCAGGGAATCCGGGAGGCTGCAGAGAGACAGGGCAGGCTTCTTAAGGAGCTTATGGAAAAAGGGGAGAAAGATGCGCCTGCGGGCAGGAGGCTTTTGCAGAGGGAGGCGCTTTCCCTGGCAGTTGAGAGAATCAGCGTCTATGAGGGCGGGGAGGTCTTTGTCCGGTTTCGGGAAGAGGGTTCACATTATGGCGGATAGAGGGAGGATTTATTCGGCGGGCATCTATGCGAGGCTGTCAGTGGACAGTCACAATGAAAAAAATGAATCTGTTGAGAATCAGATAGCGATTGCAAGGGCCTTTCTGCAGAAGCATCCGGAGATCGTTCTGTTTGACTGTTATGTGGATCTCGGACGAACCGGTACAAATTTTGACCGGGAGGAATTTGCCAGGCTGATGCGGGATGTGAGACTGCGAAAGGTAGACTGCATTTTGGTGAAGGATTTTTCCAGGTTTGGAAGGAATTATCTGGAGACAGGGGACTACATTCAGAAAATTTTCCCCTTTCTGGGAGTGCGGTTTATTGCGGTTGCGGATTCCTTTGACAGCCTTTGCGCCAAGGCGGATGAGCTTTCGGTAAATCTGCTGAACCTGACGAATGAGATGTATGCGAGGGATATTTCGCTTAAGGTGAAAAGCTCCCGCAGGCTCTGGAAGGAAGCGGGGATTTACGCCGGCGGAAAACCGCCTTATGGCTATCGAACCAGCTTCCTCTGTGGGAAAAGAAGCCTTGTGGCTGACGGGAAGGCGGCACAGGTGGTTGACTGGCTCTTTCGCATGTGCGCACAAGGAAAGAGCCAGGGAGAAATGCGCAGAAGCCTCTATGAGGAAAAAATACACAGTCCCGGAGCGTATGCGAAATATGGACATGTGCGGGCCGAAAGAGGGGAGGAGATATTGGAGTGGCCGCAGGCCAGCCTTCGAACGCTTCTGACGAATCCCGTCTATACGGGCAGGCCTGAGGGCGCAGAGGAGGCAGGGACGGGAGAGAATGCCCACGAGGCCATCATTACGGCAGAGCGGTTTGTACAGGCGCAGAAAGCGCTGGATGGGAGGAAACGGCAAAGGAGCGGCCATTGCGGGAGCGGGACGGGGGAGTGCTGCGACATTTTTGAGGGAATTTTGTTCTGCGGGGAGTGCGGGAAAAAGATGGGGAGAAAGAGCGGCCGGAAACCGGACGCTTCGGATGCGGGAGCCAGGAGTTACGGATATTTCTGCAGGGGATCTCTGCGGATGGACTGCCGTTTCTGTGAAAGCAAGTATGTGAGTGAGAGGAAGTTGATTGAACTGACAGAGGCCGCACTGGAGACAGTCTTTTTGATGGAGGGAAAAGGGCCGGAGGAGCTTTTGCGGCTGAAAGCGGCTGTCTGGGAGCAGAGAAAAAAGCGCAGGGAGGAAAAAGACAGAAGGCTGGAACAGGACAGGGCGGCACTGCAAAGGCGGGGGTGTGAATTGTATGAGAAATACCGCAGCGAACAGATGAGCCGGAAAGATTTTATATACCAGAGCGGGGAGATCAAAAAGCGCAGGAGAGAGCTTGACAGGAAACAGGCGGGAAAAAGGGAAGGACAAGAGACAGGACGGGAAGAACACGGAAAATTGCATGACCTGAAAGCGAGGAAAGCGGACAGGGACAGAATTCGAGCGTTTATTGAAAAAATCTGTATTTACAGGGAAAAACGCATAGAGATCACCTTCCGGTTCCGGGAGAGGGAGCCGTCACCGGAAAGTGACGGCCTATTCCCCGTATAGGTCTTTGTGCCGCTGCAGGGTTTTGACCATCGTATCCAAAAGCAGCGGGACGTCAATGGGCTTTGTCAGATGGGCGTCCATACCGATTTCGATGGACTGCCGTTTGTCGCTCTCAAAGGCGTCGGCTGACAGGGCGATAATCGGGATATGGGAGAGGTGCGGATCCTCCAGCCGGCGTATCGCTTCCGTAGCCTGCCTTCCATCCATGACCGGCATCTGAATGTCCATCAGGACGAGCGCATATTCTCCCGGAGCTGAATTTTTCAGCTTTTCCAGGGCGATACTGCCGTTTTCGGCGATCTCAATCTGAAACCCAATGCCCCGGAGGATTTCTGATTCCAGTTCCTGGTTAATCGCATTGTCCTCAACCAGCAATAATTTCTTTGCCATCAGCCGGTTGAGGATATTGTCCGCGCTTTCCTCCGGAGAGAGGGGACTGCTTTGGATGCGGAAATTGAGATTGACCGTGAAGATGCTGCCCTTGTCGATGACGCTGCTGACGGCAATGTCCCCGCCCAGCATTTCCGCAATGTTTTTGGCAATGGTTAGCCCGAGCCCGGTTCCGTGGATGTTGCTGAAGGTGGTGTTTTTTTCCCGCTCAAAAGGCTCGAACACGTGGGAAAGGAATCCCTGGCTGATGCCGATTCCGGTATCCTCAACCACGAACTGATAGGAGACGGTATGATTGGGAAGCATCTCCAGCTCCGCCACATGGATATCCACCCGGCCGCCGTTTTTTGTGTATTTTACAGCATTGTTTGCCAGATAGAGAACGAGCTGTTTTAGTTTGTCGCTGTCCGTATAGACATCGCAGTGTTTAACCCCTTCGGCGTGGATGGAAAAGGCAAGCTCTTTTTCGGCGGCCTGGGGAAGCAGGGTTTTGTATATATCCTGCAGAATGTCAAGGATGTTGCACTCTGCCTCGTTTAGCTGCGCGTCATTGGCCTCGATCCAGGAAATTTCCAGTACCTTGTCGATCAGGTCAAGAAGTTGTTTTCCGGATGATTCCACCTTGTCGAGATAGCTGCGCACCGCTTCGCTTTCGCCGGCGTGGCTTTTGGCCAGGGCGGTAAACCCGAAAATGGCGTTCAGAGGCGTGCGCATGTCGTGGGACATATTGGAAAGAAACGTGTTTTTGGCAATAATGGCAAGGTTGGACTTTTTCAGGGCGTCCTCCAGGATTTTTCTCTGTTCCATATCGCGCAGAATCTCCTCGTCGATTCTGCGGTATCCCATGACAACCTGGGAGAGAGGCTCCCTGCTTCCCACGTTTACGATTCGAAGCTGCAGATACTGTGTTTCCCCGTCCCGCAGAGTCCGGTAATTGATATAATAGGTTCTGTTTTTGGACAGCTGCTTGCGGATATAATCCGGGGAAGTGGATCTGAGAACCATGTCCCGGTCGTCGGGATGAACCCAGGTACTGATATAATCGCTTGTAAACCAGAGAAATCCATGGGACGGCGAATTTTTATCAAAACGGGACTCCGTCCGGCTGCTGAGCCGGTAGGGAAGGATTTTGTCCGTATCGAGATCCACATACAGGATCGTTTCATAGTTTACGCTCAGTCCCTCGATAACTTCCAGACGGCGCATGTGCTCCTGATTGATCATTTTGCGCTCTTTGTCGTACTCATCAATGAGATTTTGGAGCTTCTGTTCCCGCCGCCGTTTCTGTTCCCTCTTTTCGGTTGCGTCCGTGATAAACACATAGAAAATATCGCCTGCGGAATCCAAATGGATGAAATGCCCATAGTCCTCCACCCAGCGGATCTGGCCGTCCTTGCGGACGATCCGGTATTCCACGTAATCCAGGTCGTATTGACTTGCCGCAACCTGCTCCTTGATGCTTAGCTCCACCTCGTCCAGATCTTCGTGATATACAATGCCCCTGAAGGAGTTTCCGGTCAGCTCCCTGAATTCGTTCAGAGTTTCGCACTGAAAAATCAGGAGCAGAGCCTTATTGGCATAGATGATCTCCTCGTTGCCGTCTGCGTGATAGATCAGAAAACCGCCGGGCATTTCCTCCATAAAGCGGATGACCTCGCAGGCGGTACGGGCGTAGTGCGGATCGGAAAAGGCAGACGGATTCCGTTCATTGCTTTCCGCAAGTATGTATTCGATTAAGCTGTGATCTGTTTTTGGATCTTCCATAGTCGTTTCTCCCCTAAATTATTCTTACAAATTTTATCATAAATTTCGGTATCTGTCATTATTACCTGGCAAATCAGATTTTAATTTTAGAAAATTTCGGAGGTTTTTTATGAAACGGATCAGAATTGCAATTTATATGCGCATTTCAAAAGAAGATGCGGGAGAAGGCAGGTCGGATAAAGAGAGCGGAAGCATCCGGATGCAGCGGCTTTTACTTAAACAGTATGTGGAGGAGCATTTTGAAGTGTATGATTTAGAGGAATACCAGGATGTGTAAAGCATCCGGTTGATACAATCCAACGGCAGAAAGCTCGGGCCGGGATGGCGATGCGCAGGGTGAATAGTGACAAGCCGGCATATCATAAGATACCGTAAGCGATACCGAAATAGATCCGGAAGGAAGTGGTTTTATGGCGAAAATCAGAAGGATAGAGCCCGGGATGCCATCTTGTGGGAAAAAGCTTAAGGTTGCGGCTTATGTGCGGGTGTCCTCGGATACCGAGCGTCTCTCCCGATCCCTCAGGGCACAGACGGATTACTACAACAGGCTGATACAGAGTAATCCAGAGTGGGAATATGCCGGCGTGTATGCGGATCTGGGAGTCAGCGGCACCCGGATAACAAAGCGGGAGGAGTTTAAGCGGCTTTTGGCAGACTGCCAGGCGGGAAAAATTGATATTGTTCTGACCAAGAGCATATCCAGGTTTGCCAGAAATACCCTGGATCTGCTCACTGCGGTCAGACATTTAAAGGATATCGGCGTGGAGGTACGGTTTGAGAAGGAAGGGATCCGTTCCCTTACCGGGGAGGGGGAGCTTATGCTTTCAATACTGGCGTCCTTTGCCCAGGAGGAAAGCCGTTCCATCTCGGAGAACACAAAATGGGGGATTCGCAAAAGATATCAGGCCGGAGAAATCCGGGAAAAGAACAAGAGCGTTTTGGGCTACCGCTATGACGGGGAAAAATACGTCCGTAAAGAGGACGAAGCGGATCTTGTGCGCTTTATTTTTGAACAGGCGGCGCAGGGCAGAACCTTGTCTGAAATCCGAAACGCACTGGACGTCTGCGGGGCAAGGACAGGGAAGGGGAGGAGTTTTTCCACGGGCAGTATCAGAGCTGTCCTGAAAAATGAGATTTATATTGGCGACAGGCTGCTGCAGAAATATTTCGTGGAGGATCCCATCAAACACAATAAGGTCAAAAACAGAGGAAAGCTGCCACGGTATTATGTTTCAGAGTGCCATGAGCCGGTCATTGACAGAGAAACCTTCCGAAAGGTTCAGGATATTCTGAGAAAGCGGGCGGATGCGGTTTTCGTCTATTCTTTTACGAAAAAGATAGAATGTGGAATCTGCGGGCGCAGATTCACGAGAAAAAGCCAGAGGGTAGGAGAGAGGATTTACTGCTACTGGATCTGCAGAGCCAAGAAAGAGGCGGGGACGACCTGTGCGAATGTAAACTGGAGAGAAGACAGGCTGGAGCGGATTTCGGCCCGGATACTTGGAATGGAGGAATTTGACGGGCCTGCGTTTGAGAGACGGATCAGGAAGATCGTGGTGCAAGGGGATGGAAGCCTTCTGTATCATTTTTATGAGGGAAGGGTGGAGTTATGGCGGGAAATGTGATAACCATACCCGCTGCCTGCGGCAGGTACAGGAATGCGGACAGTTTATCAGAATCTGGAAAAAAGCGCAGAGTTGCGGGATATGCCAGGGTCAGTACAGGCATGGAGGACCAACAGACCAGCTATGCCGCACAGTGCAGCTATTATACCGCTTACATACAGAACAGGGAGGACTGGGAGTTTGCCGGACTGTATTCGGACGAAGGGATCAGCGCAACCTCAACCAGGCACAGGGAGGGCTTTAACCGGATGGTGGAGGATGCCCTGAATGGAAAGATAGATCTCATTATCACCAAGAGTGTTTCCCGGTTTGCAAGAAATACGGTGGACAGTCTTTCCACGATCCGGAAATTGAAGGACAACGGCACGGAATGCTATTTTGAAAAGGAAAATATCTGGACTTTTGACAGCAAGGGGGAGCTGCTTCTCACCATCATGTCTTCCCTCGCCCAGGAGGAAAGCCGCTCCATATCGGAAAACTGCACGTGGGGCGTGAGAAAGCGTTTTGCCCAGGGAAAGGTCAGCGTGCCTTTTGGCAGGTTTCTGGGGTATGACAGAGGAGGGGACGGAAATCTCGTGGTCAATGAGGAACAGGCGGAAATTGTGCGGAAGATCTACGGCTTTTTTCTGCAGGGCCGGTCCGTCTGCCAGATCGCAAGGCTTCTTACGCAGGAAAGCATTCCCACTCCGGGAGGGAAAAAGGTGTGGAGCGGGACTGTGGTGAAGAGTATTCTCACCAATGAGAAGTATAAGGGCGACGCCCTGCTGCAGAAGGTCTATACCACGGATTTTCTTTCCAAAAAGAAAAAGAAGAACGAGGGGGAAATCCCTCAGTATTACGTGGAGGGGAACCATGAAGCGATCATCACACCTGCGGTTTTTGACAGGGTGCAGGAGCGCATGCGCCGAAAGGACGGGAGGGAGGGAGGAAGAATCGGCGAAAGAATTTTTTCAGGGAAGATCCGGTGCGGGGACTGCGGGGGCTGGTACGGCTCCAAGGTCTGGCATTCCAATGATAAGTACAGAAAGGTGGTCTGGCAGTGTAACCGCAAATTTGACGGCGGGCATAAATGCACCACGCCCCATCTGGAGGAAAAAACCATAGAGGAGTTGTTTTTAAAGGCGCTGAATGGGATCGGCGGCTGGGAGGAGTCTGTTCTTGCCTGTTTTTGGGAGATTGCGAAGGCCATGAGGAAATCGGCCCACAGAAAAATGATGGAGGATTTTATGGCAAGGTTTCAAAACCAGGACAGGAAGGCGGATTGTTTTGACGAGGGGGCCTGGTATGCGCTGGTGGATTTTGTGACTGTCTGCGGAAGGGAAGAAGTGCGGTTCACGCTGAGAAACGGGACGGAGATTTCCGTACAGAACAGGCTTGTCAGGCGTTGACAGTACGTCTGCCGCATTGCGATAATCGGTATAAATTTATACATTTCAGGAGGTAGCGTATGAAAGTCACACGAATCGTTTTTAGCCCAACCGGAGGAACCGCAAAGATTGCGCAAGCGCTTACATCAAAGTAGGATGTCCCTGTGGATGAAATTGATCTGACTGACGCAAAGGAAGATTTCTCCGCAGTCGCTTTTGCCAGGGATGATGTTGCAGTGATCGCCGTCCCGTCCTATGGCGGCCGGGTGCCGGATCTTGCGGCTGAAAGGATCAGACGGATCCATGGCAGCCAGGCGCACTGCATAATTGTCTGTGCATATGGCAATCGGGCGTATGAAGATACACTGTTGGAATTGAACGATGTGGCAGAGCGGAGTGGAGTTCGTGTGATCGCTGCCGTTGGTGCGGTCGCCTGGCATTCCATCATGCATCAGTATGCGGCGGCTCTGGCATAAAAAAAGCCTGTTCAGAGAGAAAGAGTAATGAACTTTATATTTAAATTTCAGCCTTTTGATTTTTTTGCGCTGCAAAAGCGGAAGCGGGGAAGCCACAAGCGGTGCCACTGAAGAGGCGGAACCAAGAATGGCGGAGGCAGACAGGACAAGCTGTTTTGAAGGTTTAAATGGAGCTGCGGTTCTGTATGATCCTTTGCTGGAAAGGAGCCCCCATTTCTGGGAACCCCTATGGCGCATCAGTATTATTTTTTGAGCTGTAAGCCGTCTTTGAATGCTTCCCCTACCCTTTCGGTCACCTTATAGTAGCCATGCGTATAAGGATCAAAGGCGATTGCGTTTACCAGGGACATATCGACCTTGTCACCGTCCATGACACTTTCGTCTGCTGTGACATTTACCACTCTGCCGATGACGCCGCATCCGTATTCCCCGTCCTGGTATTCAATAAACTCACATTCAAGACAGAGAGGGAACTCATTGATGACAGGGGCGTCTACGGTTTCTGCCTTACTTGCGGTCAGGCCGCTGTTCTCGAATTTGTCTGCAACCCGGTTGCCGGATTCGACACCGAAATAGTCAGCTTCCGCCACATGGGCCGCATCAGCGATACTTACCGTGAAAGCGCCCCTTGCCTTGATGTTTTTTACGGTCTTGTGCGTTTCCGTCAGATTGAGGGCGACATTGCCTCTTTCCTGCATGGTGCCCCAGGCAGCGTTCATGACATTCACGCTGCCGTCGTCATTGTAGGTTGCTACCATTAAAACCGGCATCGGGAAGATGCCTTCTGTTATGCTGAGTTTCTTTCTCATTGTGATTACCTCGTTTCTATATGGGATTGACAGAACCAGCGTCTGTGCATATAATTGTAGCAGGTAACGGGGAAAATACAAGTACTATCTTAAAGGAAAGTGTAAGATGATAAAGAATTATATTGGCGAGGCGAATTTTGAGGATACAGGGTTCAGTTATACGCTGTCCCTGATATCTGGAAAACACAAAATGGTCATCCTTTACTGCCTGATGGAGTTTGGCGTTGTCAGGTTCAACGAGTTAAAACGGTATCTGAAAAATGTGTCAGACAAAACGCTCAGCGGCAATCTGAAAGAACTGGAGGCGGACCGGCTTATTATCAGAAAAGAATATCCACAGATTCCGCCAAAGGTGGAATACAGCCTGAGTGACAGGGGCAGGTCCCTGATGGATGTTTTGGATCAGTTATGTGTCTGGGGCGAAAATAACAAGGAGTAACTGACTGCAATCAGCGGCCTGGAAGGGCTTATCTCATCATTATCCATGCAAATTGAAGACCTTAAAAATGCCGGGACAGATACATCCGGGATAGAGGCACAGGTTTCGCAGCTTTCCGGCATTGCTCAGCTTTATGACGGCGCAGGAGAATTAAAGGACTTTCGGGTATCCATATCGCATTTTGTGGTTACCTGTAAGATGTATTTGTAACAATGGAAATAAATTTTTTCAAAAGAGGGCTTTGAGAACTTTTCTTAAAGAAGATACCATAGGATAAAGGCTCGCTGTCTTTTAAGGGAATCCCGCGGATATCCGTGTTTACAAAATTCATCAGCGGAAGAACAGAGCAGCCATAACCTGCCCTTACAAGTGTAAGGAGTACCTGCAGGTTTTCACACATATAAGTGGACTCTGGCGGGATATGCTGTGAAATCTGATTTTGCATTTGCGCAACTCTGGCGGGGATTGCATAGGAATTGCAGACGACAATATTTTCCAGGTACAGTTCTTCTTTTGCAAGCTCCGGGCGTTCGGCATAGGGGTGTGAGGCTGGAACAATACAGCA
>CAJTVN010000028.1 GCA_910579685.1 uncultured Lachnospiraceae bacterium | reverse complement strand
GATTTTGGCATGGAATAGGTCTTGTCAATGTCCGTCTGGTTCAACAGTTTGTAACTGTCAGGATAATCCGCCACAAGCCGATCCAGTCTGCGCATCACTGACTTATCTCTTGTATAGACAGTTGCCGTCTGCTCTCCGGCATTGTAATTTACCACTGTTTCCATTTCATACCTTGTTAAATTTGTCATAATCTGATATTCTCCTTTTCCCATATCAAAAAAGGACTGCATCCCGCAATCCCTTTTCCAGTGTGTTCCTGCCCGTATTTTGTTTGATGTGCCTATAACTGGCACGCTATATCGTTTGCGGTAAAAGGTTCATATACAAGAGATTTCAGCTTTTTCATCCCATTCGGCTCTCTTTTCATGATTTCTGTCAAAGAATGTTTCTTGGTGTATCTCTATTTTATATTTGTTTCTTATTTTTTTCAATGTTTTTGACTGCCTTGCGAAACCGGAAGTTTGCTCCGGCTTTACTTGAAAGCTAAAAAACGGAAAATATACAAAATGACTATTGGGTTAACCCAATTTTAATCTAAAATAAGTTATAATAAACAAAAAAATATATTAATATTAGTGTATTATTACCAAAAATATAACACATATAAAATAAAAGTCGAATAAAGTATTGACATTTTCAGAGATGAAGATTATGATTAGTAAAAATGACGAAAGAAATTTTCTTATAATAAAATTAAATAATCGTAATAACGAATGACAAATAATAAATTGTGCAAACTTTATAATAAACATGTGGATTTGGGTTAAACCAAAACGCATTTTTATGAAAAATTCCTGCAAAATAACCGTATATGGAATTGTTAAAATTTACCAAAAAGAAAGAGCTAATATGAATAAAGAAAACAAAGAAATTGCGGATATCCTCCGGGAGGAAGTGAAAAAGCTTCAGTCGGACCGGCTGATCAAGCTGGAATCCGAACGAAAACTGGAACAGAGACTTCAGGTGGGAAGGCAGCGCGTCAGGGAAGTGATCGGCCAGCTGGTTTCCGAGGGTCTTCTTGTCAAGTATGAGGGCAAGGGAACCTATGTGGCCCCCATCGTGCGGAACAAATATATCAACCTGATCTGTTCTCCGACCATTAAGATGAATGATCCCTTTTATAACAGAATGCTCATGGAGCTTACCACTTATGCGGCGAAAAACAGCGTGAATATGATTCCGTTGACGCTGGAATCGCTGGAAAACGGGGATGCGGCTTCTCCGGTTCTGATCGTGGGGAAGCTGGAGGAGGAGCAGATTCGAAGGATACAGGAGGATTATCTCAGAATTATCTCCTTTGAGAATTATCCGGATCACGATGATTTTATACAGATTTATTTTGACCATTTCAAAATCGGCATCAATGCGGCCAGGGTTTTAGCTGGCTATGGACATAAAAAGGTGATTCATATCACCGGTCCGGATCGGTACGCTTCGGCGCTTTACCGGAAGAACGGATTTATCCGAGGCGCAAGGAAAAGCGGAATCGGGTATGAGGTGTTGGAGAGCAAGATGAATTTCAGGGGAGGCGGGGCGCTTGCGGACCGGGTTGCCGATCTGGTGACGGGCCGGAAATTTACGGCGGTCTTTGCGGCCAACGACTGGATGGCGATCGGGCTGATTCAGGGGCTTCGGGCAAAGGGAATTGATGTCCCGGGACAGGTATCCGTGCTCAGTGTGGACAATATTCCCCTGGCGAGCCAGTTTTCTCCCGCACTCACCACCTATTCGCTGGATGCGAACATTATGATTGCGGAGTGCTTTTCGCAAATGGAGGAGGCGGAAAGAGAGATGCAGACGCATCCCTGTGACCGGAAAATCTGCAGAAGGATTATCCTGCAGCCGGTTCTGATCACCCGGGATACGCTGAGAAAAATTGGTTTTCCCGAAGATCCGGACGGTCATTGATGTGAAAACGGGACGTATATTCTAATCGTGGGAACGCCCCGGAGAACGGACAGTAAGTTGTTTAAAAGAAAGGAGATACTATGAAGCACAAAAAGTTGATGGCATTGTTGTTGACGGCATGCATGGTTATGGGAACGGCTGGCTGTGGCGGAGGAGCTCCGGCAACGCCGCCTGCAGCGGACAGCGGTACGCAGGCTGAGAAGGCGGACGATACCAAGACGGAGAGCGATAACGCGGAGGCTCCGAAGGAGGAGGCTTCTGCTGACGATAATCTCACCAGAGGCGGTGTGGGAGACGGCCAGTACAAGGAATCCCCGCTGCTTCATGAGCAGGTGGAAAAGGGCGAGCTTCCTCCCGTCGAAGAGCGTCTGCCCAAGGAACCGGCGGTAGTGGAAGTGGATGAGATCGGCGTTTACGGCGGAACTTATGCGGGTGCGGCGTTTGGGCCTACCAGCGGCCAGGTGGACACGGAGTGCCTTCGCTACCAGTCGATTCTGACCATTGAGAAGGATCTGAAAACCTTCAAGCCCAATCTGATCCAATCTTATGAGATTAATGATGATTCCACAGAATTTACCCTTCACTTGAGAGAGGGAATGAAGTGGTCAAACGGTGATCCCTTCACTACGGCGGACTGGATGTTCTGGCATGAGGACATTCTGCTCAACACGGATGTGAATGCGGCGGTGGATGCGGCTTACTGTAGCAACGGAATCCCCATGGTTTACGAGGCGGTGGACGATTATACGCTGGTGATCAAATTCGAGGAGCCCAATCCCGCATTTGAGATCACCATGGCACGTTATTCCACAGGCCTGATCCGCAGCTTCTTCGCACCGAAGGAATATCTGCAGCAGTGGCACATTAAATACAATCCGGATGCGGACAAGCTGGCGAAGGAAGAGGGATATGAATCCTGGATCCTGTGCTTTAAGGATCATCTGGACAACTCTCAGGCCCAGAAAGACTGCGAGGCCCCTGATGTGTTCCCCTGGGTGCTGGACCGCATCGATACCAACGGAAACAAGTTCTTTGCCCGCAATCCCTACTACCATGTGGTAGACCAGGAAGGAAACCAGCTTCCCTACATTGACGAGCAGGAAGCCATGATCGTGCAGGACAAGGACGTTCGTAACTTAAAGCTGATCAGCGGCGAGCTCCATGCGGCGGGCGAGAACCCTCTGCCGGTTGCGGATTACACCATGCTGAAGGAAAATGAGGCGGCAGGCGACTATCAGGTGTTCCTGTTTGCCAATACCAGAGGCTCCGACTGTGCGTTTACCTTTAATATTACGGATCAGAACCCGGATCTGAGAGAGGTCTTCACCAATGTGAAATTCCGCCAGGCCATGAGCCATGCCCTGGACCGCAACACCATCAATGAGACTCTCTATTATGGCAAGGGTGATGTGAGGCAGGCAACGGCGTCCACGGATACCTCCTTCATGAAGGAAGAGTTTGAGAATGCGTTCATTGAATATGATGTGGATAAAGCAAACGCACTGCTGGATGAGTGCGGCTATGAGTGGAATTCCGCTCACACCGTAAGGCTCATGCCCAACGGACAGGAATTTAATATCATTCTGGAGACAATCGAGGAGTTTGCTCCCATGTCGGAGATGGCCTGCGAGTACTGGAATGCGGTGGGAGTGAAGGTTACCTTAAAGCAGGTGGAGCGTTCCTACTATCTTGAAAGGGGAAAGAACAACGAGCGCGACATGCAGGCGTTTACCCTGGACAGTGTGGGTGAGTTCAACCTGAGAGGTGCGGCGTTCAGCCGTCTGCGTCCCGGAAACGCATACGATGATCTGGAATTCATGAGGGCCTACAAGGATTACTGGGACAGCAACGGAACCAAGGGCGAGCAGCCTCCGGCAGATATTCAGCAGCTCTATGAGGACTGCCTGAGATTCGGAACTCTGTCTAACACGGATCCGGAATATGCATCCCTTGGAGAGAGCATCCTGCAGAGGATCAGTGACCAGTGCTGGTTTATCGGCGTATCCGTATCACCCCGTCTGGTGATCATCAGCAACCGTCTGGGGAATACGCCTACGGAAGGCACCTTTGCAAACGACTACAACTTCTGGAAGCCTTACAGAGGCGACACCTGGTATTTCAAATATTGATTCCTGCGAGCAATGAGCCAAGCGGCTGCGAAGCAGACATTTGGCGAATGCCGCAAGGGTCACATACCCCGCTGCTCTGCAGCGCTGCAAGCTTGATGCCCCGTTGCTTGCAGCGGGGTTGTTGATTGCTTACATGAAAACGGCGGACTCCCATGACTGCCATATCACTCGGGAAAGGAAGGCGCAGACTGCGCCTTCCTGCTTCCCGGCTTCCTGAAACCCAGGGAAAGGAGGAGATCGGAAGCAGATGAGGAAATACATACTTAAGAGGTTTATCTATATGATCGTATTGCTGGCAGTCATGTCAGTGTTTGCGTTCGTGGTTATACAGCTGCCGCCGGGCGATTATCTGACGTCTTATATAGCCAGCCTGCAGCAGCAGATGGGCGAGGTGGATGAGTCCGTGGTTCTCAATCTCAGGCGGCAGTACGGATTGGACAGGCCCATGTGGCAGCAGTATTTTCTCTGGATGCGGAATATGTTCCAGGGGGATTTCGGGCAGTCCTTCCAGTGGAGGCAGCCGGTGAAAACGCTGATCGCCACAAGAATGCCCATGACCATTGTTTTATCAGTCATTACCCTGCTCTTTGCCTATGCGGTGGCGGTTCCCACGGGAATTTACTCCGCAAGACATCAGTACTCCGTCGGCGATTATGTGGCGTCCATCCTGGGCTTTATCGGACTTGCCACGCCCAGCTTTTTCCTTGCGCTGATTTTGATGTATTACAGCAACCGGTATCTGGGACTGAGCGTGGGAGGCTTCTACTCTCCGGAGTTTCAGAATGCGCCGTGGAGCTTTGCCAGACTGTGGGATCTGTGCAAGCATCTGCCCATACCGGTCATTGTTATCGGTCTTGCCAGCATGGCCAACGTGATCCGCATTCTGCGGGCCACGCTTCTGGACGAGCTCAAGCGCCCCTATGTGGTGGCGGCCAGGGCCAGAGGACTTAAGGAAAACAAAATGATCTACAAATATCCGGTGCGTGTGGCGCTCAATCCCATAATCAGTTCCATCGGCAGTATTCTGCCTTCCATTGTATCCGGCGCAACCGTGACTGCGATCGTTCTGGATATTCCCACGGTGGGCTCTCTGTTGTACAATGCGCTGCTCTCCCAGGACATGTATCTGGCGGGCGCATGCGTGATCATGCTGACGGCGATTACGATTGTAGGAACCTTTATATCGGATATCCTGCTGGTGGTAGTCGACCCGAGAATCCGGCTGCAGTAAGAGACCACAGACTAGAATGCCGCCTGCCATGGCGGGAGGCAAGGAAGGAGAATATCACATGGCCCTGTTTAAAAAGAAAAAGGCCGACGTCTCCATGGAAGAAGCGATGTATATGGAGACACAGGCGCAGCTGATCTGGAGAAAATTTAAAAAGCATAAGCTGGCGATGGCGGGAATGATTATACTGATCGTTCTCTACGTGGTTGGCTTCTTCAGTGAATTTTTTGCCACGCAGGACATTGCGAAGAGAAGCACGACCGCAATCAGCATGGCACCGACAAAAATACATTTCGTGGATGCGGAGGGAAATTTTTCCCTGCAGCCCTTTGTCTACGGGTTAAAGCAGGAGGAGGATCCTGTCACCTGGAGAAAATATTATGTGGAGGATACCACGCAAAAATATCCGCTTAGGTTCTTTTATCACGGCGATCCCTACAAGCTGCTGGGATTTATCCCGGGAGATATCCATTTCTTCGGAACCCCCCAGCCCGATGTGTTTTTTCCCTTCGGTACGGATCTTTCGGGAAGAGATCTGTATTCCAGAGTGCTCAGCGCACTTCGGATTTCCCTGACCACGGGTCTGGTGGGCGTGTTTTTCACCTTTATCCTGGGATGTCTGTTTGGAGGAATTTCCGGTTTTTATGGAGGCATAGCGGACACGGTGATTCAGAGAGTCATTGAATTTTTGATGTCCATGCCCAGCATTCCCCTATGGATGGCGCTGGCTGCGGCGTTTCCAACCACATGGTCCTCGCTTCAAACTTATTTTGCCATTACGATCATCTTGTCTCTGATCGGATGGACGAGCCTTGCGAGGGTGGTGAGGGGAAAGCTCCTGGAGCTTAGAAATGAAGATTTCGTGACGGCGGCCAGAGTGGCCGGGGCGAGCGACGGCTATATCATAACCAAACATCTGCTCCCGTCCTTTAGCAGTTATCTGATTGTCAACGTGACCCTGGCAATTCCGGGTATGATCCTGTCAGAGACGTCGCTTAGCTTTCTGGGTATCGGTCTTACGCCGCCCATTGTCAGCCTGGGTGTGCTTCTGCAGGATGCACAGAGCATCAATACGGTTTCCATGTATCCCTGGATGATGATCCCCGGTCTTTTCGTGGTCATCGCCGTTCTGGCTTTCAACTTTGTAGGAGACGGCCTGCGGGATGCGGCGGATCCGTACAAATAAAAGACAGGAGGGACTATGAACGAATATATCTTACAGGTTAAAAATCTAAAGACATGGTTCAAACTGGATACGGGAACCTTAAAAGCGGTGGATGACGTGACTTTTTCCCTGAAGCGCAACGAGACCATCGGGATTATCGGGGAATCCGGCTGCGGCAAGAGTGTGACGGCTCACTCCATCCTGCGTACGGTTCAGAATCCGGGGAAAGTGCTGGGAGGGGAGATTCTCTATGACAACGGGAACGGCCCGGTGGATCTGGTGGGATATAAGCCGGACAGCAGGGAAATGAGAAAGCTGCGGGGAAGAGAGATCTCCATGATCTTTCAGGAGCCCATGGCCAGTCTGGCTCCGGTCTATACGATAGGCGCACAGATGATGGAAGCGGTCATGGTACATCAGGATAAAAAAGACAAAAAGGCGGCAAAGGATGCGTGTATGGAAATGCTGCGGGCGGTGGGGATGCCCGATCCGGAGCAGAAATTCTACACCTATCCCCATCAGATGTCAGGCGGCCAGTGCCAGAGAGCAATGATTGCCCTTGCCATGGTGAACCGGCCAAAGATCCTGATTGCGGATGAGCCAACCACGGCTTTGGATGTGACCGTGCAGGCGCAGATCACTGATTTGATGAAGCACTTTCAGAAGGAGTACAATATGTCCATCATCTATATCACCCACGACATGGGAGTGATTGCGGAGATGGCGGACGCCATTGCCGTGATGTATCTGGGACGGGTGGTGGAGAGCGGAAGTGTAAAGGAAATTTTTAAAAATCCTCTTCATCCGTATACAAGGGGACTTTTAAAATCCATGCCGGTGCTGGGCAACAAGACGGGGGAGAAGTTAAACGCCATAGAGGGAAATGTTCCGGTACCGCTGGATCCGCCTGCGGAATGCGGGTTCTGCTCACGATGCCCGAACCGCACGCCGGAGTGCGGAGCAGGGATACCGTCTCTTAAGGAAGTGCAGCCGGGTCATCTGGTCAGGTGTTTCCATGTGTAGAAGGTAAAACGAGATTCCCTGATAAAATGGCTGCGTATAGACAGCGGAAATGGAGGAAAGATGCCGGAAATTGCGAAAAACAACCAGCCATTGCTGGAAATAACAGGATTAAAGAAATATTATCCGATAGAGGCCGGTATTGCCAAGAAGCAGATCGGTCAGGTAAAGGCCGTGGACGACGTGACGCTGAGCATCCGCCGGAACGAGGTTCTGGGCGTGGTGGGAGAGTCCGGCTGCGGCAAGACGACTCTCGGAAGAACCATACTGAGGATTATAGAGCCCACGGAGGGAAGCGTAAAATTTAATTTTGACGGGGAGGAAATCGACTTTACCTCGCTGGATAAGAAGGCTCTTCGCAGGATGCGCAGGCATATCCAGATGATTTTTCAGAATCCCTACACCTCCCTGAATCCCCGGATGACGATTTTTGACATCGTGGCAGAGCCCATGCGGTTGGCGGGGGACTATACGGAGGATGAGATCTCCGACCGTGTGAAGGATCTGATCAGCAAGGTTGGTCTGGAGATCAAGCATTTAAACAGATATCCCCATGCGTTCAGCGGAGGACAGAGACAGAGGATCGGAATCGCAAGAGCGCTGGCCCTGGGGCCCAAGTTCGTGGTGGCGGATGAGGCGGTGTCGGCCCTGGATGTTTCCATTCAGGCCCAGATCCTGAATCTTCTGCAGGAGCTGAAGGAGGAGTACGATCTGACTTATATGTTTATCGCACATAATCTGAGTGTGGTGGAGCATATTTCGGACCGGGTCTGCGTGATGTACCTGGGAAGGGTTGCGGAGCTTTCAGAGACAGAGGAGCTTTTTTACCATCCCATGCATCCTTATACGGAGGCGCTGCTCTCAGCAATCCCCATTGCGGATCCCACAGTGGAAAATGAGCGTATCGTGATGCCGGGCGAGGCGGGCAATGCGGCGAATCTGCCGTCAGGCTGCTGTTTCCATCCAAGATGCAGATATGCAAAGGAGTGCTGTAAGAAGGAATGTCCGCCGCTCAAGGAGATACAGCCCGGGCACTTTGTGGCATGTCATTTTGCGGACAGCCTGAAGCTGAACGGAATCGGAGAACTTAAAATAAAAAATGAAAATATGGAGGAAAACCAGAATGAGTAACCGGGTAACAGTAAAAGTCGACGCAGGAAAAACAACAGGAGAGCAGGAGCATTTATGGCGCTGGATCGGATATGACGAATGCAACTATACCTACATCCCCGAGGGAAAGGAGCTGCTTCGCAAGTTTGCGGCGCTTGAGGACGCCCCCTATTATGTGAGAACCCATTTTATGTTCTGCACGGGCAACTGCCATGGAACCTACAAATTCGGTTCCACAAACATTTACTGGGAGAACGAGGCGGGAGAGGCGGTTTATGATTTTACCTGGTATGACAGGATTATTGACGCTTATCTGGAGACGGGGAACAAGCCCTTTATAGAGCTCGGCTTTATGCCCATGGATCTGGTGGACACGGCTTATCTTAAGACCATGGACAAGGGAAACTGGGAGAAGTACGGCCAGTATAAGGAGGTCGGCTGGACCTGCCCGCCCAAGGACTATGATAAGTGGCATGATTTTATCAAGGCGGTCATCAGCCATCTGGCAGAGCGCTACGGGGAGAAAGAGATCGAGACATGGTACTATGAGCTGTGGAACGAGCCGGATATTTTCTACTGGAGCGGCACTGTGGCAGAGTACTGCAAGCTGTATGATTACACGGAGCATGCGGTACATAAGGCAGCGCCAGGCGCAAGATTGTCCGGACCTGCCGTGACAGGAATTTTTGAGGGCGGCCGGGCCCAGAAATTCTTTGATTATTTCCTGGAGCACTGCAGGGAGGGCGTGAACTTCTGTACAGGCGAGAAGGGAACCAGGCTGGATTTCATCACCTTCCATGTTAAGGGAGGCGGATTCCCCTTTGAGATGCATGCGCCCAAGGCGGTTCCCTCTGTGGAAAGCCTGGTGCATCAGGTGAAGGTGGGTCTGGACTCGATTGTAAAATACGGATTCCAGGACCGCGAAGTGGTGCTTTCCGAGGCGGATCCGGACGGCTGGGCAGCAGGCGGCGTGTACGACAACGCCAATATGAGGTTCCGGAACACGGAATATTATGCGACCTATGTGGCGTCTACGTATGAAAAGATTGATCAGCTCTGCACCCGCTATGGTATCAAGGTAAGGCCTCTGGCATGGGCGTTCATGTTCCCGGGAGAGAGATGTTTTGAGGGAACCAGGACCTTTTCCACCCAGGGAATCGACAAAGCCGTGTTCAATATGTTCCGCATCTATGGCGCTCTGGGCTACGAGAAGCTGGCATTTGAGAGCGATGGCGCACAGTCCATGGATTTCCTCAAGGAGCCGGAGATTGGGAAAAAGGATCACAGCAGATATACAGGCGAGGGCGAGGAAACTGACGTGTCCGGCTTTGCGGTGAAGGGCAAAAACGGGGAAACACAGGTCGTGATTTACAGCCATTGCAACGATATTGATAAGAAGGAAGACAAGGAGATTACCCTTACCGTGTCTGGCCTGGGTGATGGAAAGGTTAATGTGGAGCATTATCGCATTGACGCGGAGCATTCCAATGCTTATACGGAGTGGCTGCGCCAGGGTTCGCCTCTGTTCCCGGAGGGAGAGCAGTATGACGCCATCAAGAAGAGGGATGGTCTGGAGAAGTTTTCAGAGGATGCGGCGCTCGATACGGCGGGTGGAAATGTGGAAATTAAATTTACCATGCCCACACATGGCGTTTCCTATCTGGTAATCAAATAGAGGGCCGCGGGCTGCGGCAGAATGCGAGGAAATATGAGTAAAGATTTGAGTAAAAAGACACTGGGCATTATCCATGCGTCCCATATCACCATCAAGGCTATGGAGCCCTATATTCAGAAGTTTATCCCCGAGGTGCAGATTATGCACCTCTGTGATGATACGATTCAGAGAGATAACATTAAGGCAGGCGCGGGCGTGATACCGAAGGTAAATTATTTTAAATTTGCCCAGTATGCCCATAATCTGGAGGAGGCGGGGGTTGATCTGATCCTGCTCGCATGTTCCACCTTCAACTATGCGGCGGAACTGGGAAGGCCTCTTGTGAATGTGCCAATCGCCCAGATCGACCGCCCTATGATGGAAAAGGCGGTGCGCACGGGAAAGAAAATCGGTATGCTGGCAACTCTTGCCACCACGGTGCCTTCCTCTGAGCGACTTCTGGATATCGCGGCGGCGGAGGCCGGCGTGCAGATTGAAAGGAAAACGGTTCTGTGCAGTGAGGCATTTGAGGAATATTCCAAAGGAAACATCGCACGTCACAACGAAATTCTGGTGGAAGCCATCGACAGTCTCTCACAGGAAGTGGATTGTATTGTGATGGCGCAGCTTTCCATGTCGGCTCTGGCCCCGTATCTAAAAGATACGAAGGTGCCGGTGTACAACAGCGGTGAGACGGGATTTACCGGGGTGCGCAGAATGCTTGAGGAAGTCTGAGAAAAGGCCGGCCCTTTTGCGGCCGGTTTTGAAGAAAGGAGAATAAAAGCCATGTTGGAAGCATTGGAAAAACAGCGGCTGGAAAAAGTGGCAAAGGAGATCAGAAAGGATATCGTTACCATGATCGGCGTGGGAAAGGCCGGCCATCTGGGTGGATCCTGTTCTCTGGCGGATATTGTGTCCGTGCTTTATTTTCACAAGATGAACCATGATCCCTCCGATCCGAAAAAGAAGGACCGGGACCGTTTTCTGCTCAGTAAAGGCCATGCGGCTATCGTGCAGTATGCGGCGCTGATGGAAAGCGGGTATTTTGACAAGGAGGAATCCATCCATACCCTGAAAAGGCTGGGCAGCCATCTGCAGGGCCATCCGGATATGAGAAAACTTGCGGGTATTGAGGCTAATACCGGATCTCTGGGACAGGGGGTATCCCTGGCCGGAGGGCTGGCAGCGGGACTTCGGCTGGAAGGGCTGGATGCGAAGGTCTATGTGGCGGTGGGAGACGGGGAATTGGCGGAAGGCCAGCTCTGGGAAGCTTTTATGGCGGCATCTAATTTCGAGCTGGACAATCTGTGCGTCATTATAGACAGAAACGGCCTGCAGGCCACTGGAAAAACGATGGACCGCTTCCGGATCGGAGACCTGGAAGGAAAGATGGAAGCTTTCGGCTTTGAGGTGAAAGTCATTGACGGGCATGACGTGGAGGAGATTGCGGACGCCTTGGATTGGGCGGATACGGTAAAGAAAAAACCGGTCTGCATCATTGCCAACACGGTAAAGGGAAAGGGAGTTCCGTTTGCGGAAGGTATCGCTTCCTTCCACAACGGCACGCTGACACAGGAACAGTACGACGAGGCACTGCGTGTATTGGAGGATTAAAATGGGAACACATAATCAAAGGGTGGAATACGGAAAAAAATTAGTGGAACTGGGTGGAAAAAATCCGGATATCGTAGTGCTGGAAGCGGATCTTGGAAAATCTACCATGAGCTGCCTGTTTGAAGAGGCGTTTCCGGACAGGTATTTTGAGATGGGAATTGCGGAGCAGAATATGACCAGCTTTGCGGGAGGCCTGGCACTGGCGGGAAAAATTCCTTTTACCAACACCTTTGCGGTATTTGCGTCGGGAAGGGCTTACGATCAAATCCGTCAGAGCATTGCCACGGCAAAGCTCAATGTGAAGGTGGTGGGTTCCAGCTCGGGCATGTCCGATTTCGGAGACGGGGCGACTCATCAGTCCATCGATGACGTGGCTATTATGAGCGCCATTCCCAACATGACGGTTTTCACTCCCTGCGACGGAGTGGAGACAGGACTGGCGGTAGAGGCTGCCGTCGCTCTTGACGGCCCCTGCTATATCCGGCTCTGCAGAAACGACCTGGAGGATATTTATCCGGCCCAGGCGGGCTACAGGATTGGCGAGCCCGTGGTTCTTAGAGAGGGAGAAGATGTGGCGGTTTATACCCATGGCATCATGGCGCACGGGGCGCTGGAGGCTGCCGGGACGGCGCAGAAGGAAGGAATCAGCGTTGCGGTCATTCACATTCCCACCGTCAAGCCGCTCAATGAAGATGCGGTGAAAAAGCTGGCGGAAGGCAAGAAGGGCGTGGTAGTCTGCGAGGAGGCAAATATCCGGGGCGGGCTGAATATGCTGGTCAGCTATATCCTTCGGGGAACCGGGATTCCCGTGGAAAGCATGGCGGTGATGGATGTAT
The DNA here is from genome assembly GCA_910579685.1 of uncultured Lachnospiraceae bacterium. Lineage (GTDB taxonomy): Bacteria > Bacillota > Clostridia > Lachnospirales > Lachnospiraceae > Suilimivivens. Next base: position 39,743 of record CAJTVN010000028.1, on the reverse strand, counting down.
TTGGACAGTCCGGTTCCTCCCATCAGGAGCTCCTTGCATACTACGAGCTGGATGCGGAGAATATTCTGAAAAAGATCAGAAGGGCTGCGGGAAAATCATAAAAGACAGGAAAAGAGACAGAGACTTTGCGGCGGAAAGGAGTTTGCAAACTATGAAACTTGGATTTATTGGACTTGGAATCATGGGAAAGCCCATGGCGAAAAACCTGCTTAAGGCAGGCTATGAACTGAATATCTGCGATATCAACGAGGAGGCTGTAAAGGAAGTGGAGCAGGCGGGCGGCGTTGCCTGCGGGACTTCAAAGGAGGTGGCGCAGGGAAGCGACATTATTTTTACCATGCTTCCCAATTCGCCTCATGTAAAGACGGTTATTTTGGAGAAGGACGGCGTGCTTGAAGGTATGAAGCCGGGAACTATTGTGGTTGATATGAGCTCCATTGATCCCAACGTGTCCATCGAGCTGGAGAAGGCGGTTGCTGCGGCGGGCGGACGTATGATTGACGCACCGGTAAGCGGCGGAGAGCCCAAAGCGATTGACGCAACGCTCTCCTTCATGTGCGGCGGCGAGCAGGAGGTATTCGATCAGGTGAAGCCGATCCTGGAGAAGATGGGCGCATCCGTGGTTCTGGTGGGCCCGGTGGGAAGCGGAAACATGACAAAGCTGGCAAACCAGATTATTGTTGCCGTGAATATTGCGGCTCTGTCCGAGGCCCTGGTTCTGGCTGCAAAGTCCGGCGTGAATCCGGAAAACGTGTACAAGGCGATCCGCGGAGGCCTTGCGGGCAGCACGGTTATGGACGCCAAGGCTCCCATGATGCTGGATCGCAATTTCAATCCCGGATTCCGTATTGAGCTTCATATCAAGGATCTGACAAATGCCATGAACGCTTCCCAGGCGGTTGACATGGAGCTTCCGATGACGGAGAAGGTTCTGGAGATGATGAAGATTCTGGCGGAAGAGGGAATGGGAAAATGCGACCACAGTGCGGTTCTGCGTTACTATGAGGAACAGGAGAGCGTTGAGGTAAAGAGATAAATGAAGCTGGGTTGTTGTTTGAACATGCTGGGGAACAGCGAGGAGCCCATTGGGCGGGCTTTTATTGAAACGGCGCAAGAGGCGGGCTATGAGTATGTGGAGCTTCCCCTTGCGCAGGTCATGGAGCTTGACCGGCAGGAATTTGACGGGCTGCTTGCGCAGCTTGGAGAAAGCGGGATTTGCTGCAGGGCCTGTAATAACTTTTTCCCTGCCGCCGTCAGACTGACCGGTGAGGACGTGTGCCCGGAAAAGGTGAAGGATTACATCAAAAAAGCCGTGGAGCGCGCGTCCAGGCTGGGGGCCGGTGTGATCGTGTTCGGAAGCAGCGGGGCCAAGAACGTGCCGGAGGGATTTGACCACGGGAGGGCGCGGGAGCAGATCGTAGATGCGCTTCGGTGGGCGGACGCCTGCACCAGCGCCGCAAAGATCCGGATCGCCATAGAGCCGCTGAACCGGAAGGAGAGCAACATCATCCTGAATCTGACCGAGGGGGAGGAGCTTAGGCGGATGGCGGGCGTTCCTTCCGTCCGTCTCCTGGTGGATTACTATCATTTCTCCATGGAGAAGGAGGAAATGGAGACTCTGCGCAGATGGATGCCGCAGATTGCTCATGTGCATTTCGCCGAACCGCAGGGGAGACGCTTCCCGGAACGGAAAAAGGAAGATTACGGGGATTTTTTTCAGACACTCAGGGACGGAGGATATGACGGCCTGGTCAGCGTGGAAGCCTATGCGAAGGAGCCAGAGCAGGCTTTGAGGCAGGCCGTGTTTTTGAGGGAATATTTTGCATGAATGACAAAAGAGGAGGCTGCACCGCAGCCTCCTCTTTTGAACGTCTTTCCCATAAATTCCTCCGGGGAAGCAGGGACGATTTCGATTGTGAGGGGGTTTTTATTTCAAGATAATTCCCGATGTGATATAATCAAAAAAAAGTTGGATGGGAGCGGATTATGGACATTATAGAGAGAGACATATTTGCCGTAATCTGCGGCAGCGACGGAATCAGGGCCAGGGACATTGCAAAAAAGCTGAATCGGAACAGAAGTGTGATTAATCACTATCTTTATGCCTCTCCCTATATGCATGAGCTCTGTTATCAGGACAGTTCCTGCAACTGGCACGGGTATATCCGGCAGAGCAGGCCGCACAGGGGACTTGAGGATTTCTGCGGGTATTATTCCACGGTGAGGGAATTTCTTGATCTGGGGGAAGAGGAGTGGTTTGAGAGCCTGAAGGAGGGCTGCACGAGGATCGGGCGCAATTTAAACGATACCCGGGGACTGTTTCATTCTTTCCGGGATGCGGCCGGGGTCATGCGGAGATTGTTTGACGATCTGGGGGAAGTGTCATACGGGGACTGGGAGATCGCCTTTGAGCTTCGGATCAAAAAATCCCGGCATATCCGGATTTATGCGGACGTGCTGGTGATCACGGAAACGTATGTGTTTTCCCTGGAATTTAAGATGAATGACCGGATAGAGGAGAAGGAAGTAGCCCAGGCGGCAAAGTACAGCGCTTATCAGGAGGTGCTCTTTGGGCCGGCGTATGACGTGATACCGGTTCTGGTGCTGACAAGGGCGGAGGATCTTTACCGGTATGTGCCGCTTGCGCAAACCACGGCAGAGATTCCGGTGTGCTCCGGCGACATGCTGTTCAACGTATTTGACGAGTACCTGGGATTTCTGGATTAAGCCGCGGCGTGATTGTGCGATTCCCGTATTGTGAAGGCGGATCGGGGAAGATATAATGGATATATGCAAATCGAAAGCGAAATCTGTCAGGTTCAGGGATTTTTCCGCAACCGGAGCGAGACGGCGATCCACACGGATGTGAACCAGGAGAGAGCCTGCCATATCGTAGGGCTTGGAAGCCGTGGCAGCAGGATATAGAATGGAAGATTCATTATTTTAGTGATATATGGAAAGCGTTACGGGAACCGGGGCAGGGGCGTTCCCGTGCGCTTTGCAAACGGGCCGTTTATTGCTTTTGATGATATGAGGGCTGAAGATTAAGGAGTCAGATTATGATTTGGAAAGGAAGAGAGTCATTCAATCAGGATTATTCATATAGAAGAAACACGCAGACCTTGATTCTTATGCTTATTTTTCCGGTAATAGCTATTTTCATGTGCAACTTTTTTATTACCTACAGGGGAAATGTATTGTCGGCAAAAGACAGCCTTCGTATCGAGTCGGAGAAGAAGCTGGAGCTTTTGTATACAAATTTGTCTCCCATGTATCAGTTAACGGATACAAGACGAAAGGATCGTTTTTTTTCTACCAAGTACTTGCAGGATGTACATTTTATGGATGCGTTCTTCAATATAAAAAGATCACTGCAGAGAGATTCGGTCTGGGTATCATTTTTTGACAGTATCAGCTATTACAATTGTGAGGAGGAGAAGGTGTTCACATACAGCAGTATCAGCAGCCCGCAGGATTTTTTTGGCTGGAATACGGGTGATGAAATGCTGTATCCGGTTTCCTCACTGAAAGCGGAGGAGAAAGGAAGACGTCTGCTTAAGGAGAAGGGGGGACAGGTAAGGGTTATATGCGCCCATGATATTTCCGGTCAGGACGGAGTGATTTTTGCGGTGCCCATCGAAATGGACGGGGATAATTTTCCGCGCTCTTATATGATTTTCACAGTGTCAGACAAAACATTATCAAAAATATGGGGAGATGCGGAAGGTGTTTCCTACCGGCTTTTTTATGATAAGGAGGCGGTCTATGCGTCAGGAGAGAGAGAACTGAAGGAATGGAAAGAGGTGGAAGCCGCAGAAAACTTTGCGCATCTGGGGGCTTTGGCAATTGAATGGGAACTTTACGGAGGATATTTTGTCCACCGTATTTTGCCGCTTATTTTGGCTGAGATGGCGGTTTCTTTTTTGATATTGTCCGTGAGTCTTGTGCTGCTGCTTCACTATTCAAGAAAAAACTATGAACCGGTAAGAAATATTTTAAAACATTTTCCCCAATTTACGGAGCGCAGGAGTATTGCGGATGAACTCCGCTATATTGATTTTATGCTGGATGATATGGCAAGTTCCAGGCAGACCATAGAAAACGAGAATCTAAAAATGCGAAAGGACAAATACCTTTATTGTATCTGCGCAAATCCTGTCCAAAAGGGAACGGATCTGTATCAGAAATGTCTGGATGCGGGAATCCGCGTTGACAGGCGCTGGTATGTATGTATTGTTCTGCATGATGTGATTTTGCACGAGAAATTATATGATGTATTTATGAAACTGGAAAAGAAAACATACAGGCACAGTGATCTGTATGCCATGGATGTAAATGACAGAAAAGTTATTTATATTGTTGCATCCGATATGGATGAGAAGGATTTGCAGGATGCAGTTAATGATTTTCGCACAAAAGCCGGAGATATGGTTTCGGTTAGTCCTCTGGCGGAGAAAGTGGAGAGTGTACCCGGGGTTTATCGTTCGATCTGTGGCACTGCGGGCGGAGAAGAGAACAAGCCCTGTTTGCAGACGGAATATCCTGTTTTGGAGCTGCAGTTTTTGCAGGCGGCATTTGAGGAAGAAAATGTGGCAAAGGCAGAATTTGCAGTGAATATGCTGGATAAGAGTATCACGGATTGTGATGATTCCGTGCGGGGAGCCATTGTGTTTGCGGCAGGGATGATTTTTTGTGGAGGAAAGGTGGATGATATTAACGCCGAGATGGGCGAGATGGAAAATTTTGGAGTGGAATGTTCACGCAAAAAATTGAATGATTGGTTACAAAAGTACAGCAACAAGGCGAATCGTGCGAAAAAGAACCGGAAAAAGACCCTGTCACGGAACATGAGTAATCTGCTGAAATATATCGAGGAAAATGCGGCTTCGCCCAATTTTACGATAAGCGCCATGGCCTCTGATTTCGGAACGTCTCAGTCAAATCTGGGACATCAGTTCAAACAAGCGACAGGGCAGACTTTATCAAGATTCATTGATGAATGGAAGATGGCAAAGGCGGAGGAGATGCTTCTGAACGGGGAGGCGGTAAGCGAGATCGCATGTAAGCTGGGATATTTAACCACGCCGGCATTTACGGAGGCATTCAAGAGAATTCGGGGAATGACACCCAGTGCATGGAGAGGAGCGCAAAGATAAACCGGGATAAGCAGGAATCGAAATTTGTAAAAAATTTATATTCGTTCCAAACAGAATGGGTTGGTTCAAATATAAGATGTTTATTCAAATTTGCGGTGTTGTGTGAAAAATGGGAAAAGATTATGATCATATTAACGAGAACTGATCAGCTCGAAGGATTCTGAAGATACGTATCTGCACAAAAACACAAAATGGATTCCACAAGATCGTAAAGGAGAAAAGCATGGAAAAAAAGAAGGTAATATCGTTGATTCTGGCCGGAAGCATTTTTGCGACTCTGTTTTCTGGCTGTGCGGCGAAAGGTGTGGGAGAAAATCCGTCAGATAAGAACGGAGGGGGTAGGACGGCAGAGCAGGAGGCGGAGCAAAAGGAAGGAGAGGGAAACTCCAAAGTAAAGCTCACGGCCCTGATCAGTAAGTCTGGGCTCACAAAAGACGTAAACGAGCTAAAGTGGCTGTCAGACCTGGAGGAAGAGACCGGTGTTGAAATTGAATGGCAGCAGATAACGGCTGACTGGGATCAGAAAAAGAGCGCTATGTTTGCCAGCGGAGAGATCCCTGATTTGCTTTTTGCTGCGACTGCGGATTCCGACTACGTACAATATAACGGATTGTTTGAGGATCTGACCACGTTGATCGAAAAAGAGGCGCCTAATATTAGGGAAATGTTTTCGGATCACCCGGAGACAGAATCCATGGCGAAAACAGAGGATGGAAAGATATATGGCGTTCCCGGGTATCAGGCAGTGTGGCCCAAGGTAAGCGGAACCATGCTGATCAATAAAACCTGGCTTGACAATCTTGGTTTGGACGTGCCTTCCACATGGGATGAGCTTTATGAGGTTCTTGTCGCTTTCCGCGATGGTGATCCCAATGGGAACGGCGATCCCACTGATGAGATCCCCATGAATTTTATGAATGATTTCGTGAGCCGCAGCGGTGGAGCGGACATACTTAATATGCTGGGTGGAACCGGTATACAGATTACCGACCGGGCTCCTTATGGATATTTTGTGGAGGATGCGCAGGTTAAGAGCTGTTTCGTGGATGAAAGATATAAGGATTTCATTGCTTTCTTGCGAAAGCTTTATTTGGATGACTGCATCAGCCAGGAGGTGCTGACACAGGATTATTCGAAATATCAGTCCGTATGCAGGGCGGACGGTGTGACAGCGCAGGTAGGATTTACCTTTGCCTGGGAATCGGGCGATCGGTTTGGCAATGAACTCAAGGATCAGTATGTTTCGATACCCCAGATCAAACAGAATGCGGAGATTGAAAACGCACCATACTCTTACGACTTTTACGGGCTCAATTATCATGGGAACCGGGTTTCCATGAGCAGCGCCTGCAAAGATAAGGAGGCCGCAATGCGGTTTATAGACGCATTTTATGAAAAAGAAGCCAGCATCCAGGTATTGTTCGGAGGCATTAATGAGGACGATCCCTGTATTAAGAAGAACGATGACGGCACTTATGAAGTGCTGCCCCCGGCAGATCCTTCTCTGGATCCGGGAACCTGGAAATGGACGAATTCTTTTGCGGATATCGGCCCTTTCTACATTCGTGACGAAATGCGGGAAAAATTAAAGCTGGGAACGGACATGGTGGGAGCCTTGGAGGAGAAGAGCGTGTATGACCAGGATCTCGAGAAGATCGATCCCAAAAGCAATCTTTATCCTCAGACCTTTATGAAGTATTCTCAGGAAGATATTAACACAATGGCGATGAACCAGGCGAATATTGACAACATAGTAGACCAGACGGCGGCCGCCTGGCTGACTGACGCTTCCAGAGATATTGATGCTGAATGGGATGATTATGTGGAAAACGTAAACAATGCCGGACTTACACAAAATCTTGAGATCCGTCAGACGGCCTATGAACGATATCTGAGTGATTTGAAGTGATCTGATATTATATGCTGCAAGGGGACGCTCCTTTGAAAAAGGGAGCGTCCCGCTGATAATGAAAGGAGGATTTGATGAAAAAGATCACTGAAAATGGTCAAAGGAGTGACTGGAAGCGGGATTGGCAGCTATGGATCATGATATTACCGGCGCTTGCTTATGTGCTCGTTTTTTGCTACGGACCCATGTATGGGCTCCAGCTGGCTTTCCGTGATTTTGATTTCAGTAAAGGCATGACGGGGGGAGAATGGGCAGGACTGAAATACTTTAAACAGTATTTCGACAGCCCCATGTTTTGGCCCACCCTGCGTAATACGTTCACAATCGCCTTCTTTACGCTGGTTTGGGGGTTCCCCGCGCCAATTATTCTGGCGTTGGTTATTAATTCCCTGGGAGGGAAAAGGTGGAAACGCATGGTGCAGACAGCCGTATATATGCCATACTTTATTTCAACCGTTGTTATGGTTGCTATTTTGCAGATTGTCCTGTCTCCCAGTACGGGTATTCTGGATCATGCGTTAAAGGCCACGGGACTGTTTTCCGCCAAGGCTAACTTCCTTGGGGATCCGTCTGCGTTTATCCCGGTTTACGTGGTATCGGCAATCTGGCAGTCGGCGGGATGGAACAGTATTATTTTTATTGCGGCGCTTGCGGCAGTGGACAGGCAGCTCTATGATGCGGCCAGGGTGGACGGGGCGGACAGGTGGCAGCAGATGCTTTACGTGGAGCTTCCGGCAATAAAACCGACGATAATGATTGTTCTTATCATGAATCTGGGCGGAATTTTGAACGTGGGATTTGAGAAGACTTTTCTCATGCAGAATTCTCTTAATAAGTCGGTTTCTGAAGTGATTTCCACCTACGTCTTTAATATCGGTGTAAAGTCCAGTCAGTTCAGCTTTGGCTCGGCAGTGGGATTATTTAACACACTGGTAAATTTTGCTTTCCTTGTGGCAGCTGACCGGGTTTCCAAACGTACTGCCGATATTGGTCTGCTATAGGGGAGGGGGTGAGCTAAGTGAATCTGAAAAATGTAAAAGCCGTCAAAAAGGGATTTCGGGGCGGGTTAAGGAACGGGTCATACTATGTGGTAACGCTTATCTTTTCGATCATTGCTTTTCTCGCTGTGCTATATCCGATGTATTTTATCGTCATAGCGTCCATAAGCGATTCCACGCTGGTAAATCAGGGACAGGTGATTTTTACGCCGAAGGGCATCAGCCTCTATGGGTATCGCCAGATATTCAAAAATGTGTTGATTTGGAATGGGTATCGAAACACGATAGTGTATTCGTTGCTTGGCACCGCCCTGAATCTGGCGCTTACCCTGCCGGCGGCGTATGTTTTGTCCAGAAAGCGATTCCGGTTCCGGAAGATACTTATGTTTCTCATGGTGTTTACCATGTATTTCAATGGAGGAATTATTCCGACTTACATGCTGGTGAAAGATCTGCATCTGTTGGACAGTCCGTTGATCATGATTATTATGGGGGGACTCAATGTATATAATTTAATCATTACCCGCACTTTCTTTGAAAATTCCATTCCGGAAGAGCTGTATGAGGCGGCGGTTATAGACGGATGCTCACATTTCCGATACTTTATGACAGTAATTATTCCGCTTTCCAAGGCGGTGACAGCGGTGATCATGCTCTATTATCTGGTAGGACACTGGAATGATTTTTTTGTCCCGCTGCTCTACATTAACAGGGATAACTATCAGCCGCTTCAAATTGTGTTAAGAAATATTTTACTGTCGAATCAGGCGATGGTAGGGATTGCCGGCGGCGGGGCATCGGGATATGCGCAGCAGTTTGCGGACCAGATCAAATTTGGAGTGATCATCGTGTCCACGGTTCCCATCCTTCTGGTGTATCCGTTTATACAGAAATATTTTGAAAAAGGGGTCATGATCGGAGCGGTCAAAGGCTAAGAAAGAGAGGAGAATTTTTATGGTAACATTAAGTGAAAAAAGCAAAGTGAGCCTTGCGGTCTATACGAGAGAGGCGGATGCGGCCTCCTATCCGGACGGGCTGGCCCGTAGTGTCCATTTCGCCATAAGCATGGACGGACGTCATTTTCAGGCGCTGAATCAGAATTACGGCATTTTGTTTGCAAAGGCCGTAATCCGGGAGGATGACACGATCTGTCCCAAGTGCGTGGAGAATCCCCAGGTTTTCCGGATGGAGGGGAACCGGTACGGAATCCTTGCGGAGCGGGTTAACGAGGACGGGACTGCGGATGATGAGAGCCGGGGAAAGGCGCTCTTGTGGGTCACGGAGGACTTTATTGAGTTTGAGGACGAGCGGCTTGTCGATCTGGAAAAGGATATCCTGGCAGAGCGTCTGACTGCAGATGCGACGGGAAATGTCATAGAGCTTCCAGGGAGTCTGGGCGAGAGGATCCGGCAGCGCTGGAGCCAGATACACAACACGGAAATTTTGCTTCCGGAGGAGATTACAGCCTCCTGCAGGGCAGACGTAGAGCTGCTTACGGCATCGGCCCTCTATTCGGACGGCTCCACGGCAAGAAAAAACGTTGTCTGGAACACGGAGGAGATTGATTTTGGGAAACCCGGAACCTATGAGATCAGGGGAAAGGTTCAGAACGAGGAATATGAATTTCCCCTGGCCCTGGGCTATGGAGATCCTGTGATTTTCCCATGGAAGGGAAAATGGTATTTTATCGCAACCAACGACAATCTAGACGATATCGGACTTTACGTGAGAGTGGCTGATCATGTGGGCGGCCTCTTTGAGGAGGGGATCACGGAGCATCTGATCCTTGGCGTGGACGAGGAGAAGGGTTTTGTTCAGACCTTCTGGGCGCCGGAGTTCCATGTGATCGGAGGGGAGCTCTATATCCTGTTCGCTATTGGCGGAAAGGTGTGGGGTCCTCAGTGCTGGCTCATGAGGCTGAAAAAGGACGGCGACATCACGAAGGCCTGCGACTGGGAGGAGCCGGTTCGGGTAAAGAGAAAGGACGGAGGCTGGCTTGCACAGGACGGAATCACGCTGGATATGACGTATCTGAAGGCAGGGGGGAGTTCTTATATGGTCTGGTCTTACCGCAAGGGAATCGGCACGGCGGCGGATACGGGTTCCATGCTTTATATCGCCACGGTGGATGAGAGTAAGCCCTGGATCCTCACCAGCGATCCGGTGCTGCTCTCACGTCCGCTTTACGGTTGGGAGAACGTGAGCCACACCATCAATAACGAGGGACCCCACGGGTTCGTTTCGGGGGAGAGAGTCTTCCTTACCTATTCGGGCGGTGCGGCAAATGGCTATACCTATGTGCTGGGGCTGCTTTCGGCCGGGACTTCGGATGATCTGCTTACGATATCCAACTGGAAGAAGAGCAAATCTCCCGTGCTTTCGTTTTATTCCGTGGAGAACGAGTACGGGCCGGGGCACAATTCCTTCTTTGAGGATGAGATGGGAAACCTGATGATCGCTTATCACGGAGAGACGACGCTGGAGAGCAATCTGCGTTGCGACGGGATCCGGAGAGTGCACTTTGACATTGCGGGGAATCCGGTCTTTGATCTGTCGGCCAAGAGAGATCTGAATCCGGAGTTGAGAGATGTGAAGGTGAGGGTGAAAGTCAAAAAATAAAAAGAATGGGTATCCGTCATAAGAAAAGGGAAATACTATAGTAGCGGGACTTTGAGAGAAAACTGTGAACAGAGCGAAAATGTTCACGGTTTTTTCACAAAAAAAATTAGCACTCACCTCTTGACAGTGCTAATAATGAGTGTTATATTACAAATATAACAAACAAACAAAAATCCCGAAAGGGATTCCCGATTTTTATGACATCGAAAGGAGACATGACTTATGATGATGCCCAGTATTTTCAGAGAAAACTTATTTGACGATTTGATGGAGAGCTTCGCTTTCCCGACCTTCCCGGATGTTGACCGGGCCCTTTACGGGAAAAATGCCAAGAAGTTGATGAAAACGGATGTTAAGGAGACCCAGGACGGCTATGTGGTGGATATCGATCTGCCCGGCTTCAAAAAGGAAGAGATTCAGATGCAGCTGGAGAACGGCTATCTCACCGTCAATGCCTCGAAGGGTCTTGAAAAGGAGGAGAAGAACGAGGACGGCAGATATGTGAGGCGCGAGCGCTATGCGGGGAGCATGAGCCGCAGCTTTTACGTGGGTGAGAATGTCACGGAGAATGATATCCATCCCAAGTATGAGAACGGCATCCTTACTTTCTCGCTTCCCAAGGAGGAAAAGCGGGCTGTCGAGGAGAAGAAATATATTGCCATTGAGGGCTGAGAATCGGATCCTGCAATAGAAGAACCGGAAGCGGTTTATTCCTGCGGGGTTGTTGACTGAAACGAGCGGGAGAGCTGCGGCATTGTATGTCGCAGCTCTTCATTTGTTATGGAAAAATCACACCATCTTCATACGGAATTCATAGCGCTGTGCTACAATAATATCATGATGCCGGGGGTAAAGCCCTGAAAGTGAAATGCGGACGGGAGAGGAGTATGAGGATCTTATTTTTGGAAGATGAACCCACGATACGGGAGGTTCTTGCGGAATACATGAAGCTGCAGGATTACGAGGTAGTCTGTGCGCAGGACGGGGAGGCGGCGCTGTCGCTGTTGAACGATTTTTCCTTTGACATGGCGGTGCTGGACATCATGGTTCCCAAGATCAGCGGTCTTGAGGTTCTTTCTTATATTAAGGAAAATGCGCCGCAGACGGCAACCGTGATGCTAACGGCCCTGGAGGATGAAAGGACGCAGATACAGGCCTTTGACCTCTATGCCGATGATTACGTGATCAAACCGGTTTCGCCCATTATCCTGCTGAAACGAATGGAGACTATTCTGCGGCGGGTGAAAAAGACGCAGAGACAGGAGGAAAAGGGGCTTTCCATACACGGGGATTCCTATCAGGCCTTTTACGACGGGGAGCCTCTTCCCCTGACGCTCAGCGAGTTCCTGCTTTTGCAGGTTCTGGCGGGGGAGCCGAAGCGGGTCTTTACGAGAGAACAGTTGATTCTGCGGATTTTTAACGAGGATTACGTGGGGAATGACAGGATAATTGACGCACATGTGAAGAATTTGAGGAAAAAGCTTCCGGTCAACTGCATTAAGACCGTGATCGGAGTGGGATATCAGTTTCAGGAGGTGGACGGAATATGAGCCTTTCAAAGAAGACCTTTCTCTATAGTATTGTATTGGCGGTAATTATGGTGGCCTTTGTCACAGGCTACTTTACGCTGATGCTGCCCTCTCTGTATGTGGATTATGTGAAAAGGGGCGATCTGGATTCTGCGGTGGAGCTGCAAAAAGGTTATATGGAAAACCGAAGCTATGATGGCCTTACAGTGAAAAATCCGTCTGCGGCGGTATCGCTTGAGATTCCCTGGGAGGGAGATGCGGTTTATGCGGCAGGAAAGTTTTTTTCCCTGACTGTGGAAGTCCGGGATGAGGAGCTTCGCATGTTCCTTGCGCAACTGCGCGAAATAGCAAGAGGTCTGGGAAGTGCGAACGGGTACGGACAGGGAGAAGTTCTTCCGGAAGGGGAAGCCTTCTCCTTCGAGGAAGTATCCGCCTTCTGGACAGGGTGGGGGAAACGGCTTCGGGATAAATTTGCCCTGCAGGAGGAAAATGCGGAACAATATCCCGTCAGGGTGCAGGCCACGGCCAGGCGGGAGCAGGGGGTCTACCGGGAGGAATATACGAAGATTCACACGACAAACTCCGGCGTTCTGGTCTGTGAGATGGGAGTGTCGGACGGAGATTACGGTTATACGACCTATTTCGCCATGTCACAGACGGATCAGGCCTTTATACTGACGATTCTTCCCACCATGACGCCCAGGATGGGGGAGATCACGCCCATTGTGATGGAAAGCCTTCCCATGATAGCGGCGGTGGTATTTTTGGTGATCCTCGTGCTGGCAAAGTTTTTTTCCGGAAGGATTGTGAATCCCGTGATCCATCTTGCGGATTATGCGGAAAACGCAAGGCTCACGAACCGCTTTGAGTGGGAAACCTTCGGAGCGGGTGGAAGCGAAGCGGCGGAAAGAGGAGGGGATGAGATTGCGGCTCTTGGGAGATCTCTGCAGGAGCTGTACGACAGGCTGCACAAGAGCTATCTGGAGCTGGAGGAGAAGAACCGGTTCCTTGAGGAGGAAAATATCAGGAAGGAGGTATTCCTGCGCTCATCCTCCCATCAGCTGAAGACCCCTGTTGCGGCGGCCCTGCTTCTGGTGGACGGTATGATAGACGGGGTGGGAAAATACAAAAACACCGGACAGTACCTGCCGGAGGTGAAGAGCAGGCTCCTTGCCATGAAGAAGATCATCGAGGATACATTGTACACGCTGTACCTCGGCGGACAGGGAGCGGAACGGCAAAGGGAGCCTGTCCCTGTGGAGAATCTCATAGGGGAGCTGACAAAGGCTTACGCAGTCCAGTCCGGGGCAAAAAATCTGGATCTTGCGGTGGAAGGAGAAGGAGTGATCCTTACGGATGCGGAGATGCTGAAAAAGATTCTGGATAATCTGTTTTCCAACGCCGTGCAGTATACCGGCGAGGGCGGACGGATCGAGATCAGGGCGGATGAAGGGGAAATCTGTATCAGGAACTATGGGGCGCAGATAGAGGAGGCGATGCTTCCCAACATTTTTGAACCCTTTGTCAGCAGTGACGGGACAGGAAGGGGAAGAGGACTGGGACTGTATGTGGCGGCCTATTACAGCCGGCTTCTTGGATATGAGCTCACAGTGGTAAACGGGGAAAACTTTGTGCAGGCAAAAGTGCTGTTTTCACCAATGGCGGGGCGCCGTGAGGCATCGGATCCATGTTGTGAGAGAAAGGAAGGGGGATGAATATGCTTCTTGGAATAAACCAGCTGCGGGTAAAATACGGGGATCAGACGGCGCTTGAGATCGACGGCTCAATCTGCATTGAACGGGGAGAGCGCATCGGGGTCATTGGCTCCAACGGGGCGGGAAAGACCACGCTGATCAAGGCCCTGCTTGGACTTGTCCCTTATCAGGGAAAGGTGATCACGGAGCTTACGCCGCGGCAGATGGCGGTTCATATGCAGTCGAACATGTATGTCCGCACCATGTCGGTACGGCATATTATGGAGACCATACTGAATACCAGGATCCGGAAGGACGGGCAGCTGCAAAGACTCATAGACTTTTTTGAGTTCGGCCCGTGCCTGGATAAGCGATTTGCGGCTCTCTCCGGAGGCCAGAAACAGAAGTTTACCATTATTCTGGTGATGATGCAGAAAGCGGAGCTGACCTTTTACGACGAGGTCACCTCGGGGCTCGATTTTGAGACCCGGCAGAAGCTCATGGAAAAGCTGGTGGAATGGTACCGGGATAAGGAGAGCACGCTGGTGGTGGTATCCCACTACTACGAGGAGCTGGAACAGCTGGCGGATAAGCTTCTTATTCTGGATCAGGGAAGGGTTATCGCTTACGGAAGAAAAGAAGAGCTGTTTGAGACCTATTGCGGAAAGGCGATCCTTATTCTGGATAATACTCCGAAAAACCGAGAGCTCATCCGAGATTTCAAAGCACTGAAATCCCCGGATCATCTGATCGCCCTTTCCTGTGCGGACGCAGATGAAGAAGAACGTATCATATCCATTCTGATCCGGAACAATGTGAACTTCAAGAGAAGCGATTCGGATATCGAAATCATGTCTATCAATGCCAAGGAAGCGTTTTATGCGGGGAGGGAAAATCAGTGATGAAAAAGAAGAAATGCGGCCTGCGCATGGTCGCATACGAGTGGAGAAATCTGAACGGAAATTTCATGTCCCACTTTTTCGGGATCGTGTTTCCCAATCTGATGTGCCTGCTCCTTTCAAAGACCATTGGCGGGCAGATGGCGGAAGATATGAGGATCCAGATCAATACCTCCATCATGCTCTCCATGGCAATGGTCATGCCCATGGCAATCATGCTTTTGGGTTACGGCGCGATTTATTCCCTGGAAGTGGAAAACGGGGTTCCCCTGCGGATGCGCCTGTTCGGTTTTGCGGAAAGCAGCCTGATGACGGCCAAGATTGCGGCGCATTTACTCTTGCTCACGATAAGCTTTGTGATCTTCGGCGCATTCCAGATTTTGGTGACAGGGATCCGGCTGCCGGCCGTCTCATCCCTCCTGTGCCTTCTGGCCTGTCTGTATCTTGTGGGAATCATCCTGCTTGTAATATCCCACTCGATTGCCAATATCTGCCGCAGGTTCAGCGTTACCTTTGGGATCGAGATGTCCCTGTATTTCGTGATGATGGTTCTGACCGGCATGATGGGGATAAAAACCGAACAGCTTCCGAAGATCCTGCAGGCAGTGGCGGCAACGCTTCCCATGACGTATATCGGCAGAGACTTTGCGGACTTCTGGCAGGGGGGAAGCTACAATTTCATGCCCCTGATCCAGTCGTTTCTGTTCTTCGGGGCGCTGGCAGGGATTCTGCTTCTGGTGTCGCAGCATATGGTGGGAAGGGAGAAGAATGACAATTAGTTTCAGGCGTAAAGCTTAGAGGGTCGGTTTGCGGCCCTTTTTGTAGCATTATTCCAGATGAGCCTGAATCTCGATGTCCTGAACATTTTGTTTCTCAAAATCCTGTTCCTGAATATGCCTTAAGGCATGATAATAAGACTTCACCCTGCTTTCCTGTGAGAGTCTGGCATTTAGAAATATTGTATAGCTGTCATCCGCATTTTTGACTAGATGCTCCGGAATCTTTGTGTCCATATTTAAAAGCTGTACATTGATCACGTTCATTTCAACACCCCTTTTACACTATAGCACATTTAAAGTCCAATAATACGGACTATTTCTCCTGTGCTTTTTCCTGATCGTAAAGATTTTTCATAAAATCCAAATGTGCCTTAAAACGTTCCGGCGGCATGTTGCGTTTCATATCAAACAGAGAGCGCATATCTTTGTCCTCATACATTTCCTGGGCAAGTCTGGCGGTTTCCGCATCAAGATAATATCCCGTTTTCGAAGAAGAGAAAGATCTGCCCGTCCGTGATCAATGACGGAATGCCTCATGCACACAATGCCACGGATCTTTCCGCTTATGCGGCATTGCTGGATCAGGAAGAACGCAGGTATATGAGATACCGGTATCAGAGGGTAAAAAAGTGTAAAGAGATAACGGACAGGATAGAAGCATCTCAGAATGAGGATGAGAAAGATATTCTGGTGTACAGATACATCATGCTCATGAAATGGGACAGGATCAGTGAGAAAATGGGTTTCAGCCTGCAGCATATACATAAGATTCATGCACAGGCATTAAAAAATTTTAAGATGCGATAGAATGCGACTCTCGACCTGTGATATAGTGTAGTCAGTCAAAAAGGAAAGGGGGTGTCAAAGATATCGGGAGAACTGATCGATGCGGTCACAGCCGCGCTGGAAGCAGAATTTGGCGATACATATGAGATCCATACAATGGAGACGGAGCAGGACTTGAAAAAGCCCTGCTTTTTTGTAAGCTATGACTGCTTCGTATACTGCAGAGACGAGGCGGCAGTGATGGAGAACCTGGAGACAAAAATCGATACAAGAGGTGATGGAATTGACGGTCAGGAAAAAAGAGAAGCTTGAGAAAGGAGCGCTGCTGAAAGAAGACGGGAAGTATACTGTCCCTGAGGCGGACGAAATGATTGAAAAATTCAGTCTGCAAATAAAAAGTCAAGCAGAAATTTGTGAACTTTGAAAAATTTATACAGGTTGAAATTAAGGCATAAACATTAAGCCACCGTTTTACGCTGGCTTAGGAAAGTGGGCAGTTCCGGGATATGTAGGATATGCGGATCTCGAAGCGGCAAAGCAGGCCAGAGACTCTTATGGGGATCATATTGTACAACTGCTTAAAAAAGCGATATGTGGAAATAGAAGTTAGTTCGATGATTCAATTAGCAGACGCATACAATAGTCGGGCATTGAGCTCTCTCGCTCAATGCCCGACTGCCCGTTTCGTCATTCTGCTTAGTAGTGGTAGATCCTGGTCTGGTAATCGAAGATCCGTATTCTGCTGTCACGGCCATAGGTGGTGACATGGCAGGTTAAAGATGCGCCCTGGTTCTCCTCCACAGCATCCTCAAGGAATTGTGCGAAGGTTCCACCTGAATTTTTTCCCCTGGTATCAGGGTATACGAATTGACGCCTTTCACGAACTGCTTTCCCAACATGAGGTACGGCCTCTACTTGCTGCACCATAAAAATACTCGACAATGCTCTTGCTGCGACAATCCCTCCTTGGATACGTATTTCAACAGTGACTTTTCTTATTATATATTTCGTATAAATTGGCAGAAAAGTTAATATGACAGAACAAAATTGTTTATACATTTTTTGAAGTGACTGGAAGTGTGAAAGAATGTGTTTCGCTCATGTTTTGTGAAGATATACTTATTATTCGCTCATTTTTTAGTAAAATGAATAAAAATATCACTCATTTTTTCGTGGTTTGGTTGTAAAATTCGGATGTCCGGTATATACTAAAGACAGACTGGCATAAAGGACGAGGTATATTATGGTATATTTAAAACGAAAAACGGATTTGTTTCTTGAGGAATGGAAAAGTGATCCGCAGAGAAAGCCCCTGATTGTCAGAGGGCCCAGACAGGTGGGAAAGACAGAATCTATCAGAAGGTTTGGAGAGAAAAATTACGGTAATGTGATCGAGATCAATTTTGTGGAAGAGCCGAAGTATAAGACGATCATTTCGGACGGTTATAAAACGGCGGATCTTATCAGGAATATTTCCCGCATCGACCCGTTGAAAAAGTTTGCGGAGGGCGAGACGCTCCTCTTTTTTGATGAGCTACAGGAATTTCCGGAGATTGCCACTGCACTAAAGTTTTTTGCGCAGGATGGAAGATTTGATGTCATATGCAGTGGCTCTATGCTGGGAATTAACTACAGAAAGATCGAGAGCAACAGTGTGGGATATAAGACGGATTATACCATGCGCTCTCTTGACTTTGAGGAATTTCTGTGGGCCAAGGGGTACGGGGAATCCGTAGCGGAGGAGCTGCTTGCGCATATGTGGGAGCTGGCTCCCTTTAACGATGCGGAGCGGTCGGTTTACGGCAGTCTGTTTCTGGATTACTGCATTTTGGGCGGGATGCCTGCGGTGGTCAGGGAGTACATCATAAAGGACAGCTTTGAGGGTTCGCTGGCGGTTCAAAGACAGCTTCTTGCGGATTATGAGGAGGATGTCCGCAAGTATGCACAGGGGATGGATCAGACTAGAATTCTCAATGTCTTTCGGCAGATTCCGCGGCAGCTGGCAAAAGAAAATAAAAAATTCCAGATTTCCAAGGTGGTGTCCGGAGCCAGGTTCAAGGATTACAGAGGCTGTATAGAGTGGCTTTCGGATGCCGGCATTATTAATGTGTGCCACTGCATGTATTATCCTGAGCTCCCTCTCAAGGGTAATTTTGACGAGACAAAATATAAAATCTATTTTGCGGACAGCGGCCTGCTTGTGGCCATGCTGGATGAGGAGGCTCAGGAGGATCTGCGTGCAAACCGGAATATGGGAGTGTATAAAGGTGCACTCTATGAGAATGTCGTGGGTGAGGCGCTTGTAAAGAGCGGCTACGATTTGTATTATTATAAGAAAGAGGACTCCACTCTGGAGGAGGATTTTTTTGTCCGGACGGCAGGCGATCTGATTCCGGTGGAGGTGAAGGCCGTAGGCGGCAGGGCGAAATCTCTGAGGACACTGATCACTGGAGAGAGATATGAGGATATCCGATATGGGATAAAGTTTACGGGAGGAAATATAGGATACGATAATTCAATTTATACGTTTCCCTATTTCTGTGCGTTCTTGTTGAAACGATATCTGAAGGGGGTTCGGGATCTCGCACAGGGCCATTAAAAAATCCTTTTGTTTTCATCCGATTTATATTATAATAGAAAGGTAGTGCCAGCACTATCCCTGGCGGCTGCACAAAATACGACTAAGGGAGAAATGGAAATGGAAAGAAGAGTAGGAACTGTATCAAGAGGAATCCGCTGCCCAATAATCAGGGAAGGTGATGATTTGGTAAAGATTGTTACAGACAGTGTATTGGAAGCGGCGCAGGGAGAGGGATTTGAGATCCGTGACAGAGATGTGATTGCGGTGACGGAGTCCGTGGTGGCAAGGTCTCAGGGAAATTATGTGTCAGTGGAAGCGATTGCGGCTGACGTGAGGGCCAAGCTGGGAGGAGAGACCATCGGCGTGATCTTCCCCATCCTGTCGAGAAACCGTTTTGCCATCTGCCTGCGGGGGATCGCCATGGGAGCGAAGAAAGTGGTTCTGATGCTCAGCTATCCAAGCGACGAGGTGGGGAACGAGCTTGTTTCCCTGGATAAGCTGGATGAGGCAGGAATCAATCCCTACAGCGACGTACTGACATTGGAGAAATACCGGGAGCTTTTCGGAGAGAATAAGCATCCCTTTACGGGAGTGGACTATGTGTCCTATTACGGCGAACTGATAAAAGAGGCGGGAGCCGAGGTGGAGATCATCTTTGCCAATGACTGCCGCAGCATCCTTCCCTATGCGAAGAAGGTGCTGAACTGCGATATCCACACGAGGATGCGCACCAAGAGGCTGCTCAGGGCGGCGGGAGCGGAAGTGGTGATGGGCATGGACGATATTCTGACCAGTCCTGTTGACGGAAGCGGCTGCAATGAAAAATACGGACTGCTTGGCTCCAACAAATCCACGGAGGATACCATCAAGCTGTTCCCCAGGGAGTGTACGGATCTGGTTATGGATATCCAGAAGGAGATCCTGGAGCGCACGGGAAAGCATGTGGAAGTGATGGTATACGGCGATGGTGCGTTTAAGGATCCCATCGGAAAGATCTGGGAGCTTGCAGACCCCTGTGTGTCCCCGGCCAGCACGCCCGGACTTGAGGGAACGCCCAATGAGGTCAAGCTGAAATATCTGGCGGACAATGATTTCAAAGATCTCTCCGGAGAGGCGCTTAAGGATGCTATCTCCGACAGGATCCGGGCGAAGAAGGATAATCTGGTTGGCGACATGGAATCCCAGGGAACCACGCCAAGGAGATTGACGGACCTGATCGGTTCGCTCTGCGACCTGACCAGCGGATCAGGGGATAAGGGAACGCCCGTGATCCTGATTCAGGGATATTTTGATAACTATGTGAGCTGATGCCGTAAAGGCGGGCCCGCTATGAAAAACCCATTCCGGTGCGGGAGACGGATTCCCTGCCGGAATGGGTTTTTGCGGATATCCCTTTATAAGATCAGAGAGAAATTCCCGGGAAGCGAGGGGAAGCTGAACCATTTGCTGGTGAGGGAATTTCAGGGGGTTGGGGAGGGCAGATAACTCATGACGCCCTCCTGGGAAGCGTCCAGCTGCACCACGCAGGGGTAAGTGTCGTCTGCGGCCACTCCCCACACGTAAATCCAGAGCAAAGACCGGTTTTCATCAATGGGCCGGCTGGCAATCAGGCTCGCCTGGTAGGTCTGAACAAGCCGGTCATATTCTTCGTGCGGCAGAGTGCCTATTTTCCAGCCCTCGCAAAAGTGGGCTTCGTTAAAATAGTCCGGAACGCCCGCCTTTAGCTGGGCCTCCATGAGGGTGCTGCCGCCGGAGGGCGACAGCTCTCCGTAGAAATCCGTGATTTTGGAAAGCACCTCTTCCTTTGTGCTGCTGTCAATGGTCATGATAAGATTGCACAGCCCGGCGGAAAAGCTTTCGCCGTCCGCATTTTTCAGATTATTCTCTCCCACGTAAAAAGTCACATGGGAGCAGTTCCCGAGACTGCCGGGTATGGGTGTCTCATAGGTCAGGGTGATTCCGGCCTCGCTGCGCTCCGTAGAAGCAGGCTCCCCGAATAGGGATTGAATCTCATCCGCACTCATTCCCCAGGAAAGCTTTCCGCCGCCGATGGGAAGCCGATAGCAGCTGTAGATGTCCTCTCTGCGCTTTGCGCCCGGATTGGAGATCAGGGCAATGATCACCAGAAGGACAACCGCACCGGCAAGGAGAGCGGTGCGCCTTCCTGCGGATTTATAACGGAAAAGATTTCGGATCCTGCTTCCGGTATCCGTCTCTCCGAAGGCCGGGGGAATTCCGGGCGTAATTCTTCTGCCGCAGGAAAGAGAGAGGAGTAAGGCGCAGTATTCTTTGCGGATTCCGCTTCCAAGCCTGCGGATCACTGCCTCGTCGCAGGACATTTCCATATCTCTTTCGCTGAGGAAAAAGGCAATCCAGACCAGAGGATTGAACCAGTGGATACACAGTGCCAGATGGCCAAGGGCCCGCCAGACAGGATCCCTGCGTTTCAGATGTATCTGTTCATGCGCAAGAATATAGCCGGCCTCCTCTTCGCAGAGCTCTTTTGGAAGATAAATCCGGGGACGGATAAGACCGCAGACAAAGGGTGATGATATGTGCTCGGTCCGGTAAATTCCACTGCTTTCAGGGACGGAGCCTTCAAGGCTTTTTCGAAGCCGCCAGTAGGAAAAGAGGCTGGAAAGGAGCATGAGAGCCATTCCGATGATCCACAGGATGGAGCCGGCAAAGAGCAAAAGCTGCATGGGATTGACTGAGCTCTCCGGGGCGGCAGCAGGCAGGAGGCTGCTGACGGTTTGGGAGAGTGCGGCGCCGGGAAGCGTGATCCGGGGGTTGGCCATGTATCCGATATTGTCCGGAATATAGGGGATCCGCCCCTGGCTGGATGCCGGTGCGTCCAGGATACTCGCAAGGGACAGAGCCCCGGAGAAAGAGAAGGGGCATAGCAGGCGAAAGAGCACGGCACTCCACAGCACATAAGAAAAAATTCTGGGAAGACGCCGCAGAAGAAGCCTGACACCTATTACCGCCAGAATCACAAATCCCGCCGTGAGACTCATATTTAAAACATTGATAAACAACGATTCCATTTTGATCCCTCCATTTCATGCATTCTGCGGCTGTTTTACATCACATTTTTTCAATCAGCCTGCGCAGTTCCTGCACTTCCTCGCTGCTCATTTTTTTTCGCCTGGAAAAGGCGGCAAGGAAACGGGGCAGGGAGCCGTCAAATATTTCGTCGATAAACTGTTCCCCCTGGGCGGCCTGGAATTCATCCCTGGTCATGAGAACCGTGACCGTGCCGTTTGCGTTGGCAAAGAGAGTGCGGTCGCAGAGCCTTTTTAACATGGTGTAGGCGGTGGTGCGCTTCCAGCCGAAGGCCTCCCCGGCAAGCTTTGCCAGCTGCCCGGAGGAGATGGGCGCATGTTCCCATATGAGATCCGCAAATTTCCGTTCCATTTCCCCTAATCGGTATTGTTCCATAAAGATGTTTCCCTTTCGTTGATATTGACTAATGATATTAGACATTTATAGTCTAACATCATTAGACAGGCTTGTCAATCTATTTGCGTTGGGGTAAACTGGGATTATGAGGGTGCGAAGAGCGAAACAATCCGCAGGCATCAGGGGGATAAAAAGCGAACAGAAGTGGCAGAAATCGCACGGATAGGGAAATTATGAAACCGATTATCAAATACAGGGGCGGAAAAAGCAAGGAAATACGGGAGTTTGCAAGTCTGATTCCGCAGGACTATGACAGATATATAGAGCCGTTCCTCGGGGGAGGAGCCGTCTTTTTCTTTCTGGAGCCGGAGGAGGCGCTCATAAACGATATTAACGTAAGGCTTATATCCTTTTACCGGCAGGTGAGGGACGAGTATCCGGCGCTTAGCCGGGAGCTGTCCGGACTTCAGGCCGTATATGAGGAAAACCAGCGGGATTTTGCCAGGCTGCGGGCAATGGAGCCGGATCCGTCGATCCGGGTTGAAAACCGTAACGAGGCCCTTTATTACAGGCTTCGGGATATGTATAATCATCTGACGGTGCCGGAGTATATGGAGGGTACGCTCTACTATTTTATCAACAAGACGGCTTATTCCGGAATGCTGCGGTTTAACCGGCAGGGAGAGTACAACGTCCCGTTTGGAAGATATTCCCATTTTAATACGGAGATTATTACGCCAGAGCACAGCGGGCTGCTAAAGGGTGCACAGCTGTACGCCGAAGACTACTCCGGAATTTTTGAGAGGGCCGGGGAGAGAGACTTTATGTTCCTGGATCCGCCTTATGACTGTACCTTTAATGATTACGGGAATCTGGACATGGAGAATGGTTTTGACGAGAAGCAGCACAGAAGGCTTGCCGCAGATTTCAGGAATCTGAACTGCAGAGCCTTAATGGTGATCGGCAGGACACCGCTCACTCAGGAATTGTATGGAGATAAGATTGTGCATGAATATAAGAAAAACTATGCGGTGAATATCCGGAACCGATTTTCCGCAGATGCGGCTCATATCGTGGTGGCGAATTACAGGCTCTGAGCCGGATGCAGAGCGGAAAATCACAGGAGGCAATATGCACTTCGTAGACGCAAAAGGAATCTTATCTTCCGGCAACGGAATGAATCTTTACAGGGGCTGCACCCATGGCTGTATTTACTGCGACAGCCGCAGCCGCTGTTATCAGTTTACCCATGAGTTTGAGGATATCGAGGTGAAGCGAAATGCGCCGGAGCTGCTGGAGAGTGCGCTGCGCTCCAAACGGAAAAAATGCATGATCGGCACGGGAGCCATGTGTGATCCCTACATGCACTGCGAGGAGGAGCTTCGCCTTACCAGACGGTGTCTGGAAATCATCGACCGTTATGAGTTCGGCCTTGCCATCCAGACAAAGTCGGACCGGATCCTGCGGGATCTGGATTTGCTAAAGAGCATCAACGACAAGGCAAAATGCGTGGTGCAGATGACTCTGACAACCTTTGACGAGGAGCTGTGCAGGATTCTGGAGCCTAATGTGTGTACCACAAAAAGACGCTATGAGGTGCTGCAGACCCTGCGGGAGGCCGGGATTTCCACCGTGGTGTGGCTTTCGCCGATTCTTCCCTTTATCAATGATACCAGGGAAAATGTGGAGGGAATTCTGAATTACTGTATCAGGGCGAAGGTCAGAGGCATCATCTGCTTCGGTATGGGGATGACGCTGAGAGCGGGAGACCGGGAATATTATTACCGTGCCCTGGATCGGCATTTTCCGGGGATGAAGGAGCGGTATCAGAAGAGATACGGCTATGCTTACGAGGTGCCAAGCGAAAGAAACCGGGAGCTGATGAAACTGTTTTATGCAAAATGTGCCGGACACGGGATCATGAGCAGAGTGGATGATGTGTTTGCCTATCTGAAGGAGTTTCCAAAGCAGGAAAAATATGAGCAGATGAGCCTGTTTTAGACTCCTTGGTATCCCATGCCGACTGACAGTCCAGATTTGATTACTTATTTACTCTTCGTACAATAAGATCTCCGTTCCGGCTGTTTTTTTCTTAAGTCAGCTTCAATGCCAACAGTGCCTTTATGTCGTCCAGATGCTCCCCGCCTGATTTCCTGTTTATTGAGCATTCTCTCGTACATGTCTGTCTCCTTTAATTTCTGCTTTGTTGTCCTGTCTGTCAAAAAGGTATGAAAAACACAGGGAGGGGAAGAGCTGTCTTCCCCTCCCTGATTCAGGAAACTTACATGAGCTGCTGGCGCAGCGCACCACCATGCATGAAACCTGTATTCATATTCCGGGCTATCGTCCTACATACTCATACGGCTTGCCCGTCCAATGTCCATGTGGCTGTTCGTGTAAACACGCCCATCCCCATGGCCGCTGTCCGGGGCTTTCATCGTATATTATGAGATTTCCCGCACTCGCTGGCGGACCTTGAGCACCATGGAGGGCGAAACGGACAATTCGTCAACGCCCATATTGATAAATTCCTCGGTGAGCTCGGTGTCTGCGCCCAGCTCCCCGCAGATGCCGGTCCACTTACCGCACTTGTGGGAGTTGTCAACCACCATCTTGATCATGCGCAGGATTGCCTTGTGGTGGGGGTTGTAAAAGTCATCCAGCTTTTCGTTCTGCCTGTCGATGGCAAGGGTGTA
The DNA here is from genome assembly GCA_910579685.1 of uncultured Lachnospiraceae bacterium. Lineage (GTDB taxonomy): Bacteria > Bacillota > Clostridia > Lachnospirales > Lachnospiraceae > Suilimivivens. The sequence continues at coordinate 14,695 of CAJTVN010000028.1, read as the reverse complement.
CTGTGTCAGGTCGTTGGTTCCGATACTGAAAAAGTCCACGATTTCAGCCAGCTCGTCGCTGATCATCACGGCTGCGGGGGTCTCGATCATGATCCCCTGCTCGGGCACCTTGTAGGGAACCTCCGCCTCTTTCAGCTCCTTTTCCGTCTCAGCCACGATCTCGTAAATCTTCTGAACCTCCTCTGCGGATGTGATCATGGGATACATGATGGAGAGGTTTCCGAACACGGCGGCCCTAAGAAGCGCTCTCAGCTGGGTCTTGAAGATATCCGGCTGCTTCAGGCAGATACGGATCGCGCGGTAGCCGAGGGCCGGATTTTCCTCCTTTGCCAGGTTGAAATAATCCACCTGCTTGTCTGCGCCGATATCCAGCGTGCGGATGATGACCTTTTTCCCGGCCATGGTCTGAAGCACCTGTTTGTAAGCCTGGAACTGTTCCTCCTCCGTGGGGAAATCGGTTCTGCCAAGATAGAGGAATTCGCTTCGGAAAAGTCCGATTCCGCCTGCGTCATTTTCCAGCACATACCCCACATCGCTGACGCTCCCGATGTTGGCGAAAATCTTGATTTCCTTTCCGCTTAAGGTTACGTTTTCCTTGCCCTTGAGCTCTTCTAAGAGGCGGAGCTTTTCCTTTTCTTGTGCGATCCGCTCCGCAGTACGGGCCATCATCGCCTCGTCCGGGTCAAAGGTTACTTTTCCTTCATGAGCGTCCACCACAGCCGTCATGCCGTTTTTGATTTCGTCAAGCCGCAGAGGCACGCCGATCAGGGCGGGTATGTTCATGGTGCGGGCCAGAATTGCCGTATGGGAGTTGGAAGAGCCGTGAACCGTGACAAAGGCCAGGATTTTTTCCTTGTCGAGCTGCACGGTCTCGCTGGGGCTTAAGTCGTCTGCAATGAGGATGGAGGGCTCCATGGAAGAAAGATCCGTATCCCCGGCTCCGGAAAGGATCCGTATCAGCCGGTTTGAAATATCCTTGACATCAGCGGCCCTTGCCTTCATATAGTCGTCGTCCATGGATGCGAACATCTCGGAAAAATTATCTCCGGTCTGCGCCACCGCATATTCGGCGTTTACCAGCTCCGTCCGGATAATATTATGGATGGACTCCAGATAATCGTCATCCTCCAGCATCATCTGATGAACCTCGAAGATTGCGGCGCTGGTCTCCCCCACTTCCTTCACCGCTTTATCATAGAGCTTCCCCAGCTGGTCCTTTGCCTGCTCGCAGGCGGCGCCCGTCCTTTCGATCTCCTGCTCCGGATCGTCGATCTTCCGGCGGCGGACAAGGTCGTCCTGCTTTTCGAGGACTGCCACCGGCCCCATAGTGATCCCCTTATACACTGATTTTCCTGAATACTGCTGCATGTTTCTGCCTCCTTTTTCCTTATATTAATCCCATTTTTTTAAATGAATAATAAATACCATCCTCCTCCACGCTCTTACAGATCTCGTCCGCCAGCTTTTTCAGCTCGTCACAGGCGTTTCCCATGGCAATGCTCAATCCTGCGAACTCCATCATTCCCTGATCGTTCATACTGTCGCCGAATGCCACCGTGTCAAGACGATCCGCTTCCAGATGACGGCATACCATCTCCATTCCCCGGCTTTTGTCGATTCCCTTTGGGATGATTTCCCCATTGAAGCAGGAGGTGCTTTGACCGTAAGGGTGTACCACGTATTCAAACCGGTCTGCAAGAAAAGCCCTGGTTCGTTCCACGGCATCCAGAGAGCGGCTGGTAAAGCAGATCTTGTAGGCGCCTTTTTGGGGATATCTGTCATAAGGAAGAATCACAATTCCCGTTTCGATCTCCTTTTGCATCCGGATCAGCTCAGAATTGCGGCTGTCAGGCTTCGCAGCCCGAAGGAGGGATTCCATCTGGGGATCCGTGTAGATTCCGTCCCGGCTTTCTATACGGCAGAATATGCCGTGGGAGTGAAACACGCAGAGGCATTCCTGTATGAGCTCCTCAGGAAGCAGGCTGTCAAACAAAACTTCTCCATCCACCTCCACATGTGCCCCGGCGCTGGATATCACTCCGTCAAATCCCACATCCAGAATGTCCCTTCCAATAATCGGCATGTTCCTGCCTGTGCATAAAAATACTTTGTGCCCGCCCGCCCTGGCCCCCCGCACCGCCTTTGCGGCAAGTGGGGAGGGGGCTGACATGGAGGCGATCAATGTCCCGTCAATATCCAAAAAAACCAATTTTCTGTTCATGCGCTTACCCCTGTGTGAATTCTTCCCATTTTATGCATGATTAATAACGGCTGCTCTGGTGCTTTGGTCTATTTTTCCCAAAACGGGCTTTCCAAGGCGCTTTTCTTCGGGGAGATCTGTAAATATCATGGGAATGACGGTGTCATATCCGGCCTTTTCGATCTGCTCTTTGTTAAATTCTACCATAAGCTGGCCCTGTTTTACAATATCCCCGTCTTTAATATGTGCGGTAAAATATTTTCCATTCAGGTTCACGGTGTTAATGCCTATGTGGATGAGGATTTCCGTGCCAGCCCTGCTCTGGAAACACACGGCGTGTTTGGTGTCAAAGACGCTCAGAATCGTACCGTCTGCGGGGGCGTATACCTTTCCTTCCGAGGGAATCACGGCAATGCCGTCCCCCAATATTTTTCCTGCGAAGGTTTCGTCATTTACCTCTTCCATGGGAACGCACTGTCCTTTTGCATAACCGTAGAAGATTTCTTCCTCTGTTGCGGAATTGCTGCCGGAGATTTCTTCCCCGGAACCGGAAGTTTTAAAAAGAGCTGCCGGTTCTTTGGTTTGTGCCGTTTTTGACAAAGCCGGCGCCTCCTGCGCAGGGGCTTTATCCATGAAGCGCCCCAGCACTAATGTCATGACAAAGCCGCCTGCGATAGCGATTGCATGGGCAATCACATAATTGACATAGCCGTTTCCGGCGGGATCCGCCAGCGCAATTCCGGGAAGCACCGTGGTGCCAAAGCCGACAGCCGCCAGATTGGTCAGATAGACCACGATTCCGCCGAGAGCCCCGCCGATACAGCCGCCAATAATGGGAAAGCGGTATCTTAAGTTAATTCCAAACAGAGCGGGTTCCGTGATTCCGAATAGTACGGAGACAAAGCTGGGAATACACAATTCCCGAATCTTTACATTGTCCCTGTGAAGCACCAGATATCCAAGAACAGCGCCGCCCTGTGCGATGATTGCCACTGACATCAGCGGGTTCAGGAAGTTCCTTCCTGTATCGGCAAGGAGCTGCGCCTCAATGGCGCCGAAGATGTGATGGAGTCCGGTGATAACCACAAGCTGCTGCAGTCCGGAGAACACACCGTAGCCTACAACTCCCAGATTCTGGGTCATCCATACCAGGGCGTTTGTGATTCCTGAGGAAAGGCCGCGTCCAACGGGCCCGATGACGGTAAACAAAAGCAGAGCGCCCACAAGGGTGGTGAGAAGCGGGGAAAGAAGGAGGCGGATTACCTCGGGAACCTTCTTTTCAAAAAAGATATCCAGTTTGGCCGTCACAAATCCCATCAGCAGAGCCACAATAATGCCTCCTTGAAAGCCTACGAGGGAGACTCCGAGGCCGAAGATATGTAGAGTTGTGACTTCCGCAGTTCCCTGTGCCGCCGCATAGGCATCCGCAAGGGAATTGCTCAGCATGATACAGCCCATGACAATTCCAAGGATGGGCCTTCCCCCGAAACGTTTGCAGGCGCTGTAGGCAACCGCAAGGGGAAGAAAGCCGAAAATCGCCCCGGAAGCGATGTTGATCAGAGTATTGATTCCGTAAAGAGTATCGTTTGCTTTTACGAAATCCAGATTTCCCAGCACACCGGACAGACCGGTGAGAAGGGCTGCCGCCAGGATTCCCGGCATGATGTCCACGAACACGTCCGACAGCGCCTTGATCACTCTCTGAAGGGGATTCATCTTCTGGTTTGCCACGGTTTTCAGATCGCTGAGACTCATGTTTTTCATGTCGTTGTGTTCTGCAAACACTTCGTATACGTCATTGACCAAACCGGCCCCGAAAATAATCTGAACCTGGTCGCCTGCCACGAACACGCCCTTTGCCAGATCCACATTCTCAATGGCTTTCAGATCCGCCGCATCATTGTCCTTCAGCACGATCCGGAGGCGGGTGGCGCAGTGGGCGATTCCCTGTATATTTTCCCTGCCGCCAACCAGTTTTGTGAGTTCCAGCGAGATTTTTTCATATCTCTGCCGCTTTTTTTCATCCATTTTCTATTCCTCCTTTTAAGTTTTTGAAAGTTTGGCCTTACGTCTTGTAATAACTATTATATCCATTTATAATCACTGTTATATGGATATATGTGACTTTGATATTGGGTTTTGTGACCGAATAAAAAGGATAGAAGATTCAGGGAAGGAGTATGCATGCAGGATTTTATTTTTTCCAATGATTTTTCGAGAAACATTGACGCCATGATCTATACCTGCGGGTTTGAAAACTGCGAGCCGGGGCACAGCTACGGGCCGGTTCTCAGGAATGGATATCTGATCCACTATGTGCTCGGGGGCGGCGGAATCTATAAGGCCAGAGGGAAGATTTTTCATCTGAGGGAAGGAGACGCATTTTTGATCTGTCCGGGGGAGCTTATCTACTATGAGGCGGACAGAAAGGATCCCTGGACGTACACGTGGATCGGCATGCAGGGGATTAAGGTGAAGGGATATCTTGAGAGAACCTCCCTTCCTGACAGTCTGGTGTTCCATTACGGACAGGATGACCAGATGCGGCTGTGCCATGAAAAAATGTTTGAGGCGGATAAGCTGCGTCAAAACCGTGACCTGATCATGAACAGCATCATGTATGAATACCTTTTCCTCCTCTGCCGCAAGTTCCCGGTCAGCCAGACGGTATTTGAGGAAAAGAAGATCGGTTATGTGGAGGAGGCGCTTAAGATCATTGAGGGTGCCTACTGCGACTCGATCACGGTTCAGGATATTGCCGACCGTCTGAATTTAAACAGATCGTATCTGCACCGGCTGTTCAAATCCATTACAGGAATGTCCATTCAGGACTATCTGCTGGATTACCGGATCCGCCAGGCCTGTATTCTTCTAAAAGAAACGGAGCTCTCGGTTCGGGTCATTGCCCATTCCGTGGGATATATCGACGCACTTTATTTTTCCAGGCTGTTTCATCAGAAAAAGAAGATGGCGCCAAGCGAGTACCGGCGCAATTATAATACAGAGAGTATTCATGCGAAATAGTTGCCATATCAACTGTACTATGTTAAGCTTTAAAAAATTTCCACCTGTTCGGCCACGGCTGCGATCTGCGGCAGCCGTCCCGCAAAATTCGCAGAACCTGCGGCAAGCCGTACAGGAGGTTCTTGACGGAGGGAAAATACAATGGGAGATTATACAATGAAGGGGGCGGAGCTCGCTTCCCTGCTAAAGGGACAGCTTCACTCGAACATGAGCTTTAACGGAATGGCCGGGGTGGATGACGAGTCGCTGCATCTGTCCGAGGAAGACATTAAGTGGTGGCGGGATGCCAAGCTGGGGCTTTTTATCCACTGGGGAGTCTATTCCGTAATTGGGAAAGGCGAGTGGGCTTATTTTAATGAAAAAATCCAGCAGGAGGAATACCGCAGGATTGCGCAGCAGGAGTTTCATCCGGCCCGAAGCGCACGGGAGATAGCCGAAGAATGGATGGGACATGCCAGGAGGGCGGGGATGAGGTATGCCGTCATGGTGACGCGCCACCATGACGGATTTGCCATGTGGGACAGCAAATACAGCTGGGAGAATTTTACCTCGGCAAGCTGCGGGCCGAAGGCGGATTACGTGAAAGCCTTCACGGATGCCTGTCATGGAGCGGGGATTCACACAGGCCTGTACTATTCGCCTATGGACTGGAGGTTTCCCGGATATTTTGACCCGAAGGGGCGGCCGGAGAATGCGGCCCTTATGAAGGAGCAGGCCTACCGGCAGATCGAAGAGCTGTGTACCGGCTTTGGCAGGGTGGAGATTCTCTGGTATGACGGAGGCTGGCTGGCGCATCAGGGAACGGATGCGGATGCGGCGTGGTTCTGGGAACCGGTTAAACTGAACAAAATGGTGCGCTCTCACAATCCAAAGATGATGGTCACTCCAAGGTCCGGATACCGCGGCGATTTTGAATGCGACGAGGGGCCTCATGAGGCAAAAGGCGGGATTGTCCCCGTTCCGTGGGAAAAATGCATGTCCCTCTCGAATGCGTGGGGATATTGTCCCGACGATAAGTACCAGACCTCTGAGAGCATGATCCGGATGCTTGTGAACGTGGTCTGCAGGGACGGCAATCTGCTTCTCAATGTGGGACCGGATCCGGAAGGAAGATTTCCAAAGGAGGCCGTGGAGACATTGGACGGTCTGGGAAAATGGATGGAGGAAAACGGGGAGGCGGTCTATGGAACCAGGGGCGGCATCTGGCAGCCAAAAGACCATGTATACGGAAGCACCTGTAAGGGAGATACGGTCTATGTCCATATCCTGGACGGCGAGGCCTTCCAGGGGATGAGTCTTCCGGGGATTGACCGAAAGATAGAGAGTGCAGAGCTGATGGACGGCAGAGCGGTTGAATTTGCCCAGGATCCGGGACAGGTGACGCTGCGGATACCGGAGGATGTCATCCGCGAGCGGAGAATCGATACGGTGGTCAGGCTGCGGACGGAGCAGGGAACGGCCTGCGGGGATTGACCGGAGAGCGCCTGATGGAGTATGGTATAGATAAGGAAGAATCATTCGAAAGAAAAGAGGATGCTTTATGGGAAATGTGGCGGAAACGGCAAACAGCCTTACTCTTCTTAATGTGACGGTGCGTCTTCTGTTTGCCATGCTGGCGGGAATGCTGGTGGGAATCGAGCGAAGCAGCAGGGGGCGGGGAGCCGGGGTGAAGACGCACACGCTTGTCTGCGTGGGAGCCGCACTGGTGATGCTGATTGGTCAGTACATGAACGTGGTTCTTGGCAATCAGGGCGATATGGCGAGGCTGGGCGCCCAGGTGATCAGCGGAATGGGTTTTCTGGGAGTTGGAACCATCATTGTGACCGGGCGAAACCATGTCAGAGGCCTGACCACGGCGGCCGGGCTGTGGGTGTGCGCCTGCGAGGGACTGGCAATCGGAATCGGGTTCTGGAAGGGAGCGTTGGTCACGCTGCTCATCATCATGTTTACTCTTCGGGTTCTGGTTAAGGTGGATCTCCAGATGCACCGCAATGCCAATTCCTTCGATCTCTACATAGAGTTTAACGGGGATAACAGCGTACGGCAGTTCATGCAGGACATAAGCTATCAGAATGTCAGAATTAAATCCCTGGATGTGACCAGGAGCCGGATTGATGAGAACGGGCAGGCGGCGATTATCGGTTTTGAAATGCGCAGGGGCAAGGACCGGCCGAACCTGCTCGACTGGATCCGGGAGCGAAAGTACATCCTTTACCTGGAGGAACTTTAGGAAATTGAGAATAAACGGAAAGGCAAGGTTTTTATATGGTAAAAATTATTGCGGACAGCACGTGCGATTTGTCGCAGGAGATATGCGGGAGGTATGATATATCCATTCTTCCCCTTCATATTCTGCTGGGAGATGAGGAATATCTGGACGGGAAAAATATCACGCCCTCACAGATTTATGCCTGGTCAGACGAGAACAGGACGACTCCAAGGACTTCGGCTCCGTCCCTGGAGGATGCCATAGCGCTTCTTGCGCCTTATGTGAAGGAGCGCCGGGAGGTGGTGTGCTTTTCCATATCGGACGAAATGTCGGCATCCGGCAGCGTGATGCGCCTTGCAGCCGGCGAACTGGAAGCCGAAGACCTGATTCACGTGGTGAACTCCGCAAATCTTTCCACCGGAATCGGGCTTCTCGTGGTGGAAGCGGCAATCATGGCAAGGGAGGGAGCGGATGGCGAAACGATTGTCAGGCGCATGGAGGAGCTAAAACCTCTTGTACGGGCAAGCTTCGTGGTGGATACCCTGGTTTACCTTCACAGGGGCGGAAGATGCAGCGGCCTTGCGGCCCTGGCGGGAGGCGCGTTGAAGCTCCATCCCAGGATTATGGTGGAGGACGGAAAGATGAAGCCGGGGAAAAAATACCGCGGCAATATCAACAAGGTGATCATGTCCTATGCCACGGATATGGAGGAGGACTTGAAGCGGGCGAAAAAGGACCGTGTGTTTATCACCCATTCCGCCTGCGATACGGCGGTTGTGGAAGAGGTTCGGCAGTATCTGAAATCCCTGAATCATTTTGACGAGATTCTGGAGACCATGGCCGGCGGCGTTGTCTCCTCCCACTGCGGCCCGGGAACGCTTGGAGTTCTGTTCATTGAGGGCTGACGTGAAATATTTGCAGACAGACGGAGGATTCTCCCATGAACACGGTGTGCCGGGATATATTTAAGGCTGTTCACGAAGGAAAATGGCTCAGTATCGAATATCGGAACGGACAGGAGGAAGTGACGAAATACTGGATCGGAATCATCGGCATTGATCCGAAGGAGCGTTCCATGCGGGTGAACGGCCTGCACCTTTCAAGATATACGAATAAGGAGCTGAAAATCTATATTGATTCCATCCTCTCCTCCTGTGTGATTGACGGTTCCTATTTCGAGACGGATCCGGGCCTGATCGAGGATATCCGCCGCAGTCCGTCCAGATACCGGTCTCTTTTCCGGAACGCGGCAAACTTAAGGATTCTGGACTATCTGGCCGACTGCAACAGACTGGATACCACTCCGTACAAGACGGATTATGCGTTGATCGGCCGTCTGGACGGGGACTGGGGCGGCACCCGCCAGCTTGAGCCGGAGCAGTTTCAGGAGATTGTAAAGAATTTTCAGTACGGCGCAAAGCAAAGCTCCTTAAACCGCAGGATCAGACAGCTTGCGCTCAATATCCTGAGTATAAACACCAGGCAGGGACTGTATGTGCTGGCCTATCGGGGACTGCGGCTGGATGTGGCGGGCCGGACACTGCGGAAGGACGAGCGGATTACGGTCTGCACGGAATTTACCATAAACGGGAATAAGCAGAGCATAAGGAAATTTCTGGATGCGGAGGATTATGAGCTTCTTGCGGATTTTGAAAAGAACGGGGAGCTGATCAAGGACAGGATCACGCACTCCAATAAACAGATAAACGGCGTGGACGATATGCCCTATCTGATTGCCCTTGGCCGTGATCTAATCCTGGACCTGCATGAGGAATATGCGGCCATTCTCAAAATGTATGAGGAGGGAAAGCCCACCGTGCCCGTCAGGGCCTTCTTCGGAGAGCTGCTCCGGCAGACGGGACGCAGAGCGGATTATCCTATCGCCCTTTTGGACAGGCGGGTCAATCTGGACCAGCTCCTTGCCATCCACAATGCCATGAAGCATCCCCTTGCCTATATTCAGGGGCCGCCCGGCACAGGCAAGACCAGCACCATTGTGAATACCATAATCACTGCGTTTTTTAACGAGAAGACAGTGCTTTTCGCATCTTATAACAATCACCCTATCGACGGCGTCTGTTCCAGGCTGCAGACGCTCTCTTACTGTGGAAAAGAGATCCCTTTTCCCATGATACGGCTCGGAAATGACGACAAGGTGCAGGAGGCGTTGGAGCATATTAAAAGGCTGTATGAGACGACCATGGATATCGCTGTCTATGGACGCACTCTTGAGAGGAACCGTGAAGACAGGATTCAGCGGACCAGAAAGCTCACGGAGCTTCTTCGCCGGCATGAGGAGAAGCTTGAGCTGAAGGAGAGAGAGGAGGCAATCGAAAAGCTCCTCGATAGGAACCGCCATCTCACCTTTCAGACGGAGCTTCAGGGCGTGCAGCTGTCCGAGGTGAGAGAAAAGCTGGAGGCCTTAGGGGAGATCACGGATGAGGAGGTGCTGAAATATATTGAGGAGGATGAGCGGGAATTCACAAAATACCTGTATTATACCTCGGCCGGATATATCAAGCGCCTGCAGGAGCCAAAGTATGAGGATCTGATCCGGATCGTCTACCATTCGGACAGGGAAGAGAGAGTCAGGCTGTTCAACGCCTATCTCAAGAAGGCGGAAAACCTGAAAAAGCTTCAGAGGATTTTTCCCGTGATCGCCACCACGTCGATTTCCGCTCACAAGCTGGGGGAACCGGGGGTCTATTTTGACATGGTGATCATGGACGAGGCCAGTCAGGGCAACACGGCTGTATCCCTTGTTCCCATCATCCGGGGACGGAACCTGATGCTGGTGGGGGATCCCCAGCAGCTGAGCCCGGTGATTGTCCTGGATCCCGCGGACAACGACAGGCTGCGCAGACTATACGGCGTGACGGATGAATACGATTATATCCGCAATTCCATATACAAGACTTACCTGGCCTGCGATGCGGTCAGCGGGGAGATTCTGCTGAGCCACCATTATCGCTGCAATAAACGGATTATTGACTTTAATAACAGAAAATATTACAACAACAAGCTAGTGATCAACAGTCAAAGCAGTGAAAAGGAGCCTCTTATTTTCAAAGATATTCCGGACAATACCGCCGATACCAGGAATACGGCCCCAAGGGAGGCGCAGGAGATTGTGCGCTTTGCCCGGCAGAATAAGGACAAGAGGATCGGGGTGATCACGCCCTTTGCCAACCAGAGGGCTCTGATTGGAGATGCGCTTAAGGAGAACCGGATTGACAATGTGACCTGCGGCACGGTCCATGCCTTTCAGGGGGATGAGAAGGACGTGGTGCTTTTTTCCCTGGCGCTCACGGACAAAACCGGCAAGGCGACCTACGAATGGCTGAAAAACAATAAGGAGCTGATCAATGTGGCCGTCTCCCGGGCAAAGGACCAGCTGATTATTCTGTCCAGCAAAAAGGAGCTTGACCGGCTTCACGGTGAAGAGGCGGACGATCTTTACGAGCTGACGCAGTATGTGCAGACCAGGGGAACCAGTCAGGTGACTCCCAGGGAAAATGCATCCAGGGCTCTCGGGATCAAGCCCTACAGCACGGAGACGGAGGAAGCCTTTCTGACTACCTTGAGCCATGCGCTCTCCAATGTGCTCAACACGGGCAGCCGGTGCGTGGTCCGCAGGGAGGTGAGTATCAGTCATGTCTTTGAAAACGGCGGTTCCTATCAGGATCTCTTTTACACGGGACGGTTTGACTTCGTGGTTTACGAGAGGGATTATTTCAGGAAGGAGATCCCTGTTCTTGCCATTGAGCTGGACGGGATCGAGCATGAAAAGGACAGCCTGGTGAGGGAGAGGGACCGGAAGAAGAATGAAATCTGCAGGGAGCACGGCTTTGAGCTGATCCGGGTGGAGAACTCCTACGCCAGAAGATATAATTATATTAAGGAGATATTGATACGGTATTTTAAGAGCGTGAGAGCTCTTTGAAAATGAGGAAAGGAAAAAGGATCTGGGAATGAAAAGAGAGAGTTTTAAATCGAGGCTTGGTTTTATCCTGATTTCCGCAGGCTGTGCGGTGGGAATCGGGAACGTGTGGAAGTTTCCCTATGTGACGGGACAAAACGGAGGGGGAATCTTTGTTCTGTTCTACCTGCTCTTTTTGATTGCGGTGGGAGTTCCGGTGCTCACCATGGAATTTGCGGTGGGAAGAGCCAGCCAAAAGAGCGTGGTGGGCTGCTATCAGGAGCTGGAAAAGAAAGGGAGTAAATGGCATCTTCACGGCTATGTGGCGCTTTTTGGCAATTATATGCTGATGATGTTTTATACCACTGTGTCGGGCTGGATGCTCAGTTATTTTTATCGTTTTCTCAGGAATGATTTTAAGGGCCTTGGACCGGAGGCGGTGGCCGGGGAGTTCTCCGGTATGCTGGCAGACCCTTACGGAATGGCATTCTGGATGGCAGTCATTGTGATTGGGGGCTTTCTCATCTGTTCCTTCGGCCTTCAGGCGGGAGTGGAAAAGATCAGCAAGCCCATGATGATCGGCCTGCTGCTTCTGATCGTGGTTCTGGCCTTTCACAGCATTGCTCTTGACGGGGGAATGGAAGGCCTGAAATTTTATCTGGTTCCCGACTGGGGAAAGGTTGAGAAGAGCGGGCTGGTCAACGTGATCATCGCCGCAATGAACCAGGCCTTTTTTACGTTGAGCCTTGGTATCGGGGCCATGGAAATTTTCGGGAGCTATATGAGCAGGGAACACACGCTTCTGGGGGAGTCGCTCCGGATCGCCGTTCTGGACACCTTTGTGGCAATTGTCTCCGGTCTCATTATTTTTCCCGCATGCTTTGCCTACGGGGTGGATCCGGGAGCCGGGCCGGAGCTGATATTCATCACGCTTCCCAACGTGTTTTCCTCCATGCCGGGCGGAAATATCTGGGGAAGTCTGTTTTTCCTGTTTATGACCTTTGCCTCCTTCTCCACGATTATAGCCGTGTTTGAAAATATTATCGCCTGCTGCATGGATAAATGGAAAATCAGCCGAAGAAAGGCATCCGTGATCAACGGTATTCTTCTTCTGATCGCATCCCTTCCCTGTGTGCTGGGGTATAATGTCTGGAGCTCCTTCCAGCCAAGAGGAGCGGGGAGCGCGGTGCTTGACCTGGAGGACTTTATTGTCAGCAATCTGCTTCTGCCTGCCGGCTCTCTGATTTTCCTGCTGTTTTGCGTGACCAGATGGGGCTGGGGATTCGACAGATATCTGGAGGAGGCCAATGCCGGAGCGGGTGTGAAGATTCCTAGGTTCCTTAAGGGCTATGTGACCTGGGTGCTTCCTTGTGTGATCCTTATTATTTTAATTTTGGGATTGTAAGCACAGCCCATGGGGACGCAAATGCGGTAGTGCTTGCACATTTAGCGGGCACATGATATACTGTAAAAAAAAATATAGTAAAATGTAAACGGAGGTGTGCCTGAGCAAAGCGGGAAGAATGGAAAAGATCAAATCAGACTTAAGAAAAACAGGAGGGGGCAAAAAATGGCCAGATTTGTAAAGGATTTACAGTTGAACAAACCGGATGATTTTGTGGAATTTATCATGAACGATTATCTGAAGAAAAACCAGTTTTCCCTGTCGGACTGGAAGGGAGAGGCGGCTTACCGTGCAGGAGACGCCATGATGGAAGGCTTCAAATACCTGAAATGGTCTTATCAGGGAGGAGTGCTTCACGTGGAAGCATGGCTGAAAGGAAGCTTTGGGAAGGAAATGGGCCTGGAGGGCTTTGTGGGAATTCTGATGAAGAAGCCTTACAGGGAGAGCCTGGAGCAGCTGTTCAACACTTTGATGCAGGAGATTCCGGCATCCGGGGATGCTACATACAGTGCGGCATCGTCAATTCCGGTTCAGACCGTGGACAATACAGGAGCGGCGAACATGTCACTGGTACTCGGTGCGCTCAGCTGCATTTTCTGCTGGATTCCCATTGTGGCAATTCTGTTCGGCTGCCTGGGCTTTTCCAGGGCGAGAATGGGTTCCGGCTCCAGCAATGCGGGACGGGCCAAGGTGGGGAAGATATTCTGTATCCTCGGCGTTGTGATTGCGATCGTGCTGTGGGCGTTGAACATTTTAGCGATCATGTTGTAAATAAATACTGATTTCTGCGTTCGGCCGGGTACACAGGGCGGATCTGCACTTTTAGCTGCAGGCTTTTGAAGAATGTATCTGGCCGGGCCGCAGAATGAAGGCGGGATTGTTTTAAAGAGGTGATATTTTATGCTGCGTATAGCGATCTGCGATGATGCGGCGGCTTATGGGGACTGGTTGGCAGGGTTCGTTGAGGAATGGGCGCTGGGACGGCGGCTGAATATACAGCTGAGAACGTTCATAAGCGGGGAGGAGCTTCTGGCCGATATCGAGGCTAAGGGTTACTATGATGTTGTCATTATGGACATTGACTTAAAAGACGGTATGAGCGGCATTTATACCGCCGAAAAAATCAAGAAAATCTATGAACATATCTGTTTGATTTTTATTTCCCAGTATGATGATTATTACAAAGAAGTCTTTCATATACATCCCTTCCAGTACCTGGAAAAGAAGGGACAGATCGGCCGGCTTGCGGAAAGCCTTGATCAGGCGGTAGGCACTTACCGTTATACCAAGGAAATTTACACCTTTCAGTTTAAGGCGGTGAATTACAGCATTCTTTTGTACGAGGTGCTTTATTTTGTGAGCGATAAAAGGGTGATAAAGGTCTGCATGGAGGACGGCAGGGAATATACATTTTATGGAAAGCTGGACGAGGTGGAGGAAAGCCTGAAGGAAAGCAACAGCCAGTTTATAAGAATCCATAAATCCTATCTGGTCAACGGAAGGCAGATGGAGATGTTCTATCCAAGGCAGGTGAGGCTGCGAAATGGTCAGACTCTTCCGGTCAGCCCTAATAAGAGGGGCAATCTCATGCATTATCACATGGAATATCTGGAGGCGCTTCATTAAAAATTACATTTGGAGATGGTATTTATTACATTTCCCCCTATTTCGCATGAAATCGATTATAATGAAAGTGGTTTCAGAAATCTATTAAATATATATATTTTCTAAAATGAGCAGGGGGCGCCCTGCTCATTGTCTGCGTATTTGCTTTTTTTGTCAGTTTCCACGATAAAAATAAAAAAAATTGGAAAAACTATAACTATAAAAATAGAATATCTCTCTGCTTGATTCAAATAATATCCCTATTTTTATACAATATTCTACAAGTTATATTTTGATTCCTGCGAGCAATGAGCCAGGCGGCTGCGAAGCAGA
>CAJTVN010000027.1 GCA_910579685.1 uncultured Lachnospiraceae bacterium | reverse complement strand
GCGAGCATGAAGAACAATATAGATGACATCAATGGATGGCTCTATCACAGAATACGTATGTGCATATGGAAACAATGGAAACTACCAAAGACGAAAAAGAGAAATCTTATCAAAATGGGAATACCAGAATACTTTGCGCATATGGCGGCAAACAGCCGAAAAGGACACTGGTTTTGTTCAAACCTTACAACAGTAAAACGAGCCATGTCAAAAGAAAAACTGATAAGCGGTGGCTTTTATGATTTAGCCACAGCCTATCAGTCCGTGCACGTCAACTATTGAAACCGCCGTGTACCGAACGGTACGCACGGTGGTGTGAGAGGACGGGAGCTAATCACTCCCTCCTACTCGATTGCAGGGACGCATAGATGAAATTGTTGCTTACGCAACGTGTGCCCCCACGGCGAGCAGGGGAGGAGAGCGTTCCCCCTGCCCGATTGTGCACGGGCAAAAGGAGGAGATTGATATGGATGACAAAATTGTGGTCCGTCACGTGGACAAATTTTATGGAAGGAAGAAGGCGCTTGCTGATGTGAGCCTGACCATTGAACCGGGAATGTTCGGGCTTCTCGGGAGGAACGGGGCGGGCAAGACCACGCTCATGAAGCTCCTTGCCTCCCTTCTGCCAAAACAAGCGGGAGAAATCAATATTTTGGGAATACCGGTGGAGAGACGCCGGGAAATCCGCAGTATGACCGGGTATCTGCCCCAGGATTTTTCCATGTACCCGTCCATGACCGTGGAGGAATGTCTGGATTATCTGGGGATTCTCTCGGGTATGAGCAGAAGTCTTCGAAGGGAGAGGAAGGATATGCTTCTTCAAAGGGTCAATCTGGAGGAATGCAGGAAAAAAAGGGTAAGGGAGCTTTCCGGGGGAATGAAGCGCAGGCTGGGGATTGCACAGGCGCTGATCCATGATCCGAAGGTGCTGATCGTGGATGAGCCCACGGCTGGGCTCGACCCTGAGGAGCGGATCCGGTTTCGGAATCTCCTTGGCGAGGCGGCCCAGGAGCGGACCGTGATTCTCTCCACACATATCGTGGGCGATATCGAGGCATCCTGCGAGGACATTGCCATCATGAACGAGGGCAGTATCCTGTGGCAGGGCACGGTTGCCGAATTGATTCGTCAGGCGAAGGGAAAAGTCTACCGGGCAAGGATACCGAAAAAATCGCTTCCCGAGGTGAAGAAGAGCTATGCGGTTACGGGAATGGTGGCAGGGGAAGACGGTATTACGGTCCGGCTTCTTGCAGAGGATGCTCCGCAGATTCCGGGGGCTGAACTGACCAGTCCCGGACTGGAGGACGCCTATATGTATCTTTTGCAAAAAGAGGGCGTCAGACCGGAGGGAGGTGTTTTGTGATGTTGTTTTGGAAGGAATTCAAAAAAACGGCGGCTTCCCTGCTCTATGTGGTTTATATCCTTGCGGTAATTGCGGCATATGTCACACAGTTTGCCCCGGAGCTGGAGGAGCCGGTGGCAAAGCCTGTTCCCGGGCTGGAGGATTACGGGACGATAGCAAAGGAGGTTCCGGAGGTTTTGATGAAAGAGGCATCCGCGGGACTTCGGGAGGAATTTCTCCGGGAAAGCTATGACGCCTATCCCATGGGTTTTTACAGGGAAGTGCATCTGACAGAGGAAAAAACGAAACAAATGAAAGAAGTTCTGAATGAGCTTTCCACAGATCCTCTTACTTACGAGCGCTTTCGGGAGCTGATGCGCAGGGCGGATCAGCTGATCGGGGGCGGCTCGAGGTATTGCGACGCTTATCTTGTGAGATACTTTTCCAACGTTCCGAAGACTTATGAGGACGCCCTGGAGGAATATGAGCTGTTTCTCCATAAGGATAAGGTTATGGGAGGCTATGCCCGGCTTTTTTGCGACTATATGGGGGTTCTGGTGGCGTCAATCCTTCCGGCCTTTCTCGGTGCGGCCCTTGGAGTGAAGGACCGGAGAGCCAAAATGGAGGAAGTGGTTTATGGGAAGGCTGTCGCCTCGTTTCATCTGATTTTTACCAGGTTTTTTGCAGCGCTGGCCGCCGCCGCACTTCCGGTGGTCCTTCTCGCAGCAGCCGCAACGATTCAGGTAGGGAAGCTTTATCCGGACGATATACTGGATCGGACCGCTTTTTTTCGCTATGCGGGATTCTGGCTTATGCCGCAAATGATGGTATCCATGGCCGTGGGAATGCTTTTTTCTCATCTTGCGGACCGCCCCGTGGGGATTCTGGTGCAGGGAATCTGGTGGCTTTTTGCCATGTGTGGAAAAACGGGGGTTCTGACCGGTTCCATCGGCAGATTTGATTTGATTCCCCGGCATAATTCCCTGCTGAAGGCAGGGGAATTTCTGGATCGGATCGGGAACCTGGCCTTTAACCGGACATTTTACACGCTGCTGTCGCTTGGGCTGGTCTTTTTGACCACAGGGATCTATGAACAGAAAAGGAGGGGGAAAGCATTTGGAACGAAGAGATTTAAAAACCATATGCCTCATAAATCTGAAATATAATTTTCTACCGCATTTTTTGGCGGCAGTCCTGCTGGCGCTTTTTACCCCCGTGCTCTTTCGGGTGGAAGCGCTGGACGGGGTAAAATCCGCTTATCCTCTGGAAATGGTTCTGTCTCTTGTGGGGATGATCTGCCTTACGCCCGTTTTCCTGCCGGAACAGGAGGAAGGAATCCGGGATGTGGTGCGGGTGAGAAAGACCAGTTATCTTGCGGTGGGCCTTCTGCGGCTCTGCTATTCGCTGCTGGGAGTGTCGCTGATTTTCGGCGCCTTTGTGCTCTTTATGTATGGCAGAGAGTGTGACGTCACTCTGCGGCACCTGGCAGGCGGAATCATTTCGGCCTTTTATCTGGGGGCTGTCGGATTTGCCGCAGCCGGTATCAGCCGGAACGTCATCCTGGGATATCTGGTATCCTTTCTCTGCTATGTGTCTAATTTTGGAGGGGCGGGGAAAGGGTTTTGGGCCAGCTTTTATCTGTTCTCCATGGCCGGAGGAAGCTTTCAGGAGAAGTACTGGCTGCTCGGTACAGGGCTTATTCTTGTCTTTCTTACCTTTCTGATAAAGAGGTGATTGTGAAGCAGTAAGTTGCAGAATATTCAGACAATATTTCTCCTCAAATCCTATTTCGCCAGGCATTCCATCAAGCCCAGTAAATAAGAAGTCAGTCGAGCAAAGGCTCTCCAGCCTTCTATGGTCTTGATTTCATGGCGAATAAGGCTTTTCGAAGAAAATATTGTCTGAATATTCTGCAAATTTACAAGTTTCGCAGTTACCTGTTTCTGGTAAAGAGAAGGAGGGATAGAGCCGATAAGGATCGTGCGGAAAAAGATCAGGGCTGTAGCCCGGTTCTGCGTGCCAGCTCGTCAAACCATTTTCCGGCGGGAGGGATCTTTGCCTCCATATCCTTAAGGGAGCTTATGCGCGAAAATTCTTCCAGCTTCGCTCTCTCAGGGGCCGGGATGTGCCGGGAAATGTGGGTGAGATAATAATCCGCATAAGCAGGGGTATAGAGGATCCGCAGCAGAACGATGAGGGGCTCTAAAATATATTCGTTGTAATGGGCATATGCCTCCAGGTAAAGCCCGCGGCGGATATATTTTACCACACGGCAGTGCTGGGTTCTGCGATAGCAGGCTTCCCGGAACCGGGCGGCGTTTGCATCCGCAAATCCGGAAAGATCCATGGGCTGCCAGTGGATGACGTTGTCCTTGTCAAAGAGGACTTTTGCGGCCTCCACGGGGTCGTTTTCATAATAACCGTATTCTTCTTGCGGACGGCTGTGAAGCTGCCAGCAGAAATCGATCATCAGGAATTCGCCGGTTCCCTTAAGATGATAGATCCTCTGGCGAATTTTGGGATGGGGATGGTCGAAGACGTAGAAAAAATCGATATCGGCAAGCCCGGAGAGGGCGTTTTCCACGGCAGAGATGGCCTGGGCCTCCATTTCATCATCAACGTCCACCCAGTAATCAATATCGCTGTATTCGTCCGCCATCCCCGCAGCGTCCGCCCCCTCCAGCCAGAAGGCGTGGATATAGGGAAGGGGCTCTAGGGCGCCGCAGAGCCTGGCGGTGATGGTGTTTTTGTCTAACATGATTTTTCTCCTTTTGTTCTGTGTGCGGTGATAATGGTATAACTGTGCGCATTTACGGTTATCCTGCAGTTACCTGAAAGGATATACCAGTTTTTTCCGGTTCTTGAAATCTTTGCGTTCCTGTCCGAAATTCGGTCCCGGCACCATTGGACCACATCATCTGTCTCTATCTGCAGATTTCTTTTTATACGTTCGGCACCCATCTGTGTGGTGTGGAGCCTGTCAATCGATTCAAGCAAGCCGCCCTCTTGCTCTTTTGGCATACTCTTTGGCGGTTTCCCGGTGTTATCATTTAATCTTGCATATACATAGGTATCTTTCCAGATGGCTTTTTCGTTTTCATCTCTCCGGAAATACACATTTTTTCTGAAATGAGCTTCACGCCAAAAACCTAAGGCTTCCAGTAATTTCCAGGAACTTTCATTGTCTGGGTCGCACTGTGCATAGATTCTGTGAACGCCGTTTGAAAATGCCAGCCCGATCAGGGCTCTGCAGCTCTCGGCGGCATAACCATGTCCCCAATAATTCCGATTAAATACATATCCGATTTCCAGTGCTTCAAAGTCACGTTTTCCCAAATATACATTCCCGATCATTTTGTGGGAATGTTTCAGTTCAACGGCAATCATTTCGCCTGTGCCAATGCGCCACGCAAGATTTTCCCTTGTTTCATCAAAGGTCAGCGGTTTATACGGTTCGTATTTCACGACTTCTTCATCGGAGAGATATTCGAATAAGTCCTGCAAATCTTCCTTCTCATATCTTCTTAAAACCAGCCGTTCTGTCTCTGTTATGATGATTTTGTCCTCCATGACATTCCTTCCCTGTTAAAAATTATCTATAAAGTATTTTAACACATACCTTCCGTTTTGGAAACGCCATGTATGAATGACCGAAAGACCGGGAAGACTCATCCAAAAGGCTGTGTGAAAGGCAGCCTTCAGGAGGTGCTTTATGGAAAAAAGAACGGAGAGGTTGACGGAGATTCTGATAAGGTGTAAAATAAAACAACAATGTTTCGGGGAACCGGATGGGAGGATATTTGCGATGAGGATTGGAGCGGCCGATTTTCAGCCCTATATTTATAACACGAATTATGTGAGCGGAAACAGCCTTGGAAGGGTGTCCGCCGTAGGAGACCCGCTTACATCCAAAACGGATTATTCGGAGCTTCTGGATGAGAGCCTGAACGAGAATCCGCTTCGCAAGGGTGAGACGTCCAATTTCATGGATATCCTTCAGATGCAGCTTTATACAGGGAGAATGAACGCCTCAAGGGTGCTTAAGCCTGCCGGGGAGGCGGTTGGTATCCAGATGCCGGTTGAAAATGAGGATAAGAAGAAGGAAGAGGATTTTTCCCTGGAACTTCAGCGCCGGACAGACGAAATGCAGAATCGGAATTTATACCGGATGCAGAAGGCCGCACAGGCCTATGGTTTTAACATGACCGCATGATAAGGCTGAGATCGCAGGCCGCATGCCTGTGACCGGGAAAAGAGCCGGATGCAAAGGAGAAGAAGTTGAGGCGCAGGCCGGAATATGACAGAAAGCTGATCGGACGGAATCTGAGACGTCTTCGGGAGGCAAAGGGCCTTTCGGTGGACGAAGTGAGAAATTACCTTTGTCTGGGATCGGTACAGGCAATTTATAAATATGAAGAGGGAAAAAGCTACCCGCCGGCGGATAATATGCTTGCGCTCATGGAACTGTATGAGGCGGAGCTTAGAGATGTTATCCGGGATGATCCCTTCCGTATACGGGCGTATATGGAGGGTGAGGAAGACGGATGCGATTTTTGCATGGCGCCGGATTTGACTGCGGGAATTGTGGAAGCGGCATTATTCCATGTGGACAGGATGCGGAGAGGGGACAGGCTGGAGAGGTACCATAAATTATACAGGAACGACAAGAGCATGGCTGCCGGGTAATACCGGCAGCTTTTTAACTATGCCGTCAATGACAGGCAGCGAGAGGAATGTTATTCTTATAGTAAACGACAAAATAATTGCCGTTTACTATAGCCCCTCCGGGGGATGCGCACGATTTTTGCAAGGTAAATCTGCGTTTGCACGCAGCAAAAATCGGCGCAGCCAATGACAAAAGGAAAAAGCTTTTGTCGTTGACTATAAAATGGCAGTTAAGAAAGTTTGCCATAAGGACAGAGCCGGAGGGGGCGTCATTATGCTGTTTTTGATCGATTACGAAAACGTGGGCAATGCGGGAATGAAAGGCTGCGACTGCCTGAATGAACAGGATCACGTCATAGTCTTTTTCAGCGAGGCCAAAAAACATATGGAGCGGAGAATCCTTGAGAATATCACGGCTTCCGGGTGCAGATTCGATATCTGTAAGCTTTGCAGGACGGGTAAAAATGCTCTGGATTTTTACATCGCTTCAAAACTCGGTGAGTTGATCGGGGAGGGCTATGAGGGAACGGCCGTCGTGGTGAGCAATGACAACGGATTCGCGGCTGTGAGGGATTATTGGGACAAGGGTTCGGCTCACAGGAGAAAGGTCGTGTTGTCGTCCTGTGTTGAGGATGGCATAATCAGCGGGAACGAAAACAACGAACGGACAAAGGAACTCAGGAGGCGGCGGGAAAAACTGGAGATCGGAAGCTACTATTCGGCGTACACCGAAAAGCGGAGGATAAAGTCGGTTTTGCAAAACCTGTTCGAAGGCACGCAGTACGAAAGCCGGGTGGATGAAATTCAAAATATGATTGAGGGAAAAGACAAAAGCGCCAGGATCATTTATCTCAGCAGCCTCCATCTGTTCGGGAGAAAGGGCGGGCTGGAAATTTATAATAAGGTGAAAGCGGCAAAATCCTGTTGTCAGTGCGGCAAAGTATGATAAAATAAAAAAAAGAAACGACGGCCTGTGAGAAAGAGGCAGGCGGCAGGAAAGGAAGGACAGGATATGGGGCTTTACGAGTTAAAAAATGATGCGGTGGCAATTGCTGTTGACAGCCATGGGGCGGAGCTGAAATCCCTGAAAAAGCTAAGCACGGGAACGGAGTACATGTGGTGTGCGGATGCGAAATACTGGGCAAGGACATCCCCGGTTCTCTTCCCCTTTGTGGGAGGTTTAAGGAACAACGAGTACAGGGCCAAGGGGAAAACCTACTCCATGACCAAGCATGGTTTTGCCAGGGATATGGATTTTGAACTGCTTTCGCAGAGCGAAAAGGAGCTCTGGTTTGTCTTAAAATCCAGTGAGGAGACACTGAAAACCTATCCCTATGAATTTGTGTTAAAGCTCGGTTACAGAATCGAGGACTGTAAGGTAGAGGTGCTCTGGCAGGTGGAAAATCCGGGGGACGAGGAGCTTTTCTTTTCCATAGGGGGCCATCCGGCTTTTAACTGTCCCATTGAGGAAGGGGCGGAGCGCAGGGAGTGTTTTG
Organism: uncultured Lachnospiraceae bacterium; assembly: GCA_910579685.1. Taxonomy (GTDB): domain Bacteria; phylum Bacillota; class Clostridia; order Lachnospirales; family Lachnospiraceae; genus Suilimivivens. The sequence goes on along the minus strand of CAJTVN010000027.1, from coordinate 45,140 downwards.
TGGAATTCGGCGGCTGCGAGGAGATTGCCAGCAGCAGAATCGGTGAGAGCGGCCTGGTGACAGGCTGTATGGATGTGTTCGCCCTTACGGACGGAAAGCTCGCCCTTACGGAAAATCTTTTTGATCACGACGCTTTAGTGGTGGAAAAGAACCAGACGGATACGGTTGCGCTGTGCAGACGGGATGGATCCCGGTATCTTACGGTTACCATGGAGGCCCCTTTGTTTGGCGTGTGGTCTCCTGTGGGAAAAGACGTTCCCTTTGTGTGTATCGAGCCCTGGCATGGAAGATGCGACAGGGAAGGCTTTGAGGGAACGCTGAAAGAGCGGGAATGGGGAAACCGGATAGCGCCGGGCCATGTCTGGAAGGCTTCCTATGTGATCGAGGTATGAGGACAAAAATCAGGGGCGGATCCGGAGGCGGGATATGAGGATTGCAGTCTGTGACGACGAACAGGCGCAGTGTGCGCTCCTTTCCGGCTATTTAAAGGAATGGGCAAAGGAAAGGCGGATTGCGTCTGAAATCTCCTGTTTTTACAGTGCGGAGAGCTTTCTCTTTTCCTGGGAGGAGGAGACCTTCGATCTTCTCCTTCTGGATATTGAGATGGGTTCCCTGAGCGGGATGGAGCTTGCAAAAAAGATCCGATTGCAGGACGAGGATATCCCCGTTTTGTTTATTACCGGCTATGACAGGTATATGGCACAGGGATACGAGGTATCGGCGCTCCACTATCTGTTAAAGCCGGTCCGCCGGGAAAAGCTCTGTGAGGTTCTTGATGGGCTGATGCGGAAGAAAAAGCCGGAGGAAAAGCTGGTCTTTCCCACGGCAGAGGGACGCCTTCTGCTTGCGGCAAGCCAGATCTGGTATGTGGAGGCCATGGGCCACGACTGTGTTCTGCGCACGGAAAAGGACAGGGGAGAGATCCGCATGTCCATGGGAGAGGCGCTGGGGATTCTGGGCGGCAGGAGGGAGTTCGTACAGTGCCACCGCTCCTATCTCATCAATCTGCAGCATATCAGTGCCATCGTAAAAGGCGAGATCGTGCTGGACGACGGGGAGCGGATCCCGGTGAGCCGCAGAATGTACAGGGAGGTAAACGAGGCGTTTATCCGCCTCTACAGATGAAGGCGTTTATCCTCTAAAGAAGCGGGAATTCAAAGGCGGAAAAACCCCGTTACGCCGAAAGGAGCGGAAGATGGCGTTTGTCGTGGCAGGTATCATTGTTATAGCGGTTGTGGTTAACGTTTTGCTGTGGCTTTTTCTGATGCCCCGGTATGTGAAACGCAGGATTTCCGGCTTTCAGAATGAGCTGGTGGACCGGCATTATGACGAGGTGGAGGTTATGTACCGGAAAATGCGGGGCTGGCGGCACGATTATCACAATCACATTCAGGTGCTGAAGGCCTATTTGAGCCTTACCCAGTACAGGGAAGCTTTGGACTATCTGGACGGGCTGGAGAAGGATCTGTCCGCAGTGGATACGGTGCTTAAAACCGGAAACGTGATGGTGGACGCTATTTTAAACAGCAAGCTTTCCCTGATATGCGAGCGGAAGATTGCGGTGGACGCCACGGCCCTTGTGCCGGGCGATGCCCCGGTTTCCGGTATTGACCTGTCCGTGCTGATCGGAAATCTCCTGGACAACGCCATGGAGGCCTGCATGGAGCTTCCGCAGGAAAAGGACCGTTTTATCCGGATCTATATCGATCGTATCAAGAAGCAGCTGTATATTTCCGTGACGAATTCCATGAAAGGAAAAGCGAAAAGGCTGGGCGCTCGGTTTCTCTCCCGCAAGGGGGGAAACCATGGATTCGGACTTTACCGGATCGACAGCATTGTGGCCAAATATGGCGGTTATGTAAACCGCCAGACGGAAGAGGGGGTATTTGCCACGGAGATCACGCTGCCTCTCGTGGAATAAGCGTAGTGCCATTCGTGCAAAATGGGATACCATTTGTGCACGAATTTTTTTTCAAGGTAAATCTGTGATAGGATGAGAACAGCTTAGGGAAGGGACAGTACGGTATGAAAAACAGGGAAGAACAAAACTGCGTAAAATACAAAATGGCCGGCAACGTGTTCTACAATATGCGATCCTCCAAAAGATGGGACAAAAAGCTTTTTTATTTTCAGATTCTGCAGATCTTTCCAGACGTGGCAGCCGCCTGGCTTGGCGTGTATCTTCCCGCACAGCTGGTAAGAGGCCTGGAACAGAGGTGGGATTTGATACCGCTGCTTCTCTGCGTGGTTTTCCTGGCAGTTTGTATATGGGTTTTTGAGATGCTGCGGGAGGGGATGCAGGAGTACCTGTACCGGAATTCCCTGTCTTTTCACCTGTATTATGAAAAGCTCTGCTTTGCCAAAATCATGGATATGGATTATGAGATGCTGGAGGAGCCGGAAAAGCGCAGGCTGATGGAGAATACATGGAATGTGATCCGCAATGAATTCGGGATCCGCAACTCCTTCCTCACCGTGCCAATGCTCCTTGGCGGCGTTCTTGGAACCGGTCTGTATGGAACGGCGATCGGAAGGGAAAGCCTCCTGTTGCTTCTGGTAGTGATCCTGAATCTGCTTGCAAGCTTTCTGCTGCTTGCCCTTGTGCGGAAAAAGCATGAGAAATACCATGCAAATCTGAATTCCTTTACGGCAAAGGCATCCTATATCAGCAGACAGACCATGGAGAGGACGGCGGGAAAGGAGATCCGTCTCTACCAGATGGCGGACTGGTTTGTGAAAAAGTATGAGGAATGCCTGAAAGGAATGGATGAGATTTACGGGCATATTCATAACTGGTATTTTGCCAGAGGATCCGCCGAGGCGCTTCTGACCCTTTTCTCGGAGGGCTTTGCCTACGCCTATCTGCTCTTCCGTCTGGCACAGGGAAGAGTCACGGTTCCGGATTTTGTGTTTTATATGGGACTGCTTGCCGGATTCGGCTCTTATTTTGAGCAGATGGTCCTTGCGGTCCTGTCGCTGAATTCTCTGGACGCCTCCATCAGCTATATCCGAAGCTTCCTGGAGCTTCCCGAAAGCGTCTGGAGCAGGGAGGGGATCGGCGAGGAAAAGCTTGCGGCCATCAAAAGGGAGGGCGTTCTGGTGGAGGCAAGAGGAATAAGCTACACCTATCCGGGCGCACAGGAGCCGGTGCTCTCCCGGATTGATCTCACCATCAGGCCCGGCGAGAGGCTGGCACTGATCGGATTAAACGGTGCTGGAAAGACCACGCTTGTTAAGCTTCTCTGTGGATTTTACCAGCCCTCGGAGGGGGAAATACGGATCAATAACATTCCGGCTAAGGCGTTTGCGAGACAAGAGTACTATAGCCTTGTGTCGGTGCTGTTTCAGGACTCCCATATGCTCCCGCTGACTCTGGACCAAAATCTGACAGGGCAGGCGAAAGAGGGCGTGGATCGGGAAAAGCTTAAGCGGGCTCTTGAAATTTCTGGTTTTTCTGAAAAATATGAGAGCCTTCCGCACAGGGGGGATACGCTCCTTGTCCGGGAGGCCAACAGAGAAGCCCTGGACTTCTCGGGCGGAGAGAGGCAGAAAATGCTCTTTGCAAGAGCTCTGTACAAACAGACGCCCCTCCTGATCCTGGATGAGCCGACGGCCGCCCTTGATCCGATAGCGGAGAACGAGATGTATCTGAAATACGGCGAGGCCGTAAAGGGAAGAACCTGCGTTTATATTTCCCACCGTTTATCCAGCACAAGGTTCTGCGACCGAATCTGTCTGATAGGCGATGGAAAGATTGTGGAACAGGGAACCCATGAGAGCCTGATGGAGAAGAAGGGAAGATATGCCGAAATCTACGAGGTCCAGAGCCGGTATTACAGGGAAGGGGAAAGAGGGGAAGAGACGGGAGGCGCTTTATGAACAGAGAGGATATCAGATATATAGGACTGCTGTTTCGGGAGATTGCGGGCAGGGAGAGGAAGATTGCCGTTTGCACCTTCCTGCTTGCCATACTGGAAGCGGCAAATCCCTATATCATGATTCTGTGCACCGGAGTTTTGGTGGACGGCGTATACCGGAAAGAGAGCATGGAGTCTCTGCTTTTCTACACGGCCTGCGCCCTCGGCCTGAAGCTTTTGTTCCGGGTGGCCTGCTCCCGGATGGGGGAATGGTTCAACCAGAAGCTGGACTATACCAGACAGTTGGACGAGGAGCAGCTGAACAGGCAGAGTCTTTCTATGGACTATGAATATCTGGAGGATACCCATGTGCAGGAGCTGCGGACAAGGGCGCTTGCAAGATCCTACTATGGGATCCGGGGCTGGCTTCTTTTGCAGGTCAGAGAATTTCTGAAGGGAATTTTTTCCATGCTTACGGCCCTGGTCATTGTTTTTCCCATGCTTGCGGGGGGAGCGCAGATGGGAGGAGGCGGCATGTTTTCTCTCCTTGCCTCCCTTCTTTTGCTGCTGGTGATCGGCGTCCTGGTGTGGGGAAACTACCGGGCGGGAATTTATTACACCAGAAAATCCGTGGAGATTTTGGACGGGCTGGATGGGATTCACAACAAAAGCGCCTATTACCTGGATCTGCTCTCCGGCGTGGAGAGCCAGAAGGATCTGCGGATTCATGCACAGCAGAGGATGATACGGCAGGATGTGGACGCTTTGTTTGAGGCGTCAAGGAAAGGGGAGTGGCGGATCGGACAGATGTATATCAGGCGTCAGCTGATCGGAGTGACCTTTCCCGGACTCAGCGGTCTTTGCATCTATCTCTTTGCCGGCATCAAGGCTTTCCTGGGGCAGATCTCCATCGGGAACGTGGTGTCCTACACGGCAAGCATCATCCAGCTGGCCCGGTCCGCCTCCCGCTTTGCAGGCTGTGTGGGGAGAATGAAATCCGTGGCCGACTATTCCAGGGATTATATGCAGTACAGGAATCTGGAAAAACGAAAACGGCAGGGCACCATACCGGTGGAAAAGCGCAGGGACGGCCGTTTCCAGATCGATTTTGAACATGTCTCTTTCCGTTATCCGGGGACAGAGGAATATGTGATCAGCGATCTCACTCTTTCCTTTGAGATCGGGGAAAAGATGGCAATCGTGGGACCGAACGGGTCCGGCAAAACCACGTTTATCAAGCTTTTGTGCAGGCTGTACGACGTGACGGAGGGCTGCATCAAACTGAACGGGATCGATATCCGCAAATATGACTATCAGGAGTACTGTGCGCTTTTTGCCGTGGTCTTTCAGGACTTTTGTATTTTTGCTTTTCCCCTGGGAGAAAACATTGCGGCAGCAGGCGTTGTGGAAGAGGCGGCGGCAGAGGACGCCCTTGTGAGGGCGGGCCTTGGAGAGCGCCTTGCAAAACTGCCGCAGGGGCTTGCAACCTATGTGGGAAGACAGTTCAGTGACGGAGGCGTTTCCTTTTCCGGCGGCGAAAAGCAGAAAATGGCTATCGCAAGAGCCATCTATAAGGACGCTCCCTTTGTCATTATGGACGAGCCCACGGCCGCCCTGGACCCGCTGGCGGAGTGCGACGTCTATGCGGGTTTTGACCGGATGGTGGGGAAAAAGACGGCTCTCTACATTTCCCACCGCCTTGCCTCCTGTCGGTTTTGCGAGGATATTCTGGTGTTTGACAAAGGCCGGGTGGTGCAGAGGGGAAGCCATGAGGAGCTTGCGGCGCAGCAGGGGCTTTACCGCAGGCTCTGGAACGCCCAGGCGCAGTATTATCAGCAGCCATGAAAAATAAGAAGACCCCGCCGGAATTCCTCCGGGAGGTCTTCTTATTTATATGAAACTGAGGGATAGGTGAACGCTGTTTTATTCCACGTCCTGCAGAGCGGCGAAATTTTCCTCGCCGGTGCGGACCTTCACGACCTTCTCGACGCCGTATACGAAGATCTTGCCGTCGCCGATGTGGCCGGTGTAGAGCGCCTTCTTGGCCGCTTCGATCACAGTTTCCACAGGGATCTTGCTCACAACGACCTCGACTTTTACCTTGGGCAGAAGAGTGGCGTCCACTTCCACGCCGCGGTACATTTCCCCGGCGCCCTTCTGAACGCCGCAGCCCATAACCTGGGTCACGGTCATTCCGGTAACACCGAGATCGTTCATTGCCTTTTTCAGCTGATCATAGCGGGAGAGCTTTGCGATAATCGCAACCTTGTAGATGCCGGATGTGCAGGCAGGGGCGGCTGCAACGCTGACGGAAGCTTCCTTCTGGAAGTCGGAAGCGGCCTCGTAATTCTCCACGCCGAGATCCGTGTTCTCGTTGACATCCATGGTCATAGTATTGGAGATATCCATAATGCTGAAACCGGCGTAGGCCGAGGGAAGTCCGTGTTCACAGGAATCCAGGCCCACGATCTCCTCCTCCTGTGTGACCCGCAGACCGAAAATGGCCTTGATGACAAGAAAGGCAATGGTAATCGTGATGGCCGTCCATGCGGCAACGCTGAAAAATCCAAGCAGCTGCAGACCAAGCTGTTTGAAGCCGCCGCCATAAAAAAGACCTGCGATGCTATCATTTCCCGGAGCCGAGGTGGTGGCGAAGAGCCCTACCGCAAGGGTGCCCCAGATACCGTTTAAGCAGTGCACGGCCACGGCGCCAACGGGATCGTCGATGCACAGCTTATAATCCAGGAACCAGACGCCGAATACCACGAGAAGACCTGCCACGGCGCCGATTATGACAGAACCGGTGACGTCCGTCACGTCGCAGGGGGCCGTGATCGCTACAAGACCTGCAAGGGAAGCGTTCAGGCACATGGAAACATCCGGTTTGCCGTACTTAATCCAGGTAAAGATCATGCATACCACGGTTGCCACGGCAGGGGCAATGGTGGTCGTCACGAACACGGAGCCGAGCTGTTCCACGCTCGTGCAGGCCGCTCCGTTAAAGCCGTACCAGCCAAGCCAGAGAATAAATACGCCGAGGCATCCAAGGGGAAGGTTGTGTCCGGGGAAAGCGTTTACCTTTGTGATCTTACCGTCTTTATCCTTTGCAAACTTGCCGATCCGGGGTCCCAAAATCTTTGCCCCGATCAGGGCGGAGATTCCGCCTACCATATGTATGGCGCAGGAACCTGCAAAATCGTGGAACCCGGCCTGGGCAAGCCAGCCGCCGCCCCAGATCCAGTGCGCCTCGATGGGATAGATCAGGGCCGAAATCACTGCGGAATAGACGCAGTAGGATAAGAATTTGGTTCTCTCGGCCATTGCGCCGGAGACGATGGTGGCCGTTGTGGCGCAGAACACGAGATTGAATACAAAATTGGACCAGTCAAAGCTTTCGTAGCTGGTGAAAATGTCAAAGCCGGGCTTTCCTATGAGGCCGACCATGTCCTCGCCAAACAAAAGCCCAAAGCCGATCAGAATGAAAACCACGGTGCCGATACAAAAATCCATCAGGTTCTTCATCAGGATATTGCCGGAGTTCTTTGCCCTGGTAAAACCGGTTTCCACCATGGCAAAGCCTGCCTGCATCCAGAAAACCAGCGCGGCGCCGATCAAAAACCAGACGCCGAATACCTCGCCGTTTACCATGCTTAAAATTTCTTCAGTCATAATTTTTCCTCCTCACATTAAAAAGCGGAGCCGAAAGTCCTGTCACCGGTAAACAAGCCCCTTTGCTCCGCAATTTTAATAATTTGCACAGGGACAGGTGTTTCCTTCCCGAGTGCATTGATAAAGGCGCTGCGGATAAACCACAGCGCCTTCGCTTTACGTGTTGTATGATAGCACGGTAAAAAATTACTGTCAACAATTTTTTAAAAAAACTTTTTTATCTCCCAAACCGGGGGTATAATAATACCGTATGCAGATATGGATGATTTGAGACAGGTAAAACCGGAAAGGAGAATGGGTACAGGATGAGGGACATTCCGAAGCCGCAGCAGATTTACAGACATTTTAAAGGGGGCATCTACCAGATAGTCTCTCTGGCAGAGCACACGGAGAGCGGGGAAGAGCTGGTGGTTTACCAGGCTATGTATGGGGATTTCAGGGTATATGCAAGGCCCCTTGCCCTGTTCATGGGAAAGGTTGACCGGGAAAAATATCCGAAGGCTCTCCAGGAATACCGGTTCGAAGCAGTGGAAGCGCAGCCGGGGCAGACAGAAGAGCGGGCGCAGCGGACAGAAACCGTCCCCCAAAAGCGGGATGCCGCTCCGGAAAAGCAGGGTGACTTTCTCAAGGCCGGTCCGGAAAGGCAGGACGGCGCCCCTTCGAAGGAGGAACCTGACATAGATCCGCTGGTGATCCGGTTTCTGGATTCGGACAGTTATTCGGAAAAGCTGGATCTTCTGGCCGCACTCCATGACCGCGTCACGGACTCCATGATCAACACCATGGCCATTTCTATTGACGTGGAGGTGGACGAGGGCGAGATCGAGGAGAGATACGAGGAGCTGAGAAAGTGCCTTCTTCTGTATGACAGATTTGAATGCACCCGGCTGAGGTGAGAGACTTATGAGATACGAACGAATCGTTAAAGGACGCTTTGAGAGCAGGCCCAACCGCTTTATCGCTTATGTGGACATGGAGGGAAGGAGCGAGAAGGTTCACGTGAAGAACACCGGGCGATGCCGGGAGCTGCTGGTGGATCAGGCGGAGGTTTACTTGAGCGAGAGCGATAACAAAAAGAGAAACACCCGGTACGACCTTGTAGCGGTCAGGAAGGGGGAGCGGCTGATTAATATGGATTCCCAGGCTCCCAACCGGGCGGTGGGGGAATGGCTCCTGAAAGAGGAGCTGTTCCCCGGCACGGTCCGGATCCGGCCCGAGACGGTTTACGGGAAATCCCGCTTTGACTTTTACATAGAGACCGGAGGGGAGAGGATATTTCTGGAGGTGAAGGGGGTCACGCTGGAGGAGGATGACGTGGCCCTCTTTCCGGATGCGCCGTCGGAGCGCGCCGTAAAGCATGTACAGGAGCTGGCCGGGGCGGTGCGGGAGGGATACCGGGGGGTGATCCTGCTGGTAATCCAGATGAAGGGCATCCGGTATTTTGCGCCGAACCGACGGACGCATCCGGAATTTGCCGATGCCCTTCTGGCGGCAAGGGAGCAGGGAGTGGAAATACTGGCCTATGACTGCCGGGTTTTTGAGGACGGTATGGAGATCGATTCGCCTGTTCCTGTAAGGCTGTCCTCTCTGGAACAGCTTGCGCAGCCCCTTCTTGCCTGGTATGACAGGGGACGGCGGATTCTTCCCTGGAGGGAGGATCCCACGCCCTACCATGTGTGGGTGTCGGAGATCATGCTGCAGCAGACGCGGGTGGAGGCCGTAAAGCCCTACTATGACCGCTTTATGGAAAAGCTCCCCGATATCCGGGCGCTTGCCGGGGCAAAAGAGGAGGAGCTCCTAAAGCTCTGGGAGGGCCTTGGCTATTACAACCGGGTGCGGAATCTGAACCGGGCGGCGGTTCAGATCATGGAACAATATGGAGGAATCATGCCGGATACCTGCGAGGAGCTGATGAAGCTGCCGGGAATCGGAAGCTACACGGCGGGAGCCGTGGCCTCCATCGCCTACGGCAGGCCGGTTCCGGCTGTGGACGGAAACGTGCTGCGGGTGTTCACAAGGCTTTTGTGTGATGAGAGAGACATCACTCGGCAGAAGGTGCGAAAGCAGATGGAGAGCGAGCTTGCCCGACAGATGCCGTTGGAACGAGCGGGAGATTTTAACCAGGCGCTTATGGAGCTGGGAGCCATGGTGTGTATCCCAAACGGCGCACCAAAATGCGGGGAATGTCCATGGGAGCGCTTCTGCCTTGCAAGACTTCGGGGAATACAGACGCAGTTCCCGGTCAAATCCGGGAAAAAGCCAAGAAGCATAGAGGAGAAGACTGTGCTGATCCTGCGGGATGAGAACCGGGCCGCCCTGCAAAAACGTCCCGGGAAGGGGCTGCTTGCGGGCATGTATGAGTTCCCCTGTCTGGAGGGACACCTTACCGGGGATCAGGTGCTTGCCCGCTTAAAGGAGATGGGCCTTTCCGTGCTGCAGATAAAGCCTCTGGAGGAGAGCCGTCATATTTTTTCCCACAAGGAATGGCATATGATCGGGTATGCGGTCAGGGTGGACGAGCTTGTAAAGCGGCCGGCCGCAGATTCTCTTGTGTTTGTGGAGAGAGAGGACGCCAGGGACCGGTATCCGATTCCCTCGGCCTATAAGGCGTATCTGCGGTACTTTAATGAAAATTTTTAGAAAAGTTTAAGTTTCCTGCCCGTATAATTTACCGTATTTCTATGCTATACTGTGAGGGAAATAGAACGAGAGCAAGAAAAGGAAACGGAGTTTGAAGTTTTTATGAAGCTATTATCATTTGTAGTGCCCTGCTATAACTCGGCGGCTTATATGGAAAAATGTGTGGATTCCCTTCTGCCCGGCGGGGAGGACGTGGAGATTTTGATTGTGGACGACGGTTCCGTGGATGAGACGGCGGAGATTGCCGACCGCTATGCGAGCTGTTACCCCGGGATTGTCCGGGCGATACACAAGGCAAACGGCGGCCATGGATCGGCGGTGAACGCAGGGATTGAAAATGCATCGGGCCTCTATTTTAAGGTGGTGGACAGCGACGACTGGGTGAAGCAGGAAGCCTATATGCAGATACTGGAAACCCTTCGGGAGCTCACGGGCGGCGAGAGAAGGCTGGATCTGCTGATCAGCAACTTCGTCTATGAGAAGGTGGGAGAGAACCGACATAAGGTAATGCGCTACCGCCATATTCTGCCCCAGAACGAACTGTTTACCTGGAGCGATATCCACCATTTTTACAAGGGGCATTATATTCTGATGCATTCGGTGATCTTCCGGACAAAGCTCCTTCGGGAGTGCGGGCTCAGACTTCCCGAAAAAACCTTTTATGTGGACAACCTCTATGTGTTTGAGCCGCTTCCCTTTGTGAAGAACATGTATTATCTGGACGTGAACTTTTACCGGTATTTTATCGGACGGGAGGATCAGTCCGTAAACGAGGAGGTCATGATCGGGCGGATCGACCAGCAGATACTGGTAAACAAGCTCATGATCGACTATATGGTGGACAACAAAAGCATGATCGCACCAAACAAAAAGCTGGGGCAGTATATGCTGAGCTACCTGGATATCATCACCACCGTGTCCTCCATCCTGCTCATCCGTTCCGGCACGGACGAAAATCTCCAGAAGAAAAAAGAGCTTTGGGGATATCTCAAGAAAAAGGACTGGATCCTGTATCGGAAGCTGCGTTTCGGCCTGCTTGGACAGAGCATGAACCTGCCCGGAAAGGGAGGAAGGCTGATCTCCGTGGAGGGGTATAAGATCTGCCGCAGGCTTTTTAACTTTAACTGACGGGATCAGCGGGGATTGTCAGAATTCGGAGTACGAAAAAACCAGCCTGGAAGACGGCTTTCGCCGTTTCAGGCTGGTTTGCTTTTTCTTATGGTGCAGTGAGGATCCGGCATGGCGCTTACGCCTGATGAACCCGCCGTCTCTTGGCATTTTGACGGCGCATCTGCCATGCGGTGACAATGTCGAGGCCGTACACCAGAATATACATCACGGCTCCCATGATAAAGGCGGTGAGCACGTCGAACACGGAGTGCTGTTTGATAAATACCGTGGAGAGAATAATAGAGACGCACAGGATCAGCGAACCCATATGGACGAGCCTGTTTTTACACAGTCCGGGATTTTTCAGCACGGCAAAGTGGGCGCCCAGGGAATTATATACGTGGATGCTGGGCCAGAGGTTGGTCGGGGTGTCCATCCGGTAGAGATGGGCGACCATGGCTGCAAAAATATTGTCTCTTGGCATGATATTGGGGCGCAGATGGTGTCCGTTGGGCCAGAGAGTGGAAACCAGCAGAAATACCGTCATTCCCGTGAACAGGAAGGTGCAGGTTCGGATATAGCCCTGTTTGTCCTTAAAAAAGAGATAGAGAACAACGATGGAAACATAGGCAAACCACAGAAAATAGGGGATGACGAAAATCTCGCAGAAGGGAATGGCATCATCCACCCTCATATGGATCAGGTTTTCGGGCCTTTTTACCGTTTTTTCCAGATAGGCGAACCAGCAGCAGTAAACAACGGCATAAACCAGAAGCGGTATCGCATGCTTATACCTTTGATAAAACGTTTTCATAATACTCCTCCTCATAAAACATAAAGCATCAATTTTTAAAGCAGCATCTGCAGCTTTTCTTTTTCACAGGTAAGCGTAATGGCGTCTGCCTTTTGGGCGACCTCGCCGTCCGTGTGCACCCACAAGGGCAGGGAGGTTACGAGACGAAGCTTCCCTGCCCGGTACCGGTCAATCCCGTTAAAGCGGTAGTGGCTTCCGGTAAAGGCGGTGGGCAGGGCAAAGAGCACCAGCAGCTTTGAGATATCTCCAACGGCGCAGATATCCAGAAGCCCGTCGCAAAAGTCGGCGCCCGGGCAGAACTTAAAGCCTCCGCCTTCGTACTGATGAACCATTCCCGCAACAAACAGAAATTTGTCAATGTGAACCGGATCGTTTCCGTCCAGATAAAGGTCACAGGATACTTTCCTTGCGGCAATCAGCTGCTTTAAGGCGATAACAAGGTACGTTAATTTGCCAAGTCCCAGCTTATTTAATATATTCTTAAACCGGGAGGATAATGCTTCCTCGCAGACGGCGGCGTCAAAACCGATGCCGGAGCTGACGGAAAAATAGCGCACGGAAAGCAGATCCTTTCCATGTTTTCTCGAGGTCTCTTTTGAGACGCTTTCATAGCGGACACATCCGAGATCCATCTTAGTAGCCTGCCCGCAGGAGAGAATCTGCTTGAGAATCTGTACGGGTTCCCTGGTAAGATACAGGTCTCTTGCAAGGTCGTTGCTGGATCCGGTAGGAATATAGCCAAGCTGCACCCGGTCAAAATCCGCTATCCCCTGGAGAACCTCATTCAAAGTGCCGTCTCCCCCAAGCACGATAAGCCTGCAGAAAGTCCCTTTCGGAGAGTCCCGTAAAGGAACGGTCAGATCCTGTACAATTCTGACCACATGCCCGGGTCCCTCTGAGAGATAAGCCCGGTAGGGAATGTTCTCCCTGCGCAGTACCGGTTCGAGCAAAGCCCAAATCTTAGCCCCGCGTCCCGAACGGGAGGCCGGGTTTACTACCACATAGTACATAAAAAATCCACCTCAGTAAAAGCTTTCCCTATTCTATCAGCATTTTTTTAAATAGTAAAGCGATTTCCCCATATTTAAAATTTCTTAAGAGAAAGGTTTCCATTCCTTAAGGTTCCGTGTTATACTGTCTCAGGAAAAGAAAAACAGTCTCAAAGGCACAGGAGGAAAAGAGGTCAGGTATGTATCCATTGGAAGAGATAAGAAATGCGGATCCCGAGATCGCCCAGGCGATTGTGGAGGAGCAGGAGAGGCAGAACAGCCATATTGAGCTGATCGCCTCGGAGAACTGGGTGAGTAAGGCTGTTATGGCGGCTATGGGAAGCCCGCTCACCAACAAATATGCGGAAGGATATCCAGGAAAGCGCTATTACGGCGGCTGTCAGTGCGTGGACGTGGTGGAGAATCTGGCGATTGAGAGGGCGAAGGAGCTGTTTGGCTGTGATTACGCCAATGTGCAGCCACATTCCGGCGCACAGGCAAACTTTGCCGTGCAGTTTGCCATCTGCAACCCGGGAGACACCATTATGGGAATGAATCTGGATCACGGCGGACATCTGACGCACGGAAGCCCGGTGAATGTTTCCGGAAAATATTTTAAGATCGTTCCCTACGGAGTCAATGACGAGGGATTTATCGATTACGACAGCTTAAGGCAGACCGCCCTGGAATGCAGGCCGAGGATGATCATTGCGGGAGCTTCCGCCTATGCGAGAACCATAGATTTCAAAAAGTTCCGCGAGATAGCGGACGAGGCGGGAGCCGTGCTCATGGTGGATATGGCGCATATTGCGGGGCTTGTGGCGGCAGGCCTTCATCCAAGCCCCATCCCCTATGCGGACGTGGTCACCACCACCACCCACAAGACCTTAAGGGGCCCCAGGGGCGGTCTGATCCTGGCAAACCAGGAGGCGGCTGACAAATACAATTTCAACAAAGCGATCTTCCCCGGAACCCAGGGCGGACCTCTGATGCACGTGATCGCCGCAAAGGCGGTGTGCTTTAAGGAGGCCCTGTCCCAGGAATTTAAGACCTATCAGCAGGGGATCATCGACAATGCCCAGGCTCTGTGCAAAGGACTTAAGGAGCGGGGAATCAAGATCGTTTCAAACGGAACGGACAACCATCTGATGCTGGTGGACCTCACCACCTATGATCTGACCGGAAAGGCCGTGGAGAAGCTGCTGGATGAGGCTCACATCACGGCCAATAAGAATACGATTCCCAACGATCCCAAGTCGCCCTTTGTGACAAGCGGAATCCGCCTCGGAACCCCGGCCGTGACCTCCCGCGGAATGAACACTCAGGATATGGACAGGATTGCGGAGGCCATCGCCCTGGTGATTAAGGGAGGTCAGGAGAAGATTGCGGAAGCGAGAGCGATTGTGAAGGAGCTGACGGACAGGTATCCGCTGGTGTGAGAAAAGTGAGAATGTCATCCATGGAAACCAAAGCGGAAGAAGCAGACAACGCAGGTTCGCATCCATATGGTCAGAGGCCGCCTTTCGGGCGGCCTCTTCTGGAGTTGAAGAGCCAGGACAATTGTTTGGAATAGATTTTTGCAACTATTTACACTTTTCTATTGCAAGTCATAAATTTCGATTGCCGTATAGGTATGGCTGTAATGGTAGCCGAGCTTTTCGGCCAGTGCCACAGAACCCGGGTTCTGGGCGTCCCAGCTGGGATATAAATTCCTTTTCAGGCATTCCAGAATCAGTCTGGCCGCACAGACACTGGCAAGGGATTTGCGGCGGTAATCTTCCCTGGTATCAATCTCGATTTCAATTCCGCCCAGGTATCTGGAATAGGAGGAGGCACCGGAGACAACCACACGATCCTTACAGACCACTGCGCCGATTCCCAGCTTTTGGTAGGTTTCATAGTCCGGAAACTGCGACACCAGGTCAGCGCTCCAGGACTGCGATCTGCACATATGATAGAGATATTCGTCTATCATGGAGAGCTCGTAACCCTCGGGCAGGAGAGAGACGATTCGCTTTAGTTTCTCCCGGTCAAAAATGTCCGGTTCCTTTTTTATGGCATAGCGGGAAGTGATTTTTGCCTTTTCCCCGTAAATTTCCAGGATCCTGTCTTCCCAGGCCCTGTCCTGCGGAACCAGGATCCTGAAATTTCCCTTACACCAGCCCGGCTTAAAGGATGCCAATTCTGTGTCCGGCTTTCCGGCAAAAAAGGTAAAATCTCCGATAACGGCCATTACCGCTGTGGGATGATCCGGATCGTCAGCATAGATCTTTCCCATTACGCCCTGCAGGCAGGACCAGATCAGTGTTTCCTCCCAGCCTTCAAACAGAGGGGAAGCCTTGCCTGCGTCTTTCATTTCGTGTACCATTGGATATTCCTCCTGTTGACTTTTGGCTTATGAATCCGCCATGTTTTGCCTTTTATTATATCATGCCCCGTGTTTTTGGAAAACGGCAAAGTTACTGCGTCTGTGCGGCGGTTTCTCTCTGACAGAGAAGCATTTCATAAGTGAAATACTTTACACATTTCCTTTGGTTTATGTTATACTATATCAACGATGCCAGGGTCAAAAGGTCGTGAATGATATGCTTGCATATCTATGCATGACTCTGGGATCCCTAAAACATGAAAAGAACAGCAAAGGGAGAGGAAATCTATGATTTTTAAGTATTGCGCAGAATGCGGTCATAAACTGGAGAAGATCAGATGCGGCAACGATAACGCCTGCCCGTTTAAGGGCAGTGTGCGGTGAGAAAGAAAAGGAAAAAGAAGGGATGAACGATTATGCAGGAGATCAGATGCCCGAACTGCGGGGAAGTCTTTGCGGTGGATGAATCCGGCTATGCGCAGATTGTCCGGCAGGTCAGGGATAAGGAATTTGAAAAGGAGATCAGGCGGCGGGAAACGGATCTGACGGAAAGGAAGGACAGCGAGCTTAAGCTTGCGAGGATGGAACAGAAGCAGGAATTTGACAGAACGCTGTCTGCAAAGGACGCACAGCTGTTTGAGAAAGAGAAAGCGATTGAACAGCTCAGGGCCCGGCTTTCCGGAAACGAGACCGAGAAGAAGCTTGCCGTCTCCCAGGCGGTACAGGAGAAGGAAAAGGAGCTTTCGGGCAAGACGGCGGAGATTGCGGAGCTGAAAAGCAGGCTGGCAAACAAGGAGGCCGAGAGCGAGCTGAGAGAGCGGTCTTTGCAGAAGCAGTATGAGGATCAGCTGCGGCAGAAGGACGAGCTGATCGGATATTACAAGGATTTTAAGGCAAGGCAGTCCACCAAGATGGTTGGCGAGAGCCTGGAGCAGCACTGCCTGAATCAGTTTAATTCGCTGCGGATGACGGCTTTCCCGGCGGCCTACTTTGAGAAGGACAATGATTCCCGGACAGGGAGCAAGGGAGACTTTATTTTCCGGGAGGCTGCGGACGGCACGGAATTTATCTCCATTATGTTTGAGATGAAGAATGAGATGGACGAGACGGCGACCAAGCACAAAAACGAGGATTTTTTCCGGGAGCTTGACAAGGACAGGCGGGAAAAGAAATGCGAGTATGCGGTTCTGGTGTCCCTGCTTGAGATTGATAATGAATACTATAACAATGGTATCGTGGATGTTTCTTATAAATATGAAAAAATGTATGTGATCCGGCCTCAGTTTTTTATTCCCATCATTACCCTGCTTCGCAATGCGGCCCTTGGTTCCCTCGCATACCGCAGGGAGCTGGAGGCGGTGAGGTACCAGCAGCTTGATATCCTGCAGTTTGAGGAGAATATGAATGCCTTTAAGGAGGGGTTCGCGCGCAACTACAGGCTTGCCAGTGATAAATTTAAGAAGGCCGTGGACGAGATCGACAAGACGATATCCAGCCTGCAGAAGATGAAGGATTACCTTCTTTCCTCGGAGAATAATCTTCGCCTTGCCAATAACAAGGCCGAGGATCTGAGCATAAAAAAACTGACGAAGGGTGCGCCTGCGGTAAAGGAAATGTTCAATGAACGAAAGTGCGCGGGTGCGGAGAAAGGAGAAGATATTTATGCGCGAGACAGTCAGAATTGAAGTGACACAGCCAAACTGGACCGTTTGTACAGGCGTTGCCTTTTCGCAGGTGGACGCCTGGTTCGGCCATACCAGGAGAGATCTGAAGATGGATATTATCTATCCGGAGAATACACAGAAGGCTTACCCGTGTATCGTGTGGATTTGCGGAGGGGCGTGGCTGACCATGGATCGGTCGGCCCATCTGGCTTATCTGGCAGGGCTTGCCAGGGACGGTTTCGTGGTGGCCAGCGTGGAATACCGGACCAGTAACGAGGCGGTTTTCCCTGCGCAGCTGATTGATGTGAAGTCTGCGATCCGCTATCTGCGGGCGCACAGCGGCCGTTATCACATTGATCCGGAGCGTTTTGCGGTGATGGGCGAGTCGGCCGGGGGACACCTTACGGCGATGGCGGCCCTGGCGAGCGATCCGGCCTTTGACGCGGGAGATTACCTGGAATACTCCAGCAAGGTACAGGCGGCGTGCCCCTGGTATCCGCCTGCGGACGTGACCACCTTTCCCTATGATGACCCGCTGAATGCGGCGGCCAGTCCGGAATCTCTGATGCTGGGAAAGAACGTGATGCTGAACAAAGAGGAAGCCATGAAAGCCTGTCCGGTTTCCTATGTGAAGGGGGATGCGCCTGCGTTTCTGATTCTGCACGGGACGCAGGATCACACCGTGCCCTTTGCCCAGGGAGAAGCCCTGCACGACAGCCTGGAGGCGGCTGGCTGCGATGTGAAGCTGGTTGCCATTGATGGAGCGGATCATGCGGACAGGCAGTTTTTCCAGGAGGAAACCTGGCAGCGCATCAGCGCCTTCTTCCATGAGAAGCTGAACCGGTAAGACAGCGGAACGATAAGGATAACGGGCATGACGGCGTCGGCTTTTGTCGAAAGCCATTGCCCGGATTCTTTTGATGCCGCAAGCAATGAGTCAAGCCGCTGCCTAAAGCCAACACTTGGTATATTTCTGGAAATTGTATGAAAATTTGTCTAAAAATAACAGCAAAACAGATAAAATGTCGAATAAGAAAGAAAAATGAAAAAATTTAGAAAAAAATTAAAAAATGTGTTGACAAATAAACAAAGCTTGTATATACTAAAGTTACAAAAACAAATTCACATAGATGAAACAAAAAACTAGTCGAGTGAGGAAAGAGAGGTATAGTCCATTGGCAACATAACAATAACTGTTTCAGAGAAATTAAGAAAGTCAAGATAAGAAATGAAGACAGATGAAACAGTTAAAAACAAAAATTCAGTTTAAAGTACAAAAGAATCAGGTACTAAAGAAGCGAATCTCGATTCGTACAAGATCATAAGAAAAAGTAACGAAGCACACAAGAGGAAGGAGCAGAAGCCGTTACAGTACATTAGTACAAAGGAAAAATGAGAAAAGTACGAAAGAGAAAAATGAAAACTGAATAAGGAAAATGGTAGAAAGAGAGGTAGCAAACCATTGGATAGCATAGTTTAGAAGCGGGTATTGATCAGAGAGAATCGATACCCGCTTCTAAGGTGCGTCAGAATGAGAACGGTTTCCCCCTGCCTTTGCCGGGGAAATCCATAAAAAGAATACATTTTCTGTAGAAATTCTCCGACAAATAAGGTATGATGATTGAGTATGGAGGGAATTGCTATGGCAGAGGTGAGAAGAGAAGAATTTGATGAGGAGATGGAAAGGCGGGAATACCGCCGCAGGAGACGGATCCGAAATCAGATTATAGCATATATATTTGCGGTGCTTATGCTTGCGGCGCTGATTGGCGGCATCGCTTTTGGTATACACAAGCTGATTACACTGATAAATGACAAAAAGCAGGAGCAGGAGCTCCAGAGACAGATGGAGGAGATGCAGAATAACCAGGAGGATCCGGGTGTGGTGGAAGCGCCGCAGACTCCGGAGGAGGAGCCTGTCGTCGAGGAGGAAAAGAGCCATCTCGACGAGATTGTTGATGCCTGCATTGCGGAAATGCCGCTGGAGGACAAAGTGACGGGGCTCTTTATCATCACGCCGGAGGTGCTTACGGATACGGGAGTGGTGGTGCGCGCAGGGGACACCACAAAGGAAAAGCTCAGAGAATGCGCGATCGGCGGACTGATTTATTCGGAGCAGAATATGAAATCAGCGGATCAGTTAAAGGAAATGATTTCCAATACCAAGGGGTGGAGCAAATATCCCCTGTTTATCGCAGTTGAGGAGGAGGGCGGAAGCGTCAGCCGTGTGGCAAAGAGCGGCCTTGCGGAGAATGTGGGAAGCATGGCAAAGGTGGGCGAGGCCGGGGATTCGGTTCAGGCGAGAGAAAAAAGCAATGCCATTGCGGCGTATCTTGCGGACTATGGATTTAATCTGGATTTCGCACCGGTTGCGGACGTGCTGCTTGAGGGGAACACGACCTTGGCAGATCGGTCCTTTGGCAGTATTGCGGAGAATGTCAGCGTCATGGTTTCGGCCAGTGTGGAGGGACTGCAGGAGAATGGCGTAAGCGCCTGCCTGAAGCATTTCCCCGGGCTTGGAAGCACTCTTGAGGATACCGGTGCGGGAATGGCGGTATGCGATAAGACGCTGGAGGATTTTCAGACTACGGACTTTTTGGCGTTTCAGTCGGGGATCAATGTGGGAGCGGATTTTGTGATGGTAAGCCACCTTTCTCTTCCCAACATAACCGGAGACAATACGCCTGCTTCCCTGTCGGACAAGATGATCACTGAGATCCTGCGGGGGCAGATGGGCTTTAACAGCGTCGTGATCACGGACGCCATGAATATGGGAGCGATCACGGAATACTATACGGCGGACGAGGCCGCAGTGAAGGCGCTTCTGGCAGGTGCAGACATGATTCTGATTCCCGAGGATTTCCAGCTGGCGCGCAGCGGCGTTCTGGAGGCCGTGAATAACGGAACCCTTTCGGAGGAGAGGATTGATGAATCCCTGCGCAGAATCTACCGTATCAAGTACAAGGATAAGGCAGAGGAGCTTTCTGACGATATGATGGAAGATATGCCGGTGGATGAGTCGGGAGACACACCGGAGGATCCTTCAGGGGAAGCGGCGGGAGATCCATCCGGAGAGACGCCTACGGATCCGTCCGGAGAGGCGCCGGAAAATAATGGATAAAAAATTTATTTTTTCCTGTTGACAAAGCGAGTGAACTGTAGTATAGTATATCTTGTCCGTGAGATACAGAAATGCACGAGTGGCTCAGTTGGTGGAGCACGACCTTGCCAAGGTCGGGGCCGCGGGTTCGAGTCCCGTCTCGTGCTCTGAGGATTCGAAGAAATTCGAATCCTTTTTTCTTTGTGCGCAGGAGTGTGCAGATAACTGCAGCCGTCACAATATGCGACCTGTGCGACGGACAGAGGGAAAACGCAGTTGTCTGATTGTAAAATTTTGCTCTTTCAGATTCGGGTAAGTTGTGGTATACTAAATTGATGATGCCGGGGGTAAGAGCACGAAGTGCGAAACAATCCCCCCAGGCAGCGTTAATTGATGTATGAGAAATAATTACAGCGGTTCGAATGGAGATTTATCATGGAAGTTCTTATGAAAATACTGACAAGTGTTTTGGGGGTATTGGCAGTGCTTGCCTGCCTTGCGACAATAGGAGCTGTCGGCTATTCTCTGGGCAGGGGAGAGAGTGCGAAGAACGAGGAGAGTCAGGTGCAGGAGGAAGTAAAGGCGCCTGAGGAAACACCGGTTCCGACAGCCACGCCGGAGAATACGGACGGGGAGAATGCCAGAGAGCCTGAGGCGATCAACCATGTACATAATTATGTAGAAAGCGTTGACAGAAAAGCTGCCTGCTATCAGACGGGAAGGAAAAAATTTACCTGCCAGTGCGGAGACTTCTATTATGAGGATATTCCTTCCACCGGCCATGTCCCGGATCTGTGGGAGGTTACAAGGGACGCAACCTCCAGCCAGGAGGGGCAGAGAGTGCGGAAGTGTATCTACTGTGATGAGATTGTGGCGATGGAGACGATCCCGAAGGTGGAGGAGAGCCAGAGCCATGTACATCAGTATTCCGCCAGCGTGGAGAGAGAGCCAAGCTGTATCCTTGCGGGCCTGCGGAAATATACCTGCAGCGTCTGCGGCAGTTTTTATACGGAGCAGATCTCAGCCATGGGGCATATAGCAACGGACTGGACGGAGGTGGAAAAGCCGACGACCACCATGCTGGGACGGGAACAGCGTACCTGCACGGTCTGCGGGGTGGTTCTTGATTCGAGGCCGATTCCGGTTCTCGTGCCGACCCCGAGCGCAACACCCACACCCACGGCTACCCCTACGCCCAGCCAGACTCCTGCGGCTACGAGAGCACCGGGGTCCACGGCGGCGCCGACACAGGCTCCAACGCCGTCGCCCACACCGACCCCGAGCGCAACGCCAACACCGACGCCTACCCCTACGCCTCATGTGCACCAGTATACTTCTTATGTGATACAGGAACCAAACTGCGACCAGAAAGGAATGCGTTCCTTTGTGTGCAGCTGCGGCAGTACTTACGGGGAGGAAATACCCAAGGATCCCAACAGACACACCTTCCAGGCAACCGTGGTGCCGCCTACGGCTGACAGTCAGGGATATACGATTTACCGCTGTATCCGGTGTAACCACAGCTACAACGATAATTATACGCCGGCGACAAATTGAGATTCCGATACAAAGCTTTTGGGCTGTCCCCTGATGCCTGCGGATTGTATCGCACTGTGCGTTTTCACAATCCTGAAAACATGAATAATCCCTGCTGCCTTTGCATATAAAATCATAGGCAGGAGGGATTTATTATGTATATGGCAAAAAGCGCATCTGAAACAGAAAAACTGCTTGAGACAAGCATCAGCCAGGGACTGTCCAGTGCCGAGGCGGAAAAAAGAAAACAAAAGTATGGGGAAAACAGGCTGAAAAACCAGAAGCAGAAGAGCGTGGCAGGGCTGTTTTTTGAGCAGTTGAATGATCCGCTGATCTATATACTGCTGGTTGCGATTGCCGTGTCGCTTTTTCTGGGGGAAGCGGGGGATGCGGGTATCATCGCGGCGGTTATTCTTCTGAACGCAGTGGTTGGAGTGATTCAGGAAGGAAAGGCGAGAGCGGCGATCGAGGCGCTGCAAAAGCTGTCAAGTCCGAGAGCCCTGGTGAGGCGGGATGGGAAGGAGAGAGAGATCGCAAGTGCACAGCTGGTAGTGGGGGATATTGTTTTTTTGGAGGCGGGAAGACAAGTCCCTGCGGATTTAAGGCTGGTACAGGCTGTGAACCTCAAAATAGAGGAGTCAGCTCTGACAGGGGAGTCCGTGCCTTCTGAAAAGAGCAGCGAGATCCTGCAGGGAACCGGGCATGGGCTGGGAGATCGGCATAATATGGCGTTCATGACCACTACCGTAACCTATGGAAGGGGTATGGGGATTGTAACGGCCACTGGAATGGAGACGGAGATCGGAAAGATTGCCGGGCTTATCGAGGAGGGAGGGAACGAACTGACCCCTCTGCAGAAAAGGCTGGCGGATCTGGGGAAGGTTCTCAGCATTGCGGCCGTGGGGATCTGCGTGTTTCTGTTTTTGGTTGCCGTGGTGCAGAAAAGAGATATCGGAGATATGCTGCTGACCGCAATTTCCCTCGCTGTTGCGGCGGTGCCGGAGGGGCTTCCGGCCATAGTGACCATCGTGCTGGCTCTCAGCGTATCCAGGATGGTAAAGGTAAATACCATTGTGCGCAGGCTCCCCTGTGTGGAGACGCTTGGTGCGGTGAGCGTGGTCTGTTCGGACAAGACCGGAACACTGACTAAGAACCGAATGACGGTAAAGCAGTGTTATGCGGACGGCAGATTTCTCGGCTGGGAAGAGCTTACGGCGGACGGACACGGCCTTTTTCTGGAGGCGTGCGCACTGTGTAATGACGCCGTTGCGGGGGATTCGAGGCTGGGAGACCCCACGGAGCTTGCGCTGCTGGATCTGGCAGGGGCTTTTGGAATAGAGAAGGAAAAGCTCCAGCAGAGGATACCGAGAGTGGAGGAGAAGGCGTTTGACTCCCAGCGAAAGCGCATGACCACGGTACATATGAGAGACGGGAAAAGGATCGCCTACGTAAAGGGTGCGGCGGACGAGATGATTGACCGATGCGGCAATGTGTGGATGTATGGAAAGGAGACTCCTTTTGGCGTAAGAGCCAGAAAGGCGGCGAAGGAAGCGGTGGAGGATATGGCTTTCGGAGCCCTGCGGGTGCTTGCCGTCGCAATGAAGACCAAAGGTGACCTGACGGACGAGAAGAATATGACGTTCCTTGGCCTTGTGGGAATGATGGATCCGCCAAGGGAGGAGGCGGCCTGCGCCGTAGCCAGCTTTGAGAGGGCCCATGTGGACACGGTAATGATCACCGGCGATCACGTGGATACGGCATTTGCCATTGCGAGGGAGCTTGGAATTACCAGGGACAGGGAGCGGTGTCTCACGGGAGCGCAGATCGACGGGATGAGCCGGGAGGAATTCGAGGAGAAGGCGGAACGGATGCGGGTGTATGCCAGAGTCTCGCCGGAGCATAAGGTACGGATTGTGGAGGCGCTGAAGAAAAAGGGAAAGGTGGTCGCCATGACCGGGGACGGGATCAATGACGCACCTTCCCTGAAGGCGGCGGACGTGGGAATCGCCATGGGAAAAGAGGGGACGGATGTGGCGAGAAATGCGGCAGATCTGGTGCTTACGGATGACAATTTTGCTACCATTGAGAAGGCTATGCGGGAAGGAAGGGGGATTTATGAGAATATAAGAAAGACCATACTCTTTCTTCTCTCTTCTAATTTCGGGGAGATTATCACCATGCTTGCCGCTGTGCTGGCAGGTCTTCCTGCGCCTCTTAAGGCCAGCCATATTCTGTGGGTGAATCTGATTACGGATTCCCTTCCGGCGCTTGCTCTGGGAGTGGACAGGAACGATGCGGATGCGCTGATGAGACAGCCGCCGAGAAAGAGTAAGGACAGCATGTTTTCCCATGGTGGCCTTTCCTGTACTCTGTGTTATGGAATTGTGATCGGTGCGATCAGCCTGCTGGCCTTTCTGACAGTGCCCTATCAGGAGCTCGCCGCATCCGGCTTTCCGGTAACCTTTGGGAATATCGGTAAGATCCTGCGGATGCAGTCGGTGCTGAACAAGGCGCAGACCCATGCCTTCACGGTGCTTGGCATGAGTCAGCTGGTACATGCCGTGGGGATGCGGGATGTAAACAAGTCGGTATTTCGGATGAAACATCTGGAAAATATTTACATGCTGATCGCATGGGCGGCCGGAGTGTTTTTACAGGTGCTTGTGACTGAAATTCCTTATTTTGTCAATCTCTTTGGAACCAGCCGGCTTTCGCTTTCGGAGTGGGGGATCCTGGCCCTTTTGTCCTGTATGCCGCTGGCGGTGCATGAGCTTCTTATCCTGTCGGACATCCTGACGAGCGGCTCGGACAATGACATTTTAAAAAATGCGGGAGAGGGCCAGAAGGAAAAACAGGGCGGTGGAAACCCAGGAGAAATTGCATGAAAACCTTTGTACGAGAAGGTTCCCGGCAAAAAGTCCCGCAAGCATGGCGAAAAAGTGGATGGAGGAGGATAGCAGCACGACGGCGGCAGTGGGGAGCGGCGGCATCTGCGAACCAAGACCTGCCGTGATGCTGTCAACGGAGAGGACAAGAGAGAGAAGGGCCGCCTCTGCCCAGGAGAGATGCTGGACATCTCCTCTGTTTATCTTTTCGGAAAAGGAAGCGGTGGTCATGCCCGAATTTCGGTGGAATCTTTCGGGCAGGGCGTCATACAATTTGTATAAGGACAAAAAAAGCAAGATAAGAAAAGAAGAAATCCTGGTAAAGCCGGCGGGAAGAAGGTCTGTTATTTTTTCGCCTGCAAGCAGGGAAAGAGTGAAGGTAAGGCCGGAAACCAAGGAGAGAATGAGAATGGAAGTTACGGGAACCCGAACCCTTCCCGCACTGTAGGAAAGCCCTGCGGTGAAGGTGTCCGTTGAGAGGGCGATGCAAAGCAGCACAAAGGGGAGAAATGAAATTGTCATAGGATGCCTTCTTGAATCATTTGCTATATTATATTCAAATATGATATACTGTGACATATAAGGATAAAATCAGACACAAAGACAAGGAGGTAGGGGTATGAAGCTTATTTTTGTAGGTGCGGCTCACGAGGTTACAGGGAGCTGCCATTATCTGAATGCGTGCGGAAAACATATACTCGTGGATTATGGTATGGAACAGGGGGTAAATGTGTTTGAAAACTGTGCCCTTCCTGTTGCAGAATCGCTGATTGACTATGTGCTTCTTACCCATGCCCATATTGACCATTCAGGCATGCTTCCCCAACTTGCGGCCAGAGGTTTTCAGGGGCAGGTGCTGGCAACGGAGGCAACGGCGGATCTGTGCAGTATCATGCTTCGCGATTGTGCCCACATTCAGCTGCAGGAGGCGGAATGGAAGGCCAGAAAGGCGAAAAGAAGCTCTGAGGTGGCTCCTCATGAGCCGATCTATACCATGGAGGATGCGGAAAACATAATCCGGAGAATCATGCCCTGTGCGTACGGCGTCTGGATCGATCTGTGCGAGGGCATCAAAATCCGTTTTACGGACGTGGGACATCTCCTCGGCTCTTCCAGCATCGAGGTATGGGCAACTGAGGAAGGACAGCTGAAAAAGCTCGTGTTTTCCGGCGACATCGGAAATAAGAACCAGCTCCTTATCAAGGATCCGGCCATGACGAGGGAAGCGGATTACGTGGTAATGGAATCCACCTACGGGAACCGGCTGCATCCCACGGATCATCTGGACTATGTGACGGAGTTGACGGCAATTTTGCAGAAAACCTTTGACCGGGGCGGCAATGTGGTGATCCCCTCCTTTGCGGTGGGCAGAACCCAGGAGCTCCTCTATTATATCAGAAAGATCAAGGAGGCCGATCTGGTAAAGGGACACGGCAATTTCCCCGTTTACGTGGACAGCCCGCTTGCGGTGGAGGCCACGGGGATCTTCTACAAGAATGAGGCGACCTGCTTTGGCAAGGAGGCGCTGGAGCTGGTGCAGCAGGGAATCAATCCTCTTTCTTTCCCGGGGCTTCACTTAACGCTTACCAGCGAGGAGTCAAAGGAGATTAACTTTGACATGACGCCCAAGGTGATCATTTCGGCATCCGGCATGTGCGAGGCGGGAAGAATACGCCATCATCTTAAGCATAATCTCTGGCGGCCGGAATGTACGGTTTTGTTTGTGGGTTATCAGGCCATAGGCACACTTGGAAGGGCGCTTGTGGAAGGGGTCTCCGAGGTGAAGCTCTTTGGGGAATCCATAGAGGTTCGGGCCGAGATCAAGGGGCTGGCGGGTATGAGCGGACATGCGGATAAAAACGGACTGCTTGAATGGGTGGAAGCTTTTGAGGAAAAACCCAGAAAGGTGTTTGTGGTGCATGGCGATGATGATTCCTGTAAGGCCTTTGTGGAATGTCTCGTGGCGGAACATGGAATCAAGGCATATGCTCCTTACAGCGGAACGGAATTCAATCTTCTCACCGGCAAGTTTGAGTATGAAGCGGAGCCCATTCCCTTTAAGAAGAAAATTAAATCTGTTTCCGATGTATTTGCAAGACTTCTTGCAGCGGGACAGAGGCTTCTTGCAGTTATTCATAAGAACGAGGGCAGGGCAAACAAAGAGCTTGCCAAATTTGCGGATCAGATCAATTCCCTGTGTGACAAATGGTCTTCCTAGTCCGCAGGCTTGAGAAATACGGAGGGAAACATGAGTAAGGCAGACCAGATTTTTATAGATATGTGCAGGGATATTCTGGAAAACGGCACCAGTACCGAGGGCGAGAAGGTAAGGCCCCGCTGGGAGGACGGAACGCCCGCTTACACCATAAAGAAGTTCGGGGTGGTGAACCGCTACGATCTTTCGCAGGAATTTCCGGCGATTACGCTGCGCAGAACCGCAATAAAGAGCGCAACCGACGAGATGCTTTGGATTTGGCAGAAAAAGTCCAATAATATTCATGATCTGCACAGCCATATCTGGGATGAGTGGGCGGACGAGGACGGTTCCATCGGCAAGGCCTACGGCTATCAGATGGGGGTGAAGCACTCCTATAAGGAAGGAATGATGGATCAGGTGGACCGGGTGATTTATGATCTGAAAAACAACCCGTTCAGCCGCAGGATCCTGACCAATCTCTACGTGCATCAGGATCTGCACGAGATGAACCTCTATCCCTGCGCATACAGCGTGACCTTTAACGTGACCCAGAAAAAGGGGGAGGATGCGCTCACTTTAAATGCCGTTTTAAACCAGCGTTCCCAGGATGTCCTGGCTGCCAATAACTGGAACGTGGTGCAGTATGCGGTGCTTGTGCATATGCTGGCCCAGGTCTGCGGCATGAAGCCGGGGGAGCTTGTACATGTGATTGCGGACGCCCATATATACGACAGGCATGTCCCTATCATCCGGGAGCTGATTGAGCGAAAGCCATTTGAGGCCCCGTCTTTCTGGCTGAATCCCGAGGTAAAGGATTTTTACCGGTTTACGAGGCAGGACGTGCGTCTTGACAATTACATTACAGGGGAACAGATTAAGGACATTCCCGTCGCAATATAGCGGTTGAGGGAAAGATGGGAAAACAACAGACAGAAAGGGACGCAGAACATGAATTTAATCGTTGCGGTAGACGAAAACTGGGGCATCGGCAACAGGGGCGAGCTTTTGGTACGTATCCCGGCTGACCACAAATTTTTCAGACAGGAGACCACGGGGAAGGTGGTGGTGCTTGGGAGAAAGACTCTGGAAACGTTTCCCCAGGGAATGCCTCTTAAAAACAGGACGAATATCATTCTTTCCTCCCGCCCGGATTACCGGGTGAAGGACGCCATGGTGGTACACGACATGGAGGAGCTTGAGGCGGAGCTTTCCAAATATCCGGAGGATGCGGTTTATGTCATTGGAGGCGAGAGCGTTTACCGCCAGATGCTTTCCCGGTGTACGGTGGCGCATGTGACGAAGATTGACCGCTCCTATGAGGCGGACTCCTTTTTCCCGAATCTGGACGAGCTTGCGGAATGGGAACTCACAGGGGAGAGCGAAGAGCAGGTTTACTTTGATATCACCTATCATTTCCTGAGATACGAGAGAAGAAAATAAATAAAAAAGAAACGCCGTCAAAGCGAAGGATGCTTTGGCGGCGTAAATGTTTGGAAGGCAGTTTTTCTGGTAAGCCCGGTCAGAGGATGCGTCTTAGGATGCGTGTCCGGAGATGCGGCTCATCTCGAGAAGCTTCTGGCGCATTTCATTTTCGATACGCTGCAGCTCTTGTTCGGCGCCCTTCCTCTTGATGCGGCCGTCCTCCTGAATTTTCATGACTTCATCGAGGGTGCTGATCAGAGTCTGGTTGGTGGCCGTCAGGGTCTCGATGTCCACGATGCCGCGCTCGCTTTCCCTGGCTGTCTCGATGGTGGCGGTTTTCAGGGTCTCCGCATTTTTCTTAAGGAGGGCATTCGTCATATCCGTCACATCCTTCTGGGCCTTAGCCGCTTCGCTGGAGTGGTTTAATCCGATTGCGATGACCATCTGGCTCTTCCACAGAGGGATGGTATTTACCAGCGTGGACTGGATCTTGTCCGACATGGTGATGTCGTTGTTCTGGATCAGGCGGATCTGGGGCGCCATCTGCATGGAGATGGTTCTGGTCAGCTCCAGGTCGTAGATCTTTTTCTCAAAGCGCTCGCACATGGCGGCGAAATCCTTGGCGGCCTGGGTGTCCTCCGGAAGTCCGCTCTGCTCTGCCTTTGCAAGGAGGGAGGGAAGCTGCGTGGTCCTGGAATATTCAAGACGCTGTTTGCCGGCAAGGATGTACATGGACAGCTCCTTAAAGTAATTCAGGTTCAGCTCATACATTTTGTCCAGCATGGCGGCGTCTTTGAGAAGCGTGACCTGGTGGCCCTCCATGACCTTGCAGATTTTGTTGATGTTTGTCTCCGCCTTGTCATATTTTGCTTTCATATTCTCCAGCTTGTTGCCGGTTTTTTTGAATAGTCCAAAAAAACCTTTTTCTTCTTCCTCCTCAAAGTCCCGAAGCTCGGCAACCACGTCTGTCAGCATCTGGCCGATTTCGCCCATATCCTTGGTACGCACGTTGTTTAAGGCGCTCTCCGAAAAATCCGCTATTTTCTTCTGGCAGCCTGCGCCGTACTGGAGAACCATCTGGGTATTGGTGATATCGATCTGCGCCGCAAAATCATTCACTATTTTTTGCTCCTCCGGAGTAAGTTGAGCCTCCGGGATCTTTTCTTCCTCTTTCTTTGCGGCTTTTGCCTCCTGCATAAGGGAGGGAGCTTCCTTGGCCTGTGCCCCGAAAGGTTCCAGGGTGAGGACAGGGGCCTCCTTTATCATGGAATCAAAATCATTATTCATTGTTTTCCTCCTGCAATTATGTTATATGTTTTTAGTAAGTCCTTCCCGTGCAAGCATGGTTTGAAGAACCTGTGCGTCCGTGGTGATATCCAGTACGGTATCCTGGAAAAGATTGGAGAGGAGCTCGGAGAATGCCTGGTTGATGATATCCATGGTGCGCTCAATCTCCGCCTTGGCCGCTACGATTTCCGGGCCGGGCACGCTGACCTTGTCGAAATCCGCATAGGCTTCCACGAGCTTTAATGTGGTGGGCAGGTAATAGTCCATCATTTTGTGCATCCGGTGCATCTGCTCAGGATGTTCCCTCACGCTGTCAAAAATGTCCTTCAGCAGGTTTTCCAGGCGGTACAGCTTTTCGGAGACCACTTCTCCCGGAATCTGGTCATTGAACTGATGCAGCTTGCGGGTACATTCCATTCCCTCGGCGATCATGGTGTTAAGCTCGGCCTCCTGCTCATTGCCAAGGGTCTCTTCCTGTCCGGCGCCTGCCTCTCCAGGGCCTTCGTTTTGTTTTTTGAGGGTTTCCGCCTTCTGCGCTTTCTCCCTTTCCCGGATGAGACGGCTCTGTTCCGCCTCCAGGTACTGCCTGTGGACGGAATCATTGAGCATAAAACAGGTTTTTTTGTCATCCAGGTGACCTTCCGGAAACATTCCCAGATGCAGCATTCTTCGGATATCCTTTGCCACGAACCGGATACTCCTTCCCGTGTCTCTGGCAAGCGCCTCTATCTGTCCGTACATCTGTCCGCCGCACAGCTGGATGTAGCGTTTTGCCCGCTTGAGGCGGTCCCTCTGGCCGATCCCGAACCGGATCATTCCAAAGAAGGCGGCGATAAAAAGAAGATTGATGATCCACCCGGCCGCTGTGGTCTCGCCAATCAGTGCGACGGGAATCCTTATAAGGGCGATCAGGGACGACAGCCCGAGACCGATCCCTCCGAATACCTGGTAGAGGACGTTGGAGACTCTTCCCACATGCCGGAAGTTGACCGGAATGAGCCCTGTCTCTGTCTGCCCCGTATTGGGTTCTGATTTCGTATGTTTATAGGAAAGCTGTTTTGCCTTAAACTGCGCTCTGGCAGCCTGTTGCTGCTTCCTTCTTTTTTGCTGCGCCTCCCGTTGCCGCTGTCTTATGAGTTTGCGCTGCTGTTCCTGTTTTTCCTTTGCCAATCTGGCCTTTTCCTGCATCCCGGCCTTGTTTCGGTCTTCCTCCTGCTTTTTTTCCAACTGGCCGGAAAAGCTTTCGGCGATATGCTTTCCGGCGTCGTTTAGCGTATCGGTAACTGTCTGGGACACAAGCTCGTTCAGGTCGGTAAAATCTCCCGTCTGTAAAGCGCCAGAAAGAGCGTTCTTGATCTGCTCCCCCACGCTGTTCCAGTTTTGACTGTCACTCATTATAGTAAACCTCATCTTATATTTTAAATGCGAACAGTAACATTATAGCAAATCACAGGGATAATAGCTAGTACAGGCTATTGACTTTTTATATAAATGGGGTAATAATTAGAAAGAAATTTGAAGCCAAAGCAAAGGAAATTTGAGAGGGAGTGTGTGATTTATGGAAAAAAAGAATATCGACTGGGCTAATCTTGGATTCGGTTACATTAAGACAGACTACAGATTTGTATCCAATTTCAAAAATGGTGCCTGGGATGAAGGCGTCGTCACGGAAGATGATAAGATCGTCATCAGCGAATGCGCAGGCGTTTTGCAGTATGCGCAGACGATTTTTGAAGGCCTTAAGGCATACACCACCGCTGACGGACGCATTGTTACGTTCCGCCCTGACCTGAATGGGGAGAGAATGGAAAACAGTGCGGTGCGTCTCGAGATGCCTGTTTTTCCGAAAGAAAGATTTGTGGAGGCGGTTCTTAAGACCGTCAAGGCAAATGAAGCTTTCGTACCTCCCTATGGAAGCGGCGCAACCTTGTATGTGCGTCCTTATATGTTTGGAAGTGATCCGGTTATCGGCGTAAAACCGGCGAATGAATATCAATTTCGTGTATTTACTACACCGGTAGGCCCCTATTTTAAGGGGGGTGTAAAGCCCCTGACTCTGCGAGTGAGTGATTTTGACCGTGCGGCGCCAAATGGAACGGGGCATATTAAGGCAGGACTCAATTATGCCATGAGCCTTCATGCCATCGTGGATGCCCATAACCAGGGATATGATGAGAATATGTATCTTGATGCGGGCACCAGAACCAAAGTAGAGGAGACAGGCGGAGCAAATTTCCTGTTTGTCACCAGGGACGGCAAGGTGGTAACCCCCAAGTCAGGCAGTATTCTCCCTTCGATTACAAGACGTTCCCTTGTGCACGTTGCACAGGAATATCTGGGACTGGAAGCGGAAGAGAGAGAAGTTACCCTTGAGGAAGTAAAGGATTTTGCGGAGTGCGGTTTGTGCGGCACGGCGGCGGTAATCTCTCCGGTGGGTAAGATCGTTGATCACGGAAAGGAGATCTGCTTTGACAGCGGGATGAACGAGATGGGGCCTGTTACCAAGAAGCTATATGACACTCTGACCGGAATCCAGATGGGAACCATTCAGGGACCGGAAGGATGGGTTGTGGAGGTAAAATAAATAGGCGTGATTTAGATCTGGCTGATAGAAAGATAATCGTTGCATTCCTTGCTAAAAGGGTGCAGCGATTTTTCTGCTTAGATACCGCAAGAAATGTCTTGATCGGGATAAGAATTCCAGTGATTATTTTATTAGACATACTTATATTATACATAATAAATATTTATTTTACTTATGATATCTTCCGGGGTATACTGAGTAGGTAAAAGCAGTTTTGATGCAGAGAAATTTTCAGGAGGAATGAGATCATGGTAAAAGCAGTAGTGGGAGCTAACTGGGGCGATGAGGGAAAAGGAAAAATCACGGATATGCTGGCGCGGCAGGCGGACATTGTCATTCGTTTTCAGGGAGGCGCAAACGCAGGACATACGATCGTAAACGATTATGGAAAGTTCGCACTCCATACACTGCCATCCGGTGTATTTTACGGCCATACCACAAGCATTATAGGCAATGGTGTTGCGCTGAATATTCCCTTATTGTTTGAGGAGTTAAAATCCATCACGGACAGGAATGTGCCTACCCCCAGGATTCTTGTCTCGGACAGGGCGCAGATGGTGATGCCTTATCACATCTTGCTTGACCAGTACGAGGAGGAAAGGCTTGGAGGAAAATCTTTTGGTTCTACCAAATCAGGCATTGCGCCTTTTTATTCAGATAAGTATGCAAAGATCGGTTTCCAGGTAAGCGAACTGTTTGACGAAAAGCTGCTTTGGGAAAAGGTGGAGAGAGTCTGTGAGCAGAAAAATGTAATTCTGGAGCATCTCTATCACAAGCCGCTGATCGCCCCCGGGGAGTTGTTCAAAACACTTCACGAATACAGGGAAATGGTGGAGCCTTATGTCTGCGACGTATCCCTGTATCTGGAGAGGGCGATGAAGGAGAACAAGACCATTCTTCTGGAGGGACAGCTGGGAACGCTCAAGGACACAGACCATGGTATCTATCCAATGGTCACCTCGTCCTCCACGCTGGCAGCCTACGGCGCCATCGGGGCAGGAATCCCTCCCTATGAGATCCGTCAGATCATTACCGTGTGCAAAGCATATTCCTCTGCGGTGGGAGCGGGCGCCTTTGTCTCCGAAATTTTTGGCAAGGAGGCGGATGAGCTCAGACGCCGGGGAGGCGACGGCGGAGAGTTCGGCGCTACCACGGGGCGTCCCAGACGTATGGGGTGGTTTGACTGTGTGGCCTCCAGGTACGGCTGCCGCCTGCAGGGAACTACGGATGTGGCTTTTACCGTGCTGGATGTTCTGGGTTATCTGGATGAGATTTTCGTGTGTACAGGCTATGAAATTGACGGAGAGGTGACAACGGACTTCCCGGTGACGCACAGGCTGGAGAAGGCGAAGCCTGTACTCACCGCCCTTCCGGGCTGGAAGCAGGAGATCCGGGGCATCCGCAGATATGAGGATCTTCCGGAAAACTGCAGGAGATATGTGGAGTTTATCGAGGAACAGATCGGATTCCCGATTACTATGGTATCTAACGGCCCTGGAAGGGATGATATTATTTACCGAGAGAGTCCTCTCAAAAGGCAGGTTTAAGGAGGCGGGAACCAAAAGAGGCATCATTTCGTAAATGGGGGAAGTTATGACGGTTAATTATTCGAAAGAGCTTGACAAGATTCTGGAAAATCCAAATAACCGGGGAAAACACCTGTTCTTGCACAGCTGCTGCGCACCCTGCAGCAGCTATGTGCTGGAATACTTAAGGAGTTTTTTCCGGATCACGGTGTTTTACTATAATCCCAATATCACACAGGAGGAAGAATACAGGAGGCGGGTATCGGAGCAGATCAGGCTGATCGGGGAGATGAACCGGGAGCCTTCCGGGGAGGCTTTTCCGATAGAAATCGTGGAGGGAGTCTATGAGAGGGAGCGTTTTTTTGCGTGTGTGAAGGGGCTGGAGGAATGCAGGGAGGGCGGACAGAGATGCCAGGTCTGTTTTGAACTGCGGCTTCGGGAAACTGCGCGTTTGGCAAAAGAGGCAGAGGCGGATTATTTTACTACCACGCTGACCATCAGCCCCCTGAAAAATGCGGCTAAAATCAACGAAATCGGGCAGCGGCTAGGGAAGGAGTTTGGAATCTTCTTTCTGCCATCGGATTTCAAGAAAAAGGACGGATACAAGAGATCCATCGAGCTGTCCGCCAAATACGGTCTTTACCGGCAGGATTACTGCGGCTGTGTGTATTCTAAAGAGCAGAGGTACACACAGGGAAGGGAAAGAGCGGAATTGTGCCAGAGAAATCTTGCAGAAAAACAAATATAATGGTAGGATAGAATTCACTGGTACGGAAACGGCACAAAACAGGCGGAAGGAGAAAAGGAATGGAAAAGTTTCTTGATTTGATTTCAGAAGAAATGCAACAGGCTTTTGAGGCGGCAGGATACGACAGAGAGCTTGGCAAAGTGACGCTCTCCAATCGTCCGGACCTCTGTGAATATCAGTGCAACGGCGCCATGGCCGGAGCAAAGCGTTACAGGAAAGCGCCCGTTAAAATAGCGGAAGAGGTGGCGGAAAAATGCGGGGAGAGCCGTGTCTTTTCCAGCGTGACGGCTGTTGCCCCGGGCTTTTTGAATCTGAAAGTGAAGGAGGACGTGCTGGCGGAGTATCTGAACCGGATGCGTCAGAGCCCTAAATTCGGCCTTGAGATGCCCCAAAACCCCAAAAAGATTATCATAGATTACGGCGGGCCCAATGTGGCGAAGCCTCTGCATGTGGGACATCTGCGCTCCGCAATCATAGGGGAGAGCATCAAGCGGATTGCAAGATATGCGGGCCACGACGTCATCGGCGATATCCATCTGGGAGACTGGGGGCTGCAGATGGGTCTGGTCATTACGGAGCTGCAGGAGAGGAGGCCGGAGCTTGTCTATTTTGACGACTCCTATGAGGGGGAGTACCCGAAGGAGCCGCCCTTTACCATCACGGAGCTGGAAGAGATCTATCCCACGGCAAGCGGCAAGTCCAAGGAAGATCCCGCCTATAAGGAAAGGGCGCTTTACGCCACCCTTAAGATGCAGAACGGCGTAAAGGGGTATCGAGCCCTGTGGCGTCATATTATGGATGTGTCCCTTCCGGATCTGAAAAAAAATTACGACAATCTGCAGGTAGAGTTTGATCTCTGGAAGGGGGAATCCGACGTGCACGACATGATTCCCGCCATGGTGGAGGACATGAAGGCAAAGGGATACGCGCATCTGAGCGATGGCGCTCTTGTGGTGGACGTGAAGGAGGAGACGGACGTAAAAGAGATCCCGCCCTGTATGATTTTGAAATCGGACGGGGCTTCCCTTTACAATACCTCGGATCTTGCGACAATTCTCGAGCGGATGCGCAGCTATCATCCCGATAAATTGATCTATCTGACCGATAAGCGCCAGGAGCTCTATTTTGAGCAGGTGTTCCGCTGTGCCAGGAAGACCGGGCTGGTGGAGCCCGAGACAGAGCTTCTCCACATCGGCTTTGGAACCGTGAACGGAAGGGACGGAAAGCCTTTTAAGACCAGGGATGGCGGCGTTATGCGCCTGGAAACCCTGATTGCGGAGATCAATGAGGAGATGTACCGCAAGATCACGGACAACCGGGAGATTTCCAGCAGGGAGGCGCAGGAAACCGCAAAGACGGTGGCCCTGTCCGCTATCAAATACGGCGATCTGTCAAACCAGGCATCCAAGGATTATATCTTTGATATCGATAAGTTTACTTCCTTCGAGGGAGATACCGGGCCATATATCCTGTACACCATTGTTCGGATTAAGTCTATTCTCAGCAAATATGCGGAGCGGGGAGGAGTTATCGACAAGTCACTGGCTTTGCTTGAGGCCGGAAGTGAATCGGAGAAGGGGCTGATGCTAGAGATAGCGAAGTTTAATGCCATGATGGAGGCGGCCTGCGAAGAATCGGCGCCTCATAAAGTATGCGCTTACATTTATGATCTGGCAAATGCGTTCAACCGTTTTTATCATGAGACAAAGATTCTCACGGAGAAGGACGGGGAGAAAAAGGCGGGATGGATTGCCCTTCTTGTGCTCACAAGGGACGTGCTTGAGACCTGCATTGATGTTCTGGGGTTCTCGGCTCCGGAGCGGATGTAAAGGCGGTAGATACGCAGGGTGTTCCGGGGTTCCGGCACACCCTTGTTTTTTCTGTGCCTGGTGGGTGCGCATTCTGCATGTGGCAGAGAAAGGAAGGGAACATGCGGCACGAGTACAAGCACCAGATTAATTACGAGGATTATCTGGTCATAAGAAGCAGGCTGCGGATGCTGGCAAGGCCTGACAGCCATGCCGGAGTGGATGGAAAATATTTGATACACAGCCTCTATTTTGACAATTTCTCGGACAGGGCGCTCCGGGAAAAGATCGACGGGGTGGACCGGAGGGAAAAATTTCGGATCCGTTATTACAATGAAAATACGGATTATATCAGGCTGGAAAAGAAAAGCAAACTGCGCGGGCTGTGTGAGAAACAGTCGGCGAAGCTGACAAGAGAGGAGGTCATGCGAATCTGCAGGGGGGATTATGCTTTTCTTTCCTCGTCCCAAACGCCTCTTT
The DNA here is from genome assembly GCA_910579685.1 of uncultured Lachnospiraceae bacterium. GTDB lineage: Bacteria > Bacillota > Clostridia > Lachnospirales > Lachnospiraceae > Suilimivivens. The sequence goes on along the minus strand of CAJTVN010000027.1, from coordinate 8,456 downwards.
TGCAGGAACTGTATGCGAAGATGCGTTTCCAGCTCCTGCGGCCGAGAGTGATCGTGGATTACGAGAGGGAGGCTTATGTATACGGGCCGGGAAATGTGAGGGTTACCTTTGACAGTCATATAAGAACAGGGCTGTACCATAACAGTCTTTTTGCTGAACCATTTCCCACGGTTCCCGCACAGGAAAACCTGATTCTGGAGGTGAAGTACGACGCCTTTCTGCCGGAAATTATGGAAAGGGCGGTGAGAGTTCCGGGAAGGCAGTCCTGCGCTTTCAGCAAATATGCGGTCTGCAGAATGTACGGTTAATCGAAAGGAGGAGGGAAATGACATTCAGAGATGTATTCAAATCATCTTTTTTGGAGGAGGCAGCAGACTTTGCCGTTCTGGATTTTATTATTGCCATGGGCATTGCTTTTGCTTTGGGACTATTCATTTTGTGGGTATACAAAAAGACATATAACGGTGTGATGTATTCCTCCGGCTTTGGGCTGTCCCTGATGGCTATGGCTATGATTACTACCCTGGTAATTCTGGCGGTGACATCTAACGTGGTTTTGTCTCTGGGCATGGTGGGAGCGTTGTCCATCGTCCGCTTCCGGACAGCCATCAAGGAACCGATGGATATCGCCTTTTTGTTTTGGGCCATCGCCGTGGGCATTGTGCTGGGTGCGGGAATGATTCCCCTTGCGGTGTTCGGGTCTGTGTTTGTGGGAATGGTGCTGTGGGTATTTGTAAACAGGAAGACCACTGACCAGCCCTATATTATGATCCTGAACTGTACAGATGGAGAGGCGGAAGGGCAGGCTCTCGAGCAGGTAAGGAAATATGTGAAAAAGCAGGTGTTAAAGTCAAAAACTGTGTCCAAAAATGGAATTGAGATGACCCTTGAGGTACGCCTTAAGGGGGATGATTCGGAATTTGTCAATCAGATTGCGGCGCTGCCGGGGGTGGAAAGCGCCGTGCTTGTGAGTTATAATGGAGATTATATGGCATGAGAGATTGTGGCAGAAACGGATATGAAGTTGATATTTTGTACGCCCACCGCCACGCCGCCAGCCTGGCTTACGAACAGGTATCCGGAAGTGCTCAACTGCAATATGGACGGAGTGCCTTATCGTCACGGGGCAAGGCGGCATTATAATTATAACTCTCCCGTCTACCTGAACTTTTGTAAAAAAATTGTGGAAAAGTCGGCTGCCCATTACGGGCCGCATCCCAGCATTATAGGCTGGCAGATCGATAACGAGTTAAACTGTGAGATAGATGAGTTTTATTCCTGCGAGCAACGAGCCAAGTGGCTGCTTGCAGACATTTGGCGACTGCCGCAAGGGTCAAATACCCCGCTGCAGAGCAGCGGGGTATTTGATTCTGAGAGCGACACGGTTGCTTTCCGGAATTTTCTGAAGGAAAAGTATGGTTCCATTGATGCGTTGAATGACGCCTGGGGCACGGTTTTCTGGAATCAGACTTATACTTGTTTTGGGGAGATTTACGTGCCGAGAAAGACCCTGAGCAATTCCACAAACCCGCATCAGGTGCTGGAACACCATTATCCCCATGCGGTGATCCTGACAAAGGAGAGGATGGAGGAGATTCTTTGCGGGAAAAGGGAAGAGGGCGGCGTGACATTGGAGAAATATGGAGTCAAAGTGTACAAAATATAGAAAGTTTCGTTTGCCAGAAAGGAATTTTGTATTTTGAAAGTTCAGAAAATATTGTCCGGATTTTGCGTGCTTATATTCGCTTTTTTCATGTTCTTGACAGTCGCCTGCTTTGCCGGGAAACCGGAAAAACAGCCGGACGATTCCGGGGTTCGGGTGACTTTTTTTGATGTGGGAAAAGGGGACGCCATTCTGGTGGAAACGGCAAGCCATGCGGTGCTGATCGATTCCGGCTATGACGATACAAAGGAAATCATCCTGGATTATATGGAAAAGCAGGAAATTTCGAGCCTGGATTATCTGGTGATCACCCATTTTGACAAAGATCATGTGGGAGGGGCCGACTGGATTTTGCGCAGGGTGGAAACACGGTCCGTTCTCCAGCCCGATTATGAGTCTGACAGCGCTCAGTACAGAGAATATGTGGAGGCTGCGCGCGAGAGAGAGGTGCCTGTGATTTCGGTCACGAACACCATGGAGCTGTCTTTGGACGGAGTGGATTTTCTGGTCTATCCGCCTCAGAAGAAGAGCTACGAGGAGGAGGACAACGATTTTTCCCTGGTGATCCGTATGGCCTGCGGTAAGAAGAGCTTTTTGTTCGCCGCAGACTGTGAGAGGGAGAGGCTGTGGGAGCTGCTAGAGCAGGAGGAATTTCCTCTTTCCCATGACGTGCTGAAGGTGCCGCACCATGGAAGGAAGGAGAAAAATTCACTGGAGTTTCTGGAAGCTGTCCGTCCGGACGTGGCGGTCATTACAAGCTCTAAAGAAAAACCGGCAGATGATGAGATCTGCCGAATGCTGGAGAGGCTGGGAACGGAGGTCTATTTTACGGAGAATGGAACCGTTACCTGTCTGTGTGACGGGAAAGGGCTCCGGGTGGTTCAGGGGTGACCGGTTCTTTCAGGCTCTTTAGCAGGTCATAGGTCACATACAGAAAGGCGGTCAATGGAAGCGTATGATCAGGGAGCTTGCAAAGACTACAAGCATACCGATTTGAAACAGGTATTTGTCAATTATTGTGTGCAACAGATCTTCCAGGTTATATTTCATAACAGATTCCTCCGGTCAAGAGTTATTTCTAACTATTTTAATAAATTCCTTCCGAAATGTAAAGGGTATTTGAAAATAGGAGATGCACGTGCAACAAACAGAGTGTATAATAGAGACCAAATGAAACGATATAGAAGGAGGGTCAGTTTATGACAATTTATGTGAATGCGGCGGCGCCAAGGGACGGAAACGGTACCAGGGAAATGCCTTTTAAGCATATTGGTGCGGCGGCTGAGGTGGCAAAGGCTGGGGATCAGGTGGTGGTAGCGCCAGGTATTTACCGGGAATATGTGGATCCGCAAAACCCGGGCAGTGAGGACCGGCGCATCGTTTACCGGAGCGAGGTACCGCTGGGAGCGGTGATCACAGGAGCCGAGGAGATCAAATCCTGGGAGAAGTATCGGGATAACGTTTGGGTGTGCCGTGTGGACAACGGTGTGTTCGGCGATTACAATCCCTACACCACATTTGTTGGAGGAGACTGGTATTTCGCACCGGTGGTGAGACATACCGGGGCCGTTTATCTCAACGACCGACAGCTCTACGAGACGGAAACTTTGGAGGAGTGCATTAATGGGGAAGTATATCCGTATTCCTGGGAACCGGAATATTCCACCTACAAATGGTATACAGAACAGGATGGGAGCGAGACTGTCATTTACGGAAATTTCCAGGGAATGGATCCCAACAAGGAGAATGTAGAGATCAATGTGCGCCGCAACTGCTTTATGCCATCGAAAACAGGAGTCGGATATATAACCTTCTCTGGATTCCGGGTCAGTAAAGCGGCAACCACCTGGGCGCCTCCTGCGGCTTACCAGGATGGAATGATCGGCCCTCACTGGTCGAAAGGGTGGATTATAGAGGATTGTGAGATCAGCAACAGCAAGTGTTGCGGTATCTCGCTGGGGAAATATTATGATCCCGAAAATGACCATTATTTTACCCGCAATCATGTGAAGAGCCCCACCCAGATGGAACGAGACGCCGTATGCCGAGGACAGTATCATGGCTGGCTGAAGGAAAAGGTGGGAAGCCATATTGTCCGCAGGTGCCATATCCATCACTGCGAGCAGGCCGGTATTGTGGGACGCATGGGCTGTGTGTTCAGCATTATCGAGGACAATCACATCCACCATATCAACAATATGCAGCAGTTGGGAGGTGCGGAGATCTCGGGAATCAAATTCCATGCGGCAATTGACGTGATCTTCCGCCGCAATCACATCCATCATTCCACCATGGGAATCTGGTGTGACTGGCAGGCCCAGGGAACCCGGATTACGCAGAATCTCCTGCATGACAACCATGCGCCGAATGAGAGTATCCCTATGGCGCCGGGAGCCATGATGAGTCAGGATATCTTTGTGGAGGTGGGACACGGCCCGACGCTGATTGACAATAACATCATGCTCTCCAAGGCGGCCGTACGCATTGCCACCCAGGGGATTGCCTGCGTGCACAATCTGATCCTGGGCTCCTTTACGGCAGTTGGAGGAGGGACGGACATGAATGTGAAGGGGGTAAACCAACCCCGGTACACGCCTTACCATATTCCTCACCGCACCGAAGTGGCAGGATTTATGTCAATTCTTCACGGGGACGACCGCTTTTATAACAATATCTTCATTCAGAATTGGCCTGCAAAGGAGGCAAAAGACAACCAGGTGGTGGGAACGGAAGTGTTTGACGAATATCCCACCTACGATGAGTGGATCAAATGGTTTGAGATGGACAAGCCTGCGGATATGGGCAAGCTTGAGCAATACCATTTTTCACACCTTCCTGTCTGGGTTAAGGGAAACGCCTATTTTAACGGTGCGAGATCCTGCAAAAACGAGGAGAACCGGCTTGTGGATGGGGAAAACGAAGTGTTCGTAAGGCTTGTGGAATCAAAGGACGGATACCGGCTGGAGACGAATGTCTATGATTTCCTGAACGGTTTCAAAGACGGCATCATTAACAGCGATATTTTGGGATGCGCTTTTGAACCGGAGGAGCGGTACGAAAATCCGGATGGAACCGCAATCACGTTTGATAGGGATTATCTGGGTGAGCACAGAGGCGTAAGCACCATTCCGGGGCCCTTTGCGTCAAGGGAGGCGTCTGAAAAACAAATCTGGTAATACAAGGAGGAATGAAATTGCCTGATAATATTATTTTTTATTTTACCGACCAGCAGCGCTGGGATACCTGCGGCTGTTTCGGACAACCCCTGGACATTACGCCCAACCTGGATCAGCTTGCCAGGGAGGGGGTGAAGTTTGACAACGCATTTACCCCGCAGCCCGTGTGCGGCCCCTGCCGCGCCCTGTTTCAGACGGGTAAGTATCCCACGGAAACGGGGTGCTTCCGCAACAATATTATGCTGCCATCAGATGTCAAGACCCTGGCCGACTATCTCGGGGAGGCGGGATATGAAACCGCCTATGTCGGCAAATGGCATCTGGCCAGCGACGGGGAGATGGATCAGCCTCCGGCAATCGATCACACGATCAGCGCCATTCCGAGAGAGCTGCGCGGGGGCTACACCGGATTCTGGCGGGCCGCAGACGTGCTGGAGTTTACCTCCCACGGCTATGACGGCTATGTTTTTGACGAAAATAACCGGCGTATTGACTTTAAGGGCTACCGGGCGGACTGTATTAATGATATGGCTCTGGAATTTCTGGACGGCTATGACGGGAAAAAACCCTTCTTTATGACCGTTTCCCAGATTGAGCCGCATCATCAGAACGACCGCGGGCACTACGAAGGGCCGGAGGGCTCTAAGGAGAGGTTTGAACGCTTTGTCCTGCCGCAGGATCTGAAAGCCCTGGGCGGCAATGCCGCCCGGGAATATCCGGACTACCTGGGGCAGTGCGCCAGCCTGGATGAGAATCTGGGAAGGCTGGTGGCAAAGCTGAAGGAAAAGGGACTGTATGAGAATACGGTGATTATCTTCGCTTCGGATCACGGTTCCCACTTTATGACCCGCAACCGTGACGCCCATCTGTGCGGCGGGGATGATTACAAGCGTTCCTGTCATGACGCATGTCTCCATGTGCCTCTGGTGATTGCGGGAGGTCCGTACCGGGGCGGCGTGGCGGTGGACGAGCTGGTGAGCACAGCAAGCCTGCCAAAGACGATTCTGGCTTTGGCGGGAGTGGACGTGGGCGATGCGATGATCGGGGAAAACCTTCTCGACGTGGTGGAGAAAAAAGACGATGGCAGACCCAATGAGATCTTTGCACAGATTTCCGAGAGCCGGGTGGGCCGCTGCATCCGCACGCAGCGTTACACCTATTCAGTCTATGCCCCCGGCATTGACGGCGGCGCCGCCGCTGCTGCGGACCGGTATGCGGACGATTTCCTCTACGATATGGAGAGAGATCCTTATCAGCTGAACAATGTGGTGGCGGATCCCGCTTATGCCGGGGTGAAGGCGCATCTGCGGGAGCGTCTCCTGGACTGGATTCGAAAAACGGAGGAAGCGCAGCCCGTTATCACGGACTGACACTTCCCGATTCAGGGAGAGGAGGGCTTTATGCCGTCTTTGAGTATCCTGCTGAAACCGGCGTCATGCGCCTGTAACCTACACTGTGATTACTGTTTTTATGCGGACGAGGCGAAAAGCCGCACCATTTCGGACTATGGCATGATGTCCCGGGCAGTGAGCCATGCTTTGATCGACAGGGCGGCAGGGGCGGCGCAGGGTATGGTGGCCTTCCTGTTTCAGGGCGGCGAGCCAACCCTGGCCGGGCTGGACTTCTACCGGGACTTTGTCTCTTACGCACAGGCGACAATTCCCTGCGGCCTTACGGTTCAGTATGCACTCCAGACCAACGGGATCTTGCTGGATGAAGCGTGGTGCCGCTTTTTTAAGGAAAATGATTTCCTGGTAGGGCTCTCCCTGGACGGCAGCCGAAAATGTCATGACCGTTTCCGGAGGGACAGGGCCGGGGAGGGTACTTACGAGCAGGTTCTTGGAGCGGCCCGGCTTTTGGACGGGGCCGGGGTCAGCTATAATGTCCTGACTGTGGTGACCGGGTATCTTGCCGGGCATGTAAGGAGCGTTTTCTCCAACCTGTGCGGGAATGGATTTTGTTTCCAGCAGTATATCCCCTGTCTGGATCCTCTGGAAGGGAAACGGGGGCAGCAGGAGTATTCCCTCTCCCCGAAACAGTATGAGGAGTTTTTGAAGACTCTTTTTGACCTGTGGTATCAGGAACTGGCAAATGGGAGGTACTGGTCGGTCCGCTATTTTGACAATCTGGTATGGATGCTGGACGGACATGCTCCAGAGCAATGTTCCATGCGGGGATGCTGCGGGCTGCAGTACCTTGTGGAGGCGGACGGAAGTGTGTACCCCTGCGACTTCTATGGGCTGGACGAGTACCGGCTGGGTAATGTTCTTTGTCATTCCTGGCAGGAGCTGGATCAGGCCAGGCGAAGCCTTCGGTTTATAGAAAATTCGCAGGTCGTCCCGCAGGAATGTCAGATTTGCCGGTGGTATCCGCTGTGCCGCAATGGCTGCCGCCGGGAGCGTCTGGCACAGGGGGCGGCGCCGGGAAAGAATTACTACTGTCAGGCCTATGCAGGTTTTTTTGCCTATGCCCTGCCCCGTCTGTATCAGGTTCGCCGTATGCTGAGGACTTAGAACGAACAAAATGCTTAAAGAAACCAGGATGGGGAGAAGCTGTGATGAGAAAAATGATCTGTAACGAAATTCCCTGGTATGATCAGAAAGATTCAAAAGTGCCTCCCTGACAGCGGTAACCCTAAATTTGTATAAACACCGTCATGGGTTATAATGCCTAAGGTTTTCATCTGCGCCTCTCCCAACAGGATATTTCTTTCGGAAAATTCCTTTTGCGCTGCCTCAAAGGACAAGTCCTGTTCCAGAGACCGCATTTCTTCAAAATAGCCGCCGTCTGTTTCCTTTATCATACGCCGGATGGCTGTGTTGGTAGCCGGGACAGGGGAATAACCCTGACGGACAAACATGCCTTCCGGGCACAGCCCTTTTTTGGATATAATATGGGCGCCGTGTTCCTTGCTGCCGTCAATGGCAACAATCTGTTTTCCGTTCTCATTCATAGTCTCATAAATCCAAACTTAGGAGAAATCCAAACTTTTTGCAAAAAAGATTACAAATCCGGCTTTTTACTGCAAAAAAGTTTGGATTTTATTTTGATGATTTCAGTGTTTCAGTCCGCAGAAATCGGCCGATGAGCCACTGCTGTCTTTCCATTTTTTTGTGACATTCTTTTCCTTTTCACCTTCCAGTGTAGCCAGTGCTTTCCGTTTATCATCCGTTGTTATATACAGATACCGCATGGTTGTATCCAGGCTTGCATGACCAAGGAGAAAGCTGATCTGTATGATGTTCATGCCATCCTCCAGCCAGGGGATGATCCTGTCGCATTCATGGAAAAACCGTTCCAGTTCTTCATAGCTGAACGCATGGGGGATTCGTCGTTTTTTATTCTGTTTCAGCGCTGGCGGCGCGAGGACATCCGTTTGCCCGCATTTGCGGAGATACCCGATGAAAAGGCGGATGACCAGCGTCCGGGTGTAACAGGAATTCACATTTTCTGTTTTCCGCCTGGCACACCATATATCCACCATTTCCTGCCGGAGAGCCTCACCGGGGTAATGTTCGGCGCAGTAACGGTCAAAAAGCCTTATGTTCATGCCGAACACCGTCTCGTTCCACGCGCCGGATATCTTCCGGCTGTTTACAAATGATTCCACGCTGGCT
>CAJTVN010000026.1 GCA_910579685.1 uncultured Lachnospiraceae bacterium | reverse complement strand
CCTTTTCCTTTCTCCAGCAGCCTTTTCAATTCCTCGTATTCCTCGTCTGCCAGAAGGTCGCCCATAATCAGATTGGAAACCAGCCCCTTTGCGCTGCCCTCATAAATCTTATCCAGGAAATTTTTTGTCTGCGCTGTCTGGTATTCCGTCTCCGAAACAAGCGTGGTATATTCGTTGCGGCGTCCAATTTTCTTGGCACTCAAAAATCCTTTGTTCATCAGCCGCGACAGGAGTACAATTAAGGTATTCTTTTGACACGGCTTGCCCCTGGCAGCCAGCCCATCCATGATATAGGGAAACAGCGTCACATCCTCCGGGTTTCCCCATACGATTTTCATAATTTCAAGTTCAGCATCGGATAATTGATGTAACATGATTTATCCCTCCTCGTTGTATAACACAGTGTTGACAATTAAAATATAACATTATGTCGTCCTTCTGTCAAGTACATAATTTTACAGAAGAAATTAGGAATACGCAGTCTCTACTATTACGCAATTCTAGGGAAGCGCACTAACAGCAAGCAGTGCAAGCATATCACACTTGCTTACTTTGGGCGGCAGCTCTGCCATGTATTATCCTTGTGGTCTGGTGCAATAAGTCCGTCTTTCGATGGCTGTATCAGTTTAAGGTGCCAGAAGGGAAGATTATGACAGACTTTTACAATCGTCTAAGCCCGTACTTTGTATCAACACCTGTCATATTTGCGATACTGATTGCGAAAGCGATTGTATGTATTATATTGGTTACACGGGTTTTGAAAAAACAGGAAGCATAACAGAAAGTTTTATATGTTATCAATTGTCTTAACAGAATTACAAAAGATAAAGCGGTATCATATTCTATTGATCGGCATTATAGGAATGGCTCTCTCACCTATTCTTGGGCTTATCACGCAGAATGTTGCGATTGAAGAAGCAAAAAATCCGAATTTTGACCTTAGCGCATTAGTAGACAACACATTGAAAAATGTCTTAGTTGTCCCTGTTTCATTACACCTTTTTCATCCAGATCTCCATAAAGTGCCCCTATCTCCTAAAATCTATCTGCACCAATTTTTTTCCATTAGGCAGCATATGTTCCAACCTTTTTATAGAATGGTAATTAATTTCAAGCATTACTGTTTTCAATTCCTGTTCTCCCACCTGATGGTGTATCTGTTCCAATCCATCAAACACATGCAGATAAGGTGAATCTGATACCCAGCTATCTCCCATATTAATTTGAATGATACAGGAAACATACTGCGGATTTATTTGCCAGACTGCCCTCTTAAAACATTCATAGCCTACATATTCAATGAGCAGGTTCGCAATGACCATATCCGCCTCTGGCAGCTTTCGGACTTCATCAGCCAAGTCAATGCATAAGCACTCCAAAACTCCATTTAAATCCGGGTATCTTCGAGCCACTTCTCTAAGGTAAGAAGAATTAATATCTACCCCGTATACTTTTTTTAATCTTTCTTTTTGGATATGTTCAAGGCCATTGCCGCCTGCAACTCCCAATACAATCACGCTGGAAACAGGGTAATCGTTAAATTGGCCTTTCATCATTTCATTCATAGCCTGTAACTGCATAACAGAACCTAGTTTCATATGATTTTCATAATCAGATAAAGAAATCTCTTCCCATGGATTTTTCATATAAACACCTTTTCTAATTCATTTTGTTTCAGACAGCGCTATATCTCACAATTACAAACAGCATTTTCTATTATTGCTGTCAACCTAAATAAATTTTCTTTCCAAATTCATACGCCTGTCTTAAATAGTCTGTTTTATCAATCTGCGGTTTCCCATTGGTATCGCCGCAGCCTCCGGCAAGGAGCATCCCTTTATCATGGAAGCCTATGTAATTGACCAGCGTAAATTGATAATAAGAAGCCGCCTGTTCAAACGTCCGGAAAAAGTTGCCGGTTCTGTCTTATGCCCTGCCTCTTCTGCGCCTTTGATAAAGTGTTCCACAAGCTGGACGGTATTCCCTTTTGGCCTGCCGCCGCCCTGTACAATAAGTATGTTTTTCATAGACATATCTCCCAAAATTTACTTTGCAGTAACGCTGTCTCTTCTTTAATCAAATACCCCGCTGCAGAGCAGCGGGGTATTTGACCCTTGCGGCAGTCGCCAAATGTCTGCAAGCAGCCACTTGGCTCGTTGCTCGCAGGAATAAATACTGCTCCTTTTAAAATTCCCGCAATACAAGTTCCGTAATCCCCTGATTATTCCCCATTGTGATCCGCTTTACTTTAGGCTCCCTGCCATAGCTGAATTCATCCCGGATGCCATCCCGGATTCTTATGCCGCCATGATATCCATGGATAATACGGATGCGGTATACGCCTGGCTTGGCATTATCCAGGCATTTTCTTATTTCTTCAATTGCCGCTTCAACATTCTTTCCATGGACGTCAATCTCAATAATCCCATTCAGCATATCTGTGTTTCTCCCTTATCTATGGACTGCTTATTTCTTTTTGGTTTTTCCCGATATCCATGTGCATTTTTTCAGTATTCACGCATATTACAGCGGACATTGGTATCCAACGATATACTTTATCAACACATCAGCATTTTTTATGATTTTGGCAGCTTCCACCCTTTCCGGGGCATTGAACATTGCGATATAATTCTCCGGCATGACAACTTCTCCGCAGCCCATATAAGTGAAGGTCTTCTGCCCACAGATTTCAGGCAGGTACTTTGGCATATTTCCCATGCTGACTCCGCAGGTTGTTACAAAGTTCTGGCTCTTTTGATATAAGAAACCGGGAAGGTGAAATCAATTTTCTATATATCCTCCTTAAAGTTTTATTTCTAATATTTCCTTCGGTTTTTCAGCTCCTCGTACAAAAGCACATAATTCTCATAGCGGATCCGGCTGATATCTCCCTGTCCGAGAGCCTGTCTTACCCCGCACACCGGCTCGCTTACGTGGGAACAGCCCTTGAACCGGCATTCCTTCTCATATCTTAAAAATTCCGGATAAAAATTCTGCAGTTCCTCCTTCTCTATATCCCCGAGGCTCAGGGAGGTAAACCCCGGAGTATCGCAGATAAAGGTATCCGGATCCAGCGCAAAGAGCTGGGCATGCCTTGTGGTATGCTTTCCCCTCTCTATTTTGCGGCTGATCTCTCCGGTCTGCATTCCGGCCTCGGGACAGAGCCAGTTGACAACGGTGGATTTGCCCACGCCGCTGGGGCCTGCCACCACCGTGGTCTTGCTCCGAAGACAGTCCTTAATCTCGGAAAGCCCCTGCCGCTTCGCCGCACTAACAAAAATCATCTGATAGCCGCTGTCCCCATAGGCTCTGCAGAGCTCTTCCCTCTCCTTTTGCGTGGCAATGTCTTTCTTATTAAAGCAAATCACACAGGGAATGTCCTGCTTTTCCATGGTAACCAGAAAGCGGTCCAGCAGATTATAATTGGGAGCTGGCTTTGTGATGGCAAAAATCACAAGCGCCTGATCCACATTAGCCACTGCCGGACGGATCAGCTGGTTGCGTCTTGGAAGAATCTCCGTGATATTGCCAAGAAGCTTTCCATCCTCCCCGCCACCCTCTATCCGGCTGATCTCCACCTGATCGCCAACCAGGGGCTTTCGCTGTTCCTTCCTGAAAATCCCCTTTGCTCTGCACTCCACAAGCCCTTCCCCGGTGTGCACATAGTAAAAGCCTGCGATTCCTTTTATGATCTTTCCCTGCATCGCTCTTCGGACACCCCTCTATTCCTGCACAAAATTAACTACCCTGCGAACCTCTTTACTCTCAACAGATCCTTCCATGGTAGTTACTGAGCCGTCATCATTCGTAATACTTGTCGCTTCCGTCTGATTCTGATATTGGAGAAGAATGGAGCCGGATGCGGATTTGATTCCTGTGATATTCTGCTGGGGAATCGGGAAATCGGAAACCTGGGTGCTTAAAAGCTGTGTGCCGTCATCCGCCGTCACCGTGACTGTCACAAGAGTGCCTGGCTTATAGCCGGGATCCTCCTCCTGGGTAGGCGCCGGTATGCTGTCCGCAAAACGGTAAGTCGCCTGGGCCGGCCCGATACTGATATGAAAATCCACCACGGTTCCGGGTTCCACATAAGCCCCCACCGAGTAGCTCTGGTAACACACAAGTCCGGCAAGCGCCGCATCCTCATGGTTTACCTCGGTAACCACTCCCGGTTCCAATCCCGACTCAATCAGACGTGTAGTGGCCTCCATCTCGTCAACCCTCATGATGTCCGGCACCGGAATCTTGGCGATCTCCTTCCCTTTGCTGACACGTATGGTGACCGTTGTCCCGGCCGGGGCCTTGGTCCCGGCCTCCGGCGACTGGGTGATAATGCTTCCCTCCCGGATATACGGGTCGAAACCTTCCGTCTCGTTCACCACAAACCCCTTCTGTTCCAGGCCGGATACGGCCTCCGCCTTGGTCGCCCCCACCACGTCAGGCACCTCAACGCCCTCGGAACCGGCGCTGACCGTGAGGACGATATTGGTCCCTTCCTCCACCATTGTGCCCGAACTTACGCTGGCGTTCATTACGATTCCCTGTTCATATTCCGTGCTTTCCTCGTATTCGATCTCCGGAGTCAGGTTGATTTCCAGCAGGGAAACCTTGACCTCGTCAATATTTTTACCCACCACGTCGATCATTGCCACATCCGGCTTTTTTTCCTCCTCCTGGGTGGTCTCCTCCTTTTCTGCAGGAAGACCGAATTCAAAAAGTCCGAAGGCGCGGCCCACCAGAAAGAGCACGACACAGCCGATTAAAACGGCGGCAAGGACGGCGAGAATCGTGGTCAGACGCTCCATCCCGGAATCATAATTTTCTTCCTCTTCCTCGTCCTCCTCGTCTTCCTCATAATACTCGTAATACTCCTCGTCCTCTTCCTCGTCCTCCTCGTCTTCTTCCTCCACCATCACGTATTTCCTGCCTGCGTTTCTCTTTACATCCTTTTCCCTGCGCAGGTGCATCGCTTCCTCCATGGAATCCCGGTGTTCAGACTGCCGCTTGATCTGCACCATTTCCCTGTCCGTAATGGTCCGAGTGGAGGCTTCCTCCTCCGAATCCACCACCTTCACGAAATCCTCGTCCGGCGTCATCAGCGATCTTTTCAGATCCACAATCAGCTCTGCCATGGACTGATACCGCCGGTCCGGACTCTTCTGACAGCACTTAAAGACAATCTGCTCCACACTGACCGGAATCTCGGAAACATAATCTCTCGGGGAGGGCATCTCCTCCTGAATGTGCTTGATTGCGATGGCAACGGTGGTCTCGCCGTTAAAGGGCACCCGTCCGGTGAGCATCTCGAACATGGTAACGCCGAGTGAGTAGATATCGCTCTTCTCATCCGAGTAGCCTCCCCTTGCCTGCTCCGGCGACGTATAATGCACGGAACCCATCACATTGGAGGTTATGGTGTTGCTGGTTGCGGCCTTTGCAATCCCGAAATCCGTAACCTTCACCTTTCCCTCTTTGGAAATAATAATGTTCTGGGGCTTGATATCCCTGTGTATGATATGGTTGTTATGCGCCGACTCGATTCCCATACTGACCTGAATGGCGATACTGACCGCCTCCTTCACGGAAAGCCGGGCTTTTTTCTCAATATATTTTTTGAGGGTGATCCCCTCCACCAGCTCCATCACAATAAAATAGATCCCGTCTTCCTCCCCCACATCATACACATTTACGATGTTGGGATGCATCAGGCCTGCTGCCGCCTGGGCTTCGATTCTGAACTTGGACACAAAATTAGCGTTCTCGCTGAACTCCTGTTTCAGCACCTTTGCGGCCACAAACCGGTTCAGCTTGTGATCCTTTGCCTTGTAGACATCCGACATTCCGCCCGTGCCAATCTTTTCCAGTATTTCGTATCTGTCCCCGATTATCATTCCAACTTTTATCATGTTAATAAACTTGCTCCTTTCAAAGTCCATCAGCCTTCTTTCGCAAATGCGTCCACCAGAATCACGGTAATGTTGTCCTTGCCGCCGTTTTCATTTGCCGCCCCGATCAGCCGTTTCACCTTCTCTTCCATGGCGCCCTCTCCCTGCAGAATGCTTTTGATCTCCTCATCCTCCAGCATATTCGTAAGGCCGTCCGAGCACATCAGCACGATGTCCCCGCTCTTTAACTCCTCATGGAAAAAATCAATCTCTATAGTATCCCTTGCGCCAATGGCTCTGGTAATGATATTCTTATCCGGATGATTTCTTGCTTCCTCCCTGCCGAGTCCCCCCATACGAACCATCTCCTCCACGAGGGAATGATCCCTGGTGATCTGGCGGATCTCATCTCCTACAATATAAAGCCTGCTGTCCCCCACGTTGGCGACCTGCAGATATTTTCCGAGACAGGCTGCCGCCACGATCGTGGTTCCCATGCCGTACAGGCTCCTGTCCTCTCTTGCCCTCTGCCGGATCTGGTCGTTCGCCACCCGTATGGCTTTGCTCAAAATACGGATCGGGCTCTTCTCAAAGCATCCACGGATTTCCCTCACCACGGTTTCCACCGTGCACTTTGAGGCATAATCCCCTGCGTTGTGTCCCCCCATTCCATCCGCAACAATATAGACATTGGGAAGATTTCCTACCGGCTCATCCGACGTATATACAAAGTCCTGATTCAGTTGTCTCTTTTTTCCGATATCTGTTGCAGAAAAGGATTTTATCACTTTTCCTACCTCCTATTGCAGCGACTGTTCTTTCTGTCTACGCCTAAGTTGCCCACAGGCACCATCAATATCTCTTCCCATTTCCCTTCTTATAGTAACATTTATTCCATTTTTTTCAAGTTTATTTTTGTACTTTATAATGACTTCCCTCTCAGAACGCACAAAACTTCGCTCTTTTATGGGGTTTACCGGAATCAGATTCACATGGCCGTTCATGGGTTTCAAAAGCCGGATCAGCTCCCCCGCATCCTCCATGGTATCGTTGACTCCCCCCACCAGAGAGTACTCAAAGGTGACTCTTCTGCCTGTGGTCTCAAAATAATACCGGCAGGCCTCCATCAGCTCCCTGACGGAATATTTGTTCGCAATCGGCATGAGCTTTCTGCGCTTTGCGTCCGTGGCCGCATGCAGGGAGAGCGCCAGAGTGATCTGCAGCTTCTCACCAGCCAGCCGCTTCATTTCGGGCACGAGCCCGCAGGTGGAGACCGTGACGCTTCTCTGGCTGATATGTAATCCGTTTTCCTCCGTAAGCAGCCGGATAAAACGAAGAAGATTGTCATAATTGTCCAGCGGCTCCCCGGTTCCCATGACCACCACGTTACTCACTCTCTCTCCGGTAAGCAGCGTGATGGAATAAATCTGATCCAGCATCTCGGAGGGGGTGAGATTCCTGGCAAGGCCGTCCAGTGCGGAGGCGCAGAAAGCACACCCCATGCGGCAGCCCGCCTGAGACGAGATACAGACACTGTTCCCGTGCTTATACCTCATCCACACGCTTTCCACCAGGTTGCCGTCCGCAAGCTCGAACAGGTATTTTCTCGTTCCGTCAACCGCCGATTCCTGGACTCTCACAGCTCCCAGCGCCGTATATTCATATGTCTCTCTCAGCTTTTCTCTCAATGAGGCAGGAAGATTTGTCATCTCCTCAAAACCCCTGGCAAGCTTTTTGTGCATCCATTCATAGAGCTGCGCTGCCCGGAAAGACTTCTCCCCCTGTCTCACCATATCTATTTTCAGCTCATCCTCTGTCATCGACTTAATATCTGTCATACGCACTCCCCTGTCCGCCGCAGGGCTCCTTCTTTCTCCGAAGCCTTGCGATAAAAAATCCGTCTGCCCTGTGAGTTCCGGGAATGAGCTGCAGCATTCCGCTTTCACCGTCCGCAGAAAGCTCCCCTGGCAGAAAAGGAGAAAGGCTTTCCAGTTCAAAGGGATATCTCTCCAGAAACCATGCCACATTCTCCTCATTCTCCTTAGGGTTTATCGTACAGGTACTGTAGAGCAGGACGCCTCCCGGCTTCACATACCGCCAGACGGTACCAAGAATTTTGCGCTGAAGCCCGATCAGCTGCGCAAACCCTTCCGGGGATGCATGGTATTTGATATCCTTCTTTTTCCCAATCACTCCCAGCCCCGAACAGGGAAGGTCCGCAAGAACCGCGTCTGCGCTTTCAATATCCGCACTCCGCAGCCTGGCAGCGTCCCACACCAGCACTTCCACGTTGAGAAGCCCCATTCTTCTACTATTATCCCGTATCAGTCCCGCTTTATACTCTGTCACGTCCCTCGCCGATACAAACCCTTCATCGCCTGCCTTTTCTGCCGCATGAAGGGCTTTCCCCCCGGGAGATGCGCACACGTCGATCACCCGGTCTCCCGGACGGATATCCGCCGCCTCGCACACCAGCATGCTGCTCACGTCCTGCACGGTAAAAAGCCCTTCCTCAAAGCCCGGAAGGCTCCGCACCCCCTCTGCTCCCACCAGCGTAAAGGCCGCCGCATGATAGGGGTGAGGGGTCAGAACCACCCCGGCCTTCGCAAGCCCTGCAAGCAGCTTCTCGTACTCACGAGGTTCCAACGTCTCTTTTACCCGTATTGTCACGGGAACGGGGATCAGGAAGCTCTCCAGCATTTTCCGTGTCTGTTCCCGCCCCCGCTCGCTCAGAAATTTTTCCACCAGATATCGGGGCATGGAATAGGTTACGGACAGCCAGAGCGCCAAATCCGCTTCCCGGACGGGCCAGGAGACGCTCTCTTTGTTTCTGGCTATATTGCGAAGCAGACCGTTGACAAAACCGCCCAGAGAACGGAATCCCCTCTTTGCGGCCAGCTTCACCGCCTCGTTGCAGACGGCGCTGTCCGGTACGGAATCCATAAAGAAAAGCTGGTAAACACCAAGCCGCAGCAGATTTCGTATAAAAGGCTTCATTTTGGAAACAGGAACCTTGGAAAACTGATCCAGAATATAGTCAATCTGAATCATTCTCTCCAGAGTTCCCTCCGTAAGCCGCTTTAAAAAGGCCTTGTCTCTTGCCTCCATATAATCGTATTTATCCAGCACGTCCCGGATCACAAGGTGGCTGTAGCTTCCCTTCCCGGTTATTTCAAGCAGCATATCCACTGCAAGCTCTCTTACATTTTCCAAATCTATGCCCTCATCCGCCGCAGATCCCCACACCGCAGCAGTCAGAAACCCAACCTTTGGGTCTAGTCATCGCTTCTGCGCCTTCCTGCAAGAAGCAGGAGACGAAGGAGCTGCAAAATCGCAGAGGCTGCCGCCGCCACATAAGTCAGTGCCGCAGCGCCAAGAACCCGCTTGCAGTCATCCACCTCGTCCGTACCCATGATTCCGTAATCACCGAGCATGCGGAGCGCTCTTGCGGAAGCGTTAAATTCCACGGGAAGCGTCACTATCTGAAACAGAACCGCAAAGGTGAAAACCCAGATACCGATCTGGGCAAGGGAAAAGCTTCCGCCCCCCGGAAGACTGAATTCCAGTCCAAGGACAATCCCCAGGATAACAAGGGGCAGTCCAAGCCTGGAACCGATATTGGCGGCCGGAACAAGAACCGAACGGATTTTCAGGGGAAGATATCCCTTCTGATGCTGTACGGCATGACCGCATTCATGGGCGGCCACCCCGATGGCTGCCACGGATCTTGAGCCGTAAACCGAATCGGAAAGCCGCAGAACCTTAGCCCCCGGGTCATAATGATCCGTCAGATCTCCCGAAACATGCTGGATCTGCACGTCCCGTATTCCGGACATCTGCAGAATCCTCTCCGCCGCCTGGGCGCCCGTCATTCCGTTACGGCACCTGACGCGCGCATATTTACGGTAGGTGGAATTCACTCTCGAGCTTGCCCACATGCACAGCAGCGCTCCTACAAGAACTAAAAGGTAAGTCGGGTCAAAATAGTATCCGTACATATCGCTCTCTCCTTCACACGATTCACTGGCCAAGCCGCATCCCGCAGCTAACCTCATAGCCCAGCATAAAATCCCTGGCCGTCACTTTCTTTTTCCCTTCCAGCTGCAGACTGCGGATCCTCAGCGCGTCTTTTCCCGTCTGCACCACAAAGGAATCCTTCTCCACACAGACCACGGTTCCGGGCGGGCTCTGCTTTTCTTTGGGTATATCCGCCGTCTCCACATCCGCCTCCCATATTTTCAACACCTTTCCCTTATAAAAGGCGTAAGCGCTTGGCCAGGGGTTCAGTCCCCGGATCAGCCGTTCAATGGAAACGGCCTCCTTATTCCAGTCGATAAGGCCCATGGCCTTGGAAAGGCGCTTTGCGTAAAAAGAGCATTCTCCCTGCTTTTGCGGAATAATTTTCCCCTGTTCCAGAAGCGGGAGGACTTCCACGATGAGCTCTGCGCCCAGATCCATCAGCTTGTCGTGGAGGCTCCCGCCGGTCTCCTTTTCGTCCATTTCCACTTCCCGTTTCAGGAGCATATCCCCGGTGTCCAGCCCTTTTTCCATCTGCATAATGGTAACGCCCGCCTTCTTCTCCCCGTTTATCACCGCCCACTGAATGGGTGCGGCTCCCCGGTAGTCGGGAAGAAGAGAGGCATGGATGTTAATGCAGCCGTATTTTGGCATATCCAGAATTTCCTGGGTCAGAAGCTGGCCGAAGGCCGCAATCACGAAAACATCCGCAGGATATTGACGAAGCTGTTCCACCGATTCCCTCTCCCGGATCTTTACCGGCTGGAGAACCGGAATTCCGCAGGATACGGCGCACTCCTTCACAGGAGGCATCTGCAGCTCCTTTCCCCGGCCCTTCTGCTTATCCGGCTGCGTTACAACCGCAAGGATCTTGTGTCCGGCCTTCATGAGGGCAAGAAGCGGTGCGACCGCAAAATCCGGAGTTCCCATATAAACAATCTTCATAGATCCTCTCCTCCTATTCCTCCGCATCCTCCACGTCCATCAGCTCTCCCTCCACCTTTTCCACGTAAAGGTGTCCGTCCAGATGCTCGATCTCATGACAGAAGGCTCTCGCAAGAAGCTCCGTCCCCTCGATCTCAAAGGGCCTTAAGTTCTCATCATAGGCCCTTACCTTCACATAGTTGGGCCTTGTCACCACGCCGGTTTTTCCCGGCACGCTCAGGCACCCCTCATTTCCGGTCTGCTCCCCGCTGGTTTCCAGGATAACCGGGTTGATCAGAAGGATGGGATCTTCCCCTGTTACGTCGATCACCGTGATTCTCTTCAAAATTCCCACCTGCGGAGCCGCAAGCCCCACGCCCTGCGCCTCATACATGGTGTCAAACATATCCTGAATCAGCATTTTTGTCCTTCCGGTGACCTCCTTTACCTCCTTACAGGTTTTGTTCAGCACCGCGTCTCCCATTTCTCTTATGTTTCTGATCGCCATATCCATTTCCTTTCTTTTATCAATATCTGTCTATCGGGTCAAAATCAAACTGCACGTTCGTCTCCCTTCCGGGATTGGATGCGAGAAAACGCTCGATCCGGTCCTTCGCTTCCACCAGCGCACCGTAGCTCTCCTGCTTACAGTATATCACAAAACGGTAAATATCATTTATTTTTCCTATGGAAGCTTTGGATGGCCCGATTACCGCAAGCTCCTTATCCTCCTTCAGACACGTCGCGATCTCCTGAGCCGTCACGCCGCCCTCCCGTTCCTGTGCCGCCATAATGAGGATCGCAAGCATATGGGCGGCAGGCGGATAACCGGCCAGCTCTCGGTAGGCCATCTCCTCCTCATAAAAAGCCTCGTAATCCTGGGCCCTGGCCCGGACAATGCTGTAATGATCCGGGCGGTAAGTCTGGATCACCACTTCCCCGGGCCTCTCCCCTCGGCCTGCGCGTCCCGCCGCCTGGGTGAGCAGCTGAAAGGTACGCTCCGCACACCGGTAGTCGCTGTCATTCAGGGATAGATCCGCCGCCAGGATTCCCACCAGGGTCACTCCCGGGAAATCGTGTCCCTTCACAATCATCTGGGTTCCCACCAGAATATCCGCCTCCCGGTCAAAAAAGGAAGAGAGGATTTTCTCGTAGCTGTCCTTTTTCCGGGTCACGTCCGCATCCATGCGAAGCACTCTCGCACCCGGAAAGCGCCTGCCAAGCTGCTCCTCGATCTGCTGAGTCCCGGCCTTAAACCCCAGAATATAGGGGGAGGCGCAGGCGGGGCATTTCTTTGGCTGCACCGTCTCATAACCGCAATAGTGGCAGACCATCTTTCCGCCCATATGCTGGGACAGGGATACGTCGCAGTGCGGACATTTCATCACATAGCCGCAGCTGCGGCAGGACACAAAGCCCGCATAACCTCTGCGGTTCAAAAAGAGAATGATCTGCTCCTCTCTGTGCAGTCTCTCCTCCATCAGGTCCTGGAGCCTGCGGCTGAAAATGGAGCGGTTTCCCTCTTTCAGCTCCCTCCTCAGATCCACCACGTGAACCTCCGGAAGGCTTCCCCCTGTAAGCCTCCTGTCAAGCGTAAAGAGGCGGTACCGGCCGCTCTTTGCCTTGTGATAGGCCTCCAGAGAGGGGGTTGCGGAGCCAAGAACCAGGCTTGCGCCCTTCATCCCGGCCAGAAATTCGGCTGTCTCCCTTGCATGGTAACGGGGCATGGTCTCGCTTTTGTAGCTGCCCTCATGCTCCTCATCCATAACAATCAGCCCAAGCCTTTCAAAAGGCACGAACAGGGCGGACCTGGGACCGATGATCACATCGATCTCCCCTTTTCTGGCTCTCTCGCACTGGTCGAAGCGCTCTCCCGCAGAGAGCGAGGAGTTGATCACCGACACCCTGTCCCCGAAACGTTTGTAAAAGCGAAGCAGCGTCTGATAAGTCAGGGCAATCTCCGGGATCAGCATGATGCACTGCTTCCCCCTGGCAAGCACCCCCTCAATCAGGGCGAGATAGACCTCCGTCTTGCCGCTTCCCGTAATGCCCCGGATCAGATAAGTCCTGCGAACTCCCTGTTCATATTCCGACAAGATCTCATCCCGGATAAAGGCCTGCTCCGGACTTAAACAGTTTCTCACTTCCCTCTCGGATACAATCTTCACCGGATTCCTGTAATAGCTCTCAGCCTCTATTCGGATCACGCCCTGCTCCTCCAGGCTTCGAAGTGCGGCGGGCGAAACATTCAGCTTTTTGGTCAAAAGCTCGTAGGGAAGCTCCGGCTCCTTCACCAGCTGGGACAGAACCCTCTCCTTCGCATGCTGCTTCTTCCTCTGCGCCTCCCCCAGGAGAGATAAGAGCTCTTCCCTGCCCGCAAGACACAGAATCTTTTTTTTCTGCCTGGGCTTCATGGCCTTTTTTACCGGAAGCACGGTTTTCAGCGCCGCAATCATGGTAGCGCCGTAGGTGCTCTTCATCCACGCCGCCAGCCGGACCGCATCCTGTTCGGCAAAAGGGCCGTTTTTTTCGATTGCGTGCACTTCCTTGAGCTTATCCGCAGGATACTGAACCTGGTCCGTTATCTCCACCACATATCCCTGGCGCAGGCGGCTCCCCATTCCAAAGGGCACCGTCACGCACATGCCGATCTCCAACATGCCCGCCAGGGAATCCGGTATCTTATATTGAAAGGGCCTATCCACTTTTTCATGGGAAATATCAATGATGATATTTGCATATCTGCCCTGCGCCATTGTGTCAGCTCCTGCCATTTCTCTCTTTCAGTATATCCGCAATCAGGTTTCTCTCATCCATGGGGTATTTCACGCCCTTTATCTCCTGATAGTCTTCATGCCCTTTACCGGCAAGGACAATGATGTCGCCGCTTCTGCCCTGGTCAATGGCGTAGGCGATGGCTTCCTTCCTGTCGCAGATCTCCACAAATTCCCCCTCAGTCCTTTCCATTCCCTCCTCAATATCGTGTATGATGTCAAGGGGTTCCTCGAACCGGGGATTGTCGGAAGTGATGATGGTCAGATCCGCCAGCCTGCCGCTGACCTCCCCCATCTCATAGCGCCGCAGCCTGGAACGGTTTCCCCCGCAGCCAAAGAGGCAGATCAGCCTGCCCGGCTCATATTCCCGCAGGGTTGTCAGAAGGCTCTCCAGGCTCATGGCATTGTGGGCGTAATCGATCAGGAGCGTAAACTGATCGGATACCGGCACCATCTCGATCCTTCCCTTCACATGGACGCCAAGCAGCGCTTCCTGTATTTTTGCGGCATCCACCTGGAAATGATTGCACACCGCAATGGCCGTCAAGGCATTGTATACGCTGAATCGCCCAGGGGCCGGAACCTCCACCTCAAAATTCATCTTTCCCTTTACCCGGAATGCCACGCCAAGCTCGCCGGGTTTGTTGATCAGCCTCAGATCCTCCGCATACAGATCCGCGCGGGAATCAAAGCCGTAGGTCTCCAGGTCACAGGTGTGTCCCGCAACCACGCTCTCCATATGCGCATCGTCCCTGTTCACGATCCCGTGACGGCACTGCCGAAAGAGAAGCCCCTTGCAGGCCATATACTCCTCAAAATCCGCATGCTCATTGGGTCCGATATGGTCGGGCTCCAAATTGGTGAAAATGCCAATCTCAAAGGTAAAGCCCTGGGTTCTGTGAAGCTTCAGCCCCTGGGAAGCCACCTCCATCACCACGATCTCGCAGCCCGCGTCAGCCATCTGCCGGAAATACTGCTGCAGGAGGAAAGATTCCGGAGTGGTATTGTTTGCCGGAATATGCCTCTCCCCGATAATCTCCTCAATGGTTCCCACAAGCCCCACCTTGTAGCCCGCATTTTCCAGGATGGATTTGACAAGATAGGTGGTCGTGGTCTTGCCCTTGGTTCCGGTGATGCCGATAATCTTCATCTGATCCGCCGGATGCCCGAAGTAGGCGGCTGCGATATGGGCCATGGCGTAGCGGGTATCCTCCACCTTAATCACCGTCACGTCCGCCTGCGGCGGAATCTCCACATCCTTCTGCACCACAAGGGCAGCGGCTTTCTTTTCCACCGCCTCAAGGGCGAAACCGTGCCCATCCACGTTGTAGCCGCAGATGCAGATAAACAGACAATCCCTTGTAATCTTTCTGGAATCGTACACCACTTCCTCTATTCTTTTGTCCATGCTTCCTCTTACGCATTCGTAGGACAGTCCTCTTAATAAGTCTTCGCATTTAAACATAAGCTTTCCTCTTTTCCGAAATCCGCCATGAAAAATCAGTCTGCCCGGCAGACCCTTATAATAAAATAGCATGAATATCCATTTTTTTCAACATTCGGGGAAAAACACATTTTAACCCCAATGCCGTTACTATTCACGGCATGGAAGCCGCTCATAGTAACATTCGGGGCGATATTCCAAGTTTTGCTACGCAAAAATCGCCCCTCACACCTGAATCATATTCTCACGGAATGTGCAGCCAGTGCGCATTCCTGACCCGTGAAAAGTAACCCAATACCAATATATGTTCGTAGTTTTTTTCGATATGATTAATTCTTTCTTTATAGGATTTTATATTTTTATAATGAAGTGGACACATTTTGTACACATTTTACCTTTATGATAAATATCAAGATAGTTGAACAACTCACTATCTCCCCCCTCATAAGAAAGCAAAGGCCTCCGGCATCCCCGGAGGCTTTTGCTTTGCCCTTTTCCATGCTTCTGTAACGGTCTGTCATGCCCGGCCATTAAGCGGTTTGCATCAGGAAGGCTCAGAGGAAGCTTCACAGATAGTGCTGCATTACGATCTGCACGCTCTCCTTTCCGGCATAATAATTGAGATCCGGATAATAGGCCATGCTGATCACGGCTTCCTTTTCATAGAGCCCTTTTCCATAGAGGTCATCCTTTACCCTTGCGCCGAACTTCTTCTCCAAAAAGGCGTCCAGCTTTTTCAGATCTCCAAAATAAATCATATCATAGGTATTTCCCAGTTCATCCCCGATCCGGTATTTTCCCACATTCCTATTCTTACCCAGGATCCTTCCCTTGATCAGTATCACATCTTTTCTGGCAAACAGGGGTTTGGGGTTTCCCACCCCGAAGGGCTCCAGGAGGGACAGCTGCCGGATAAATTCCTTATCCGCATAGGACAGCGGCATGGGCACGTCGATATGTACCACTTCCTCGAAATCCTCATCTGTGAGCGTACAGTACTCGTTCAGCCTCCTGCGCAGTTCCTCCACCTGCTCCTGTCCCGCAAGAGAAAGGCCCGCCGCCATCTTATGGCCTCCGTAGCGGGTAAAAAGATCCTTGCACCTGGTCATCTCCTCGTACATGGAATAACTCTCGATGGAGCGGCCGCTCCCCTTGATCCCCTCCTCGCCCTTTGTCAGCACAAATGCGGGCTTTCCAAAGTTCTCCCGGACTCTTCCGGCTATGATCCCGGCAAGGCTCTCATGGCAGGAGGGCAGATAGATCACCAACACCCTGTCATTTCGTAAATCGCTCTCCTCCACCTGCCGAATGGCCTCCTCCACACCCTCCTCCGTCATTTTCTTGCGGCTGTCATTGAGGTTTTTCAAATCAGTGGCTGTGATCAGCGCATTTCGCCACTCCTTCTCCTCAAACAGGGACAGGGCCCGAAGCGCCGTATCCAGCCTTCCGGTAGCGTTGAGGCAGGGCCCCAGGATAAACCCCGCATGGTAGGGCGTGATCTCCTTTTCCTCAATCCCGTTCACCTGCAGAAGCGCCCTCAGTCCCACATTTCCGGTCTCCTTCATTGCCCTCAGCCCGTATTTTACAAGAATACGGTTTTCATCCCGAAGCTCCATCACGTCGCACACCGTGGCAAGGGCCGCAAAGGGAAGAAGCTCCTCCAAAAGCTTCCTTCTCTCCTGAAAGCCTTTTCCCGCCCTCTCCAGCATAGCCCCGATCAGCTTGTAGGCCACTACCGCACCGCAGATCTGTTTGAAGGGATAGCCGCATCCGGGCTGCTTGGGATCAATCACCGCATCCGCAGGCGGCAGAAGATAGCGCTTCTCCTTTCCCTCTCCCTCAAAAGGAACCTCGTGATGGTCTGTGACGATAATCGTCATTCCCATTTCCTTTCCCAGCGCAATCTGGGGGGATGCCGCAATTCCGTTGTCGCAGGTGATGATCGTGTCAATCCCGTCCGCCCCCGCCTCCTCGATCAGCGTATCGTTCAGGCCATATCCGTCCCTGATCCGGTGAGGGATTACCCGGTCCGCCTCTGCTCCAAGGAAACGAAGCCCGCTCACCAGAATATAGGTGGAACAGATGCCGTCCACATCATAATCCCCGATCACCCGCATGGGAAGTCCAGCTTCGATTTTGGAGAGCAGAAGCCCCGCCGCCCGTTCCATGTCCTTTAGCAAAAAAGGATCATAAAGATCCGAAAGGTTCCCTTCCAGATATTTACGGATCTCGTCATCTCCCGTGATATCCCGGTTTCGTATAATGCGGGCAAGAACCGGCGTGATCCCGTATTTCTCCGCTATTTTGTTAAAATCCGCCTTCTTTGCGGCTACCATCCATTTTGACATTGTCTTTCTCCTGCGTAACCTGACGCTTTCTTTCCTGTAAAATATTCAGAGGCCTGGCTCCCTGCCTGCGGGAGTCAAAGCTTTATCCGACCACGATTGCCTCTTCGTTTTTCCTCAGCTCATCATACAATTTCTTTATCTCGGTTTTTACCTCGTTTTCCCCGATCCTGCCGTTCTGATACCGCAATTCAATCTCTATAATTTTGTGCGCCCGCTCGAAGTCAGACAGCATCTTCCGCAGATGTTCCGTCATTTCCTCGATACTGCCCGCATGATCAATCCGGGTCTTCTGGGCCATAAAATTCATCCTGCAGTCGATCAGCGCACTGTAGCTGTACCGGGATATGGTATATTTGTACGGCGCATCCTCCAATATGTCATCCAGTGACGACACCGGAGATATGGGGTACACCTTCATTGTCTCGAAAAGTCTCTGCGGATCCGACGGCTCCTTGACATCAATCGATATTTCACCCCCGTCCAGAGCTTCCGTCTCTATTCGAATTTCACTGTCCGAATCCGTATCCATTCCCGCAGCCGCTTCATTCAGCAGGGTTATTTTCGTATCGATTTCGGTAAGTAGAACATCCTCCATAAATTCCACTGTCCATCGCTGTTCCTGCCTCACGGTATTGAAGTTTGTGAACGTAATCGCCAGCGTGATACCCAAAAAGGCTACCATCGTGTTTACGAGGTAACCGTTCAGTTCACTGTTGGAAAGAACCCGCAGCAGTTTCCTCAAAATCTCCGGCCTGCAATGGTCGAAGGTTTTCCCTTTTACAAGGCAAAGCACGGCTCCAATCAGAAATGTAATTATCGTGATTACAAGAAACATCTGTTATCTCCTGTGATTATCATCTGGCTTTTATCCACAATTCCATTTTAGAGGAAGAAATCCGAAAACACAAGCAAAACAAACGGACAGGCTCCGTTTCCGGATCCTGTCCGCTCAAATTCTTATCTCTTACTGCTTAGCCGCCGGAAATACCTTCCGGAGCACGAGCCACAGCGCTCCCGCAATGCAGATGGAGGAATACGTACCGCATAGGATACCCGCCATCAGGGGCAGGGCAAATTCCTTTACGGAGGAAACGCCAAAGGCATAGAGCGCCGCTACCATGATAAAGGTGGTCAGGGAAGTGAAAATACTCCTGGAAAGTGTCTGGGTGATACTGTTATTTACCATATCCTCCAGTGCGTCCTTCTTACCCATGGAGGCCATGTTTTCTCTCAAACGGTCAAAGATAACAATGGTCGCATTGATGGAATAACCCACAATCGTAAGCATACATGCGATAAAGGTTGTGCCAACCGAGACCTTCACGATGGCATAGAACGCAAGCACTACCAGAACATCGTGAAGCAGACACAGCACGGAGCTTGCGCCAAACCGGATATCCTTGAACCGGAACCACACATAGATCAGCATGAAAACCGTTGCGACAAGCACCGCTATGACGGACTCCCGCTTCATCTCACCACTGATGGTGGAGCTGATGGTTTCCGCCGTGATCTTTTCCGCATCCACGGAGAAATTTTCCACCATTGCATCCTTGAAGGTCTCTCTCTCGTCCACGGAAAGAGACCGTGTCTTGAAGATCACTTCATTGGTACCGTCTATCTTCTGAGTCTGTACATTGCCGTCCCCCGTGATATCCTCGATCAGAGGCACCACCCTGGAATCAATGTCCCCCAGCGCCATATCTTCATTGAAAGTTACATTCGTGGAAGTTCCGCCCACAAATTCCAGGCTGTAATTCAAGATCTTTCCTGTCCTTGCGGCGTTTACTCCCATGAACACAAAGCCAAGAACAATCGCCGCAATGGAAACCCCGAAAAAGAGATTCTTTTTGGAGGCAAACCCGATGGCGGCCTTTTCCTTTGCCGTACCGTACAGAGAGGCCTTCTGAAGACCCATCGCATAAAGAGCCTTCATGATAAGCCTGGTCACCACCATGGCGGTAAACATGGAAAGAACAATACCGAGCGCCAGCGTGGCCGCAAAGCCCTTCACGGTTCCGGATCCCATAACGCCGAGCACCGCCGCCGCAATCAGAGTGGTAATGTTTCCGTCAAAAATGGCAGACCGGGCCTTCTTGTATCCGGTGTCAATGGCGGACTTGACCGTCTTGCCCTTTGCGATCTCCTCCCGGATTCTTGCAAAGATGATCACATTGGCATCCACCGCCATACCGATGGAAAGGATGATACCTGCAATACCGGGCAGTGTAAGGGTAATGTCAAAACCGTTCAGCAGTATGATGACCAGCTCCACATACAGACCCAGGGCAAGGCTTGCCGCAAGGCCGGACACATAATACACGGCGATCATAAAGATCACTATAATCACAAAACCAACCGCGGCCGCCTTGATACTGGTGGAGATCGCCTCCTCCCCGAGCTGGGCGCCGACCACCTTGGAATGCAGCTCTTCCAGCTCCAGCTTCAATCCGCCGATCCGGATGGTGGAAGCGAGCTGCTGCGCCTCCTCGAAGGTAAAGTTTCCCGTGATCTGCGCCTGCCCGTCCGTGAGGGCCGCCCGCACCGTGGGAGCGCTGATAATCTCGTCATCATAGTAAATACCCAGACTCTCACCCTTCTGGTACGCCTGCGTGGTCGCGTCCGCAAATTTCTTTGTCCCTTCCTCCGTCATGGCAAGGTCAACGCCCACTTCCGTGTTCTGCATGGAATTGGTAAAGGAGCCGGCCTGGGCGTCCTTCACATCCGTGCCGTCCAGCTTGGCGCTGCCGTCCGCAATGATCTCGTCAATGCTCTTTAACATCACATAGGAAATGCTTCCGTCCGCATTCATGGATGCCTGATAGTTGAGGTTTCCCTGGGAATCCGTCTCAGAGATAAAATACAGGGAACCCGGCTTTCCGAGCTCCTCCAGGATCGCATTGGCATCCGAAACCCCGGGGATCTCGATATTGATCCGATCATCCCCTTCCTGGTATACGATGGCCTCCGTGCTGTAGCCCTCCACGCGCTTCTGCAGCTTGTAGATGGTATCCGCCATATCGTCTCCATCCGGCTTCTCGTCCCCCACCACCTGGTAAGTGATGCTGACGCCTCCCGCCAGGTCAAGCCCAAGCTTGATGTCCGAGGCGGAACCGGAATTCTCCGTCCCGATCCCCACTGCCGCCGTATAGCCGAACACGGCCAGCAGCAGCACAAGCACCGCCAAAACAATTATCGCTCTGCTCTTTTTCATTTTTCTGATTCTCCTTCTTCTTCGGCCAAAGCCGCTTTTATCATGATCGCACATTCAATGCGCTTTCGCTGAAGTTCACAGCCCAGATCATAGGCATCATTGATATTTCCATGAAAATTGTAGGAATTCGCCGCACAGCCCCCGCTGCAGTAAAATTTGGCAAAGCAGTCTCTGCACTTTTCCTTCGTATAAACATTACAGGACTTAAACCGCTCCCGGATATCCTCTCCTGTCACTCCTTCAAACACATTTCCCATGAGGAATTCTTCCTGCCCCACAAACTGATGACAGGGGTACAGATCTCCCCAGGGAGTCACGGCAAGGTACTCTGTGCCGGAGCCGCAGCCGGACAATCTTTTTGCCACACAGGGGCCTCCCTGCAGATCTATCATAAAGTGGAAGAAGTTGACGCCTCTTCCCTCCCTCTTTCGTTGAATCAGCTCTTTTGCCAGAGAGTCGTACTCCGCAAGAAGTGTCGGGACATCCTCCGGGCGAAGCGCATAATCCTGGGCCGGATCCGCCACCACGGGTTCCACGGAAATCTGCTCGAAGCCCAGATCCGCCAGATGCTTCACATCCTGCGAAAAGTCCAGATTGTTGCGGGTAAAGGTTCCCCTCACATAGTAATTCATCTGATTGCGGCTCTCCGCCAGCTTCTGAAATTTAGGAACAATGGTCTCATAGCTTCCCCCGCCGCCCCGGTTGGGACGCATGCGGTCATTGACTTCCTTTCTCCCGTCAATGCTCAGAACCACGTTTGCCATTTCCCTGTTTGCAAACTCCATGACCTCGTCCGTAAGAAGAATGCCGTTAGTGGTCAGCGTAAAACGGAATTTCTTATGATTGGGCTCCTCCAGACTCCGTCCATAGGCTACCAGGTCTTTTACCACCTGCCAGTTCATAAGGGGCTCGCCGCCAAAGAAATCCACCTCCAGATTCACCCGGTTTCCCGAGCTCGCCACCAGAAAATCAAGGGCCCTCTTTCCCACCTCGAAGCTCATCAGCTCCCGTCTTCCGTGGTATTCTCCCTCCCCGGCAAAACAGTATCGGCAGGCCAGGTTGCAGTCGTGGGCAATGTGCAGGCACAATGCCTTTACCACGGTCTGCCGGCTCTTAAAGTCTGTGATATATTTCTCGTAGATATCCTCCGTAAAGAGAAGCCCCTTTTCCCAAAGCTCCATCACTTCGTCAAACGCTTCCTCCACGTCCTGCGCCGGATACCTGCCCTTTAAAGCTTCCGCCGTCTTTTCCCTCAACCGTTTCTGTCCGGATTCCTCCTTCAGCCCGCCGCCGGAAAGCGACTCCTCCACCATCGGGATCACGTCATACACCACGTCATCCACCACATGCACGGAACCGCTGTTTACGTCGAGTACAATATTGTATCCGTTATTCTTGTATTGATGTACCACGTCCAGTTTATCCTCCGCTTATACTAACGTAGAATAAGCAGCGGTAAATACCGCTGCTTACAATCGCTATCTACTTTTGAAAATTACATTGCCCTGACATTCTGAATTATTTCGCCTTTTCGCAGCTCTGGTTTCCCACGGTACAGGATGTCTTGCAGGCTGACTGGCAGGAAGTCTGACACTCGCCGCAGCCGCCCTTTTTCATGGATTCCTTTAAGTCTCTTGTTGTCAGTGTTTTTATACGCTTCATGATAATCCTCCATTCTTATTCCTATCATTTCAAAAATCTTTTCCTAGTATAGCATATATATCCGTATTGGAAAAGAATTTTTTCACAAATTATGACTAATTGTTGTTTGGCGCCGGATCTCTGCCGTCCGAAGCCTCCTTCTGCTCCTCTTCCTTCTCTTTCTCCGGAAGAGTCATCAGCACCTTGGCAATCCGGTTCTGGTTGATTCCCTTTACCTGCAGCACAATTCCCTGATCCGTGGTGATGGTCTCCTCATCCTGCGGAAGCCTGTCCAGGTTCTCAATCATCAGACCTCCGATGGAATCGTAATCCTCCGATTCCAGCATGGTTCCCAGCTCGTCATTGATATCGGACAGCTTCATGCCGCCCTCCACCAGATAAGTGCGCTCTCCCACCATCTGGATCAGCTCCTCCTCATCCTCGTCGTACTCGTCCCGGATCTCACCCACGATCTCCTCCAGAAGATCCTCCAGGGTGATCATACCCACGGTTGCGCCATACTCATTCAGCACAAAGGTGACGTTTGCCCGCTTCTCCCGCATCTCGATCAGAAGATCCGCCGTCTTCTTGTACTCATAAGTGTAATAGGCTTCCCGCATGATATCGCAGATGCAGAAGTTCTCTCTGTCCGTGACCAGAATAAAATCCTTGATATTGATCAGTCCGATGATATTATCCTTTTCCTCCTGGTAAACTGGAATCCTGGTATACATGCACTCCCGAAACAGCTCCATGATCTCGTCATGGCCCGCTTCCACATTGATCGTGGCCATATCGATTCTCGGAATCATAATATCCTTGGCTACGGCGTCCGAGAAATCAAACACATTGTAGATGATCTCCCTCTCTTCGGATTCAATCACCCCGTCCTCATGGCTCACTTCCACGTAAGTGCGAAGCTCCGTCTCCGTCATGGCCGTGTGCTTGTTTGCGTCAATATGTAGAACCTTCATGATGCCGCCCGCCAGCTTATCCACCAGAAAGATCACAGGGGTCATTATTTTCATCAGCCCGGCAATAATGGACGCATAGAAAAGCGCCATCTTTTCCGAATAAATCATCGCCACATTTTTGGGGATAATCTCGCCGAACAGAAGAATGACCACGGTCAGAATTCCCGTTGCGATTCCCACCGCCAGGTTAATCTTAAGAGCCAGGGTGGTAACCAGGGACGAGGCATAGAGATTCACAATATTATTTCCAATTAAAATTGCGCTGAGCATCTTTCCATACTTATCAAGTACGTCAAGCGCCGTCTGTGCCCTCCTGTTTCCCTCATCCGCCAGCGTCTTTAGCCTTACCCGGTTCGCCGTGGTAAGGGATGTCTCCGCCGAAGAAAAAAAGGCGGACAAAAGCACCAGCACAAAAACAGAAAACAATTGTATGACACCATCGGTATCCAAAATCAAATCACTCCTTATATCATATATTTTATAGATAATAAGCAAATATTACAATATAGGGTCTTCTCTGTCAAGTTCAGACATATGATTCTATATAAAGAATATATAAATATTGTGTAAACTATTTACAGGAGGCCTATCATGTTAAAAAAGCTTACCTTCAGCAGCCGGATTACATTCGTCTTAAAGAGCCTGCTCTTCTCCTACCTGCTCACCGCAGGACTGCTTCTTCTGCTGTCCCTGCTGCTCTACCGATTTTCCCTCTCCGAGCGGATCGTGTCCATCAGCATCACCGGGATTTATATCGTTGTAACCTTTCTTGCCGGATTTCTTGCGGGCAAGCGTGAGGGAAGCCGCAAATTTTTGTGGGGGCTTATGATGGGATGCCTGTATTTTCTGATCCTTGCCCTGGTTTCCCTCATTGTAAATCACGGAATGTCCTCCCTCTCCACAAGCTTTTTGACGGTTCTTGTACTCTGCGCCGGAAGCGGAATGCTTGGCGGAATGCTGAGCTGAGTTTCTTTCGCCGGGCAAACCGGGCAGGAGAGCCAGCGAAAAAAACGTCTTCCGAAGCGGGATATCACCGCCACAGGGCGGCCCCTCCTTTGGAAGACGGTCAGATTTCCATTTTCACACTGGCTAAGAATGCGTTGTGGCAGCGCGCTGCCGGAAAACCCCTCTCAGGGTATGTAAAATCAAAGTAATGACGGAAACCAGCGCAAATCCCAAAATAACGGCCACAATGCTGACCATCATCTCCTCATAGCTGTAATGCCTGCTGGGAATAAATTCCTTCATCCTTTCTGTCAGAAAGGCGATGGCAACCAAAATCACTGCCGTAATTCCGGTCTTTATCACCCAATTGCATTTTTTGAAGGAAAAATGGATTGCCATGGTTCCGAGAATGCCGATCACAAAAAACATTCCCTTTCTCCCAAACTGGCGTATCTGATAAATCAGCGAATCCATCTGAACCTGTGAGGCGTTCTGTTCCGGGTATTTCTGATCAGCCACATACTGGATCAAATGCATGCCAAGGGACTTCGATTCCTCGCCGTCCTGAAAAGAAAGATAAGTAACCACCGCAACCGCCGTCAGAAAGCAGACCCACAGCATGACGGCAATTACCGGATGATTTTTATTTTTCTGTGTCTTATAGCCCATGTAAAACCAACCTTCCTCCAATTTCCCAAAGGATGGCCCCTCTCATCCTGGTATCGGGAATCAGACAAACCCAATAATCTTCTTATCATTATATTCTGACACCCTTGGAAATGTCAATTTAATATGGAAACTTTTAAGACAAAATTAAAATTTTCCTTGACTTTTTCCTTTCCTTCACCTATTCTAAATTTGTAATACAAGTATACAGATTTATTTTTCACATAGCTTAGAACTTATATTCTTAAGGAGGTTCTCATGAAGCAAAAAAGTGCAAAAGAGCGTCTGTGGTGGGCTCAGTTCAATGCGCTTGAGATGGGAAGCGGCTGGGACGACACCGACATTGAAAAGCCCCAGATTTTGATCGAGGACGTTTACGGCGATTCTCATCCGGGCAGCGTTCATCTCCATCAGCTCGCAGAGCAGGCCGGGATCGGCGTCTTTGAAAAAGGGGGATTTCCCGCTCACTACCACACCACTGATGTCTGCGATGGCTGTGCCCAGGGGCACGACGGCATGAACGTCGTCCTCGCATCCCGGGAGGCCATTGCGGACATGGTGGAGGTGCATGCCAGCGCCGTTCCCTGGGACGGCCTGATTCTCTCCAGCAGCTGCGACAAGTCCATACCGGCTCATCTGAAGGCGGCCGCACGCATCGACATACCGGCCATTTTTATTCCCGGCGGAAGCATGCGCCCCGGACCCAATCAGACCACCAGCCTCGTTGCAGGCGACATCTCGCTTCGGCAAAAGCGCAGGGATGCCATTTCCCCGCAGGAAATCCGCGACTACTATCTCACCGGCTGCCCGTCCGTGGGCGCCTGCACCTTCCTGGGTACGGCCAGCACCATGCAATGCATGGCGGAGGCTCTTGGCATGGCGCTTCCGGGATCCGCACTTGCTCCCGCCACCATGACCGATATTCTGCGCTTATCCCGCCAGGCAGGCCGGATGATTATGGCGCTTGTGGAAAAGGATATCAAGGCTTCTGACATCATGACGCCCGCCGCTTTCCGCAATGCCCTGATCGTACACAGCGCAATCGGCGGAAGCACCAACGCCACCCTTCATCTGCCAAGCATCGCCCGTGAGCTGGGATATGAGCTGCCCATCGAGCTGTTTGACGAGGTCAATCATCAGGTGCCCCACCTCGGCAATCTGAATCCGAGCGGCAGGCATCTGACCGAAAGCTTCTGGTTCGCAGGGGGCGTTCCCTATGTGCAGCTTCTCCTGAAGGACATGCTGGATCTGGACGTAATGACCGTCACCGGAAAAACTCTGGGCGAAAACCTGGAGGATCTCCAAAAGGACAACTTCTTTGAGCGGGGCCTTGGCTATCTTGCCAATTACCATCTGACCAGGGACGAGGTGATCTTCCCTCCAGAAAAAGCCGCAGAAAAAGGCAGTGTTGCCATCCTGAAGGGAAACATCGCCCCGGAGGGGAGCGTTGTGAAATATTCCGCCGTGGCCCTCTCCCAGCACAGCTTCACGGGGCCCGCCCGGGTATTTGACGAGGAAGAGGACGCTTATCGGGCCGTGGTTGACAAAAAAATCCTTCCGGGGGATGTGATCGTGATCCGCTATGAGGGCCCCCGGGGCTGCGGAATGCCCGAAATGCTCATGACCACCGAGGCCATTGTGTGCGATGAATCCCTGAACGGCCATGTGGCCCTGATCACCGACGGCCGTTTTTCCGGCGCAACCCGGGGTGCGGCAATCGGGCATATCAGCCCGGAAGCCGCTGCTGGAGGGCCAATCGCCTTTATCGAGGAAGGGGATCTTATCCACTATGATATCGAGGCGCGCAGTCTGGATCTTGTAGGGGTTGGCGGAAAGGAAGTCACTCCAGAGGAGGCCGCCGCCGTTCTCGCCCGGCGCAGCCAAAAGGGAATCATCCAGAGGCCTGCCAGAAAGGGCTTCTACAAACGATACACGGAACATGCCCTGAGCGCCATGCAGGGCGCCGGGCTCGACTGAGAAAAATACAGAGAAAAACAGGAGGAAGATTCTATGAATGCAAAATGGATTTGTCCGGCAATTACACCCTTTCACCAGGACGGCGCCATCGATTTTGAAAGTGCCGGCCGTCTTTATGACCATCTGATCGCCAATGCGATCGACGGCGTCCTGATCGGCGGAAGCCTTGGAGAGTTTTTCGGACAGACACTGAAACAGCGCGAGGAGCTTGCCCGCTTTGCCACAAAACACATTGCGGGCCGTATGAAGGTCATCATCGGAACCGCAAACATGATTGCCCAGGAGATTGCGCCCCTCTCCAACGCCTGCCTGGATGCGGGTGCGGACGCAGTCATGATTGTGCCGCCCTTTTACTTTTCCTTTGGCGATTCGGAAATGTACCGCTTCTACAGCCGCATGGCAAGGGAAATCCACGGCCCTGTCTATATCTATAATTTCCCGGACCGCACCGGCTACACCATCAGCCCGTCCGTCGTGCGCCGTCTGGCCGTGGAAAACGAAAACATCATTGGCATCAAGGACACCATTGCCGGCATGGATCATACAAGGGAGCTGATCAAATCCGTAAAGCCCGTGCGTCCTGACTTTGAGATTTATTCCGGTTTTGACGATAATTTTGCCCACAATGCGCTCTCCGGCGGAGACGGTTCCATCTGCGGCCTCTCCAACCTGATCCCGGGGGTCTGCACCGATTGGGTGAAAGCGATTAACGCAGGAAATATGGAGCAGGCATGCCTGCTTCAGCAGAAAATAAACCGCTGCATGGATATCTATTTCATTGGCTCCCCTTTTGTCCCCTATATCAAAGAGGCGGTCCGCCAGTGCGGCATTATAGAGAGCGCAAAGTCTACCTTCCCCATGCCGGATCTGGAGGAAGCGGATCAGGAAAAGGTGCATGCGTTTCTTGTGCGTGAGGGGATACTTCCTGTATAATTCCCTTGAAAATGCCGGACAGCTGCACATGAATGTTTCGGAAATATTGACCGCACAGATGGAAAACTTTTACGGAAACGGGGGAATGAACATGGCGCTGCATCGGGTAATGCGAAACAGCGTGAGCGATCAGGTGATCGCACAGATGAAGGAAAATATAGAAACAGGAACCTGGCTGCCCGGACAGCGCCTGCCCGGAGAAATACAGCTCTGTGAAATATTCGGCACCAGCCGCGTAACCGTGCGCAACGCACTCCAGAAGCTTGCCGGAGAAGGACTGATCGAGACGAGAGCGGGCGACGGAAGCTATGTCAGAAAATATTCCCTCTGCGACGCCATGTCCCGCATAAATATCCCGGGAAGTATGACTGAGCGGGAATTCCGGGAGCTTCTGGAATTCCGCTGCGTCATGGAGGGGCCCCTTTGCGGCCTGGCGGTTTCCCGCATGACCGGGAGCGAACTGAAACGGCTCAGCCAGTGCTATGATGCCATGTGTCTGGCCCGGCAGGACGAGGAGGCCTTTGCAGCCGCAGACGTCTCTTTCCACGCCACGCTGGCCTCCTGCTGCGGCAACCAGATTCTCGAAGCCGCCTACCAGATGATCTGCGCAAACCTTTCCCGCGTCATGAAGGACATTGTCCATCAGAGAGGAAAGGACTCCGGGCTGAAATACCACAAGGCGATCCTGGATGCGGCAAAAGCCCATGACGCCGCAAAGGCACGGGCCGCCATGGAACAGCATATGCAGGAAATGGCCAGAGAGCTGCCTCCCGGAATTATTAACTATCACTATTAACATCCGCCGTGAGCGCACGCTGTGCGCACAAGGAGAAGCCATGAAAAAGATCAACTGCTTATGTCCATGCACTTAAACCCACTCGGGTTTTTGTTTGACGTGTTGATCATTTATCTGATTCTTTTAGCGGGGGTAAAAATCTGCCAAAAATACAGATAGACCTCTTTCATCCGTCTGCCCGTCAGTCTCTCAAAAGCTGTCTCTTACGCTCAATCATCTCATCAATTCTCTCAATATACTGAGCGACATCCTTCACGTTCTCGCACCGCTCGATTCTCCCGTCCCCGAAAATCCGCTTGGAAATCGAGCCTGCCCCGAGCGCCACAATACTCTGGAAGTCCTCGATAATAAGAATGTTGTAGATTCCGGCCTTTCCCTCCAGGGCGAATCCCACATTTTCCAGGTTTCCGGACATATTCTTCTGCCTGTAAAGGTAGTAGGGAGACATGCCGAGACTGCGGGCGCCGTCTGAGGCAATCTCCATGACCCTCTGAGTCCCCCCGGATAATCCGGTTCCACCGTGCCCGGATTCTCCCCCTTTTTCACTGTCCGTCAGCGGATTGATTCCCTGGGTCAGCCACAAATTCAGCCGGGAAGCCCTCTTCACCGCAAGGGAGTGAATCGTAATCGAATCCGGACAGAGCGCTCCAAGGGCTTTCATGGTGGCGGACACGTCAGCCTCGTTCTCCCCCGGAAGGCCCAGAATCAGATCCATGTTGATATTGTCAAATCCCGCCTCTCTCGAAAGATGAAAGGCCTCCTCCACCTGGGCGACCGTGTGCCCTCGTCCGATCAGGCGCAGGGTTTCCTCCTTCATGGTCTGGGGATTCACCGAAATCCTGGTGACGCCCCATTTTTTCAAAATCTCCAGCTTTTCGGCCGTAATGCTGTCCGCCCTTCCCGCCTCCACGGTAAACTCCATGACCGCGGAAAAGTCGAGACTCTTTTTCAGCTTACCCAGCAGCCGGTCCAGCTCATCCGCCTCCAGCGTGGTGGGCGTGCCCCCTCCTATATACACCGTGTCCAGAATCCTGTCCCCATAGCGCCTGGCCACAAAGTCAATTTCCTTCTCCAGCGCCCCGAGGTACTCCCCCACCCTCTTTTTCCAGGATGCGATGGGATAGGAGGTAAAGGAACAGTACAGGCAGGTGGTTGGGCAGAAAGGGATCCCGATATACAGGCTGTAGCCCTCCTGTCCGTGCAGGGATGAGAGAAGCGCTCTCTCCCTGTGCGCAATCTCAAGGGATAAAAGCCCTTTGCCTCGGCTCACATAGTAAGTCTCTTCCAGGTAATTCAGAATTTCCTCCCGCCCCTTTCCCTGGTCAAGAAGCTGCATGGGAATCTTCACCGGACGGATCCCGGTCAGAGTCCCCCAGGGAAGGGTGCGGGCGCTATGCTCTGACAACAGCTGGTAGAGCAGCCTTTTCAGACGGTTTTTGACCTCCGGCCGGGGCGTTTCGGACGAAATTTCAATTCTCTGCGTCTTCTTTTCCCCGCTTTGCGAAAGCAGTTCCGCCCGGATCCCATCCTCCTCAAAGGCAATGTGCAGCTGCGGAGATCCCTTTGCCGAATTCTGCCTCCTCACATCCGTTTCCTGCCAGACCTTCACCGCACGCTCCGGATAGAAGGCCTTCACCAGAGAATGAATGTCGTACTCGAAATCCGCCCTGCTCACCGTCACTGCCAATAAGTTCTGTTCCATTTTGTTTTCCCTTCTTTGTCTGTTATTGTTTTCCTCATCCTATCCGGACATCCGGGTGCCGCAAAGTGCGATCCTTTCGCAAAGCAGCGCCCCCTGGCCGTATATCCCTTATTCCACCGTTACCACCTTCGCAAGGTTTCTCGGTTTATCCACATCCAGTCCCTTGTCCAGAGACACAAAATAGGCGATCAGCTGCAGCACAATGGATGCGGGCATCACCATAAACTCATCTTCCATTACCGGAAGGCGGAAAATCCTGCTCCAGATCTTTTCCTGCTCCAGAACCTCCCCGCCCTTGATCAGAAGAATGACCTTGGCGCCTCTCGACTGTACTTCCTTAATGTTGGAAAGCTCCTTGCTCTTTAGCTTCTCCTGAGTCACCACGGCGATCACCGGCGTCTCCGAAGTGATAAGCGCAATGGTGCCGTGCTTCAATTCCCCGGAGGCGTAAGCCTCGGAGTGTATGTAGGAAACCTCCTTCAGCTTCAGGGAGCCCTCCAGTAAAATGGAGTAATCAAGCCCGCGCCCGATCATAAACACGTCCCTGGCGTTCAGCATGGTATCCGCAATGTGATGGATCTCCTCCTTCCTCGCAAGAACCTCCTCCATCACCCGGGGGATGCGCAAAAGCTCCGCCATATAGCGTTTCGTCTTATCCTCATCCCAGAGCCCTCTCGCAATGGCCATTCTCGCAGTCAGAAGGTACAGCACCGCAAGCTGGGTTGTGTAAGCCTTGGTGCTGGCCACCGCGATCTCCGGGCCCGCATGGGTATAGATCACATACTCACTGGCCCTGGCAATGGACGCCCCCTTCACGTTAACGATGGAAATACTGGGAGAGCCGCATTTTCTGGCAAATTTGAGAGCCTCCAGCGTATCGATGGTCTCCCCTGACTGGGAGATGGCGATCACCAGAGTCTCCCCGTCCACCACGGGATCATTGTACATGAATTCAGAGGCCATTACCACGTCCACGTGAATTCCGATCATGGCCTGAATCAGACTCTTTCCCACAAGCCCGGCATGCATGGCGGTTCCGCAGGCGATCACACAGATCCTCCTGCACTGCGTCAGCATATCATCTCCGATTCCCTCCGCCGAAAAGTCGGGCTTTCCATCCTTCACCCTGGGAAGCACCGTCTCCTCGATCACCCGGGGCTGCTCCATGATCTCCTTTTCCATATAGAAGGGATATCCGCCCTTGTCGCTGCGGCTGATATCCCAGTCCACGGTCATCCACTCGATCCCGGCCCTGTCCCCGGAAAGGTCATACATCTCGATGCCGTCCCGGGAAAGACATACCACGTGAAGCTCCGGCACCACGAAATACTGCGTGGTAAAAGGCACGATGGCCGCCACGTCAGAGGAAAGGATCGCCCCGTCCTCCGTGCTGGCCGCCACAATCGGGCTCACATTGCGCACGGCGAAAATTTTGCCCGGTATGTCTTCAAAAAGCACGGCAAAGGCAAACGTTCCCTTTAGCTTGAGCACGGTCTTACGGATGGCCGCATAGGGATCCCCCTGATAAAACCGTGAGAGCACGGCAGCCGCAACCTCGCTGTCTGTCTGAGAACGAAGCTTTCCGTCCAGCTCGTACTTCTCGATCAGCTGCCTGTAGTTCTCAATAATGCCGTTGTGTATCACCGTCACCTTTCCGAAGCGGTGCGGATGGGCGTTGGAATCGCATACCCCGCCGTGTGTCGCCCACCTGGTATGCCCGATCCCGCAGGTGCCGGACACATCCTTTTGCGTACACAAAGAACGCAGATCCTTCACCCTTCCCGCACATTTAGCTACTTTGGTTCCGCCCTCTTTCTCGTCAAGCAGGGCGATTCCCGCACTGTCATAACCCCGGTATTCCAGAAGCTCCAATGCGTCGAGCATAATCTCACTGGCCTGCTTTTTTCCTGTATATCCTATAATTCCGCACATATATTCTTTTCCTCATCTTTCTGTGGAGCGTTGCTCCTATATTTTCATCGCTTCTCCTTACTTTATATGCATATCTCCAGCCATATAAGCCCGGAAAAGCCTGTATTAATTTTCATTTAACAGTCAACAGCAATCGTTTATATGGTCTGCCGCCGACTCTAATACCGACCTCCGCTATACCGTATTTGTTTTGCAGTCTCCCGCATATTTGC
Source organism: uncultured Lachnospiraceae bacterium (assembly GCA_910579685.1). Classification (GTDB taxonomy): domain Bacteria; phylum Bacillota; class Clostridia; order Lachnospirales; family Lachnospiraceae; genus Suilimivivens. The sequence goes on along the minus strand of CAJTVN010000026.1, from coordinate 24,092 downwards.
CGGTATATCACGCACCGGAGGAATACGGAAGGGCATCCGCCGAATTTTCGATAACCCTTCACCTCGTCGTCCTTTCAGGCCCGGGACATGACATTTCATTTGTCCGCCCGGCCAAAGGCTCCTGGCGCTAGATGAGGAAAACAATAACAGTCCAAAATTTATTCAATTATCAAGGTCCACGTCCCCCATTATACACAAAAGGGGAACGCTTGTAAAGCAAAGCCTGCGAAAGCTCCTCTTACAGAGCCCCGCAGGCCTTATTTATCCTTTTTCGCGCATTATCCGCACAGATACCTCACTCGTAGGATACGAACTCTCCGTACTCCTTCCAGATATTACAGATCCAGGTCTTCCCCTGGTTAAAGATGATCTCCTCGTCATTCTCGTCATAGAATTTTGCCGGGGAGGAATCGCCGTCCAGCCTCTTCCAGGTTCCCCTGATCACCTTGCCGCCGGTAAACACAATGGCATCGCCCTCGCCGTGTACGCCAAAGGCCAGATAATCGTGGTCGTCTCTCACCTCGCCGTGGCAGTACTGGAAAACCACGTTAGCCACCTTGATCTGGGAGCTGTCAATCTCGTCTATCTGCGCCTTCCCGTTCTGATAGCGGTAGTACACTCCCTCGTCGGCATGGTACTCAAAATAGGGATTATAGGCGCCGTATCCGCCCTGGTTACCGCTCTTTCCTCCCGGATAAACCATGGACGCATCCTCCGCATCCGGGTAATTATCCTGCGCCTTCGCATCCTCGGTCACGAAGGTAAAGGGCGGGACATGGGCGTCGTCATACTCCCAGTCATATTCCAGACGGTCCACGGCCTTCTTCAGACCGTCGATCATCAGATATCCCGTAAATTCCGTGGCGTAGCCCGGGCGGCTGACCCTGTCATACGCCTCGTTGGCCGGATTATAGATTCCCTCAACAGCCGCACTGATATTCTGGACGCTGCTGCGGTTAATCAATTCCTCCACATAGGGCCTTGCAAGCCCCCAGTTACAGTAGATGGCCTCGTATCCCAGCGCCACGTAAAGGAAATAATCCCTGCTGCTTCGGATCGGTCCGATCCGGTCAAGATCGTCAAAATCCTCAAAGATTCCCATCAGACGGGTGATACGCCCCTCCACCGGCGCCTCATAGATGATGCTTGCCCGGGTAATGCCATACTGCGGCATGGCCGGCGAGTTGTTGGGGATCATGACGGCAATGGGACGTCTTGTGACCACGCTCTCATCCTTCCATTCCCCAGTCAGATAGCTCTGCATCTTTCCATCCACGACCTCCCTGTCCCGGATCACGGAAAAACCCGTCTCTTCTTCCTCTTCGGGCTGTGGCTGCTGCGTGGGCTCTTCTTCTTGCTGCACAGGCTGCTGAACCACCAGCCCCGGCTCTTCCTCCTGCGGTGTCTCCTCTTTCCCTCCGCATCCCGCAAAAAGGAAGACAATGGCAAGCGATGACAGAAATCCCATGAGTACTTTCTTTTTCATTTGCACTTCTTTCCTCCTCATTCCATAAGAAATTTATAAAAAGCTGTTATTTTCCTTTTCATATCCGATGGTTGTGGACGGCCCATGACCCGGATATACCTTCACGTCATCCGGCAGAACCAGAAGCCTGTCCCGGATGGAGCGGATCAGCACGCCCATACTGCCCGTGGGGAAATCCGTCCGTCCCACCGACTCCTGAAATAGAGTATCCCCGCTGATCAGAATCTTATCCTCCTCAAAATAATAACAGCAGCTTCCGCCCGTATGTCCGGGAGTCGCAATCACTCTGCCTTTTATTCCGAAAAGGTCGAATTCCTCCCCGTCCGTAAAAAGCTTGTCCGGCCGTACGCCGCAGGACCTTCCCGCCTGTGCGGACACGTTCATAGCCGGATCCTCGCACAGCTGCGCCTCCTTCTCGTAAGCGTAAACCTTTGCGCCGGAGAGCTCCTTCAGCCTCTGCACGCCCCAGATATGGTCAAAATGGCCGTGTGTCAGAAAAATTGCTTTCACCGTAAAGCCCTTGTCCCGAAGCGCCTCAAAGAGATAATCCCCCCTGTCGGCCGGGTCAAAAACCAGTGCGTCCCCGCTTCCGTCCTCATACACAAAGTAACAGTTTGTCTGGCACACTCCAAGCGTAATCTTCCCAATTTTTAACCGCTTCATTCCCTGCCTCTCCTTCCGCTTTTCTGCCTGATTTCCACCTTGTCAGCTTAGCCGGCAAGCCGCCGTATGTCCGGGCCGGTGATCCGCCCGGCCGGTGGTTTTTTCAGCCGGTAGTCCTCTCGATATCAATCACACTCTCAATGGTTCTGATCTTGTCTATAATCCGTAAAAGCTCCTGTCTGCTTCCGATTTCAAAAGAAGTGGACAATGTGGCCACGCCCTGCTTGCTGACTCTGGTATTCATGGAAAGAATATCGATATTCTTCTCTGTAAGGGCCCTGGAAATATCCGCCAGAAGCCCGCTTCGGTTGTTGGCATAAATCTTGATCTCCACAAGATACTTACCCTCGCCCTCCTCCTCGGGCGAAGCCTCCCACTCTGCGTCCATCAGCCGCTCTCTCTCAATTTCCGGGAGATTCAGGATATTCACACAGTCCGTCCTGTGGATGGAGACGCCCCGTCCCCTTGTGACAAACCCAACAATCTCGTCACCCGGCACCGGGGAGCAGCACTTGGAAAAGCGCACCGCCAGATCGTGGATTCCCCTGACCACGATCCCGCTCCTGGAACGGATCCTTGCGGGACGCACCACATTCTGGGCATTCTCCGCCACCTGGACCAGAACCTGCTCGTTGGTCATTACCGTCTTGTGGCTGCGCTCGTACAGCTCCATCATCCGGTTGATGATCTGCCCCTCTTTCAGTCCGCCGTGTCCCACGGCCGCCAGCACGGATTCCCAGTCCCGGAAGCCGTATTTGCGCATGATGGGCTCCATATACTCGGGCGTCATGACCTCCTGTATATTGATTGCCCTGGATCGGCAGTAGGTGTTCAGCAGTTCCTTGCCCTTGACAATATTGTCATCCTTAAACTGGGCCTTGAACCACTGATTGATCTTGTTCTTTGCCTGGGTGCTCTTTACCACGTTGAGCCAGTCCCGGCTCGGACCCTTGGAATTCTGGGATGTGAGGATCTCGATCCGATCCCCGTTTTTGATCTCATAGTCGATGGTTACCAGCTTCCCGTTTACCCTTGCGCCGATCATGCGGTTGCCCACCGCACTGTGAATGCTGTAGGCAAAGTCAATGGGCGTGGAGCCGGCCGGAAGATTCTTCACCTCGCCGCTGGGTGTAAAGCAGTAAACGCTGTCCGAAAACAGATCCAGGTCGCTCTTTAGAAGGTTTAAAAACTCCCGGTTGTCCGAGGTATCCCTCTGCCACTCCAGCACCTGGCGCAACCAGGTCAGCTTCTCCTCCTCGGAATTGTCGGCCTTCCTTCCGTTGGAGGCCTCCTTGTATTTCCAGTGGGCGGCAATCCCGTATTCCGCCGCCTTGTGCATTTCAAAAGTCCGTATCTGGATCTCAAAGGGCTGTCCGTTGGATCCGATAAGCGTGGTGTGAAGGGAACGGTACATATTCTCCTTCGGCATGGCGATATAATCCTTAAACCGTCCCGGAATCGGCTTATACATCTCGTGAATCACGCCAAGGGCCGCATAACAGTCCTTCACCGTGTCCACAATGATGCGGACGGCAAACAGATCATAGATCTGGTCGATGGTCTTGTTCTGGTTCTTCATCTTCTTATAGATGCTGAAAAAGTGCTTGACCCTCCCGTCGATCTGAGCTTTGATCCCTGCATTTTTGATATGCTCGCCCACCTCGTCCACAATGCTCTGGATATATTTTTCCCGGATGCTCTTTCGCACCGAAATCTTATCCACCAGATCGTAATAAGCCTCGGGCTCCAGATATTTCAGGGACAAATCGTCCAGCTCCACCTTGATCTTGGAGATTCCCAGCCTCTGGGCAATGGGCGCATAGATCTCCATGGTTTCCCTGGCAATCCGCTGCTGCCCCTCCTCATTCTTATATTTCAGCGTGCGCATATTGTGGAGCCGGTCCGCCAGCTTGATCAGTATCACGCGGATGTCCTTTGCCATGGCGAGAAACATTTTCCGCAGATTCTCTGCCTGCATCTCCAGCCGGTCCGGCATATCCCCGTTACCCGTAAATTTGAGCGCTTCCAGCTTGGTGACACCGTCTACCAGAAGGGCCACGTCCTCCCCAAACTGCGTCTTTACCTCCTCCTCGGTCATGATGGTATCCTCCACCACGTCGTGAAGAAGTCCCGCCGCAATGGTTTCCTTGTCCATCTCCAGATCCGCCAGAATAATGGCCACATACAGAGGATGGATAATATACGGCTCCCCTGACTTTCTCACCTGACCCTCATGGGCCCTGGCCGCCACCTGATATGCCTTCTCAATCAGAGAAATGTCATCCGAGGGATGGTATTTTTTTACGCGTGAAATCAAGTCCGCATACAACTGCTCCGGACTCTGGAATTCCTGTATGGATTCGATTCTTCCATCATCAATCACCACTTCGGGTTTATTAGTCTGTTTTCCTTCTTCTGTCATATAAATACCCCTGTATGCCGCTCTCTCCATTTACTAGGATTACCGCATATTGGAATTATTATATATGCTTTTATCCGGATAGTCAACTTTTTCCAAGGCAGCCCTCTCTTCACCATCTCCGTCTCATTCCCTCTGCCAGCTGACGCAGAGTGCGCATCACAATCTCTTCCCTGCGGATGAGCAGACAGAGACCGTATGACAGCGCTCCTGCCGCAACGCCAAGCAGCAGGGATGCCGCTCCGTCGAAGCAATGCTGTACCGCCAGAACCACGACCGTCATAAAACCCGTGGGAATAACATACCTGCGGAAGGTCCTGAGAATCGGCCGGCATCCCAGCAGATCTCTGGCAAAATACAGCTGCATTCCCGTGGAGACGACCTCTGCGGAAACGGATGCGGCACAGGCTCCAGCCGCCCCCAGACCAATGCGGCCAATCAGCACATAATTCAGCGCCACGTTCACCACCGCCGCACAGGACACCGCCGTCGTGTACCGCCTCTGCCGGCTCATGGCAATCAGAAAATTGCCAAACATCTGTCCCAGGCTCAGTATAATGAACAGGAGGCTTTCCATCCGCATCAGCCGGATCACGGGCCGGTATCCTTTCCCGAAAAAGACAGGGACAAATTCCCCAGCCAACAAAAAGCATCCCGCAAGCATGGGCATAGAGAGCAAAAACAGAAAACCCAGGGTCTTTTCATAATACTCCTCAATCTTTTCCGAATCCCCGTTTCGGTAAAAGACCGCCATTCTGGGCGACAATACCGCAATAAATGCGGAGGGAAGCGTCAGGGCAATTCTTATGATCTTCTCCGCCTGGGAATAATATCCCACCTCCTGCGTACTGCACAGGGTTCCCAGCATGGTCTTATCCAGAACCGTGTACAGCTGAATCGACACAACCGGCACAAACAGTCCCATGATATCCTTCACATTCCTGAAAATGCGTATTTTCTTAAAACCGGGCCAGAGGATTTCCCTGACCGCATATCCCCACATGGCCAGATTTCCCGCAAGCGCCGTTCCCGAGACGATCAGGGTATAGAGCCATAAATCATCCCTCTCCCGCACCAAGATGAAAATAAGAATCGTTCCCGCCAGTTTGACCAGGCCGCTTCGCACGGATGTTATCCGAAAATTCTCGGTCCCCTGAAAATACCAGCTGATATCCGCCAGCCAGGAAAAGACCGTGAGATACTGAATCAAAAACAAGGTTCTGTACTGCGTCAGAAAATTCAGGGAAAACAGGGTGTAAACCCCAAAAACCAGAGCGCAGGAGAGCGCCCGGAACAGAAAGGTCTCCCAGAACAAAACGCTGCGCCGCATTTTGTCATTCTGGCACACGGCGATTTCCCTCTGGGCAAAATACACGGTCCCGGTGGCAGCAGCCAGCCCGAAGTACGAGACGATCCCCGACGTGTAGCTGTAGTCCCCCACGCCCGAGGCACCCAGGATTCTGGAAATATAAGGGGTCGTGACAAGCGGAACGGCCAGCGCAATGATCTGATAGGACAGGTTATAGATATAATTTATCTTTATACTCTTTTTCATCTCTCCGTCCGGTTCCTCCCCATCACACGGACGATCCGCTGCGCCACGCGTTCCCACGAATACTCTTCCAGGTAATATTCTCTTTTGTCTCTCACATTCTTAAAGACGGTTTCATTATCCAGCAGACGGTCCATCAGCTCCGCAAGCTCCCCGGCGCTCTGTCTGCGAAGCAAATATCCCGTTTTCCCCTCCTCGATAAAATACGGCATCTCAAAAGCGTCGCGGCCTATGCAGGGAAGGCCGAAGGCAAGCGCCTCCGCAAACACCATCCCGTATGCCTCGAACAGGGAAGGCATGCAGAAGATGTCACAGAGATTCAAATAAACCGGCAGCCTTTCAGACGGCACCTCGCCGAGAAAGTGAACGCCCGATCCGTCGTATGCCTGCGCCTTTGGCCCCGCAATGTATAATTCCAGATCCTTCCGCTTTCTGCGAAGCCGCAAAAAAGCCTCCACTACAAGCGGCCCGTTTTTTCTCTCATAATCCCGTCCCACAAACAGAATTTTGTTTCGTCCCTTCCCGCCCGCATCCGCCAAATCCGGATTCAGGTTAATGCCGCCACCCACATGGTGGACCTTTTCCTCTGGCAGTCCGTACCTTTCTGTCAGTTCCTTTTTCAGCCATCGGCCCATGACAAAAACTCCGGCCATGCCCTTCATAAAAGACGACTGCCTTTGCTCCTGATAGGCAATCCATTCCTTTGAAAGATTCGCATAATTGCTGATTCCAAACAGCTCCGGATTTTCCTCAAACATCTTTTTCACGTAACCATAGTGAAGGTCAAGATAGAGATACTGGTCTCTTCTATCCTTAATAAAAGGGACCGCCTCAAACTGCAGCACCGGACACGAATTCTCCCGAAGTATTCGTCTGGCAGCCCGCTCGGTCAAAGCTTCCTGGAGCCCTGCACAAAATACGCCGCCAGTTCCGGATATTCTTCCGGCTCTGCCGATGATCTTATATAAAATATGCAGGGCATTGCGGTAATCCGAAAATCCCGTGTCAAGGTCAATGATAACGCGGCGCCTGCCCAGGGCCTGTCTCAGATTCCAGTGCGTTCCGGACCACGACTTTGCCCTGTTTCTTGCCCACGGGCAGGCGTAAATAATTTTTTCCCTTTGCTCCATGAAACTTAGAAACAATTCCGCCGATTCAATGGTTCTTTCAAACTCGAACAACGCCTTATCCACTCTCGCAGACACATCCAGAGAAGAGGAGGTTTCCGCTCTCGTTGCCGCTCCTTCCTTATGCACCACGGTCAGCTCAGGCGTGTACAGCATCCGCAGTTTCCTCTCCTGGCATAAATAATACAAAAACTCTTCCTCGAAATACATAAATGTGCCAGGATAAAGGCCCTGCGGGTACTGTATGAGATATTCAGGCCCAAAAATCAAAAAAGCGCCGTGAAGAACGATATGGTCTTTTTCCTCCTCTGTTTTCCGTTCCCCCTTGCCACCCCTGAAAAATGCCATCTTTGCTTTGTGAAAAAACGTGTAGGTGCCGGTTTTCTTAAGCCATTTAAAAATTCTGATGTTTCGCCGGTATCTGGCTATCAGATTCTCCACGTCCTTTTTCTCATACGCCTGTTCCCTCATGGGATTTTGATGGCTTCCCCTGTACGGAGAATAAATATCCGGACCGCATACCGCAAAATTGCTTTTCTCATAGACACACAGCATCTCATCAAAAAAATTATCCTGTTTTATTTCAATATCGTTGTTTGACAGAATAATAAAATCCGCACGCACGGCTTCAAGCGCATATTGAAAACCGATATTATTTCCACGGGCAAAACCATGATTTTTTGTTTCGAGCAGAATATGAACCGCATCAACATGGGAATATTTCTCAGACAGCATTCTCCCGCTTTCGTTAAGCGACCCGTTGTCAACAACAATAATCTCAATGACGGCCCTTTTACACATCTCGATCTGCCGCAATACGGATTCAATACATTTTATTGTTTCATTCACCGCATTATAGTGCAGAATGACAAAGCAAATTCTGGGAATATGTCCCTTTTGAATATTCATGTTCGAATCTCCGTTTCTCGTTTTATGCATACATCGGCCATGGCCAGCAGTATGCAAAAAAATAAAATCGATGTTCTGGAAACAATGTGATTTGCGTTTGCAATACCCACAAGACTCGCAATCAAAAGCATGGTCAGTGAATTCAGAATCACTTTGCTCTCTGCGGTCTTCCCTTTCATCAGTTTACTTATTTTAACCAGGACGCAGACAAACACGGAAATCAGCCATAAGGCCCCGACAATTCCGGTCTGAAAAACGTATCCCAATATCCCGCAGTCTTCTATAAAGAACCACAAATCCAGCCTGTACACTTCATCCGCCAGTTTTGATCCGCCCTTCAATATGCCCATACCAAACCAGGGATCCTTTCGCAGCTGTGCAAAATAGTAGATCAATTCATTCACCCGGGTCGCACCGCTTCCCATTCCTTCCCGCATTTCATCAAAGAAGGAAAACAGAAAATCCCAATAGGGAGTTCTCGAAAACAGGTAAATCCCGCTGATGCCGGCAAACGCCAGCAGGAAAAGCTTAAAAAAGGAAAGCAGCGTCCTTTCCCTCCAGTATTTCCTTATAATGGCAATCATCCCGGATGCGGCAAGCACAATCATTGCACCCCTCGACTGTGAGACAAAAATCAGCTCAAAAATCATCACCAGCAATTGAAGCTTCATCCTCCTGCTTCCCTGGCCGCAAATCAAACAGGAAAATGCAATGATTTCAGCAAAAAACGACAATTCTATCTCATAGATGCGGATCCTTCCATTTCTGAAAATGTATTCGAAGATATTAAAATAAGGATAAAAAACCGACTGCATGATTGCAAGAACCGCTATGAGAGTGGCGGTATTTATAACAAACCGCATCACGGTTTTAATCCCATTGTCATACTTGTCAAAATAGCTGTAAAAAATGAAATAAGCAAAATAGATAAAAATAAAATAAATACCTATCATTCCCTGGATAACAGACTGCCCATATTTGACATGACAAACGATAACGCTGACAAACGCCACAAGTATACCGCTTATAACAATCCGTTTGCTGGCACATTTCATTTTCACAATTCCATGAAAATGCATTGCCGCATAGAAAATTGACAGTACCGCAACGGGAATCATCAAATTTATTCCGAACATTACCCCCGCATGCAGCAGCACTAAGAAGTTTATTAGTAATTTTTGTCTTCTGACTTTGCGTTTCACTGATCGCCCTGCCATTCCTATTTATTTTTTTCAATATTCCCCGCAATCCTCGAACAACATCCGTGATAGAGATATGCGGCGGCTGCCGCAATGAAGAGCGAGACGCTTCCAACCACAAGCTCCGATTTTCCATACGCCCCTGTCACGGTAAAGGTTAAGGAAAAGATCAGTATATGAACAAGGTACAGTTCATACGAAATCTTTGAAACAGCCAAAACCAAATTTTTCATCCAAGCCGTACCAAGATAATACACAAGCAGCGAAAGCGCTCCATATCCCGCAAGTGCCGGCACATCATTGAACGTCTTCAGCACGCCGCCCTTCAAAGCGGCTGCCGCCATAAGCCCCAACCCTGCAGCTGAAATGGACGCAAGCTGAAATACATTCAGACAAACAGCGCCTCCACACTCCAGCCAGTCCGCCAGAAACATGCCAAGTGCAAATTCCCAAAGATATTGCAGACAGAAGCTCCCCCATATACGCTCCTCATGCAATCCTGTCACAGCCAGAAAAATCCACCAGAAAAGGCTGGTCATAAACGAAAATGCCAAGAATCCCGCACGTCCCAATCTTTCCTTCACTCTGCACAAAGGAATAAACAGCAGATAAAATTGAAAAAGCGTGGACACATACCAAAACTGCATACCGAAGCTGTCCTCATATTCCGGAAAAAACATTTTGTACAGCAGCACATGGCTTAAAAAAGCCTTTATACGGTTTCCCGAGTACAAAAAAGGAAAATGCACAGAAACCGTAATCACCACAATATAGGGGACATAAATTTTCCAAAAACGCCTGTTAAAGAATTTGAAAAAGCCTTTGGGTTCTCTCATCTGTGAGAGATACAGCCCGAAACCTGAACAGAAAAAGAAAACATGAACCCCTGCTCCTCCAATTGACGACGCAGTCCTTACAAATTCAGAACATGATGTCAAATAGCCCTGGATTAAATGCATCAGCACGATCGTAAGAATGGAAAATCCCCTGAGAAAAGAAATTTCCTCATAATGTCTTTGTCCCGCATGAACTTCGTAATGCCGATTCAAAATCCGGTTTTTCTTTGGTCTCATAGCAATCCGTAATCTCCCAGGAAAGTTTTTGCGATCTCATCCCAGCTGAAATATTTCGCAATCTCTCTGTTATCCTTATGAATCCCTGCTGCCTCTGATTCATCCATCTCCACAAATTCATACACCTTGGCCAAAAGCTCATCATCACTGTCTGACATGAATATCCCGTCATGTCCCTCCAGAAGTTCGGCAGCCTCCTCGTCTCCATTCGTTGTGACGATGGGAATTCCATGGGTCAGATACGCAAGAAAGCTTCCCCTGCGCAGTGTCAGGCCGTCCTCATAGAGCAAGGTCGCCACCTGGGAATTCCGGATTTCTCCTGACACCTCTTCGTCCGTGACATAGCCTGTAATTTTCACCACTTCCCTCATGCCGTATTCTTCCAGCCAGGCAATGACTTTTTTGTGGTATTCAGAGAAATGATTGTCGTTATCCGGGTTCACCTCGCCAATGATTTTAAACTCGAATCTGTTTTCTCCATCCCGGTCCCTGATTTGTTTCCAGAGCTTCAGCATACGCTCAATCCCTTTTCCCGGATATACGCTTCCAAAATAAGAAATTACAGTTTTGCCGTTTCTCTCCTTCTCTGCAGGACAAACCGCTATGTTAGCCCCGATTATTGTTTTCTTTACTCTCTTTCCCGCAATCCGCGCCGCTGCTTTCCGGTCGCGCAATGCCGGAACATAAACGGAATCGGCAAACAGCAAAATAGGAATGATTGCGGCTTTTCGGATCAATCTGGCACATGTAAATTCATGAAGCCGGACATTGAACGATATTTTATTCTTTTTTCCCATATTCCATAGCCTTGTGACCAGGGGAAGGATGCTGGCTAAAAGCGTCTTCCCATAACAATCGCCCGGATACTCCATGTGGATTACCGTGATTTTATCGTCTTTCAGAATACGGAGATAATTTTGTATATTTTTAATGCTGATCTTCCAGTTATCAAGATACGTAACCTGTATTGAATCACTCTGTTTCATATGATTTTTAATGACTGGCAGATCCGTTGTCAGAAGCTTTATATGCTCCTTCATCCCCATGCCTGCCATTGCATCCAGCAGCATCCCCGCCGATGCCGCAATCCCCTCAGGGCTTGCGGGATAGCTTCCGCTTATGTACAGAAGCTTCCCGTCATCTTTTCTTCTTCTCAAACATGCCATTTACGATCTCCTCAAATTCTGAACAGAATCTGCCGTTATTACTTTTTATCTTCAATGACATTTCCGCAGCAATATCATCGTAATCCAAAATCGTTCTTTCAAGCTGTTCTATATCGTTGACAACAATGATATTCCCCTGTCGTCCGGCAACGGCATTGGCAAACTTTACCTGATGATCATCCACGTGTTCCCGGAACTTTTTCTGTCTTGGAACCACGATCGGGATTTTTCCCATCTGTAACGGAGCGATAAAACTGGACGGTCCGCCGTGCGTTATGATAATCCTCGCATCGATCATGTACCTTTCCATTTCCTTATAGGGAAACAGACTCTCCCACTGACAAAACCGCGGCTCATATGTACTGAATCCTGTCTGCATAATCACCCTTGTGGTAATACAGCCCTTCCCCTTCATATCGTCGATTGCTTTTATTAATCTGTTAAAAGGCTGCTCATGTGTTCCCACCGTCACGAATATCATATAGCCCCGCTCCCCTAAAAGACGCTTCCCAAATTAATCGCTTTCGCATATACGTCTTTCATCTCTTCCCATTCCACAATGAATTTGTCTGCTATCGGATAAACAAGCCTTCCTGTCAGAGTCGGCCTGTCAATCCTGTCAAATACTTCAATATAAATCAATTTTGCCCCAAACAATTTGCCGACATAAAAAAAGGGAACCGCAACCGCCGCACCGGCAGAAATAATTAAATTGGGCTTTTCCTTTATCAGCACTTTCCATGCCACTATCGTATTCCTTATTAAATTTTTTATATTTCTGTTAGTAGGATAATGGCAGGGGTACATTTTTTCACCCTCCAGCAAGCTGCGCGCATCTTCTTTATCGAATGTCACCCAAAAGCGGTCTTTGTCCTTCCAGAACGGTTTTAGCATATACAAATGCGAGAGATGCCCTCCGGAAGACCCCACCAAGCATAGCTTTAAACTCTGATTTTCCATATTCATAGTAAAGCGCCTCACGCCTTCCATCCCACGCTAAGCTGTTCCTCCTGCGTCATTCTCTGATATGCCTGCTCCACCAGCACGGATATATTGGCTCTGATTCCCGTACACGTGCTCTGATACATCTTCCAAAGGCATCTCGGATTCGCCTTTTCCTCCGCCACCCTGGCCTCCCGGCAGACCGAATTGATGTAATAGTTGATGCTGGAGCGGGCCATGAGAGTTCCGTCCGGAGACTGAAACACCGGTCCCGTCCGCAATCCTTCCCTCTCCGTATAATCCAGAAGCTCCTCCCGCAGGCCTTCCGGAAGGCACAGCCTTCTCTTTTGTCTGAAATTGTGATATTCCAGCTCAACCGTGCCTTTTCTCACCGCCTCCACGGTAAGCTGGGGCAGCTCCTGGATGCGCATCCCTGCGCCTCCCAATGTCTTGATCAGCAGATACGCCTTCTCCTTTCCCAGGTGTTTTGCCGCTGAAAGCAGCCTTAAATACTCCGTCCGGGACAACTCCGGCTGGATGTTCCCCTTATCCCGGTGAAAATCCCCCATCTGCCACTCCCTGTGGCCCAGGTACTGCATGAAGCTGTTCCAGGCGCTCATTCGATTGTCAACCGTGGCGGCGGAAAATCCCTGTCGTTCCATATATGCCTTCCACTGTGGCCCGGTCCCGCCTCCTATGAGCTTTTCCTCTGACAGATAGTCGTAAAGTCCGGTCAGAATTCTTCGATAACTTTCCAGTGAAGAACTGCTTCTGCCTTTTTCGGACAAATACTCCAGATATTCTTCAATCCTCTGCAGAGTCAGACGTTCCTCCCTCACCGGTGTCAAACACACTCTCTCTTCTGTTACCATCTCTGATTCGTGCCCCTTTCTCCAAATGCAGCAGTGGAAATTCCGTTTCCCTTCCATGCATACAGCCTTCTTCCGGAACAAAAGAATTGATACTTGGCAAGTCCGGAAGATGCGGACTCCGCATTCCGTCCCCAACATTGCTTCTTTACTGATTTTTGTCTGTAATTGGGCAAAAAATAAATGGAATTAAAAAGAATAAAAGAAAAGCATCCGATTATCCGCAAGCATAATAAAAAAATACGGAAAACGAATCACTTTAAAGACACAATGATACAGAGTTGCCACATGCATTTGCAACTCTTATTATCCATGCCCTGAAAAGGTTTCCCAAAAAGACATGGCTCCCCCATCAACTTTTACATCCGGCAATGCCGGAAAAAACTATTGAATCCCGTCTGTCAGATGTGCTATAATTTGTATCAAATAAAAGGTATTGCCTATCAGTGGACGGAATGCGGAGTCTGTCTACAAAACAAGTCCCAGCTGATCCAGCTGTCTCGCATGCTCCTTCCCCGTGGTCATCAGATAAATCCTGGTGGTCTCAATGGAGCTGTGTCCCAGCACGTCCGCAAGCTTCACAATATCCCCGCAGGCCTCGTAGAAGACCGTGGCAAACAGGTGCCTCAAGTTATGGGGAAACACCTTGGTTCCTTCCACCCCGGCTCTTTTGCTGAGCATTTTCATTTCCCGCCAGATCTGACGCCTGGACAACCCTCTCCCGCTCTTTGTCCGGAAAATTTCCCCCGACCGGATTCCTGCCCTCTTTGCATAGGAAAGGAGCTTCCCACACAGTTTTTCCGGAAGCAGTATCACCCGCACCTTCCCCTTCAGATTTACCGTTGTCCTACCTCTTCTTGCGGCCTCCACCGTGACAAACGGCAGCTCGCCCACCCGGATCCCCGTGGCCCCTATGGTTCCAATCACCAGCTCCAGTCTTCTGTCCCCGGATCTTCTTGCCGCCATAAGAAGCCTCTCATACTCCTGTCTTTCCAGATCCCTGGAATCCTCCCGAAAGGCCCGCCTCTGAACATGCAGGAACTTCACCCGGCATTCCTCCAGATGGGCAAAGCCAAAGAAACGGTTCAACGCCACCAGTTTGGAGTTCACCGTGCTGGGCGCATAGCCTTCCCCCTGCAGATGCTCCTTCCATGCCGCAACCGCCTCCTTGTCAATCTTACGGCCCTCCAGCCATCTGGCAAAGAACCTGACGTTTCTCAAATATTTCTCCACCGTGGCCCTGCGATGTTCTTCCTCCCCGAGATATCTCTCAAATTCCATAATCTTCTCGCCTGTCAGTGCAAAACCTTCCATTCCTCTTCCTCCTCAAAATACGTATTTCGTTTTTACAGGTATTTTACCGTATTTGGTAGTAGAAAGGAAACAGAAATACAATCCCCCTAAAACTCTTCTTTTCCTACCATGCGGAAGGTCTTACGGATTATGACATACATCAGAATAATCAAAGACCCCGCTGCAAGCAACGGGGTATCAAACTTGCAGCGCTGCAGAGCAGCGGGGTATTTGACCCTTGCGGCAGTCGCCAAATGTCTGCAAGCAGCCACTTGGCTCGTTGCTCGCAGGAATAAAGAACAGAGCGTACAGCGGCATCAGACGAATCGAGATATGATTTGCAATCAGTCCGAAAACCGGCGGCATAAAGGTGGAGCCCAAGTAGGCGCTTGCCATCTGGATTCCTATGATGGCCTGGGAATTTTTCTCCCCGAAATTTGACGGCGTGGCATGGACAATGGAGGGATAAACTGGCGCACACCCAAATCCCATGATCACAAGCCCCGTTAGTGCCAGCGTGTCAATGGGTATGGGAAGCAGAAGCGTGATACATCCAAAAAGCAGAATCGCCGCTCCCAGGCAGATCAGCCGGTAATCTCCAAGCCTTTCCGTCACAAATCCCGACAGAAATCTCCCTGCCGTGATCCCGATACAGAAAAGGGAGGCAAAGGCCGCCGCCCTTTCCGGCGTAATTCCCTTTGCACCCACCAGATAGCTGCTGGCCCACATGATCAGCGTGGATTCCAGCGCACAGTATACAAAAAAGCCAAACAGCTGCTGGGGCACGCCTCGGATCCGAAGCGCCCCGCGGATTCCGATAATCTCACCGCATTCTTCCCGCCGCTCTTCGATCCTGTTTACTTTCCAGATGGGAAGCGTCGCAAAGAGAATCACCGTGATTCCCAATTGGAGAAAGGACACCGTGCGGTAACCGCCCTGCCAGCCTGATGTGGTCAGCGCATAGCTCATGATATAAGGACTGATAATCGTCCCGATTCCCCAGAAACAGTGCAGCCAGCTCATGTGCTTCGAGGAATAATGCAGCGCCACATAATTGTTCAGGGCAGCGTCAATAGCCCCTGCCCCAAGTCCGTAGGGAACCGCCCATGCGCAAAGCATCCAGAATGCGCCTGCCGTGGAAAAGCCGTACAGAGCCGCCGCGGTCAGCAGCACACTGAATGCGGTGACAATATTCGCTCCAAGCCTCCTGGTCAGCCGCTCTGACAAAAGGCTTGAGCAGATCGTTCCGCCGGAAATAATCATTGTCACAAAACCCGCATAGGACAGCGGTACGTCAAAAGACCTGTGGATCACCGGCCAGGCGGAGCCGAGCAGGGAATCCGGCAGCCCCAGACTGATGAACGCCAGGTAAATCAACAACAGCAGTAATGTGTACATTTCGCTCCTCCTTGCCGCACCGGCACTCTCCCGGCAGGCCATTTCTCCCTAGCGGATAAAATTCGTCCACTGGCCCGGCTCTCGCTCGGGCAGGCCGTATTTTTCCTTTCCCAGGGCAATGCTTTTCATGAGAAAAGCCATGTTCCTTGCAAGGGTTCGCATGGTCTGCATCCCTTCCAGATCCTGCGCCGCCTCTCCGGGCGCAGCCCCGTGTACGCTGTTCCAGTACTGGCTGGAAGCCACGGGCATTCCGGCGATGGTAAAGAATTTGTTCAGCTCGTCAAAGGTTGCGGAAAGTCCGCCTCTGCGGGCCGCCACCACGCTGGCTCCCACCTTCATCCGCTTGTCAAAGGAGGTGCTGTAAAACAGCCTCGTCAAAAACGCCACAAGCGTTGCGTTTGCCGAGGCATAGTAGACGGGGCTTCCCACCACCAGCCCGTCGCAGGCCTCGAATTTGGGCGCCGTCTCGTTGACGAGATCCTCAAACACGCACCTGCCTTTTTCCCGACAGGAGCCGCAGGCGATACATCCCCTGATATCCTTGTTTCCCACGTGAAGAATCTCCGTCTCGATCCCCTCCCTGTGAAAAACCTTCTCCATCTCGGACAGTGCGATAAATGTGTTCCCCTTTGGGCGGGGACTTCCGTTCAACATTAAAACTTTCATTTATGTATTCCTTCCTTTCCTGATCACATGACGAAGTTGATAATTTATGTATATTCGTTCACAGATTTTTAATACATCCTTCGTTGTGTACTTCGCTATTTTTTCAATAAACAAATCCACTATATAGTTCGAATACTTATTCTTATGTTTACTGTATCTGCCATCTGCCTCAATCGTATCCTCAATAAATTCTATCAATGCTTCTGTTCTGAAATCACTGTCATTTAATTTGAACTGCCTGATATGATGTTCCAGTATTTCTATGTCTTCCTTATCATAATTATATTTCCTGCTTGGAACAAATTCAGCCTTCATAATATCATACTGCATCCTGTATTCTAATCCGGAAATTTCACCCTTCATGCCAAAAGGCTGTAAATTTATTTTATTTAATCTGCAATACCACCTCCTCAATTTTCCATATGCATCACAAAAGGCTTTGCACTGCGCCCCTTTGCAGTCAAGTCCCTTTTCATATTGATCAATATAAGGCAGTATTTTATCTTTACGTTGCTTTTCCCCTGTGCGTTTTAAAGATTGGTTGCAATTTTTACAGGTAACCGCCATATTAGGGACACATTCAATCAGGTGATAACTTAAGGTTTTTTCTATCGAATGTTCGATTTCTCCCAGATCTGTTCTGTCTCCTTTTAAGGATGCAAAACAATACATACAATGAAAATTGCTGGTTCCCAATAACAATTCTTTTAACTTTTCACCCTTTTTTCCAGAATAACCATATAAAACCTTCTGCGAATATTCCGGTCTGAAATCCGGCATATCTAAAACATAGATACTTTCATCCACGTCTACCACTCCTCGATTTGTCTTATCAGTACCTTTTGAATCTTTGTCAAATTCATCTCTTTTATCCTCGTAAACTCTTTTTCATCCTCTTGTTCCCATATTCCAGATACCTTATTATTTAGTAATCTTCTTAAGCTGGTATCTATCCTTTCCTTATCGTCTAAAATTTTTGTATCTCTAAAAATACTGTCAAAGATATTATAAACCTGTGACACACTGTTAAAATCCTCGGCATCCAGAAATTCATATGTCCCATCTGACAGCAGCACAATATTCGCCCGCTTCGCATTTGCAATCAAATCCGCTGAATGTGTGGTCACAACGAAAGAAAATTGAGGGTATTCTTGCCTCAAAAATTCAAAGATCCTTCCACTGTTGTACGCAAAAAGGAATTCGTCTATTTCCTCTACAATGACAGTTCCTTTTTCCATAGTACGCTTTACATATTCCATTTCCATAAAGATACGAACAAGCGCCTGATATCCGCTCGAAAGCGTCGATATAACATTGTCCAAATACACCTCATAGCCAACTTCTGTCTGCTTAATCTCTAACTCAACACCAAGGAATTCACGGATCAGCCTTTTTATTTCTGCGGCAAATTCGAAATAGAAATTTTCAATTGACGTGGGTACTCCCATATAATAGAAAGTATCCTTCCGATTAAAATTGTCCTCCTCTAGCCTATATTCCGCTATCTTCCTGGAAAACTGAAGTTTCGAAGCCTCTCCGCTCATTTGGAATATCTGACCGGCACTAAAATATCTATTTACCGCATCAATCAAATACCAGTTCTCAAATCCTGCTTTCTGCAGAAGATTTTTAATAAGCTCAGATTTCCCGCTTGAATTATTTCCAATAATTATCGTATCCTTATATGGTAATCCTTCCCTCTGTATAATATCTGTCAGATCATTGATCATGTTTTGATAACACGTCATATATACATCTCCATCTTTTATTCATGTTTGGGAATGATATGGTGCCGCCTGCAGTCGAATCTTTAAATGCCTTTTTCCCTGAAATTTCTCTACAGATATCATCCGTTATTTCACACTGAAAATGCCTCTTCTCAAAAACTACATATAATCCCTCTAATAACGTGGTCTTTATGAAAAATTCTTTGGAAATATTCAGTAAAGAAATAAATTTTTCGATACTGTCCACATAAGTCGCTATTTCCTCATCTCTCAGTGAGAACGATCTTTCCGCAAATCTGTCCAGCATTTCTTTGGTAGAATACTTATATTCTTCTATTTTATACTCTCCTTTTGAATAAGATACATACATCTTAAGCGCTGAAAAACGATATAACATTTCCAAATCTGTGCTTTTATCATCCGCCGCTCCCCATAACGCTCTCCACCTTTCATTGCTCTCATTGACCTTCTTCATCGCACGGTTAAAGGCGCACGGGTAAATGCCATTTCGCAATTCCTGAGGAGACAGCTGTTCTCCTCCATTATTTAAATTTGTAAATATTTTGTGTAAAAACTCATCTTTCTTATCCTGATTGGAAATCTTAATTTCCACTATAGTGATAACCAGATAATCCACTTTTCTTTTCAGCTCGATAGGAAGCCTGCTGTAACTGATATCACACCGTTCTTTATCTATGTTCATATAAAAATCAGTGGGGACAATCTCATATTTTTTCTCAAGAGCAGCCACAAAATTGCCGGCCGACTCCACATCAATCTCCTGATAATCAAACACACTCTCTTTATCATTTTTAAAAAATTTACCTATATAATAAAAATACAGACTCATCACTCTCTGCTGCCCGTCCAGTATTTCCATCTGTCCCCGTTCGTTTCGATATGCGTATATGGGCGGAATGGGAAGCCCTCTGATCAAAGAAGCAGCCAGTTCTTCCACCTGCGATTTTTTCCAGCGGAATTTTCTTTGATATTCCGGGATAACATACATGTTATCATGAACTCCCTCGACCAGCGCCTTAAATCCCATGTCTGTTTTATATTGTTGCACACTGATATTATTATATATTTCAAGGATTGATCTGCTCATCTCATACCTCCCGGCACCACATGCTCTTTTACTCTTTTTATCCTACCATAAACTTCCTTCTTTGGAAAGCGAAACCAACCTGGCCAATGCGTTCTTGCGATCAGCCCTCTCTGACCAGAGTTTCCAGAACCTCCCACTCGATCTCCTGTCCCGGCTCAAATTCCGGCGAATCCATGTAGCGGTAGATGGAATCGAGAAGCGCCCTTGCCTCGGGATATTCCTGCAGATTCTGAAGTCCCATGGTGGAAAATAAAAGCTTTCCCTTTCCGCAGCGGCACTCGAGAAGCTGCGTCATGGGGCGCAGAAAAGCGTAGCTGTCCATCTGTGTGACGATCGCCTGGTACGGCCTTGGCAGGATCACAGCCCTCTGGGAAGCCATGGGCCACCACTGCCAGTTGGTGTGAAATTCCGTGGGAAAATTGCGGAAAATGGGATGTGTCTCATCAATCAGCTGTCCCATCCCGCCCTCCTGACCCGGAAAGGTTCCCACAGACCAGAAATCCGTGGTAAACTGCGCCTGTATGGAGGACGGCAGCGCCTCTTTTGTGGAAGGAGGGCTCAGATACACCTTTCCGCCCGCCTCCAGCACCTCTCTTGCCGCCTCATCCAGACTGGCTGTCTCGTATACCGCTTCGGGAAGGGCAGGCTTTACCGGCGGATAAACCCAGATTGGATAATGGTTGGAAACATTTCCTATGGAAATATTTCCTATGGAAACGGAAAGTTCCAGCCGGGCCGGACTTACGATTTCATCAAGAGCAAGCTCCAGCTCTCCCGCATCCGTCAAACTCCCCACCGGACAAGTGACCTGCGGCAGCATTTTTTGGAGCAGAAACTTTTCGTTTTTCGGCCCGCAGTGCCCATCTTGTCCGGCGCTGCCTTCCAACGCACGGCCGGCGCTTTCCAGCGTACAAGAAATCTCTCCCCTAAGCTCCTGCCTGCCAAAGTTGGCGATCTGTATCCGGGCGGTAAGCGTCTCCGTATTCTCATAAGTGTACTTAGGCAGAAGCACCAGCGGAAGCCGGGAGGTAAAAAAGGACCGGAATTTTTCAGGATCCGCAAAGGCGAAGGGCTTGGGTTTCAAATGGGAATTCAGCATGCCCACAAGAGCCGTACCCTGACCGAGAAAATCCTGGAGGCCCAGCAGGGAAATTCCCGAGAACTCTCTGGTGCGCATGGCAGCCTCGATCTCCTCCCGATAGCCGATTCTGGATAGTTCGCCCGTTGCCTCCACATATCTTTTCCAGACGGGCATAAGCCCCTGCTTTTCCACCCGTTCCCGGATCCAACGCAGGTTCGCCGGGTCGGTAATTCCCTTAAAGTCCTCCAGCTCGTCAAAATCCGGAAGCACCTCGAACTGCCCCACCTCAAAGCTGAACACAGGTCCGGAATAGGTTTTGCGCAGATTCTCCATCGTCCTATCAAAGTTCGTCTGCGCATTCGGATAACAGTGATTGATATATCCCTTCATATCCGCAAAGGTTCCCCGCATTTCCTGGTCAAAATAATTGGAGGCGGTATAAAAATCGCTGTCCCCATCACAGCCCTTCGCCCCATAATGCACGTTAGAGCCGTCGGCATAGAGCCTTGTCCTGTCCAGGTTTCGGGCCTGGTTCAGAAGCTGCGTCATCCTTTCATGTCCCTTCCCGGAAGCATGGAGCTCATTTCCAAAGGTCAGCATCACAAAGGACGGATGATTTGCCAGCATCCGGATGATTTGGCGAAGCTCGCTCTGATAATAGGAAAAGCTCTCCTCCGACTCAAAGGCATCCCTGGGATTCCAGTGGGAAAGTTCCGGCTGCATCAGTATGCCCATCTGATCCGCCGCAAAAAAAGCGGCCTCCGGAGGACAGTGGGAATGAAACCGCACACAGTTAACCCCGTAGGATTTGTAGGTTTCCAGTATGTCCGTCCATTCCTCCACGGACATGGGACAGTGTCCCGTCTCAGGAAACTCCGCACAGTTCGCCTCGCTTCGAAGAAAAATTGTCCGCCCGTTCAGCGCCAGCCTTCCATCTGCTCCCGCCGTGAAATCCCGGATTCCAAAGGTAACTGTCGCTTTTTCACCCGGTATAATCTCCGCCGTCAGCTCATACAGCCTGCCTTCGTATTCGTCCCAGCGCCGTACCTGTGTGCAGAGCGGCAGGTCTTCCAGCACGATCTGCGTCCTTCCGGCTTTCACGCAGGCCTCCATAGCGGCATCCTCCCTAAGGGCCTTCGACCGGATGCACAATCTTCCGCTCCACGGCCTGTCAGCGCACAGATCCGCTTTGACCGTGAGTCTGTCCCCATGAGGATAAACCCTCACGGATTCCAGAAAAACAGGCTCCTCCATGCGCAGACGTACAAATCCCAGAACGCCGTTCCAATTGGTCTGTGTCTCATCCGTAGCCGCAGAAGAATACGCGATCGCATCATGGGGCAGCCCCGGATAGCTGTTATCCGAAATCAGAGTGATCTCATGCTCTCCCTTCCAGATATCCGTAAGCTCATACACATGAGGCGTGCTGATGGTGGGCTCCACAAAATCCGGAATCTCCATCCCATCCACCAACAGCCGCAGAACCCTGGCCCGCTCCGCCTCCAGAAAAAGTCTTTTCCCCTCCGGCAGGGCAAAGGATATGCGGCGGGTAAGCCTTGCCTCCCCCTCATAGGTATGCTTTCTGGTAAGCCTTGTGAGGATCGGGCCGTCTCCGCCAAATTCCTCGCAAAGCGCTCCGAGAGCGCTGTCCGGATGCCACTGGTTTTTGCCTCTGTCATGGCCTCCGATCTCATTCTCGTCCAATGTTCCCGGAAGCTCCATGCGATAAGCCTTTCCGTCACCGATATCCGCCTGCCATTCCCCTGTCAGTGAATAGATCATATATGTGTCCTCCATTATTCCGATTTTGGAATATTTTTCACAGAAAACGTCATAAGGAAAAAATTTATGACACTTATAAGAAATAAATATCAGATTCTATCCCATCGTACAATCGGAAAAATTGCGTACCTGTTGAGAAAAATTGCGCTCTCGCTGTCAGGACAAACGCCGTATTCAGCATGGCGGCGCACCATCGTGCAGCAGATTTTTATCATTTATTCCTGTTACAATTCATTGATCGTTGCTGTAATTGGCATGTTTCTAATCCGCTTTGCAGGTGCATATACTGCTGCCGCAGCAGAAACTGTATCGAATACAACAATAATAGCAAGCAAAACGACCGGCAGGCTCCACTGGCTTCCAAAATACCGTGTAACCAGTTTCACATACAAAAAACGGCTTAGAACAATTCCGATACCACTGCCAACGATAAGACCGGAGACAGCGTAAGTAAAGGCTTCCGCAGCAATCATCCGGGTAAGCTGTTCCCCATCCATACCAACCGCCCTCATAGCTCCATACTGCTTTATCCGGGCAGTTACACTCATCGAAATGCTGTTGATGATGTTAAACAGTGTAATCATCGCAAGGATTGCCATAAAACTATACAGCAGAAATTTCGCAGCCAGCCAGGTATTGGCATCTTCCTGATTACTCTGACGCTCATCCGTAAAAATAACATCGCTTTCCGCAAGACTGCTGATCTGTTTTACCGTTTCCTCCGTAGCCTGTCTGCTTAATTGTATCCCTATCATACTGTAATTTTCTTCCCCTGTCAGCCGGGCAAACGTTTCCTGTGAGCAGATGATGCTGTATTCGCCAGGATACAGCCCACTGGATATGCCGCATACCACCTCGATCTCCTGTCCCGCTACCTGAATGGTGTCTCCCACTTTGATCGGATTATCTTTATCCAAAACTGTCATAACCTTGCCGCTGTCCCCATAGATTTCCGATATATTTCCCTGCACAAGACTCTCCTCTGCACAGTCCAGCACATACTCACTGTATGACGTTATATTGACATGATCGATTTCCTGCCGCGAAGAAACAGCCGGAACATGCTCTGTATAGGAACTGCCCCAAACAAGCTCTACACCGGTAATCCTGCTGATCGCATCGCTTAAACCCTGATCCAGTACACGCTCATTTGCATAGCCTGTAAGGGTAATATCCGGCTGCCATGACCGATTTACGGAGGGCATCAGTTCATACGCAAAATCCAACCCTACGGAAATGCAGAGAAACAGTATAATACTGAGTGAAAAGCTGGCAGTCAATAAAAACCAGTTTTTCTTAGATGCTGTTGCATGGTGAATACCCAATGTCCTTTCAACCTTTCTGATCTTCCGTTTTGTTGTATGTCGTACCGAAAGCGCCGTATCCGAATTTCCGGAAACCGCTGCCATCGGGGGAACTTTAGACGCACGTTTTGCAGGAGACTGCGCTGCCAGCAGGACAGTTACAATGCCAACCGTCGCCCCGCTGATCAACCCGACAGGGCTTAAGGCAAATACCGGCATAGCTGCAAATTCACCGCCAACTCCATAACGTAAGAATGCACAAATCCCCCATTCAATTGCCGTACCTGTGACCAACCCAACAGGCACAGCCGTTTTGCACCAGTTTAGC
>CAJTVN010000025.1:58747-58992 GCA_910579685.1 uncultured Lachnospiraceae bacterium | reverse complement strand
ATCGTTCGGTGAGGCTGGATATCCTAGCTACGGACAGCACAGGGGCAAAACTGAATGTGGAAGTACAGCGCTCCGACAAAGGAGCCGGGAGCAAAAGGGCAAGGTACAACTCAAGCATGATGGACGCAAACCTTTTGAAAAAAGGCGAGGACTTCGACAAGCTGCCGGAAACGTGGGTAATCTTTATCACGGAAAATGACGTAATGGGAAAAGGGCTGCCGCTCTATCCGATTGAGCGGTGCTTT
>CAJTVN010000025.1:0-58734 GCA_910579685.1 uncultured Lachnospiraceae bacterium | reverse complement strand
GATTTGAGGACGGTTCGCACATACTGTATGTAAATGGCGCTTACCGTGGAGATACGCCAATCGGGAAGTTAATGCATGACTTCTCCTGCACAGACGCAGCGGATATGTACTATGGGACACTGGCGGACAGGGTGAGATTTTTCAAAGAGAGCAAGGAGGGAATCGAGATTATGTGCCGAGCTATGGAAGATATGAGGAATCAGACATTGAAAGAAGGAATGATAAATGTTGCAAAGAAAATGCTGGAAGATGGAACAATAACGCTTGAAAAAATTGCGGAATTTGTTGGCCTTTCAGTTGATGAAGTGAGAAAATTGAAAACAGACCAGAATATGTAAATGGCACTAATGAGCCAGGAATCTAAAAAACAGGTTCCTGGTTCTATTTTTTTGCTCTCAAATGTAAATTTTCTGTGAATATGATCACAGGCCGGCAGGGCATATAAATGTTTATCCTGACAGCGCATGGGGAGCGTTCGGGGGGAGAGGTTATCCGGAAATAATGGATTTTGGAGTTTTAGAGAAATATCGGAGGCTGGGTATCGGTACGGTTCTGATGAATGTTGCGGAGAAAATCGCTGCGGAGTATGCAGACATGGCTATACGGTTTTGAATCTGGTGGAAATCCGCAAACCGCACAAAGATGAAAAGCTGACACAGACCTTTCGGGTAGGAGAAAGAATATTTGACTATTGACCGGAATCCTCCTGCCCCGCCCTCTTTCCTCTCCGATATTCAGTCGGTGAAACCCCGTTCATCCGCTGAAAGAGCCGGTAAAAAAATCCGGTATTCTCATAGCCGGCCTGCAGCGCAACCTGCTTTAGAGGGAGCTTCGTGGCAAGAAGCAGGGCTCTGGCCTGTTCCATACGAATCTCCTGAACGTATTTGCGAAAGCTTTTTCCCTTATACTTCCTCAGCAGAAGATTATAGTAGTTCCGGTGGTAATGAAAAACCTTCTCGAGCCCTGATGCGGTCACGTCCGCAGCGTGCAGACGGATATACCGTTCCAGTTCGTAGAGAAGGACGCGTTCCTTGCTCTCCTGGTCGGAGCTGTGCAGCTGCAGGCAGAAAGAGGTGCACAGGAGGTGGAAGAGGCGGATCAGATACCCCCGGATAATTTCCTTTGCCCCCGGCAGACGTACGTGGTCTTCCTTTGTCAGGCGTTCCAGAATCTCACGGATTTCCCCCTCATCCGTCTCCGATTTCAGTTCCAGAAAGCTCTGCTCCCGTTTCTGTTTTTCCAGGGCATGGAACAGGAAGCGGTGCAGATCGTCCCGCTCCTCGTAGCTTTTGAGGATTTCGTCCAGAAAGGAGGGCTTCAGCCAGAGAAACAGGACGGTGGCGTCCACCTCTTCCAGATAATCCGCATGTTCGCAGTTCTGGTCTGTGATGACCACCTCTCCCTTAAAAAAACAGCGCTTCTCCCCCAGAAGGATCTGTTCAAAGCTTCCCTCCATGACATAAAAGATCTCGATAAACTGATGCCTGTGATATTTTCCCTGACAGGGCAGGTCATAGTGCTGTGTTCGTTCTTCTGTGCGGCTTATGCTGTGCATATGGCCGTCTTTTCCGTACCTGCAAAGGAGCGTGGCAAAATCACCCTCCATCATGCGGCTTTCCGTGTAATGTATTAAGGCTTCCGAATCGTTTCCTGACATTTATGTGCTTCCTTTTGTATTCTGTGTTTATCGTGCATTTGGTCATCCTTTTTCAGTATATCCTTATTTTTAGTTCTTGTCATTCCTTTCCTGGAAAAATATGATGGAAATAAGAACGAGAAACCCTGCAAAAACTTTTAAAGGAAAGGACGGAGATTATGAGAACCATAAACATTGACCGGGGATGGCGGTTCCAGCACAACGCTTTTATGCTGGGGGATGAGCTTTCCGGAAAAGAAGGGGCAAGATGTGTGGATCTTCCCCACGACTATATGCTGGAGGATGGGGTAAGCGAGAAGGCGCCTGCGGCGCAGGCCATGGGCTACTATGACGGCAAGGTGGCTTACTATTCCAAAGCGCTGGAAATTCCCAAAGAGTGGAGAGGGGAAAAGGTCTTCCTGCATTTTGACGGGGTCATGATGAATGCGTCCCTGGAGGTGAACGGTTATCAGGTGAAACAGCATCACTATGGATATACGCCTTTTTGGGCGGATATCACTTCCCGCATTTACTGGGGGGAAAAGAACCGGATCGTGGTATCCGTAAATCCCAGTATGCAGCCGAACTCCCGCTGGTATACGGGAGCCGGTATTTTCCGCTCGGTGGAGCTTGTGCATATGCCGAAAATCCGAATCGGGAACGACGGAATTTTCGCCTATACCAAGAGAGTGGAATGGAGAGAAGGAGAGCCTGAGGAAGCGTTTGTCTGCTCTGAGGTGACGGTCTGCAACGATACGCCCGCCGACCATCTGGTGAGAGTGGAAGCGTCCCTGATTCCGGACGGCGAAACGCAGGCGGTGACGGTGCGCTGCGTCTCCATACAGGTGAACGGCACAGGCAGCGCCGTGGCTGTGCTGCCCATGACGGTGAAGAAGCCAAAGCTCTGGGATGCTGAGAACCCCAATCTTTATCAGATGTCAGTTACCGTGACGGATCTTGGAGAGTTTGGCTGCGGTCTTTCCCCTGTGGAAGATACGCCCATGACAGACAGTGCCGGTGCGCTTTTTGGAATCCGCACACTCAGCGCCGATTCCACCCATGGCTTGCAGGTCAATGGAAAAACCGTGAAGCTCAGGGGCGGCTGTATTCATCATGACAATGGAATCCTTGGGGCGGTTTCCCTCTATGACAGCGAGTACCGCAAGATAAAGCTGCTCAAAGAGAACGGTTTTAACATGGTGCGGACGGCCCACAATCCGCCCTCTGCCGTACTGCTTGAGGCTTGCGACCGTCTGGGGATGTATGTCTTTGACGAGGCCTTTGACGCCTGGGGCGTGGCGAAGCAGCCCGGGGATTACAGCCAGTTTTTCCACAGGGAATGGAAGGAGGATATGAGTGCGTTTATCTTAAGGGACCGGAGCCATCCCTCGATTCTGATCTGGTCCACGGGCAACGAGATCCCGGAGCGGGGCGGCATGAACGACGGATACAGGATTGCCATGGAGCTTGCTTCCTTTGTGAGAAGCCTGGATCCCACCCGTCTGGTCTCCAACGGTCTGTGTTCCTATTGGAGCGGCCTTGATGACAGGACGGCGGCGGACAATTTCCGCAAGGCGAGAGAAAATTCCGAGAGTGCGACCGGTATGGAGCAGAATGCGCCGGCTCCCGTGGCAGACACCTTTATAGAGGAACGCTCGGAGCCCTTTTGCAGCTTTTTGGATGTGGTGGGCTATAACTATATGGAAGATCATTATGAGATCGCCGGGAAGCTGTTCCCCGAGAGGGTGATTCTGGGCACGGAAAGCTTTCCCATGGAGATCGACCGGGTATGGGATTATGTGGAGAGACTCCCCTATGTGATTGGCGACTGTACATGGACATCCTTTGACTATATTGGAGAGGCGGGGATTGGAAAGTCCATGTTTGTGGAGCCGGACAGTCCCGAGGCAAAGATGGATCCATGGGCCATCGGTTCTCATACCTCGCAGTATCCATGGCGGCTGGCAAACGACGCCGATCTTGATATCAGCGGACAGCTCACGCCACAGGGCATTTACCGCCGCATTGTGTGGGGCAGTGATGAGACAGGGCTTTTTGCGGCGGATCCCGCAAACTTCGGAAAGACCGAGGTGATCAGCAAGTGGGGATGGCCTCAGGTTTTCCGGAATTGGAGCTGGAAGGGAAAAGAGGGACAGAGAATCCGTGTGGCGGTATATTCTGCGGCGGACGAGGTGGAGCTTTTCCTTAACGGAACGAGCCTGGGAAGGGCGGCAGCCGGAAAGGAAAACCGGTATACGGCTTCCTTTGACATTACCTACGAGCCGGGACTTTTAGAGGCGGTGAGCCTTAGGGGAGATAAGGAGATCTCAAGGGCTTCCTTAAAGACCGTGGGCGAGCCTGCCGCAATCCGGCTGAGGGCGGAGCTCCCCGCAGAGGATAGCGGGCATAGTGCAGGGAAGGATACGGCGGGCCGCAGCCTTGCGGCGGACGGACATAGTCTTGCCTATGTTTCCGTGGAGATTGTGGACTGCGAAGGGAATCTGGTGCCGGATGCCGCCGTTCTCCTTAAGGCCGAGACTGAAGGGCCGGGGCTGCTTTTGGGATTTGGATCCGCAAACCCCGTCACGCAGGAGAACTATACCACGGGAAGCTTTACTACCTGGCACGGGCGTGCCCTTGCGGTGATCCGTTCCGGCTATGAGGCGGGAGAGGTGACCCTTGCGGTGAAGGCAGAGGGTCTGGAGGCTGCCGGGATAAGCATTGCGGTCTGTGAGAAAGACATAAAATAGTGCGGACAGGTAATCGAGAAGCATCAGCGGATGAAGAGGAAAGCATTGTCAAGGGTAGAAGTATCATGTATAATCTGGGTTACGGACATTCATCTAATGCAGCAAATAGTTTCTGAGACCAGGGCAGGCTCTGACTCCTTATAATGGTCTTTATGCTTCATATTTGCCTACTCCTTATCGAATTATATCAATCTGATAACAGGTAAGCGGGCTGTATGTAAATGTGCTTTGAACATTTACGGGGAATAGGTGGAAAGGCTGTTAAAAATTTCGTCTCCGTGCTATACTATAAAAGCAGGAGTATAAACAAGGATTCGCATAAGGGAGGAATGGAAAATGACTTATGAAGAGTTGGTAAAACAGGTACGGGAGGCTTATGCAGATGCAGATGCATCCAAAGTGAAGGAACACCTGGCAATTCAGTTTAATGTGGAGGGTGAAGCGGCGGGCGCCTTTTATTTGGAGGTTGCGGAGGGAAAGGTTATGGTACAGCCTTATGAGTATTACGACCGCGACGCTCTTGTCACCACAAAGGCCGCTGTCCTTCAGGATATCGCCGCAGGAAAGCTGGATGTGGTCAAAGCGTTTCTGACAGGAAAGATCAAGGTGCAGGGTAATGTAGGAAAGGCGGCTCTTCTCAAGGAAATTCCGGTCCGTTCCCTGCCGGATAGAAAGACGAAAAAATAATATCCGTGGCACAATGCGCAGGAGTCATAAAGTAACACAACAATATATGCAGACAGCCATACCTCTATTCCGTATAAAATGGCGTATGCAGCATTTCAAATATGCGGTTTAGAAGCATTACAGAAACTGAAAACAGTTATTCCATGATTTGAAAGGATAAGAGGTAAAAGCGCATGGAAATAAAGGTATGTAACAGAGGAGAACTCTCCCATGTCGTGACGGGAGGACATGCAAAAAAACATAGCAATAATGCCAATAAAAATCTGTTGCGTAAATTTCTCGCATGGAGTGAGCCGGCTAATCCCAAAACTCTGCAGGATATGGAATGGGCAGTACGCAAATCGTTGCCTGTCATCCGAAACTTTGACATTCTTGGCATAGTGCCTCCTTCATAGAAAAACCGCCAGATTCAGCGGCAACAGCCGGAATAGGCGGACAATGGTTTTGTACAGCGTTTCGGGGTGGTTTTTAAGGGAAATACAGCCGCAGAGCCGACCCCAACTCCCCCTTGGTATTACCAGCTGCCATTGCCGAAGAATTGAAGCAGGATTTAGAGGATGCTGCAAATTTCAAGGGAAGCCCTCTTGAAAAACAGGCTGCGCTTTACTGCAAACGGCTGGGTATCAATTATAACAAGCTGTCTGATGCGGAGTTCCGGCAGCTTGTACGTATCCTTGAAAAATCCGAATTCTTCAAAAGCTATGTCAGCCAGAGAAAGAAACGGAAATAAGAAAACCGCTGTTGCATGGTGTATGTTTCCATGTAGCAGCGGTTTTGTGCTGGCGGTATTTCGTTGGGAGCGTGGCTTGATAAATTGGAATTTGCCAATGTTTTAGTCTTTCTTCATATCCAGCCTTTTTGCACTTTCTTCAGCCATGTCAGCTTGAATATCATAGCCATTTTTACGGAGTTTCTCGGCAATTTCCTGATACAGCCTGTATGCATCCTTGTAATTCCCTATTTTTTCATATAACATCGCCTTACAATATAATTCATCACAAAAAGGGGTTCCCATTGCACCGGCTTTATCAAAATACTGGATTGCCTCATCATATTTTTCAAGTTTCACACAGGCTTCTCCGCCATGGATATATAACACCCAGGCATCCGGGAACTTTTCTACGGCTTTTAAAAAACATTCGTAGGCTTCCTCTATTTTATCCGCATAAATATACGATGCGATCAATAAATCCATTTCGTTCGAATTCTCCGGATCTGATTCCGCCCTTGCTTTTTGCTGGCGTACAGCTTCCTCCCCTTTCCCCGCTGCAAAAAGGAAGGAGATACGGCAGATACAGGCTGCGTAGTATGAATTTTTATCAAAACCGGGGCCTTCATTTAAAACCGTATCATACCACTCCATCGCCGTATTTTTACAATATTCAAACATCCACTGATGAATGGCCGCATAATTCCATTTATCTTCCATGGAAAGTACACTGTCATGCATAAGCTTTTTATACTCCAGAAGACAATGTATAAAATCTTCCGGTTTCCGTGTCTTTTCATAAACAGCGGTCAAACGTTGTGCATAGTTATTGTATGCAACTGCACTCTTTTTGTAAAAATCATCTACCGTTACTCCATAGAGCCTTGCCAAAACAGGAAGAGTCAAAACGTCCGGTAAAGTTGTCCCGCATTCCCATCTTGAGACAGTCTGTACATTTACATTCAGATTGTTGGCCACCTGTTCCTGGGTATAATTTTTTGTCAAACGGAATTTTTTTAAATTTTCACAAAATATAGTTTGCTCCATATCTCATCACCTCGAAATTTATTTTTTTAGAAGCTTCTGGATTAGATTATAGTAAAATAATAGAAAGAAGGTAATGTCTTATTTTGTGAGCAGTATCGTAAAATTTGTATAGTCATAAACAAACTGATATGGTTTGAGATGATACGATTCACAATCTTTTTATATAGAATCTCTGGGCAGGTCCGTAGTCGCCATGGATTATTCCCTCCGTCTGGTATGAAGGATGTTCTATGGTTGGGGTTGAGGCGAAAGGCCTGGGAATTACAAGCAGCTGATCAAAATTTATGGGGAAGCTGCCTTTGGATAAGGAATATTAGCAGTCCTTTTCAAGTCAGGAGAGCATTGAGAGGGCCGATCAAAATCCTTGCGCAATTGCGTTTTTGTGGAGGACGTTTTGATCGGCCCGTTCTTATAAAACGTTTATTTGTGATTAGTCAACCTTCAAAATAACCCGCAAAATCCTCTCTGCGCTGATTTCCAGCTCTTTCCTGGAAATGGCGCCTGCCGCAAGGGCGCTCTTTACTCTCTCGGGATATCCGCTTCCCATTTTTAAGTCGTTACCGGCGTTGATTTCCCTGAAATGCTCACCGTGTGTCCACCAGTCTGTGGTCACCATGCCGTCAAAGCCCCATTCATCCCTGAGAATATCGGTCAGAAGCTCCTGCGACTCGGAGGCCTGAACGCCGTTTATCAGGTTATAGGAGCTCATAATTGCATAGGGGGCAGATTCCTTTACGATGATCTCAAAGGGGCGCAGGTAAATCTCGCGCAACGCTCTCTCAGAAACCCGGGAATCGCTGTCTTTGCGGTTGGTCTCCTTGTTGTTGCAGGCGAAATGCTTGGCGGTTGCGCCAATATGTTCGGACTGGACGCCCCGGATGAGGGCCGCACCGCATTTGCCGGCAAGCAGCGGATCTTCGGAATAGTATTCAAAGTTTCTGCCGCAGAGTGGGCTTCTGTGTATATTTACGGCCGGAGCAAGCCAGATTCCTAAGTTATTTTCTTTGAGCTCCCTGGCACAAGCTTTTCCGATACGGGAAATGATCTCTGGATTGAAGCTTGCGGCAAGCAACGTGGCGCAGGGCCATGCGGTGGCATGGATGCCGCACTGGGGCTGGATTCGCATGCCGGCAGGGCCGTCCGCCGTGGTGATATTGGGGACGCCGTATTCCGAAAGATTTCCCAGACCGAAGGTGTTGGCAACTCCCGTATTCGGCTGCCCTCCTAGAAGATCAATGAGCTGGCTCTCGTCAAGCTGGGAGAGGAAATCGGAGAGGGTCGCCTTGTTCTCAAAGACATCCTGCAGGAATATCCGGCCCTTTTTTTCTTCTTCCGCCTCACAGATCCGCTTGGCGGGAACGGGACGCACTTCTGGGAGTAGACCCTCCAGAGTGTCGATATCGAGAGGCGGCAGGGGAGAGGCTGTTTCCTGTCTTTCAAAGGCGGGAAGACTTTCCAGGCTTCCGTCTGCGAGGAGCCTTCGGGGCAATGCCGGGGGGACAAGCTTTGGTGAGAGCTGTCTGGCAATCCGGGTCTCACCGATCTCATAGGAAAAAGGCAGTTCTGCGGCAGAGCGGATAGAATTTCCTGCATAGAAACGGTATTTTCCCTTTTCAAGGATATAGGCGGACTTTGCGGCTTTTCCCAGATCATCATAGGAAGCCATGTCAGCTGTTGCAAAACAGAGCGTAACCTCTTCGGATTCTTCTGGCATAAGCAGAGAGGTTTTGGCAAAAGCCGCAAGCTCTCTTGCAGGCTTTTGCAGAATACCGCAAGGGGCGCTGTAATAGAGCTGTACCACTTCCTTCCCGGGAAGGGATCCTTTGTTTGTCACCCTCATCCGCACGCTTATGGTCTCGTCAGACGCATTTCCCTCCACATAAAAGATTCCAAAGTCCGTGTAGGAGAGACCGAAGCCGAAAGGATAATTCACCTTCTTGTCCGCCCCGGGCAGTGTTTCAAAATAGCGGTAGCCCACATAGATATCCTCGGTGTATTCCACGTATTCTCTGGAGTGATGGAAGCCCTCGGTGGAGGGGTAAGCCTCCAGACAGGAGGCAAAGGTGTCAGGCAGTTTACCTGACGGGTTTACGTCCCCGCACAAAACGTCTGCCGTGGCAAGTCCGCCCTCCATGCCACCCTGCCAGGAGAGGAGAACGCTAGGCAGCGCCTGGTCAGAGAAGAACCAGGAGGAATCCACCATTCCGCCCACGTTAAGAACCACAATAATATTGGTAAAGGCAGATTTGACCTGTTCAACCATGGCTTCCTCCGCCCGGGAGAGATAATAGTCGCTTCGCTCAAAAATCTCATTTGCCCGCTGGGATTCGATGGCATCCTGGCCTTCAAGGCTCTTCTCCGAGGCTTTGCGGTCCCATCCTTCCCCGGAAAAACGGCAGATGGAGATGAGGGCCGTGTCCGTAAAGGCAGCTGCCTCCTTTAGCAGTTTTTCTGGAACTACAGGCTCTTTGGTGAGCCCGCATACAGCGCCCTGTCCATATTGAAGTTTCATCTCATCCTGGTAAAAAGCGGGAAGCTGATGGAACAGGGAAACTTTCCCTTCCTTTTCCTTCTCGCAGAGCCCTTGGTAGAGATTGCGGGTGTAGGCCACGGTCACGTCTCCGCTGCCTCCCCCTCCCTTTACATAGTCAATGCACCCCTTACCGAACAGGGCGAGCTTCGCCCCTCTCTTTAACGGCAGCAGGTCCTTGTTTTTCAGAAGCACCATCCCCTCGCCGGCGGCTTCCCGCGACAATGCGATGTGGGAGGCGCATCCGGTAATTCTGGCGCCATTTTCCCCCAGAGGAAGAACTGGCTGGTAAAGCGCTCTTGTCCATTTATTCATATACGATGTATCCTCCTTTTGGTATTTTGAAAAATATCACGCATGCTCCTGCCGGACGGCTCTTTTCGCCGCGTCAAGGGCATTGATCACCCGGTCGCACCAGCTGTCGAACTCTGGATCCTGCCGTTGGCACTCCGGATGGGAGAGCACATAGGCGATGGTGTCCCGGATCCCCTGGTCAGCCCGCACCGTTGCCGTAAATCCGGGAACCAGACGCTTTAATTTCCCATTGTCAAAGACCACGGTATTTGCCTTGTCCCCAAGAAGGCTTCCGGCAAAATCGTAATCCCCGCAGGCGTCCAGAAACTCTGAGGAGACATGGACCGCATTCAGCTTTACGCCAAGGGAGTCGGCGATAATGCCGTAAATCTGATTCCAGGTAAGAGACTCGTCAGAGGTGATCTGAACCGCCTCCCCGATGGCGTGCACATTTCCCATCAGACCCACGAAAGCCCTGGCAAAGTCGGAATTGTGGGTCAGAGTCCAGAGGGAAGTTCCGTCCCCGTGGATGATAACGGGCCTGCCCTCCTGCATTCTTTGGATTACGCTGTAACTTCCGTTCTTCCCGTGAACCCCGAGGGGAACGGACCGCTCGTCATAGGTGTGGCTGGGGCGGATGATGGTGACGGGAAAGCCCTCTTCCCGGTACAGGCGCATCAGATAATCCTCCCCGGCGATCTTGTTCCTGGAATATTCCCAGTAGGGGTTCGCAAGAGGCGTTCCCTCGCTGACCCGGTAGTCGGAGAGCGGCTTCTGGTAGGCGGAAGCGGAGCTGATGTAGATAAACTGCCTTGTCTTCCCGCCAAACAGCCGGTAATCCCTCTTAAGCTGTTCGGGTACAAAGGCGATAAAATCCGCCACCACGTCAAAATCAAGATCCCGGATCAGGTCGGAAACCGCCGCCTCGTCATTGATGTCGGCTTTCAGCTCGCTCAGGTTTCCGGACAGCCCCGTATTCCGGTTTCCCCGGTTGAGAAGATACAGGGTATGACCTTGGGAGAGCAGCAGGCGGGAGATCGCCATACTGATGGTGCCCGTGCCTCCGATAAACAGTACTTTCATAGAAATACCTCCTTTTGCTGCGAATCGTAACTTGTTTTTTCCATTCTACCCTTTTTTGAAGGAAAAGCATAGTGGAAAATCAAAAGGAACATGCTATAATCAGTTCACAGGTTTTTCCATACGTCAGCTGCCCGAAGCAGTTTTCGTATGGAAAAAGAGAGGAGAATATGTTTTGGAAAAGGGAATATGCTATGTGGTGGGAGCGGGGGAGTGTGACAAGCTCCTCTTACAGGCCGGCAGGGAAGATTACGTCATTGCGGTGGACGGAGGCTATGAGAAACTGAGGGGAAGCCGGATTGATCTGGTGGTCGGGGATTTTGATTCCCTCTCTTACGTGCCGGAGCATCCGCACGTGGTGCGCCTGAAACCGGAGAAGGACGACACGGATATGATGATTGCCCTGAAACGGGGGC
Organism: uncultured Lachnospiraceae bacterium; assembly: GCA_910579685.1. GTDB lineage: Bacteria > Bacillota > Clostridia > Lachnospirales > Lachnospiraceae > Suilimivivens. The sequence goes on along the minus strand of CAJTVN010000025.1, from coordinate 47,585 downwards.
TTGAGAGGGGGTACCGGATTTTTCACATTTACGGGGGATGCGGCGGCAGATTTGACCATACTCTGGCCAACATCCAGTGCCTTGCCTATCTGGCGAAGAAGCATGCAAGAGGGTTTCTGATCGGCTGCAGGCATACAGTCACGCTGATTGAGAACGACAGCATAGAATTTCCGAAAGAGAGAACAGGATATGTCTCGGTTTTTTCTTACGGGGAGACCGCCAGGGGCGTCACCATCAAAGGACTGAAGTACACGCTGACAGATGCGCGGCTTATCGACAGAGAACCTCTTGGCGTGAGTAACGAATTTGTGGGAACCCCCTCCCTGATTCGCGTCAGGGAAGGCAGGCTCCTTGTGGTGTATGAGACTCAGTAATAGCGGCGCACCGCATACAGGCACAGAAGCGTCTGGACGAGCTGGCTGACCAGAAGACCCCAGAGATATCCGTTGATTCCGGCAAGGGGAATCACAAAGAAGACAAAGAGGAGACGCACGAGGAGGCTCGCCATGCTGTAGGCGAAGGTGAGCCCTGTTTTTCCGAGCCCGTTTAAGATACTGCCAAGCGTGCTGGCAATATACATGAGAGGGCATAGAAAGCCGAGAACCATGATAAAGTTTCCCGCAAGCTCATTCTGGTACAGCAGTTTGCCGAGAAGGCGGCCGAAAAACAAAAACAGGGCGGTAAAAAGGATACCCAGTGCAAACCCGTACTCCACGGATTTGCGCACGGCCTTCTGAATGGCGCGTCTGTTTCCGGTGGCATCCGCTTCCGATACCACGGGCAGAAGAAGCACGCAGATGGAACCGGTGATGGCGTTGGGGAACAGGATCAGGGGAAGAGCCATACCGGTAAGTATGCCGTATGCGCCAAGAGCCGTGACATGGTCGTAGCCGTAGGCCGCAAGCCGGTTGGGGATAAAAATGGATTCCACGCTCTGCAGAAAGTTAATGATCACCCGGTTTAAGGACAGGGGCACGGCAAGGCGCAGCAGCTTTGCTGATATCTTTGTGAAAGCGCCTCTGGGAAGCGCAAGGAGAGGGCCGTAATTTTTGGGAAGCACATGCTCGAAATGTGCCTTGACGGCAATGAGGGACACGATCATGGAGGCGCTCTCCCCGATCACAAGCCCGACCACGGCAAAGCCGATGGTGGGGGCAAGCCCCTTTTGGAGGCACAGATAGTAGATGATATAGACGCTTCCCACACGCACCACCTGCTCGGAGAGCTGGCAGAGGGAGGGGACGGCGGTTTTTTTGATCCCGTAAAAATAGCCGTTGATGCAGGAATGGACGGTGGCCATGGGGATGGAGAGAGAGATAATCCGAAGCAGAGGAGCGGTCCTTTCTTCCATGAGAAAATACACGGCGATCTCCTCGGCATAACAGTAGATGCCAAGCGTGCACAGGACGGAGACGATCATGGAGATCACAAAGCCTGCGAATAAATGGGAAAAGGAATCCCGGTAATCTTTGGTGGCGGTTTCCTTAACCACGTATTTTGAGATGGCGGTCTGCATTCCCGCCACGGTCAGGGAAAAGGACAGGGCGAGAACCGGCGAGGTGAGCTGATAGATGCCCATACCCTCCGCACCAAAAACACGGGAGAGAAAAATCCGGTAAAAAAACCCGATGAAACGGCTGGCAAAACCGGTGACTGTTAAAATAATGGTTCCTGTTATCAGAGGATTTCTGCGGTTTGGAAGAGGCATTTGGATCTCCCGGATACAGGCGTGGCGCAAAGCTGCGGCCTGCACAGTGTGGTGTTACTGAAATATATGCGGATGGGAACGTTGACAGAACCGGGCGGGAGTGATATATTAAGACATAGAAAACCTATGAGAAAACTAGGAATAATGCAGAGACGTATCTATCATAATAGAAAGGACAGTACAGACCATGAAAAAGATGATCTATCTGGATCATGCGGCAACTACCCGGACGGTGAAGGAAGCGGTAGACGCCATGCTTCCGTTTTTTATGGAAAGCTATGGCAATGCCAGCAGTATCTACAGCCTGGGAGCGGAGAGCAAAAAAGCGGTAAACGCTGCCAGGGAGACGATTGCGCAGAGCATCGGGGCGACGCCCCAGGAAATATACTTTACGGCAGGCGGCTCGGAGGCGGACAACTGGGCGCTGATTGCGGCGGCGGAGGCGAACAGTGACAAGGGAAAACACATCATTACCTCCAGGATTGAGCACCATGCCATACTTCACACCTGCGCGTATTTGGAGCAGAGGGGCTTTGAGATCACATATGTGGATGTGGACGAGGATGGAGTGATAAAGCTTAAGGAGCTTGAGGCGGCTATCCGCCGGGACACGATTCTGATCTCCGTGATGTTTGCCAACAATGAGATCGGCACGATCCAGCCAATAAAGGAGATCGGCGAGATCGCAAGGGCGAGAGGAATCCTGTTCCACACCGACGCCGTGCAGGCCTACGGGCACGTGCCCGTCACGCTTTCCCGGTATCCGGTTGATATGCTCTCGGCCAGTGCGCACAAGATCGGCGGCCCTAAGGGAATCGGTTTCCTCTATATCCGCAGTGGCGTCAGGATCCGCTCCTTTATCCACGGCGGACAGCAGGAGAGAGGGCGCCGCGCGGGGACGGAGAATGTTCCCGGCATTGTGGGATTTGGCGCTGCCGCAAAGAAGGCAATGGACACCCTTGCGGAGCGTATGGAGAGGGAGAGGCAGCTGCGGGATTATCTGATTGACAGGATAGAAAAGGAGATACCCTACTGCAGGCTCAACGGCCACCGGACGCAGAGGCTGCCGGGCAATGTAAATTTCAGCTTTCGGTTTGTGGAGGGCGAGTCACTTCTTATCATGCTGGATATGAAGGGAATCTGCGCTTCCAGCGGTTCGGCCTGCACCTCGGGCTCCCTGGATCCCTCCCACGTACTGCTGGCCATCGGGCTTGCCCACGAGACGGCCCACGGCTCCCTGCGGCTTACCCTTGACAGCGAAAATACCCGGGAGGAGCTGGATTTTACGATGGAGGCCATAAAGGAGATCGTGGATAAGCTTCGGAACATGTCACCTCTGTATGAAGATTTTATAAAGAAACAGGAGAAGGCGCAGGCCCAAACCCTGTAGATGGATGGGAGAAAATGAATGTATAGCGAAAAGGTAATGGATCATTTCAGCAACCCCCGTAATGTGGGGGAAATCGAAAATGCCAGCGGCGTGGGAACGGTGGGAAACGCAAAATGCGGGGATATCATGCGCATTTATCTGGATATTGATGAGAACCATGTGATCAGGGACTGTAAGTTCAAGACCTTTGGCTGCGGGGCTGCGGTAGCCACCAGCAGTATGGCCACGGAGCTTGTAAAGGGAAAGACCATAGAGGAGGCCATGCAGGTCACAAACCGGGCGGTGATGGAGGCGCTTGACGGGCTTCCGCCGGTGAAGGTGCACTGTTCTCTGCTTGCGGAGGAGGCGATCCATGCGGCGCTTTGGGATTACGCCCAGAAGAATCATCTGGTCATCAAGGGGCTTGAGAAACCAAAGGAAGATATCCACGAGGACGAACGGCGGGAAGAAGATTAAAGGATACTCTGGTGATGAAAAAGAAAGTGGTAGTTGGAATGTCGGGCGGCGTGGATTCTTCCGTTGCCGCCCTGCTTCTCAAAGAACAGGGATATGAGGTGGTGGGCGTCACCATGCAGATCTGGCAGGATGAGGAACAAAGCCTGACAGAAGAGAGTGGCTGCTGTTCACTTACGGCCGTGGAGGATGCGAGAAGAGTGGCCCAGATCCTTTCCATCCCCTATTATGTGATGAATTTTAAGGATGTGTTCAAAAGCCGGGTCATGGATTACTTTGTGGAAGAGTACCTTGCGGGAAGAACGCCAAACCCCTGCATTGCCTGCAACCGTCATGTCAAGTGGGAGGCAATGCTGAGACGCAGTATGGAGATCGGTGCGGATTTTATTGCTACCGGCCATTACGCCAGGGTGGCGCTTCTTGCAAACGGCAGATATGCCATCCGCAGCTCCGTGACGGCGGATAAGGATCAGACCTATGCGCTGTATAATCTGACGCAGTTTCAGCTGGAACACACGTTAATGCCGGTGGGAGAGTACCGTAAGGAGGAAATACGGGCAATCGCCGTGAAAAACAATCTTCCCATCGCTCATAAGCCGGACAGCCAGGATATCTGCTTTGTGCCGGACGGAGATTATGCGGGCTTCCTTGAAAGGCAGGCGCCGGGACGTGTGCCGGGGGCGGGCAATTTTGTTTCCGAAGACGGGACAGTTCTGGGAAGACATAAGGGAATTACCCATTACACCATAGGCCAGCGAAAGGGGCTCGGCCTTTCCTTCGGATATCCTGTCTTTGTCTCGCAGATCAGGCCGGATACCAACGAGGTGGTGCTTGGCGCCTCGCAGGACGTCTTTCAGAGGGAACTGACCTGCGCACAGGTGAATTTCATGGGCATGGAATCCCTCCCGGTTTCCCGCCGGGTGTGGGCAAAAATACGGTATGCGCACAGGGGAGAGTGGTGCAGCATCGAACAGAAAAAGGACGGAGGGATTCTCTGCCGGTTTGAAAAACCCGTCCGGGCGGTGACGCCGGGACAGGCCGTGGTGTTTTATGACGGGGAATACGTTCTGGGGGGCGGTGTCATCGACTGAACGCTCGGGCTAGAGCCGGTGGAATTCCGGCATCCGGTTTTCAAAGGTGGTATAATAGCGGAAGCCGCAGGCCGTAAGAACCTCTGCGGCCCGGTCGAACCCTCTTGCCAGGTCAGAGGGTTCGTGAGCGTCGGAGCCCACGGTGACGATCTCGCCGCCCAGCTTTCGGTAACGTTTCAGAATGCCGCGGCAGGGATTCAGATCCTTAAGGCGGTAGCCGATGGCACCCGTGTTCACCTCGATGCCCTTTTCCCTCTCCAGAAGAGCTTCCAGAATTTGGTCCAGAATGTCCTTATAGCGATCGTAGGAATAGCCGTCGTCCTTTGTCTTTCCGTAGCGCACCACATAGTCAAGGTGCCCGTACACGTCATAATTGTCAAAGGCCTTTATGTTCGCAAGGGTGGCCTCGAAAAATTCCCGGTAAGCCTCCGTGTCGCTGCGGCCCTCGTAAAAAGCGGGATAATAAGGATCCCTGCGGTTGCACAGGTGGGAGGAACCTATGATAAAGTCAAAGGGAAAGCTCCTGGCATAGAGGGCAAGTTCTCTTTTTAAATGGGGCTGCAGTCCGAGCTCCACGCCGAAGAGTACCCGGATTTTGCCGCTGTATCTGGCTTTCAGAGTGGCAAGCTCATAGAGATAGGAATCGGTGTTCAGCTCAAAGATTCCCTCATCCTCCGGTTTGTCATAGACATAATCCATATCCATATGTTCCGTAAAACACATGGACTGAAGGCCAAGGGAAATTCCTTTTCGGATCATTTCTTCCATGGGAGCCGTACTGTCCCCGGAAAAACTGGAATGAAGATGGTAGTCGGCTTGGATCGGCATAGGGAGGCCTCCTTTTCTTTGCGGTTAATCATGATGCCGGTGGTCTCAAAGTCATGCATGGATATGCGGGCATATCATGCACGGCCTTTTGCACCTGGCATCCTCTCAATTATTAAAATAATATAAAATATTCCCGGAAAATGCAATTATTTTTCATTTACATCTTGAACTTTTCTTACAGATTAGGTAAAATAATCCTGTTGATAAAATTTTGTCAATCTTAACAAGATTACAAAAAAAATAAAACATTTATTAAATTTTAGGAGGAATCTAAAATGGCAGTAAGAGTAGCAATTAATGGTTTCGGCCGTATTGGCCGTCTTGCATTCAGACAGATGTTTGATGCAGAAGGTTATGAAGTTGTAGCGATCAACGATCTGACAAGTCCTGAGATGCTGGCACACCTGTTAAAGTATGACACCGCACAGGGTAAGTACAAATATGCGGACAGCGTTTCTTTCGGCGAGGACTCCATCACAGTAAACGGAAAGACCATCACAATCTACAAAGAAGCAGATGCTAAGAATCTTCCTTGGGGAGATCTGAAAGTTGACGTGGTTCTTGAGTGTACAGGCTTCTACACATCCAAGGCAAAGGCAAGCGCACACATCGAAGCTGGCGCTCGCAAGGTAGTTATCTCTGCACCTGCCGGAAATGATCTTCCTACTATCGTTTACAACGTTAATCACACAACCCTGAAGGCTGAGGACACGGTTATTTCCGCAGCTTCCTGCACAACCAACTGTCTGGCGCCTATGGCTAAGGCTCTGAACGACCTTGCACCCATCAAGAGCGGTATCATGACAACCGTTCATGCTTACACAGGCGATCAGATGATCCTTGACGGACCTCAGAGAAAGGGCGACAAGAGAAGAAGCCGCGCGGGCGCTCAGAACATTGTTCCCAACTCAACAGGTGCGGCTAAGGCTATCGGCCTTGTTATCCCTGAGCTGAACGGCAAGCTGATCGGTTCCGCACAGCGTGTTCCCACCCCTACAGGATCCACCACAATCCTGGTTGCAGTCGTGGCAGGAAACGTTACAAAGGATCAGATCAACGAGGCTATGAAGGCTGCATCCACCGAGTCCTTCGGATACAACACGGATGAGATCGTATCCTCCGACGTGATCGGAAGCACCTATGGTTCCATCTTTGACGCTACACAGACAATGGTAGCTCCCATGGACGATGGAAATACACAGGTACAGGTTGTTTCCTGGTATGACAATGAGAATTCTTACACAAGCCAGATGGTGAGAACAATCAAGTACTTCTCTGAGTTAGCATAAACCGCTTCGCATTACGGAGCTGAGAAGACCTTAGGGGTCCGGTCTTATGGACCGGATCCTTTCTTCATATTTATGCAGGGTGAACGGCCCTGCCGTAGTACAGATAAATTTTGAATGGAGGATTTAGTCATGGGATTAAATAAAAAATCAGTCGACGATATCAATGTGGCTGGAAAGCGCGTCCTTGTAAGATGCGATTTTAACGTACCTCTCAAGAGCGGGGAGATTACTGACGAGACACGTATCGTTGCGGCTCTTCCCACAATTCAGAAGCTTCTCAAGGATGGCGGCAAGGTAATTCTCTGTTCCCATCTTGGAAAAGTGAAAAACGGCCCCAACGAGGGCGAGTCTTTGGCGCCTGTTGCAAAGAGACTTTCCGAGAAGCTGGGAAAGGAAGTAAATTTCGTATCCGATTACAACGTGACCGGAGAAGCGGCAACCGTTGCAGTGGACGCTATGAAAGAGGGAGACGTGGTGCTTCTTCAGAATACCCGTTTCCGCGGCAAGGAAGAGACCAAGAATGGGGAAGAGTTCAGCAAGGAGCTGGCTGATCTTGCTGATGTGTATGTATGCGATGCGTTCGGTTCCTCCCACAGGGCTCACGCATCCGTGGCAGGCGTTACCGAATTTATCCGCGCAAAGGGCGGAGAGTGCGCAGTGGGTTATCTGATGCAGAAGGAGATCGATTTCCTGGGCAATGCGGTGGAGAATCCGGTGAGACCCTTCGTTGCGATCCTTGGCGGTGCAAAGGTTGCAGACAAGCTGAACGTTATCAATAACCTGCTTGAAAAGTGCGATACCCTTATTATCGGCGGCGGTATGGCGTTTACCTTCTTAAAGGCGCAGGGCTATGAGATCGGCAAGTCCCTGGTTGACGAGGAGAAGCTTGACTACTGCAAGGAGATGATGGAGAAGGCGCAGAAGCTTGGCAAGAAGCTGCTTCTTCCGGTGGATACCACCATTGCGGCATCCTTCCCGAATCCCATTGACGCCGAGATTGAGGTTTCCGTTGTGGATGCCGACAAGATTCCCGCAGACATGGAAGGCCTTGATATCGGAGACAAGACGGCTGAACTCTACGCAGAGGCTGTTAAGTCTGCCAAGACCGTTGTGTGGAACGGACCCATGGGCGTGTTTGAGAATCCCGTCCTTGCAAAGGGGACCATTGCCGTGGCAAAGGCTCTGGCTGAGACGGACGCTACCACCATTATCGGCGGCGGTGATTCCGCGGCGGCAGTGAACCAGCTTGGATTCGCAGACAAGATGAGCCATATTTCCACAGGCGGCGGCGCTTCCCTGGAATTCCTGGAGGGCAAGGAGCTTCCCGGCGTGGTTGCGGCAGATAATAAGTAAAAAGAGGAGAAGAGGAAAATGGCAAGAAGAAAGATTGTGGCCGGCAACTGGAAGATGAACATGACTCCCAGTCAGGCAGTGGCTTTGTGCGATGAGTTAAAGGATCTGGTGAAATCCGACACGGTGGACGTGGTTTACTGTGTTCCGGCAATCGATATTGTTCCCGTTGTGGAAGCGGTAAAGGGAACCAACGTGGAAGTTGGCGCTGAGAATATGTATTTCGAGACAAAGGGCGCTTATACGGGAGAGATCTCTGCGGATATGCTTGTGGACGCAGGCGTGAAGTACGTGATTATCGGCCATTCCGAGAGACGTGATTATTTCAAGGAGGATGACGCTCTTCTGAATAAGAAAGTAAAGAAGGCTTTCGAGGCAGGGCTTACGCCCATTCTTTGCTGCGGCGAGACCCTGGAGCAGAGGGAGATGGGGATCACCCTTGACTGGATCCGTATGCAGATCAAGTCCGATCTTGTTGGAATTACCGCAGATCAGGTTGCCTCCATGGTAATTGCGTATGAGCCGATCTGGGCAATCGGAACCGGCAAGACGGCGACTACGGAGCAGGCGCAGGAGGTTTGTAAGGCAATCCGTGACTGTATCGCAGAGATTTATGGCACGGCCACTGCAGAGGCGGTTCGCATTCAGTACGGTGGTTCTGTAAATGCCCAAAATGCGGCTGAGCTGTTCGCACAGCCTGACATTGACGGCGGCCTGGTAGGCGGTGCGTCCCTGAAGGCTGATTTCGGTAAGATCGTGAACTATTAATTTGCAAGTAAAGGAATAGCCATAAACCATTGATTAATTCATAAAAGTTAAGAAATACTGTGTATCTATTTGGGGAAGTATGCTATAATCAGATTGATTTCGTAGGATTAGGAGGCTTCCCCAATGTTATGTAATAAACTATATTTTGTGATTCCCTGTTACAACGAAGAGCAAGTGCTGCCGGAAACGGCGAAGAGGCTGAAAGATAAGGTCAGAGCCCTGATACAGAGGGGAAAGATAGACGAGGGCAGTCGGATTCTTTTTGTGAACGACGGTTCCGCAGATCGGACATGGGAGATAATCAGAGCGCTTCACGAGCAGGATCCGCTTTACAGCGGAATTAATCTCAGCAGAAACCGGGGGCATCAGAATGCTCTTCTTGCCGGGCTGATGACGGCAAAGGATTATGCGGACATGGTTATTTCCATGGATGCGGATCTGCAGGATGACATTGATGCCGTGGATGAGATGATTGAAAAGTACCTGCAGGGAATCGACATTGTTTACGGGGTGAGAAGCAGCCGTGCCAAGGACACGTTTTTTAAGAAGGCAACGGCCGAGGGCTTCTACAAAATTATGAATACCATGGGAGCCAACACGGTATTTAATCACGCAGATTACAGGCTGATGAGCAGGCGTTCGCTGGAGGGGCTTTCTGAATTTCAGGAGGTCAATCTGTTCCTTCGGGGCATTGTTCCCATGATCGGTTTTTCATGGGACGTGGTTTACTATGAAAGAGGGGAGCGTTTTGCGGGAGAGAGTAAATATCCGCTGAAAAAGATGCTTTCTTTTGCCATAGAGGGGATTACTTCCCTGAGTACCAAGCCGATTCGGATGATCACAGGTCTTGGTTTCTTCATTTTCCTTGTAAGTATCGGTATGCTCATTTACAGTCTGGTGCGTCATTTCACGGGGGCGACGATTGTGGGGTGGACGACCCTTATGGTTTCCGTGTGGGCGATTGGAGGGCTGATCCTTCTCTCACTTGGAGTGGTGGGAGAGTATATCGGCAAAATCTATCTGGAAACCAAGGCGAGGCCGAGGTATCTTATCGAGGAGTTTCTCAATAAGGAATAATTGCCATTCCGAACCGGCTGTTTTTATCCGGTCCGGGAACCGGGCATAAATCTCAGATTAACCCTTGACAGAATGATTAATTGCAGATATACTTTAGAAGTTCGTGAAAAAGACAGCACTTTTCAATCGAAGTGGTGTCTTTTCTTCATGACAACGGAATCCCCGGTAAGCGTGGATTCTGTTGTCTGGCATGAGAATGAGGACAATGTTACTGGAAAATGAGATTGGAAGATAAGAGGTTGGAATGGAACAGGAAATGAACAAATCAGGACAGGAAACGGGAGAAATGAGCACAACTCAGCAGGAAATAAACGACATGGAGCAGAAAATGCGGTTTGAAGATGCGGATATAGACGGTGGGATTCTGAGAGCGGTTCAGGAGATGGGATTTGAAACCATGTCTCCGATCCAGGAGAAGGCGATTCCGGTGCTGCTGGAGGGACGGGATATTATCGGTCAGGCCCAGACCGGAACGGGAAAGACGGCGGCCTTTGGAATTCCCATGATACAGAATACGGATCCTTATCTGAAAAAGCTGCAGGGAATCGTGCTGTGTCCAACCAGGGAGCTGGCGGTTCAGGCAGCGGAGGAGATCCGAAGGCTGGCGAAATATACCCACGGAATCAAGGTTCTTCCCGTATACGGAGGACAGGAAATATCCAGACAGATCCGGGCGCTTTCCCAAGGCGTACAGATTGTGGTGGGAACGCCGGGCCGCGTCATGGATCATATGCGCCGTCACACGATCAAGACAGAAGATATCCGAATGATCGTTCTGGACGAGGCGGATGAGATGCTGAACATGGGATTTCGGGAGGATATCGAGACGATTCTGGCGGATATGCCGCAGGAGCACCAGATGGCGCTCTTTTCAGCGACCATGCCCAAGCCCATTCTTGATATCACACATGAATACCAGAAGGATGCGGAGTATATCCGGGTGACTCCGGAGGAGATCACGGTGACATCCATTAAGCAGGCTTACTACCGGATTGCAAGAAAGGACAAGATGGAGGCGCTCTGCCGCCTTTTGGATTATTACCAGCCAAGCAGAAGCCTGATTTTCTGCAATACCAAGAAAATGGTTGACGAGATGGCGGAGATCTTAAAGGACAGAGACTATCAGGCCGAGGGGCTTCACGGCGACCTGTCCCAGCACCAGAGGGATATGGTGATGAACGCTTTCCGCAACGGAAGATGCGCGATCCTGATTGCGACGGACGTGGCGGCCAGAGGCATTGATGTCAGCGGCGTGGACGCTGTCTTTAATTATGACGTGCCGGAGGACATCGAGTATTATGTGCACCGGATCGGGCGTACGGGCCGGGCGGGAAAGAAGGGGCGCTCCTTCACTCTCGTGTGCGGCAGGGAGATCTACAAGATCCGGGATATCGAGCGGGTCTGCCACACGGAAATCCGGGAGAGAAAGCTGCCGTCACCAAAGGATATTACCCGGGTGAAATCCGGCAAGGTATTTGCCGAGGCCATGGAGGTCATGGAGCAGAAGAACCTGGAATCTTTAAAAGAGGCAATCATTAAATGTGCGGAGGAAAACGGCTTTACCGTGCTTGATCTTGCGGCTGCTTTTATGCAGATGAAGGTAGGAGACGAGCCGGAGGAAATCCGGGAGGAGAAAGGGCTGTTCGAGAGGCGCCGTGGCAGCGAGGGCTCCAGAGGCAGAAGGCGAAGACGCAGCGAAGAGGGCTCAAGAGACGGACGCAGGCGGGAAGAGGGCTCAAGAGACAGGCGAAACCGCACGGAAAGCGGTCGTGAAGAGCGCGGCCGCCACAGGGACAAGGATGAGCCAAGACGCGAAGAGCGCAGACGCAGGGAGCGCGGTCAGGAAGGCCGCAATCGCGAGGAGCGCAGGGAGAGCTTAAGACGTGAATGGGAAAGAGAAAACGGACACAGGCGTGACAGAGACAGGGAAAGCGCCAGAGGCGAAAAGAAGAAGGCAAAATCCATTCTCAGCGGCGTAAAGCTTGGAAAGAAGAGTTAAAAGAAGAGTTAAAAAAGCGATGATATAGGAAGGGCTGTCCGATGTGGGACAGCCCTTCTGTTAATCTTATACAGGAAGCGCCATCTGCGCCATGTGGAGCCTGTAGTAGGCTCCTTTTTTTGCGATCAGTTCATGGACGGTGCCTTCCTCCGCAATACCGCCGTTGTCGATCACAAAGATACGGTCGGCCTTCTGAATCGTGGAAAGCCTGTGGGCAATGACAAAGGAGGTACGGCCTTTAAGCAGCGCCTCGATTCCCTCCTGAACCAGCAGCTCGGTGTTGGTGTCAATACTCGAGGTGGCCTCGTCCAGAATCAGGATAGCCGGGTCGGATACCATTGTCCTGGCAAAAGCGAGAAGCTGCCGTTGCCCGTTTGAGAGGCCGCCGCCCCGCTCCGAGAGCTCCGTGTCATAGCCCTTTTCCAGTTTCGTGATAAACTCGTGGGCGTGGACGGCCTTGGCGGCGGCAAGGATCTCCTCATCGGTGGCATCCAGCTTTCCGTACCGGATATTGTCCTTTATGGTTCCGGAAAAGAGGAAATTGTCCTGTGTCATGATTCCCATCTGCCTGCGCAGACTCTCAATGGAAACCTTTTTTACGTCATAGCCGTCCACACAAACGGTTCCCTCCTGCACGTCATAGAAACGGCTGATCAGGTTTACGATCGTGGTCTTTCCGGCTCCCGTGGGTCCAACCAATGCGATGGTCTCGCCTGGCTTAATGTCAAAGGAGACGTCGTCCAGCACCTTTGTGTCCTCATCATAGGAAAAGCCCACATGCCGGAAGCTCACCTGTCCTTTGACCGGAGGCATCTGTATCACGCCGTCCTCGTCCGTGATTTGCGCCTTCGTGTCCATGATTTCAAATACCCGCTCTGCGGCGGCGATATTTGTGATGATCTGGTTGTAAAAATTGCTCAGGTTCATGATCGGGTGCCAGAACATACCGATATAGGTTCCGAATGCGATGAAGGTTCCGATGGAAACCCTGTCGGTTCCAAGGATACAAATCCCGGTAAAGTAAAGGGCGACCACGCCGAACCCCCAGCACAGGTCGATGGCGGAGCCCAGAGAATCGTTGATCCGTACTGCGCGGATGAAAGCGGATCTGTGCTCCCCTACCAGCTTTCGGAAGGTGTCCTCGGTTTCCCGCTCCGCCGTGAAGCTCTGGATCACACGGATTCCGGACATGTCCTCGTGCACAAAGGCGTTGAGGTTGGATGCCTTTTTCCGGAAGATCTGCCAGCGCTGGTGAGAAAAGGTTTGGATCAGGGCGAGCATCAGCGCCATCAACGGCAGACTGCACAGGGCCGCTGCTGCCAGAACAGGATTCTTCACAAACATGATGGCGGCCACTGCGGCCACAGTCACGAAATCAGGTATCAGTGTGGTGACAAAGTTGTTCAGCACATCCTTCAGGGAATTAATGTCCCCTATGATGCGGGCCAGGATTTTTCCGGTTGGCCGGCTGTCAAAAAAGTTAAAGTCAAGTGTCTGAATATGAGTGTAAAGCTCCTGGCGTATGGTGACCAGGATGCTGTTGCAGACCTTTGCCATCACATACATACGCGTTTTCACGCCAAGGATCATGAGAAGGTTCAGTACCGAGGCAAGCGCGATCAGCCGGTACAGCCCCGGGCGGTTACCCTTTGAGATGTAATCGTCTATGGCCGCCTCGATAAAGAGAGGATTCAGCAGGGAGACGAATACACAAAAGGTCATGATCAGCAGAACCAGAAGTATAGTCCTGCGGTAGGCATGCAGGTAGGAAAACAGGCGTTTCATGGTTTTCAGCTTGCCACTCTGGGATGACTGCTCGTCATCCTTGTAGGAATTAAAGCCCATAATTTACGATTCCTCCTTTATATATTCTCCGTATTGCGCCATATAGGTTTTGTAGTAAAGGCCCTTCTGCTCCAGAAGGGTTTTGTGCGTGCCCCGCTCTGCGATGGAGCCGTTTTCCAGAATCAGGATCTCGTCCGCATTGCAGACGGCGCTGATTCTGTGCCCGATAATGATTTTGGTGGTTTGGGGAAGGCTGCGCAGAGTCTCCTGGATGCTCTGCTCCGTCTCCATGTCAAGAGCCGAGGTGGAATCATCCATGACCAGAACGGGGGCCTGCTTGGCAAAGGCCCTTGCGATGGTGATGCGCTGCTTCTGGCCGCCGGAGAGCCCGACGCCTCTCTCGCCGATTACCGTGTCGTACTGCTGGTCCATGCGCTCAATAAAGCTTCTTGCCTGAGCGTCCCCGGCCGCCCTCCTGACGGCCTCCATGGGAAGGGAATCCTTTTTCCCCAGCTTCACATTTTCGGCGATAGTGTCCGAAAACAGGAACACGTCCTGCATCACGGGGGAGATGGAGCTGCGCAGCTGTCCGAGGGACAGCTTTCGGATATCCACGCCGTCCAGAGAAATGCCGCCCTCCGTCACGTCATAGAGACGGCGCAGCAGATGGATGATAGAGCTTTTTCCGGCGCCTGTGGCACCCATGATTCCCACGGTCTTTCCGGGCTCCACGGTAAAGCTGATGTCGTGGAGTATTTCGTGCAGATCCGCCTTATGGAAGGAAACATGGGAGAACTCGATTTTTCCCTGCACCTGTTCCAGAACCACCGGCGTATCCGGCTGTGTGATGGTGGGTTTTTCCGCATAAATGGCCTTCAGCTTTTTGTTGGAGGCGATGGCGGAGGAAAAGCTGTTGGTCAGCCATCCCAGCATCTCCATGGGCCAGACGATATTCATGGAATATTCGATAAAGGCGGTGAGGGCGCCCAGGGTAAGCTCTCCCTTCATTACCAGAGAGCCTCCCAGCAGAAGAACCGCAAGGGGAAGCAGCTTGGTGATCAGGGATATGTAAGGCTGATACTTTACAAACACTTTGGACTGGTTCATGTTCAGCTCGTAATATTTTTTGTTGTGGGAGAGGAACTTGCCGATCTCATGCTTCTCCCTGGCAAAAGCCTTCACGGTCCGCACGCCGGCCAGATTTTCCTCCGCAACCGTGTTGAGAACCGCATTCTCCTCGCTGATGGACTCGTACACAGCTCCCAGCTTGTTTTCCATGAAGATGGCCACAAAGGCGGCCAGCACCATGCAGCAGGTGGGCAGGATGGCCAGCTTCCAGCTCAGACTGTACATGCAGAAGAGCACGATGGAGGTGTGAAAGATAACCTCCAGAAGCAGCATGCCCACAAAGGTGATGGCATCCCAGATCCGGTCGATGTCGTCCTTGATCCGGCTCATCAGCTCCCCGGTGCCGAACCGGTCAAAAAAGTCGGCGCTCAGAGACTGGATATGGCGGAACAGATTCTGGCGCATGTCGCCTACGATATTGGCACCCACCACGTCAAAGGTATATTCTTTCGCATAGGAAAAGATACAGCGCCCGATTCCCACGCAGAGAATCCCGATCAGAAAATATTTCAGCTTCTGCGTCTGGCCGCCCAGGATCACGTCATCCACGATGTGCCTTGTGAGCTGGGGTGAGAGCATATCCAGGGATATGCTGATGACCATGGAAGCAATGGCAAACAGATAGGCAAATTTGTGCTCCCAGATGTAGGTAGATAACTTTTTCAAAATAGACCCCTCCTTAAGATAGCATGATGAAAAAAGGCTGTCATGGAAATTACCATGACAGCCCGATAAGCGTTTTTATTTTGCGGAAAGCCTGAAAACAAGGAAAACCGTCGAGTTATCCAAAAGAGCGGAAAAGGCCCGGCCGCCAAAAATAAAAGGGAGGTAATTTGACCATGAAAGCGGTTATGCGGTTGAATACGGGTTTACGGGTTACGAAACGGTTAAACATGGCGCTTCCTCCTTTCTCTAAGTGATATGGGAACAGCTGTCTTCTCAGACGGCTGTTGTTACAGCATGTTATTAACATACGCCAGCAGAGAGCGGTTTGTCAACACATTTTTTCATTTAAATGCAGTTTTTAATTGTGTTTTTGGAGGGAATGACTTAAAATGGAAACAATTGTGAGTTAACAAAAGGGGGAATGAGGATGGTAACAGCGCTTGCTAGAATGCTCATCAAAGATTACGGGGACACGAAGGATCCGCAGGTGAGAAAGGCCTATGGAATGCTCTGCGGAGCCGTGGGAATTCTGCTGAATCTTCTTTTGTTTGCGGGGAAGGCCCTGGCAGGGTTTTTCAGCGGTTCCATTGCTATTGTTGCGGACGCTTTCAACAATTTGTCGGATGCGGGATCCTCGGTGATCACTCTGGTTGGATTTCGGATGGCCGGACAGAAGCCGGACAGCCATCATCCCTTTGGCCACGGCAGAATCGAGTACATATCCGGTTTTCTGGTTTCCATTGTGATTCTGATCATGGCTTTCGAGCTTTTAAAGACTTCTGTTGAAAAGATTCTGCATCCCGCCGAGGTGGAGGCCGGACCGCTGGTTCTGGCAGTGCTTGTAGCCTCCATTCTGGTAAAGGTGTATATGGCGCTTTATAACAGGATGGTGGGGAAAAAGATCGACAGTGCGGCCATGAACGCGACGGCAAAGGACAGCTTAAGCGATACGGTGGCAACGTTCGTGGTGCTGATCACCACGCTTCTTTCCGAGTTTGCAGGGATCCAGATCGACGGCTACTGCGGCGTGCTGGTGGCGCTGTTTGTATTTTTTGCGGGATTTTCTGCGGCAAAGGAGACCATAGGCCCTCTTCTGGGGCAGCCGCCGGAGCCGGAATTCGTAAAGCGTATCGAGGAGATCATCATGGAATATAAAGAACAGGGCGTGATGGGAATGCACGACCTGGTGGTACATAATTACGGACCGGGAAGGGTGATGCTCTCCGTCCATGTGGAGGTGCCGGCTGAGGGAGACATCCTGGCGCTCCATGACATGATCGATACCATTGAACACAGGCTGGCAAAAGAACTTACGTGCAGTGCGGTGATTCACATGGATCCGGTCTGTGCGGATGATGCGCTTACCAATGAGCTCAAAGGTCAGGTGGCGGCGATTATCAAAAATATGGAGGGGAGGATCACCTTCCATGATTTCCGGATTGTTCACGGACCTACCCACACCAATCTGATCTTTGACGTGGTGGTTCCCTATGATTACGGGATGACGGACGAGGAGGTTGCGGATTACATCCGCAGGCAGGTGAAGCAGATCAACGAAAATTATTTTGTCGTTATCGACGTGGATAAGGCGTACAGCTGACTTTTTGGGAAAATGCGGGACAAAGGGGGATACAATGGCATTGAAAACATTTTTTGGAGGGACCGGACGAAACAGAAGCATCCGCGTTTTTGCCGGAGCGATACTGGTGCGGCTCCTTGTTTATCTGGTGTCTGTCTGCGTGATGGCGATTTTTGGGGATTACGGGGAGGGGATTTCTTTCTGCGATTTTCTCGAGGCATGGAAGCGGTGGGATTCCGCCCATTATCTGAATATAGCGGAAAACGGTTATGCCGGCGCCATTGAGGACGGCAAGCATCTTTTTCTGGTGTTTTTCCCGCTGTATCCCTGGCTGATCCGGGCGCTCCATATGCTTGTGGGCGACTACAGGCTTGCGGGAATCCTGATCTCAACGGTCTGCTTCGGGATCGGGAATGTCTTTCTGGATAAGCTGATGCGGCTGGAATTCGGGCAGGAGGAAGCTGGGAGGGCGGCGGCCCTTCTTGCGGTGTTTCCCTTTTCTTTTTTCTTTGGCTCCATCCTGACGGAATCCCTGTATTTTGCGATTCTGTCGGCTTTTTTCTGGTTCCTTCGGAAGCACAGATGGTCAGGCGTTGCGGCTGTGGGCTTTCTGGCCTGTCTTACCAAGGTGCAGGGAGTGCTGCTGACCCTGTGCGTGGTGGCGGAACTGTTTTACGATCAGCACGGTTTTGCGTTGCTCGCAGGGGGAAAATGGAAGAGCTTTGCAAGGAAGATCCTCTGGCCCGGACTCCGGTGCGTGCCTATGGTGGGAGGCATTCTGGTCTATCTGTACGTCAATTATGCGGTGGAGGGGGATCCCCTGCGTTTTCTGTATTACCAGAGGACTCACTGGAACAATTCCCTGACTCCCATATGGAATACCGTTTCCTATATCAGGACATATGCGGCGGACGGATGGTTTACCTCTTCGGGAATGAGCCTGTGGGTGCCGGAGCTTGTGCTCTTTTTCCTGTATCTGGCGGTGATCGCCTATGGTTTTCGAAAAAAACTGCGGCCTGTGTACATGGTTTATCTGATCGCTTTCTTCCTGCTGACCTATTCCTCCACCTGGCTGATCAGCGCCGGGAGGTATACGCTCAGCGCACTGCCTCTTTTCATGCTTGGAGGGAAATATCTTACGGATCATAAGAGAGCGGGGGAGATCCTGCTTGCGGTATCTTTGATGCTTATGATGGTGTACATGATCGGCTGTTATCAGTGGAAGCAGATCATGTAACGGGAACAGGGGAGGAAATAACATGTCAAAAATGTTCCGCCATGCGGCAGGAGCCGTGTTCCTGATCCTGCTTGCGGAGATCTTTATCTTTAATTACAGGCACTTTGAGTCCCTTTTCCATGAGGAGATCACGGATTATGGCCTTATTGTGTCGGACGCCCTGATCAGGCAAAAGGACGGCTCTTATCTTGTTGGGGAAGGGGAGGCTTATCTGGAGTTTACGCAGATTGACAGAAGGCTGGATACGCTGTTTTTTGACGTGGAGCCGGAGGGCCGGGAGGAGGAGACTTATGAGCCGGTATCGCTGAACCAGTGGGCCAGAGATGAATCCCACGAGGAGTATTACGGGATTCCGGCAAGGCAGATCTGGCACGGACAAAAGAGGAGCCAGTATCTGACTTATCACTTTTACGGCCTCTGCAAATCCCTGCGGTTGTCTCTGGGGCTGCGCCCGGGAGAGAGGATCCGGCTGCGTTTTGCCTTAAATCCTGTGATCCCGCTGTTTTTTTCCTGGTACCGGGTGCTTTTTCTTTTGATTCTCTTCGCCTTTTTGTACGGATTTCGGCCCTCTTCCCGAATCTGGAGGGTTCCCTTCCTGGAACTGAAAGCGGGAAGGAAGGCGGCTTTTATCGGTTTTCTTGTTGGAAATTTCCTTTTTCTGCAAGTGATCTCCGGTCTCAATCCCTTTTTCCAGCAGGAGAGCGTGGTTCATCAGCAGCAATACCAGAGTCTGGCAAGGGCGTTTGCAAACGGGCAGCTTTCGCTGCTCGAGGAGCCGGGAGAGGCGCTAAAGGGCATGGAGAATCCTTACGATCTGGGGCACCGGCATCGGGTGCTGGGGGAAGCGGGGGAGGATTACCGCTGGGATCACGCCTATTATGAGGGGAAGTACTATGTGTATTTCGGGGTGGTGCCCGTGGTGCTCTTTTATCTTCCCTATTATCTGCTGACCGGTGAGGATCTGCACAATCGGCCGGTGATTCTGATCGGGGCTTTCCTGGTGCTGGCCGGGATCATGGGACTTGTTTTACAGATCATAAGGAGATGGTTTCCAAAAACCAGTGCGGGCGCATGGTTTCTGCTCACCGAGCTGGTGGCCCTTTGCAGTAACCTCATCTATATGTGCAAGAGGACGGATCTGTATACGGTTCCCATCATTATGGGCCTTGGCTTCGGCCTTTTGGGGCTCTGGCATTTTCAGTGTGCCAGGAGGGAGGACGGAAGCTATGAAACGGGGAAGATTGCCATGGGGAGCTTTCTGCTTGCGCTGGTGGCGGGATGCCGGCCTCAGCTGTTTTTGCTGGCAGCGCCTGGTGCCGTGATTCTGGGAAAAGATTTCTTTGCGCCTTCCCGTCTTCGAACCAGGCAGGGACTTTGCCGCCTGGCGGCCCTTGCGCTTCCCATGGCGGCGGTGGCGCTGCCCCTTATGTGTTACAATTTTGCAAGGTTCGGCTCTGTGTTTGACTTTGGGGCCAATTATAATCTGTGCTTCAATGATATGAGAAGGAGGGGCTTTGTCTGGGACAGGATTCCCCTGGGGATCTGGGCCTATCTCTTTGCCCCGGTGAAGACGGTGCTGGATTTTCCGTTTGTGGAGGCGAATTATTTCAATCCAAGTTATCTGGGCGTCACCATAACCGAGGCCACCTACGGAGGCCTGTTTGCGGTAAGCCCCTTTTTCCTGACCGTTCCTGTGCGGTTTCTTGCGGGAAAGCGTTTTCGGTGCGGCAGCGCATTTGCGCTGGCAGCTGCCAGCCTGGCTGCAGGATTTGTGATTCTTCTGGCGGATACGGAGATGTCCGGGATCCTGATGCGGTATTTCAGCGACTTTGCCATTTTCTTCGGGATTGCGGCGCTTCTTTCCTGGCTGGCTTTGTATGACCAGGCCGGATCAGGGACGGCGCACAGGCTGATGCGGCTTTTTCTGGTGGTGTGCCTGCTTGCGGCAGCGGTCTATCAGAGCTGTATTTTTTTCCTGGATACCGGGGAGGCCCTCATGGATCTGCGCAGGGATCTCTTTTCCTTTGCAAAGTATCAGGTGATGTTCTGGCTGTGAAAGGAGTGTGTATGACAAGATGAAAACGATCAATTGGATCAGTCTGTTTGCGGCGATTGGCGTTCTGGCCGTTTGCGTCCTGAAAAGGAAAGAGGGGAGGGTGCATGGCGGGGCATGCGGCGAAAAGGAAGGATACGGTTCTCCTTTCTGGCTTCTGCTGCTCTATGGGCTGATCGCCATACGCTGTATCGGCCTGGGGGAAATTCCGGGCGGCTTCAATCAGGACGGGGCCATGGGGGCCGTGGACGCCCTGGCCCTTGCAAGGCATGGGACGGATCGTTTCGGTACCTGGCTTCCGGCGCACTTTACGGCCTGGGGCTATTCTCAGATGAGTGTTTTTTTGTCCTATCTGACCGTGCCTTTTCTCTGGCTGTTTGGATTTGACAGCCTGAGCGTGCGGCTTCCCATGCTGGCCTTAAGCCTTGCAGGGGCGTGGGCAGCTTATGGAATCGCAAAAAAGCTGATCTCATCCAGGGCCGCTATCTGTGTCCTTGCCTTTCTTGCGGTGAATCCCTGGCATTTCATGCAGAGCCGGTGGGCGATTGACTGTAATGCGTTTCCGCATCTGTTTCTGCTGGGCCTGTATTTTCTGATGAGAGGAGCCTCTGCGCAGCCGGCAGAGGAATCCAGGGGTGCGTCTGCCGGGCTTTTCTTTCGTGGAAAGGGCTGGCTGTATCTGTCCATGGTTTTCTTCGGGCTTTGCATGTACGCCTACGGAGTATCCTTTTACATGGTTCCTTTCTTTCTGTTTGCGGCCTGTGTGATTCTCCTGGTGCAAAGGAGGATTGGCATAAGGCAGGCGCTTGTCTGCGCCCTGGTTTATTTCGGGATCTCTTTTCCCATCTACGGGACCATGCTGATCAATTTCATGAAATGGGATACAGTGCGCCTTCCCTTTACCACCATGCCGTATTTTGCGGACAGCATCCGCTCGGGGGATATCGTATTTTTTTCCGAACATCCGTTAAGTCAGCTTAAGGCCAATCTGAATGCGCTGATTCGTGTGGTTTTTCTTCAAGAGCCGGACCTTGTCTGGAATGCCATTGACGGCTTCGGCACCATGTATCATTGCTCCATGCCTTTTGTTTTGGCGGGTCTTGGGATCAGCGTCTGTCAGGTGATGAAGAACAAGGATCAGGGCAAAAGGCTTTCCTTCCTCCTGCTTCTGGTCTATTGGATCTGCAGTGTTTTCACAGGGCTCTGCATTAATTATGTCAATGTGAACCGGATTAACATTATTTTTTACAGCCATATCCTCTTTGCGGGAATTGCAATTTACGATCTGGCAAAGCGGTGGAAAAGAGCAGCTGCGGCGGTTATCCTGATTTACTGCCTGCAGAGCGTTCTCTTCTTTCATCAGTATTTCACCTCCTGGGCGCAGCGGATGGAGGACATGTTTTACAAGGATTTTCTGGAGGCCGTGGAATATGCCGGGCAGGCGCAGTGCGATGTGTATTACATCACGCCGGACACTCCCGTATATGGAGCCTCCGTCCAGCGAAACGAGATCCTGACCATGTTCGCACTGGAAATCGATGCGGAGTATTACCGTGGAGATACAGACAGCCTTCATGGAAAGGGGACTTCCTATGGAAATGAAATTCCCTATGAACGGCGGTTCCGGTATAAGGATCCCACCTCTGAGGAAATCTATGGAGAGGGCAATGCGGGCTTTGTGGTGATGGACTGGCAGCGCCCGTGGTTTGACGAGGAGCGGTTTGAGGTGAGTAGGTTTGGGGACTATATTGTGGCGCTGCCCAGAGGATAAGGGGCAGGGCGGAGAGGAATCAATCCTCCGGCAGGCTCCCCAACCCTGCAAGGCTCTATGACGCTCAGAGGGCAGGATGCCAAAAGATGGATCACGAAATGGCTTTGGGCTTTCGGTATACCGTTTCAGTTCGTTTACTGTTCATTCAGTCAGAAGCCAGACGTCATTCCATGACTTTTGCAGTTGCAAGATGCGCAAAAAGCGTGTATAATTCGTAATTGGTAAGGATTAGGAGAAGGAGAGTGGGATATGAAAAAACCAACAGTATTGATGATTTTAGATGGCTACGGCCTCAATGAAAGAAAAGACGGAAATGCCGTTGCGCAGGCAAAGACTCCGGTTATGGATAAGCTGATGGCACAGTGTCCTTTTGTAAAGGGAAATGCCAGCGGAATGGCCGTGGGCCTTCCGGACGGCCAGATGGGCAATTCCGAGGTGGGACATCTGAACATGGGCGCGGGGCGCATCGTGTATCAGGAGCTTACCAGAATTACAAAGGAAATTCAGGACGGCACGTTTTTTGAGAACTCTGCCCTGCTTGAGGCAGTGGAGAACTGCAAGAAGAACGATTCCGCTCTTCACATGTTCGGTCTGCTCTCGGATGGCGGCGTTCACAGCCATAACACCCATCTGTACGGGCTGCTTGAGCTTGCGAAGCGAAACGGCCTTTCCAAGGTGTATGTGCACTGCTTCCTTGACGGACGCGACACGCCTCCCGCAAGCGGCAAGGGCTATGCCGAGGAATTGGAGCAGGAGATGGCGAAGATCGGGGCAGGACAGATCGCTTCCGTGATGGGACGCTATTATGCCATGGACCGTGACAACAATTACGACAGAGTAAAGCTTGCGTACGACGCTCTGACCAGCGGAGAGGGCCTTACGGCGGAAGGCGGGCCCGCAGGCATTCAGGCTTCCTACGACAGGGGAGAGACGGACGAGTTCGTAAAACCCACGGTAGTGGTAAAGGACGGAGCGCCGGTTGCCACCATCCGGGATAAGGATTCCGTGATTTTCTTTAATTTCAGGCCGGACAGGGCCAGAGAGATCACAAGAGCCTTCTGTGATGATGATTTCAAGGGCTTTGAGAGAGGAAAAAGGCTTGATCTTACCTATGTCTGCTTCTCGGATTATGACCCTACGATTCCCAACAAGAAGGTGGCGTTCCACAAGATTTCCGTGACCAATACCTTTGGAGAGTGGCTTGCGGAGCATGGCATGAAGCAGGCAAGGATTGCGGAGACGGAGAAGTATGCGCATGTGACCTTTTTCTTCAATGGCGGCGTGGAAAAGCCCAACGAGGGCGAAAACCGAATCCTTGTGAATTCACCCAAAGATGTGGCCACCTATGACCTGAAACCCCAGATGAGCGCTTATGAGGTGTGCGACAGACTGGTGGAGGCCATTACGTCCAAAGAATATGACGTGATCATTATCAACTTCGCCAATCCCGACATGGTGGGGCACACAGGCGTGGAGGCGGCTGCCATCAAGGCGGTTGAGGCCGTGGACGAATGTGTGGGAAGAGCCGTGGAAGCCATAGAGAAAGCGGACGGACAGATGTTCATCTGTGCGGATCACGGAAATGCGGAGCAGCTGGTGGATTATGAGACCGGGGCTCCCTTCACGGCGCATACCACCAACCCGGTTCCCTTTATCCTGGTAAATGCGGATCCTGCTTACACGTTGAGAGAGGACGGATGTCTGGCGGATATCGTGCCCACTCTGATCCAGCTGATGGGTATGGAACAGCCAAAGGAAATGACGGGTAAATCTCTTCTCATCAAAAAATAGAAAGGCGTTTTAGCTGGGGCCGTGAAAAAGCTTCCAGACAGAAAAGAACACGTTCCGGAATAAAACCTGGAGGTGTTCTTTTTTGTCATCCAATCAAAGCTCTCTTTCTTAAAGAACCCTTAATTCTCCCCGCTTCCGATTGACAGAACAGTGCCTCCATGATAGGATATCTTTACATAGTGTATTAACAGTAATAGTACAGTTGCGGAGACATGGGACGGGACTGAACAGAAAGGGGTATTGTATGATACTCATAGATTTGAAGGACAGCCGGCCAATCTATGAACAGGTGGTCGAGAGATTCAAGATACTGATCCTCAGGGGCGCGATCGAGCCGGATGAAAAGCTGCCGTCGGTCCGGAATCTGGCAGTGGATTTGTCCATTAACCCCAATACCATTCAGCGGGCCTACGGCGAGCTGGAGAGGCAGGGGTATATTTATACGGTCAAGGGGAAGGGAAACTTTGCGTCAGACAGGGAAAATCTGCTTGGCCGGTACAAAGAAGAGATTTTGAAGCAGCTTAAGGAGATCTGCCGGACTGCGCTTTCCGTCGGTATGACAGAAACCGAGATCATTGACAATATCAGGGGGTGGGGTAAGTTATGATTGAGATTCGAAATGTGAGCAAGGCCTTTGACAACATCAAGGCGGTGGATGATGTGAGCGTTTCCATAAAGGAGAACACGGTGTTTGGCCTGATCGGCACAAACGGAGCCGGAAAGAGCACGGTGCTTCGCATGGTGGCGGGGGTGCTGGAGGCGGACGCCGGGGAGATCGCCATTGACGGGCTTGCGGTATTTGATAACATGGAGGCCAAGCGGAAAATCTATTTTATTGCGGATGAACCTTACTTTTTTGCAAACAGCAATGCGGTGAATATCCAGAAATATCTCTCCACGATCTACCCGGAATTTGCCGTGGAGGATTTTTACACCTATCTGGTGAATTTCGGACTGGACAAGAAGCGCAAGATCAACACCTATTCCAAGGGAATGAAAAAGCAGCTGGCTCTCATATGCGGCGTGTGCAGCAATACAAAGTACCTTCTGTGCGACGAGACCTTTGACGGCCTGGATCCGGTGATGCGCCAGGGGATTAAGAGTATCTTTGCGGGAGAGATGGAGAGAAGAGGGATGACTCCGGTGATTGCCTCCCATAACCTGCGGGAGCTTGAGGATATCTGCGATCATGTGGGGCTGCTCCATAAGGGCGGAGTGCTCTTATCCAAGGATCTGGAGGATATGAAGTGCAACATTCAGAAGGTGCAGTGCGTCTTTAAGACCAACGAGGACGAGGCGAAGGTGATCGCCTCCCTGGATATCATGAAAAACGAGAAGAGAGGATCCTTAAACACTTTGACGGTCCGTGGGAATAAGGCGGAGATTCTTGCGATCTTTGCAACGGTCAATACCATCTTTTTTGAGGCGCTGCCTCTTTCCCTGGAAGAAATCTTTATCAGTGAAACGGAGGTAGTGGGCTATGACATCAAAAAACTCATTCTGGGTTAGTCTGATTGAAAATAACAAGAGAAGAATATGGGTATGGCTGCTTGCGGCCTTCAGCTATATGATTGTCTATCCGGCAGCCCTGGCAATGGGAATCAGCAGGGAGACCATGGAAAAGGAATATCTGGTGGAATCCCTGGGCGAGGAGCTGGGGGCGGCAGCCGTGCACAGCCAGGTTCTCGAGGTGGTGAAGGCGTTTATGGGCGTATCCGACGTTTTCCTGATGATGCTTGCCGCGGCTGTGGCGGTGGTCAGCGCCATTCAGGGCTTTTCATACCTTTACAGCAGGAAAAAAATAGATTTTTACATGGGTATGCCGGTAAAAAGAAACAGGCGTTTTGCCATTATCTGGATCAACGGGGTACTGATCCATGTGGTTCCACAGCTTTTGGGCCTTGTAATTGCGGGGGTGATCGCAGCGGCAAACGGGGCCATGACGGGCGAGATCCTGAGGGAGAGCGCACTGGCCTTCGGCCTTCGCCTTGCCTTTTACCTGGGGGTGTATCATCTTACGATTCTTGCCGTGATGCTTACGGGCAATGTGATTATTACCTGCTTTGGAACCGCTGTGTTTTTTCTCTATGAGTGGGCGGTGCGGAACATGATTCTGACCTATGAGGAGCTGTTTTTCCGGTTCTTTTCACGCAACGGAACCTCATCCAATCCAAGACTGTCCCCGTTTGCAATTCTTGGAAATTTTATGGACCAGCATGCGAGGGGGCAGGGAAGCGCGCTTCTGACAGCTTTCAATCTGCTGCTGTTTGCGGGCGTTGTCCTGCTGATCGCTTATCTGTGCTACCTGAGGCGGCCGGCGGAGGCGGCGGGAAGATCCATGGCCTTTCAGTTTCCCCAGGCCTTTATCAAAATCCTTCTGGTCGTGCCTGCAGCGCTGATTTCCGGCTGTCTGGTGGGCAGTATCGTGAATTATCAGCCCAATTACGGAAGCGGAAGCGTTGGTTATGTCATTTTCACCATGGCGGTGGTGACGGTGGCGGCTTCCTGCCTGATTCAGGTGTTGTATGAGTTTGACATCATGGGCCTTGTGCACAAAAAGCGCCATATCCTGATTTCCGCAGCTATGGTTGCCGTTATTTTCCTGAGCTTTCGCATGGATGTGTTTGGATACGACGATTATATTCCGGACGTGGAGAGCGTCTCGAGTGCGGCGGTGGTCCCGCCCTATGAATACAGGTATTACGGAGAGAGCTTTTTCAACGAAAATATGAATCCGGTCAGTAAGGTGCGTTATGCGGAGGATAATATGTATCTTACGGATGTGGGTGCGGTGAACCAGCTGATGAAGATCTCTGTGGAGGAACTCTCCGAGTACGAGGATCTTTCCGGTATGTACGAGGACGAGAAGGAATGGTATGAGGTCACGCTTCTCTTCCGGCTAAAAAACAAGAGAAATGTGTACCGGAATATTTATGTGAACGTGAACAATCCGGAGGTGGTGGAGCTTCTTGACCGGATCGAGAGCTCCAAAGAATATATCAGCGGGATTTATGCCGCAGCCTCCGACGGCTTTGCCAATATGCTGGCGGATGAGGAAAACAGAATAACGGTTTACTATGGAAACAATATTTATGAGAATAAATTAAGCAGGCAGGAAGCCCGGGAACTGCTGGCCCTTTACCGGGAGGACATCAAAGACACCGGTTTTTCAAAGCTTCGAAGCAGCATTCCGGCGGGAAGCCTTCGGTTTTCCATTGAAAAGACCTACCCTCTGTACAGCAGCTATTACAATATGGAGGTGATGATCTATCCGTTCTTTCACAACTGTGTGGAGTATTTGACGGAGCATGGCTGTTACATGCAGCAGCATGTGAACCCTCAGGACGTGGAGAAGATTCAGATCACCAATTACAACAGCAGCGTCTCGGATGAGAGACAGAAGCAGTGGAGAGAGAGCGGGATGCTTGCACAAGCCGAAAAGGAGACACAGAACATGGACTGGAACCAGTCCGATTACTGGCGGTACCTCTCCGTTGATAAGGAGGAAGAGATCGAAGAGCTGTGCGGAATGATTTATCCCGGCGACTGGCTGAGAAACTCCTTCCATATGAATGTGCAGGGGGATTGGGATTACGTGGTCACGGTCTACTTCAAGAGCGGGAGTCAGGCGGCCAGGGATAACGGCAGCGTGGGAAATTACTGCTTTGAGAGAGGGAAGGTGCCGCAGTTTGTGGTGGACGCCACAACATGGCAGGAATAATCCTGTTGTAATTTTTCCCAAAACAGGATAACATGGAGTCAGCATTTTGCTGGCTCCCTGCTGCGTTTCGGGGCTGGCTCCAAGGAGGAAGCAGATGAGAGAACGTTTGATAGACAGATGGTTGAACCGGGAATTTGAGGTGGGAGGAATCCGGTGCAGGGTGGTGGACGCCGCCTTTGTCCTTTGCCTGTTCGTGCTGGCATTTCTGATCCGCTGGAGGCTCATGCCCATTGAATCGGCGGATTATTTCGGCTTTCTGGAAGACTGGATGAGAAGCATAAGGGAAAACGGAGGCTTCCGCTCCCTGTCCATGAGCATATCCAATTATACGCCGCCCTATATGTATATTATGACACTGCTTTCCTACGGGAAGGGCAGTGATCTCTATGCGCTCAAGCTTGTATCCGTACTTTTTGATTATCTGGCCTGCGGGGCGGTATTTCTGATCCTGTACCACATGACGGCAAGTATGCGAAAATCCATATTGGGGATGGCGGGGGTTCTGCTGTCCCCCACGGTGATTATCGACGGCGCCTACTGGTGCCAGTGCGATATCATCTATACCACATTTCTCCTGTATTCCTTTTATTTCTTTCTGAAAAAGGACAGTGCAAAGTCGGCGGTCTTTTTCGGGCTTTCCTTTATGTTTAAGCTCCAGTCGCTGTTTCTGCTTCCCTTTTTCCTCATGATGTGGATGAAAAAAAGGACGATCCTGCTTCGGCATTACCTGTACGTGCCGGTAATCTACTTTGTCAGCATTCTGCCCTGCTGGCTTCTGGGAAGGGATTTGAAGGAACTGCTTCGCATCTACATTGACCAGTCGGGCTATTATCCCTGGGGAACGCTGAATTATCCCAACGTGTACACCCTGCTCGGCGAGGCCATGCCGGATCTGCGCCATGCGGATCAGGTGAGCGGTGCGGGAACCGCAATGACAATCCTGCTGCTTGGCTGTATCGCCTATTATCTGTACACGAGCCGGGTGCGTCTTACAGATGAAATCTGCGTAAGCCTCGCCCTGTTTACCGTGGCCCTGATTGTGTATACGCTGCCCCATATGCACGACAGATACGGCTTTCTGATTGATCTGTTCGCAATTATTTACGGCGTTTATAATGTGCGAAGGCTCCCTATATGCTGCGGCTTTATGCTGGTGTCGGTTCTCACCTTTATGCCCTATCTGATTGCGGTGGATATCGTGCCCCAGCAGTATATTGCCATCGGGCTTCTGGGGCTGATCCTTTTCGTGGGCTATGATCTTTACGGGCAGATTCAACGGAATCTCACAGCACCAGGATCCAGTCCTTTAACCAGCGCAGATGAAGCCCCCACTGCTTAGAGACGGGAAGGCCGGAGATCACCGGGAAGAACAGGGCAAAGACGAGGATGGCAGTTATCAGGTAGAGGATAACTGCCTTTTTGCCGTACCGGAAACGGCCAACGGCATAGTCCATGGTATATCCCATCATCAGCATCACAAACAAAATGGCGGGGAAATAATGGTAAATAAAGGTAATGCGGCCTATGCTCATCCAGGGAACATACTGGGCGGCATAGGAGAGAAACAGGAAACCGGCTTTTTGATCCCGCTTTCCGAGCCAGCGGTAGAGGACGAAAAGCGAACAGGGGATTCCGGCCCACCAGATCGCAGGATTGCCCATACAGCTGACGGAGCTGACCAGGGTGTCGCTGACGGCATCGTTGGCGTCCAGAAGAGGCATCCACACAACGGGCCATTCGTAGAAAGGGGAGCTGTAATAATGCTCCGCTACCAGCTTGGAATGGTATTCGAACATGGAGATGGAGCCCCTGACGGCCTTGTCGATCAGGCCTTTATATGGCGTATGCCCCACAACCGGAAGGAAGGAGAGGGTATACACGACAAGGGGAACCGCGATAAAGAAGACGCAGCAGAACCCGAACAGCCTTGCGGTCTGTTTTTTGGAAAAATGGGTCAGGGTGTACCAGAAAAAGAGGATTCCAAGGCCTGCGCCCGCATACACGCCCGTCCATTTGGTGGCGATTCCAAAGGCCATGGAAAGGCCGCAGAGACCAAGGGGCGCAAGCACATCCACGGAGAGCTGCGAGGGCGGCTCACACTTAGCCGAATGCTTGAGCGCACTGTCCCTGCAGAAATATTCGTACAGGAAATAATACATCAGAAGGATGAAAAAGGCGGCAAAAATGTCAATGGTGGCAATGCGGGAGAGCGTGTAATGCATACAGTCAAAGGCAAGCAGAGACGTGCTTGCCGCGGCGATAAAGGTACTGCCGAACAGCTTTTTTGCGAACAGGTACATCACCGCAAGGATCAGGATGCCGAAGAGTACGGACATAAAGCGCCAGCCAAAGGGCGTCATCCCAAATAACCGGATTCCCAGGGAAATGAGGATTTTGCCCAAATGGGGATGGGTGGTCTCGTAGGTGGGAAGGGAGTGGATAAACTCAAAGGCGGTCCTGCCGTGGTAGACCTCGTCAAACATAGTGCCGTCCATATAGGTTTTTGCCTCCGGGAACATTTCCTGTTCGTCGAAGAGCTCCGGGTAATCCTGTGCATTTACGGGAAGAATGACTGCGCCGTCCGTCCGCTGTACCACAAATTCGTTAAATACGGCCTCGTCGTCCGTGGAAACCAGGCCCACATATCTCACGTTGTAATTGATGTCGATCCTGTTCCAGGAAAAAACCGACTCCGCCGCCGCCTCACCGTCAATCACCTCCCAGCTTCCGGTCACCTCATTGAAGACGGAGATGGAGAAATGCCTTGTGTTCAGGCTGCCGAGAAAAACCGAGATGGAGCCGATATCCAGATAGTCTCCGAAGTCAAGGACAATATCCCTGTTTTCACTGGTCATGCGGTAGGCGCTCTGGGGCGCAAAGTTGTTTCCAAGCCGGAAAAAGGCGAGAGAAGCAAAGACGGTTAACAAAATTCCAAGCCAGATGGCGTCTTTTTTATTCATAACAATAATCCTTCCTCTTTTTGCTCCCTATAGTATAGCAATTCCGGGGCTTGCTGGCAACAGGATTTGCGGCTATGGTCGGAGAACGGCAGAAGATTCCGTCCGTGCGGCCAAGGCTGCGGAATATTTGACAGTCTTCGATTAAGGAAGGGGAAATCTGGATATATTATTTGGAAAAGAGAAACAGGAGGCATTTGGATGAAACGATATATGCAGATTACAAATATCCAGGGAAGAGAGATACTGGATTCCCGGGGCAATCCCACGGTGGAGGCGCAGGTGACGCTTACCGACACCATGACCGGAGAGCGCTTTGGAGGGAAGGCTGCCGTGCCCTCGGGGGCGAGCACCGGCCGGTTTGAGGCGGTGGAGCTTCGGGACGGGGAGACAAGATACTTTGGTCTTGGCGTAAGAAAGGCGGTATCTAACGTCAACACGAAGATCAGGGAGGCGCTTGCGGGGAAGAACGGCTTAAACCAGATCGAGATTGACCGGATCCTGATGGAGACAGACGGAACGGATAATAAGGGAAATCTGGGAGCGAACGCGACCCTTGCGGTGTCCATGGCCGCGGCAAGAGCGGCGGCGCGGTCGCTTCATATCCCTCTCTACCAGTATCTGGGAGGCGCCTACACAAGGCTGATGCCGGTTCCCATGATGAATATCTTAAACGGGGGGCGCCATGCGGCAAACACCGTGGATTTCCAGGAGTTTATGATCATGCCGGTGCAGGCGGAGAGCTTTGCGGACGGACTTAGGATCTGTGCGGAGATCTATCACCACCTGAAAAAAATCCTGGAGGAAAAAAGTCTCTCCACAGGCGTGGGGGATGAGGGGGGATTTGCCCCGGATCTTCCGGATGCCCACGCAGTGCTGTCCCTGATCGTGGAAGCCGTAAAGCGGGGAGGTTATGTTCCGGGACAGGATATAAAAATTGCACTTGACGTGGCAAGCAGTGAATTATACAATGAAAAAACAGGCATGTACCATTTCCCGGGGGAGAGCTCTCTCAAGGGAAAGGACATCGTGAGGGATACCCAGGAGATGATCGCCTACTATGAGGAACTGATCGACGAGTTTCCCGTCCTGTCCATTGAGGACGGTCTTGCGGAGGACGACTGGGACGGCTGGAAGCTATTGACGCAGAGGCTGGGAAACAAAATTCAGCTGGTGGGCGACGATCTGTTTGTCACGAACCCCAAGAGACTGGATGCGGGCATCAAGCTGCAGGTGGCAAACGCCATCCTGGTGAAGGTGAATCAGATCGGAACCGTGTCGGAAGCCATGGAGGCTATTGAGATGGCGCAGAAAAACGGCTACCGGGCAGTGATCTCCCACAGATCCGGGGAGACGGAGGACACTTTCATTGCGGATCTTGCGGTGGCGGTGAATGCGGGGCAGATCAAGACCGGCGCACCCTGCAGAAGCGACAGGGTATCCAAATACAACCAGCTCCTTCGAATCGAGGAAGAGCTTGGTACGTCAGCCTGCTACAAGGAACCCTTTAACAAAATATAAGGATGCCAGGGTCAAAAGCTCGTGCTTGATACACTTGTATATCTGTGCATGAACTTTGGGATCCGCAGGCAACAACAAAAGAGCGGGAAGGAAAAGGACGAATGAGAAAACACAGGAAAGCGGCAGGTGTCAGGCTCGCAGCGTTTCTTATGGCTGCGGTCTGCGCCTTTTTGCTGTATCCCATTAAGGCCCGGGCGGTTAGCGCAAACGGGGCGATTGCAAAAGGCGTGGATGTGTCCATGCACAACGGCGCGGTGGACTGGTCAAAGGTGGCCGGCGACGGAATGAAGTTTACCTTTATCAAGGTGGGAAGCACGAAGAGCGGGGTGGATCCCTATTTTGCCGCCAACATCACGAATGCCCAGGCGGCGGGACTTCGCACGGGAGTTTATCTCTACTCTTACGCCACAACCCCACAGGCGGCAGCCGAGGAGGCGAATCTGGTGCTCCAGTGGATTGACGGATACACGGTCAATTACCCGGTGGTTTTTGACATTGAGGATAAATGCCACAAAAACCTGAGCGACCAGCAGCTGATTGATATTATCAATGCGTTCTGTGCGACGATTGATGCGGCGGGGTATTATCCCATGGTGTATTCCAGCAAAAACATGTTTGTGGGGAAGCTGGCGATCTGCGGATGGGATAAATGGGTGGCACAGTACAACGATACCTGTGAATATGACAACAATGTGTGTTTCTGGCAGTATACCAGCAATGGAAAAGTGAACGGTTTTCCCACCCGGGCGGATGTGAACTACCAGTACAAGGATTACAGCCAGCTGATTATTCCCGAGGGCTTTATAGAGCACAACGGCAGCGTGCGTTTCTACAGCAACTGGCGGATGCAGAGAGGCTTTGTGGACTATAACGGCACCCGGTATTTTCTGGACGGAGCGGGAAATCTCGTGAAGGGATGGCTGTTCGACCAGACGGGGACTTACTACCTTTCCCCACAGGACGGAAGCATTGCCAGAGGACAGTGCGTTATTGACGGCGGGGAATACTATTTTACCGCCGAGGGCGTTCAGATGAAGGGCTGGGTGGTTTTAGAGAGCGGAAGGTATTATTACGATACGGAATCCGGCCGTCTCTGTCACGGGTTTTTCGCAGTGGGAGACGACACCTATTATGCGGATGAGACCGGACGGATCGTAACCGGCGCCTGTCAGATAGCAGATCAGCCCTATTACTTTGATGAGACAGGCGTTCTTGTCAGAAATCAGCATGTGGAGCTGGAGGGCAAAGCCTATAATACCACGCCGGAAGGAATTCTCGTGGAGGAAGCGCCGCCTCAGCCGGCAGAGCCGGACCCGCAGACGCCTGCTGAACCCGCAGCTCCTGCGGCGGAAGATCCGCAGACGCAGGAAGGTGCGTGAAAGGTACCTTGCGGGTCAGGAATGCGCACTGGCTGCGCATTCCGTGAGACTATGATTCGGGTGTGAGGGACAATTTGCCTGACAATGGTAAAAAATGCTTGAAATCATGTGATTCCTATGATAAAATAGTGCTTGTTTGGCATTAGGAGGTGTGAAATGGCGGTAGTAAGGATAGTGATTCAGGTTCTATTTATTTTAATATGCATTGCATTAACCGTGCTGGTATTAATGCAGGAAGGCAAGTCAGCAGGGCTGGGAGCGATCAGCGGGGCTGCTGAGACATACTGGGGCAAGAACAAGGGACGTTCCATGGAAGGAAAGCTGGTACAGATTACCAAGTATCTTGCAATCGGCTTTATGCTGATCAGTATCATACTGAATCTTAATGTATTTTAGGCAGTAAGGCATTCCTCGTTTGTGGAATGCCTTTTCTTTCGAAAGGAAACTATGAATTCCAAATTGTCAGAGAAACGAAAAAAAACAATTCTTGAGCTTGTTGACAGCGAATTTTACGTGCCCATGAAGGAGAAGGAACTCGCCATCTTTCTTCAGGCGGCCCCTCAGGAGCGGGCGGATTTAAAGAGGGTGCTGCAGGAGCTGCTTGAGGAGGGCGGACTGCAGATCACCAAGAGAGGCAGATACTTAAAGGGCGAGGGTAAAAAGGCGCAGCTGGTGGGAACCTTTATCGGCAATGCCAGGGGCTTTGGTTTCGTGGAAATAGCGCAGAGGGCGCAGGATCTGTTCATACCGCAGGACTGCACGGCCGGAGCGTTCCATATGGACAAGGTGGAGGTTGAGCTTTTAAAGGAGCAGCAGGGAAAACGGCAGGAGGCCAGGGTAGTAAAGATACTGGAGCACGGTATTACAAGGATCGTGGGTGTTTTTGAGAAATCCAGAACCTTCGGCTTTGTGATTCCCGACAACGACAAACTGGGAGCGGACATCTTTGTTCCCCTGGAGCGGTCCAAGGGGGCCGTGGACGGACACAAGGTGGTGGTTGAGCTTACGGACTATGGGGACGGCCGTCATAAGCCGGAGGGAAAGGTCGTGGAGATTCTGGGCCATGTGAACGATCCCGGCGTGGACATTCTCTCAGTGGTTCGAAGCTACGATCTGCCCATGGAATTTCCGGAGAAGGTGCTTGGCCAGGCGCAGCGCCTGAACAGGGATGTCTCGCAGGCGGACATGGAGGGCAGAAGAGATCTTCGCGGGATCCGGATGGTCACCATTGACGGGGAGGACGCCAAGGATCTGGATGATGCGGTTCATGTGACAAAGGAAGGCGAAAACTATCATCTCGGGGTGCACATTGCGGACGTGACCAATTATGTCCAGGGAAATTCCGCACTGGACCGGGAAGCGCTTAAGAGAGGGACCAGCGTCTATCTGGTGGACCGGGTCATCCCCATGCTGCCCCATGCGCTGTCTAACGGAATCTGTTCGTTAAACCAGGGAGCGGACCGCCTTGCGCTGAGCTGCCTGATGACCATAAGCCCCGAAGGGAAAGTGATCAATTACGAGATCGTGGAATCCGTGATCCATGTGGATCGGAGGATGACCTATACGGCGGTGAAAAAAATCCTTGAGGACGAGGATGAGGAGACGATCCGGGAATACGGGGAGCTGGTTCCCATGTTCCGCCTCATGCGTGAGCTGTCGCACATTCTGCGTCAGAGACGCAAAAAGCGGGGTTCCATTGACTTTGACTTTCCGGAAAGCAAAATACTGCTGGATGAGAGAGGCGTTCCGGTTGCCATAAAGCCTTATGAGAGGAATACGGCGACGAGGATCATCGAGGATTTTATGCTGCTTGCCAATGAGACGGTGGCACAGCATTTTTACTGGCTGGATCTTCCCTTTGTTTACCGGACCCATGAGAGCCCGGATCCGGAAAAGATTTTAAAGCTGGGTACGTTTATCAACAATTTCGGCTATCATATCAAGAGAAAAACCGGGGATAGCGAGATCCACCCCAAGGAGATTCAAAAGCTTCTTGGCAGAATCGAGGGCACGGACGAGGAGGCGCTGATTGCAAGGCTGACGCTGCGGAGCATGAAGCAGGCTAAATATACGGTAAACTGTACCGGCCATTTCGGGCTTGCCTGTGACTATTATTGTCACTTTACCTCCCCGATCCGCAGATACCCGGATCTGCAGATCCACAGGATAATCAAGGATCAGCTGAGGGGCAGGATGAGCGAGGAGAAGGCCGCCCGCTACCGGGAGATCCTGCCGGAGGTGGCAAAGCATTCCTCGGAGATGGAACGAAGGGCGGACGAGGCGGAGCGTGAGACCGAAAAGCAGAAAAAGGTCCAGTATATGGAGGAGCGAATCGGCAATATCTACGAGGGCGTGATCTCCGGAATCACGGCCTGGGGAATTTACGTGGAGCTTCCAAACACGGTAGAGGGCATGATTCACGTGTCAAAGCTGGAGGGAGACTATTTTTACTACCGGGAAGAGACTTATGAGATGACAGGAAGAGATACGGGCAGAACCTTTAAACTGGGAGAGAAGGTAAGGATTGCGGTGAACGGTGTGGACAGAATGTCAAAAACCATTGATTTTGTACTGGCTGACTGATTGCCGGAATCGGCGCGGCCAGAGAAGGGAGCTGGAACAGCGGTATGGCGAAGGAAGAGATGAAGCTGGTGGCGAACAACAAAAAAGCCTACCACGACTATTTCATAGAGGAAAAATATGAGGCTGGCCTCGTGCTCCATGGAACGGAGGTGAAATCCCTGCGCATGGGAAAGTGCAGCATCAAGGAAGCTTTTATCCGAATCGAGGACGGAGAGGTATATGCCTACGGCATGCATATCAGCCCGTATGAAAAGGGGAATATTTTCAACAAGGATCCCCTGCGGGCCAAAAAGCTCCTTCTGCATAAACAGCAGATTCGAAAGCTTATTGGGAGCAGTGCGGAAAAGGGTTACACGCTGGTGCCCCTGCAGGTCTATTTCCGGGATGGAAAGGCCAAGATAGAGATCGGCCTTGCCAAGGGCAAAAAGCTTTACGACAA
Source organism: uncultured Lachnospiraceae bacterium (assembly GCA_910579685.1). Taxonomy (GTDB): domain Bacteria; phylum Bacillota; class Clostridia; order Lachnospirales; family Lachnospiraceae; genus Suilimivivens. The sequence continues at coordinate 11,022 of CAJTVN010000025.1, read as the reverse complement.
ACGCCAGGATATTGCGAAGAAGGACCAGAGGCGGGAGGCGGAAAAGGAAATGAAGATGAAGCTGCGGGTCTGATTTTCATAAATGATTTGACCTGAAAATGGTGTTTGTGTTATACTGTCACTGTAAGCGGTTTAATGAGGGTTAGTAAAGGTTTCGACAGGGGCCTTGCAGCTGGAGAAGCTATCCGCAGGCGATGCGTCAAATCGCAAAAATAAATACAAACGCTGAAGATAATTTAGCATTTGCTGCCTAATGGCAGCTGTCTGACTTAGTGCACCTGCACATTAAGATTCAGGCATCGACTATGCAGGAAACGACACGGGCTAAGCTTTGCACCCGTGGGCGTAGGATGAAGCTACTGAACGGATCGGGGTGTCAGCTTCCCGGTTCGGGAGGGAATGAGGGTTTCCCGCAATAACTGACTATGATAGTAGAAGGACAGGGAATGGGTCTTTGGACGCGGGTTCGACTCCCGCCTAATCCACTAGAACGCGAAGGTTTTACCCGGTGAGTTTGTAAACTTCGCATTTGGTTCCATTTCGTCAAATACCCCGCAGTTTGCTGCGGGGTATTTGACTTTGCACAGCTGTACGGTTAAGAAAGGAGTCGCTTATGTCGGACGGAGAGGATTTATGGGTAAACGGATATTGCTTTGGTTCGCTGCAGGACGCAAAAGAGGCCAGAAACGAGAGTCAGACGATCGCATATTTCAAGGAAAAGACAAGAGGGCGCACGGCGGGGAATCTCCTTGCCCTCTACGACAAACTTCTGGATGAGAAGGTGTTTAAAACACCGGTCGGCTGGGAATATTTAAAACAGCTGCAGGAGGAGATCCTTAAGTCGGACATTTCTCCGGATCAGGTCCGGCCCATCACGCTGTACACCGGCTTTACCTATCGGGTACAGGAGGATGCGCAGAAGGCGGCCATGCGGCAGGCCGAGGCGATTGCGCAGAGGAAGGAAAAGAAGGATTACCGGTTCCGGGTTTCACTGTGCGTCAATTTCCTGCTTGCGGTTCTGGTGGCCGGCATGTTCCTGATCACTCTAAAAAGCGACAATCCCAATATCCTGAATTATAAGCAGGTATTGACGAACCAGTATGCGTCCTGGGAACAGAACCTGACGGAACGGGAAAACAGGATCCGGGAAAAGGAGCAGGAGCTGCTCGGCATTTCGTATCCGGCAGAGGAAGCTACGGATACGAAGGAAGAGTAGTTTCACAGTTTCTACATATTTTCAGGTTATACGGAAGGATAGGTTGAGGTGAGCGGAGAATGGAACGTTTAAAAATTCTGGTAGTGGATGACGAGGCGCGGATGCGCAAGCTTGTGAAGGACTTTCTGTCAAAGAGCGGATATGACGTGATCGAGGCGGAGGACGGAAGCCAGGCACTGGATTTATTTTTTAAACAGAAGGATATAGCGCTTATTATTCTGGATGTGATGATGCCAAAGATGGACGGCTGGGAGACCTGCCGGGAGATCAGGCAGTATTCCCAGGTTCCGATTATCATGCTTACGGCCAGGTCTGACGAGAAGGATGAGCTGCAGGGATTCCAGCTGGGTGTGGATGAATATATATCAAAACCCTTCAGTCCCAAGATACTGGTGGCAAGGGTCGAGGTGATCCTTCGCAGAACCAACCAGCTAGGCGCAGATGATACGCTGGAGGCTGGCGGGATCGTGGTAAACAAAGCGGCTCACAGCGTGGTGATCGACGGAGAAAATGTGGAGCTGAGCTATAAGGAATTCGAGCTTCTCACCTATTTCATGGAGAACAAGGGCATCGCCCTTTCCAGGGAAAAGATACTGAACAATGTATGGAACTACGATTATTTCGGGGATGCGAGAACCATTGACACGCATGTAAAAAAACTTCGCAGCAAGATGGGCGGCAAGGGAGAGCTGATCAAGACGATCTGGGGGATGGGATATAAATTTTCCCCGGAGTAATTTAGCTGACAAATGAGGGTGGATATGAAAAAGACAATCATAGTGATGCCGGTGGCGAACGAGGAAGCGACCATGGGGCGGATTCTGGACGAGATTCTGAGCCTGCCCTATGACGACCTCTATCTTTATCCCGTGATTGATAATTATTCCAGGGACAGGACAGAGGAGATTATCCGAAATAAGCAGAAGCAGAACGATAAGGTAAAGTGTATTTTTTACAGGGAGTCCAGGGGAGTGATTTCCTGCTATCTGGAAGGCTTCCGGCAGGCCCTGAATGACGGTGCGCAGCGCATTATCGAGATGGACGGAGGCGGAAGCCACCTGCCGTCGGAAATTCCCAGGTTTATCGAAAAGCTCGAAGAGGGGTACGACTGTGTCTGGGGATCCCGGTTTATTGAAGGCGGGGGCATCAGCGGACAGCCGCTGTACCGGAGAATTTTAAGCGGCGGCGGAACTTATCTCTCCAACTTTGTGCTTGGCACAAAGCTCAGGGACATGACCAGCGGATTTGAGGCGTTCCAGAGAGAGGTTCTCGAGGGCATGGATCTGGATCGGTTCCTGTCGACAGGGCATATGTATCAGACGGAAATGCGTTATTACTGCAGAAATTTCCGAACCATTGAGATCCCGATCCACTATGCGGGAAGCTCATCCAGCCTGAAAGGAAGCTCCGTGACGGAAGCCTTAAGGATACTCTTTCAACTGAAAAGCCATGAGGTACAGGTGATGGGGCGGACGATACAGCGGGCGGAAAATGAAACCTGACTTGATAGGTATGGGGGATAAAAATGGAACATGTAAAATATCTGATTCTGGGGGCCGGCCCTGCGGGGCTTGCCTTTGCCAGAACCTTAAAAGATCTGGGAGAGGATTCCTTTCTTATACTGGAAAAAGAAAAGACTGCCGGCGGCCTTTGCCGCTCTACAATTGTAGACGGCAGTCCTTTTGATATGGGAGGCGGGCACTTTCTGGACGTGCGGCGGCCGGCTGTGGTAGAATTTCTCTTCCGTTTCCTGCCCGCGTCAGAGTGGGAGCTGTTTGAGCGGGACAGCCGCATTTTCTTTCAGGGGAAAACCGTCTCACATCCCTTTGAGGCCAATATCTGGCAGCTTGATTTGGAAAGTCAGAAGGATTATCTGGTCTCCATAGCAAGGGCCGGCTGTAACCGGGATGAGCCTGTTCCGGAGCGTTTTGTGGAGTGGATTCGGTGGAAGCTTGGCGATAAAATCGCAGAGGATTATATGCTTCCTTATAACCGGAAAATGTTTGCGGACGAGCTGAATGAGCTCGGTACCTACTGGCTCGACAAGCTCCCGAGCGTAAGCTTTGAGGAGACGTTGATGTCCTGCCTTGCCCGCAGACCCTATGGCACCCAGCCGGGACACGTATCTTTTTATTACCCCAAAAAGTATGGTTATGGGGAAGTATGGCTGCGGATTGCCCGGTCCATGGAAGAACATATACGCTACCACAGACAGGTAAGAGGCATTGATTTTGATAAAAGGAGCATAACCGTTTCCTCAGGCGAGAGGTTTGGGGCTGACCGGATTATAACGACCATTCCCTGGTTGGAGTTCGAGGACAAAACGGGAATGCCGCAGCAGCTTGCCGATTCGCTTGGCCTTCTTAAGCACAGCGCTGTAGAGACGAGATATGTCCCGGAGAACCTTGACACCGGGGCGCAGTGGATCTACCTGCCGGATCCGGAGATTTCCTGCCATCGAATCCTGATTCGCCACAATTTCTGCCCGGAAAGCCGGGGATACTGGATGGAGACCCGCAAAGAGAGGATCGGGGGATACGAGGGGGATAAATATCACTATATGAATGAGTACGCATATCCTCTGAATACAATTGAAAAGCCGCAGATTATGCGCAGACTGCTGGATTTTGGAAAAAGCAGGGGCGTGTACGGCCTTGGAAGATGGGGCGAACATGTCCATTACAATTCCGATGCGGTAGTGGAGCTTGCCATTGAGGCGGCAGGGAGGCTGGTATGAAAAGACAATATCTGATAAAGAGTTTTTTGCTTGCGTTGCTCCTTGTGCTGTTTGCCGCGGTGATGATGGTTCTCTCCCATGAGGTAAAAGATGGAAGAAAGACCCATGAACAGATTCCGCCGGTGGAGGATGTGCCGGTCTATGTGGAATGTGAAAAGGGGCGGGAGCTTGAGGTAATACTTGTGCCGAAGGAGAATCTTACGGTGAGCGGCCTGCGGCTGCTTTTGGTAAACCTTTCCGGTGAGAGCAGGGGAAGCATCCAGATTACAGTGAAGGACGAAGCGGGCAGCTTGCTTGCGGATCAGGTAATCCCTGTGGATACCATTACGCCGGGAGAATGGGTTACGGTTGCAATGGAAATGAGCCTTGCGGCCGGGCAAAAGTATTGGTTCGTTCTCGTGGCGGACGAGAGCGAGCCCTACTTCATGCAGGTGCCGCTGGAGGAGGCGGAGGCTTCCCTGCCCTTTACGGAGACAGTGATCCGCCAGGGAGAGGTTCTGGAATGCGGCATTTCCCTTGGAATCAATACCGTGACACAGGAGGCCGTAACCTTTGGGGAGATCTTCTATTTTTCGATCCCCCTGAGCGTTTTGCTTCTGATCGCCGGTTTCGTTGTGATCCTGTTTGACCGGGAGAGGGTGTGCGCATGGATCCGGAAAATTCCCGTCTCATGGTTTTTGGGGAAATATGGAAACGACCTGTTCCTGCTTCTGCTGTTTGGGGCGATCTGTATTCATATATATTCCCGGGCGTATCTGAAGGGCGTGTACATCACCTCGGATTCAGCCGGGTATCTGCGGGAAGCCGTGAACCTGGCCGAAGGCCATGGATTTTCCTATGACGGTCTGGCCGGGTATGACACCTGGTTTGCCAACTGGCCCATTTTGTATCCCGCCATGATAGCGGCCGTGATGCGGCTTGGAGGGAGTGAGGCCTATCTGGCGTCAAAAATACTTACCATGGTGATGGTTGGGCTTTTGCTGCTGGTAATACGCCTCTGCTTCAAAAAAAATGCCTGGTTTTATGCGCTCTGTCTGACCAACCTGGGCTTCCTTGCACTTTGCCTTTATACCTGGAGTGAAATACCATTTATGCTGTTCCTGCTCCTGTTCGGGCTTCTGCTTGCAAAGATCCTTACAGAGCAGGAGCCGGAAATCCGGTGGTATGTGCTGCTCGGAATTGCGGGATATTTGTGCTTTCTCACAAGATATTACGGGATCTTTGTCTGGATGGTGACAGGACTTTACCTGCTGCTTCTGCTGATCAATTACCGGAAGCAGAGAGACAGAAAGCTTTTGTTTAAGGCCGCTGGGCTTGGAGCGGCGGCTTTTGTGTCAGGCTGTTTTTCCCTTGCCTATCTTCTCATGAACAAGCTTGCAAACGGAATGGCCTCCGGTGTCAGCAGAAGTCTCTGGTGGGACGATTACGAGAAACTGACCAATGATCTCATCGAATCGCTGCTGGTGGAAATCTTCAATGTGTTTTCCCTGCAGGTTCCCCGGCTTGTGGAGGATTTCCCTTATAAGATGAAGGTACTCTTTCTTGCGGTTGTGTTTGCGGCGGCCGCCTCCTTTATCCGGAAAAGCTGCAGGAGATTTACCCTGGAGTCTGTGCTGATTACCCTGGCGGCAGCGTACTATCTTATCTTCATCGGGATCCGCTACGTCTCATCCATGGACACTTTCTACTTCCGCTTTTTTGAACCGGGCAGTTTTCTGTTCTGTATGGGGATGGCCGGGCTTGTGCTTGCGCGTCTGAAAGGGAAGAGGGGATTCGGCTGTTTTGGCGTCGCGGCGGGGGCGGTGATTTTCCTGGCGGTGCTTTCGGTGTTTGAGACCGGAGGCATGGATGATCAAAACGCCTATTACGAAGCCCTGGTCAGAAAATGGGATGCCGCTTATGAAGAGATACCGGAAAAATCGGTGATTGTTTTTAATGACATTGATTTCCGTTCTTCCTATTACAGACCGGACGTGGTGGATGGAATGATAAGCCCGGAGGACACCTTTGCGGATATCTGTGAACGGTATTACGGCTCCGATTACCTGTGCATCCGGGCGGAGTTTGCGGATACCATGCTGAAAGAGGGAGAATATGAGGAAAGCGTCCGCAGAAAGCTTTTGCAAGGATTACAAGACCGGAAAGAGGGCGGAGATTTTATCGTGGTTCCTCTTGGGCGATAGAGATCGATGGAAGGTGATGGCTTCATATGAGAGATTGGCTTATGAAATATTCAATCAGGAGGCAGCTTGCGGTTGTTTTCAGCCTTCTGATGATGGGGACGATCCTGCTGTGCTGGTTTATTAACAACACTTTTTTGGAAAAATATTATCTGAAGGATAAACAGAAGGCTTTGATGAGAGCCTATCAGGTGATGAATTCGGCATCCAATGAGGACAGGATTGGTTCGGATGAATTTGATATCGAGTTTCAGAAAATCTGCGGGAGATACAACATAGACTTTGTGCTTCTTGATGCAAAGACCAGGACTCTTAAGACGTCCACCTACGATTATGAATACCTGGGCAGACTTCTTCTCGACAATCTGTTCGGACAGAAGAATTCTCCCGATGTAAGCCTGCTGGTGGAAGAAAAGTCATATGAACTGCGGATCGCTGTCGAAGAGAAGATGAAGACGGAATACATGGAAATGTGGGGCGTTTTGGATAACGGGAATCTTTTCCTGTTCCGCATCCCCCTTGAGAGCATTCAGGAGAGCGTGACGCTTGCCAACCGCTTTCTGGCTTATGTGGGAATCGGCTCCGCCATTTTCAGTGCGCTTGTTATCCTGTGGGTTTCCAGAAAGATCACAGACCCCGTCCTGGAGCTTGCGCAGATATCCCAGCGGATGATACAGCTCGACTTTGACGCAAAGTACACGGGAAAGAGCGGAAGAGAGCTGACTATGCTGGGACAGAATATCAATGAACTGTCCTGCACCCTGGAAAAGACCATCTCGGAATTAAAGAGCGCCAACAACGAACTGCAAAGGGATATTGAGAAGAAAAATAAAATCGATGAAATGCGCAGGGAATTTCTCTCCAATGTATCCCATGAGCTGAAAACTCCCATAGCCCTGATCCAGGGCTATGCGGAGGGCCTTAAGGAGGGGATCACGCAGGATGAGGAGAGCCGGGACTTTTATTGTGAAGTAATCATGGATGAGGCCTCCAAAATGAACAACATTGTCAGGAAGCTTCTTACCCTGAATCAGCTGGAATTCGGGAACGACACCATTACCATGGAGCGGTTTGACATCAGCGCACTGATTGCCAATTATCTCCAGTCCGCCGATATTCTGTGCAGGCAGAAGCAGATCCGGGTGATCTACAGTGGATACCCGCCTGTTTACGTGTGGGCTGACGAGTTCATGGTGGAGGAGGTTTTTGGAAATTATTTCAGCAATGCAATGAATCATGTTGCAGATGAGCAGGTGATTGATGTAAAATTATCCGTGGGAGAAAAAACGGTCCGTATTTCCGTGTTCAATACGGGGCGTCCCATTCCACAGGAATGCATAGACCATATATGGGAAAAATTTTTTAAAGTGGATAAGGCCAGAACCAGGCAGTACGGAGGCAGCGGCGTGGGGCTGTCCATTGTCAAGGCGATCATGGAATCCCTGAATCAGGAATACGGCGTGATCAATTATGACAACGGCGTGGAGTTCTGGTTTGAGCTGGAAATGGCAGGAGAGCATAATGAGTAGTATAAAAGAAGAAACAGAGAGAATACCAGGGCAGGAAGATCAGAAGGAAAAAGTAGAAAGATACCTTCAAAGCCTGCTGGCGGGTTCAGAGGATCCGGATTATGACAGATACCTGGAACAGATGATGCGGGATCTGAAATCCGGGAAGGCGACGCCTTTCCAGGTGGAAAGAGAGGCACAGAGGACTTACCGTCTTTATCTGGAAAGAGTGAAGCCCAAAGGGAAAAACTCAATGGAATTTCGGATAGGCGCAGGAATTTTCAGCGTGGTTGGCGCTGTATTTTTACTGGCCGCATTCATGATTTTCGGTTTGAATTTTATGAGCGGAATCTGGCAGGGCGTATGTCTGTATGCCGCATCCCTCATCATAATGCTTGCGTCGGAGCTTCTGATCAGGAGGCTGAACGGGAGGTTTGCCCGGGTGATTACCGGGATCGGCCTTGCCGGTCTGTTTCTGTCCACAGTGATCAACTATGTGGTTCTGGAAGTGATCGGTGAGATGGCGGCCTGCCTGATTACTCTTGTAATCGTATTCCTCGCTGTCCTGACCAGCCGCAAAAAGGACGCCGCTTCCATCCGTTTGATTACGATCCTGGGATGCTATGTCAGTTTCTGGCCGATTCAGAGCTTTGAATCGGAGCTGAATTTCCTGATCGTGACAGGTATGATCCTTTTGATCAATCTGGTATTTATCTTACTGCCAAACCAGAAGAACCGGATCGTGACGGATACGGTACACATGGCGCTGCATCCGCTGTTTACCGGTGCGGTTGCTGCAGGCGCACTGGAGGCCGGAATGGACGCCGTTTATCCGGCCTGCTTTATAATCACCTCGCTCATCATACTGAATCTGATCTTTTTGGGCCATAAGAAAGATCCCAAGGCCTGGTTTGCGGCAATTTTTTCCATGGCGGCGGGCTTCTGTGTCATGCTTCTTGCGGCGGCCACGGGCTTTCGGTATGGCACGGACGCACAGATGCAGCAGCAGCTGTTCTACAGGCTCATTGCGGAAGTGATGGCAATCGCGGTTTTGATCGTATTCTTTGTTCTGTGGGAGAAGAGGAGATCCCGGTGGATCCTGTATTATCTGATGGCGGCTGTGGCGGTCGCACTCAATGGGTTTGGGCTTTACAATTGGGAGAAGACTGTCGGAATTCTGACCGTGTTTGTGCTGACCGGAATTTTGTCCAAAATCCAGGAACTGAAAGTGCTTGACGGCATTGTAACCGTATTGGCGGCACTGGAGGGAATTTCACTTTCCTCCTATTACAATGACACAGGCAGGTACATATGGTTCTTTTTTGCGGCGTTTGTGCTATCTGTCCTGTGGATCCGGCATCTTGCGCTCTTTCATGAGATTGTGATCACCCTGTTTACGCTCTATTGTATCCGGCTTGAATTTTCCGGAAACTGGGTGATTCCCGCATGTACGGCGCTTTTGCTGTTATTTTTCCTGCTGTTTAACCATCTGCCATGGCTTCGAGGACAAAGGCAGCTTCCCTACAATATTATAAATGCGTCTCTTGCGGGATTATTTTGTTTCTCCGCATGGTTTGCCTTTGACTCTGCTGTCAGTTCTGTTACAATGTTGATAGGAGCCGCCGCCATTGTGATTGTGTTCCGAGAGCGGTATGGAATGCCGGTTCCGAGAAAATATCTTATCCTGGCCTCTTTTTTAGTCGTAATGATCCTGACGGCGCACTACGAATCTCCTGTGACCGTGAGTATTCTTCTCATGATCGTATCCATAGGATGCGTAGGCATCGGGTTCCGTTTAAAAGACAGGGTTTACCGCATCGGCGGGTTGTCCATGGCGGCTGTGGTCTGCGTGAAGCTGGTGATTTATGATTTCCGGGGGCTGGATTCCCTGCCGAGGATTATTGTATTCTTTTCCGTCGGAATGATTGCCCTTGGCATCTCGTTTTTGTATATCCATCTGGAAAAGAAGCAGGAAGCGGAGGAAAAGACGGAAAAAAAAGAAGAGCCCGCATCCGGGGAGATGCTTACGGCAGCGCAGCTCGGGGAGGCTTTCGAAGGTAAGCAACAGGAGTCCGCAGAAGGACTTTTTGAGAAGAAAACAGAAAACAATCAGGAAGGAATCAGAGAGGAATGAAAAAGTTAATTTGTATGGGAAGCGTTCTGCTTGGAATCATGGCTTTTGTCAGCGGATGCAGCAACGAAATACCGGAACTAAATGAGAACGATCAGGAAGCGGTGGTGGAGTATGCGGCGGATATCGTAAAAAAGTACGATAAGAGACATGCCGGAAGATTGAAGGAGATAATGAGGGAGGAGCCTGCGGCCGCAGAAGAGACCGCTGCCGAGCCTGAACAGGCCGCACCCTCACCGGAAGCTTCCGCCCTGCAGCCGGATCCGGATGTGGAAATCATTGATCCCTTTGGAGGAAACGGCGTTCCTGCGGAAGTATCCTTGGAGAATTTCCTCCAGATGGACAGCGTTGCCTTTACCTATACCGGATACGAGACTCTGCAGTCCTATCCGCCAGCCGGAGACGGGGCCTATTTTTCAATGAACGCCACGCCCGGAACAACGTTGCTTGTGCTGAAGTTTACGGTGAATAATCAGGCCGGGGAAGACAGGGAACTGGATATGCTCGGCACGGGCGTGCGGTTTCGGATAACTGTAAATGGAGAGACGAAGAATGCGCTCTCCACCATGCTGCTAAATGACCTTGCAACATATAAGGGACCCCTGGAGGCGGGAGGAAGCACAGAGCTGGTTGTGGTCTGTGAAATCCAGGAGGAACAGGCGGCTTCGGTAGGCGAGGTTTCGCTTATTGCTAAAAATGAAGATGCAACAGCTACAATTTCATTGAATTAAAGCGTTAAACAGAAAAGAAAGTGAAAGACAAGTGTAAAAAAAGCCCATTTTATGGGCTTTTTTTGTGCAAATGGAAATGTTTTGAAAAAATATACAATTTTTTGAAAAATAGTGTTGACAAGAGAATAATTGAATGGTATAGTAAATTTCGTTGCAGGTAATACAAAATATTTTGCAATATAGAATCATTTTGATTCCTGCAGTACAACGACAAAAATGTTTAATAAACACAAAAAAAGTCTTGACAACGGAACGCTCCTGTGGTAAAGTAATGGAGTTGCGTCCGGGAAAGACGCAGGCACCTTGACAAATGAACAGCAGTGCAGCCCTGAAAATTCCGAAAGAGAAGAACCTCCCATTGGGGGAGGGGCTCTGGGAAGATTCAGAGAACGGAAACCGGAGGAGGGGAACCGAATCCGGGACCAAAAACAGTGAAGACATCGAGAGATGTCCGGACAGCAGGACGGCAGGTCCTGGGGGACGAACTTATTTGAGAGTTTGATCCTGGCTCAGGATGAA
>CAJTVN010000024.1 GCA_910579685.1 uncultured Lachnospiraceae bacterium | reverse complement strand
TGGGAGGTTAAGCCTAAAATCATTAGCCTCGTTATAATTTTTTGCGGAATTTAGGCTATAAAAGCAATATACGCCGGAAAATCTCCAATATTTATTACTTCAAAAATAAACAAGTAAACACTCGTAACCATAATAGCATAAATATCAATTTTAAAATGTCTATCAAATAAATTGGATAAACTCACTAAAACTACAAATAATTCTAAAACCAAAGAAATAATTTCAACTACCCCTAACATCCCTCATAAACCTCTTCTTAAAAACAATTCCGATTTCCACCAGTTCTTTTCTTCCAAACAGCTTAATGTAACGGTTGACTTCATCGATACATTCTATATAGTCTTTGTTGATAACCGTGAAACGGCTGCACTGTACGAATTTGTCAGATTGGAGTTCCTCGAGTATATCCTTGCAGGGTTTGTACGGAAGCTCCAGATCATCTTTTACTCCATGCACGATCCTTCCCCTCCTTGTGTTTTCGATATAAATGATTTCTGCCACTTCCCTTTTAAACAGAATGCCTTCCTTGCGGAAATAAACCTTCTGGCAGCTTTGTTTCACAATAGGCATCTGCAGCGCTTCCTGAACGATCCATGATACCTTTTCTACATCATAAGGCTTTTCAATATACTGGAAACAGCGGATATCACTATAGGCGTAAAGTTTGGGGTCTTCCAGTGAAGTTATGAAAATAATAGGCGTGTATGTATATTTTTTCAGACTTCTCATATTAGCCGCAAAGCGCAGGCCGGAAACATCCGCCTGATTGAGAGGGCTTAATATGACATCTATCAGAAACACATCAACTACGCATTCCATCGCTATCAAGTAGGCTTTGTCAATATCGGCTGCGCATTTGATATTGATATTCTTATCAATGTTTCTAACAATCCGCACCAGCATGTCCATACCTCTGGCATTGTCCTCAATTATCAAAACCGTTTTCATATCAAACTCCGGTTACTTCTTCAATCTCCAAATAAGTGCTTCAATTTTTCCTCAGTCACTTTCCAATTAATGTCCTGCGTAAAAATTCTTTTCTTTCCTTCGATAAAGTAAAACATCAGATGTGCCAAGGCTTTCATTTTATCATTTTCTGAGGCGTTTTCCAATAGAAAGAACAGCTTTTCCGCATCTGTGCTGTCTCCGAACAACAGATAATCGATGGAAACATGAAAATGCTGCCTGATCTGTAGCATCACATCTTTGGAAATCCCATAGTTTCCTTTCTCATAATCACGCACCGCATTTGTCGTTACTTTCAAGATTTCAGCCATCTGCTCCTGAGTCAAATTGTTGGATTCTCTTATTTCTTTTATTCTTTTTCCAACCTCCGCATTATTGATGGAACCTTTGTACTCGCTCATTTACAGACCTCCGCACATACTTTTAACTTATTATATATGGGTTAGAAATCCGTTAACAGAAAGTGTAGATATCTATCATAACTACTATAGCTTGAATCCCGCAGCCGCCTCTTTTCATCCTCCAATGAAAAATCTGTCGGTATCTGATCCATTTTTACAGGGACAGAAAAACTCCTTTCAGTGAGAATCGCCTGCCGATAATTCTTTCTGAAAGGAGTTCTTCTTTCTTGCTAATTGTAAGACTTAAAATATTCCTTCATACTCTTTTTGTAGGATAGCCCGATCTCTATCCGTCCGAAACCATTTTTCAGTTGGATGATTCGATTAGGGATATCCACATTGCTGATATATCTGGTGTTTACAACAAGATTCCGTCGGCACTGAACCATATCTGGATTATCAATCAGATCTGTCATCTGCTTTAGCGTCATATACGGCACATACAGGATTCTCTCTTCCGCCGTGTGAAGGTACAGCCGCTGCTTTATCATCTCAATGTATACGATCGCCTCTCTCTCCGCCGCGAAAATAATTCCGTCTCTGCGAAAGTACAGCATCCTCCTGTCCCGCTCGCCTCCCGGAAACTCCAGGCTTTCTAACACAAGCTTGCGGATCCTTCCTTCATCAAAAGGCTTCTCGATAAAGCCATAGCAGTGCAGCTCCTCGTAGGTATAAAGTTTGCTGTCTTCAAGAGATGAGAGAAATATTACCGGAGTAAAGGCATATTTCTTCATATTCCGAATATTATCAACAAACCGCAATCCGGAGGAATCTCCCTTCACGGCAGGTTCCAAAATGATATCCACCAGGAACAGATCGATTGTCTTTTCAAGCGTATGTTTGTAGGCGGCGCCCACATTTGTTACCGCCAAAACCTCCAGATCACCGCACGTCACCACAATATTTCTCAGCCATTCTAACGTATTTTCCTGATCTTCTACTATTAGTACCTTCTTCAAACACTCAGTTCCCTCTTTCGTTTCCTCAAACAGGCAGGCTTTTTAGTTCTCTTCACACCACCAAACTTCCCGTGGTGCATATTCCCGCATCAATTTGCGCTTTTGCCTCTCCCGCAGAAGATGAAGGAATGACGGCAGCTTCTCCGTGATAATGGTAGCTTTTATCCGCAACATTATCACGGAGCACTGCCATTTATGCTTCAATAAGAATACCGCAGCTTTATTGAAGCAACCCCTTTTACATTACCATTATAATACTTTTGAATGAAGTTGCATCATTTTAAAGCCGAACCAGTCTTTTTTCGTATTGAACTGCTGTCTTTCATTAAAAAACTATTGTTTATACCAGAATATCCCATGTTTCAATCATAATTTGTAAAATTCTCCCATTCCTATGATATAATATAAAATTTCGTATTCCATATACCGCTTCCCGTGTGCGGATTCGGTTCTAAAAAAAGAGCCGGCAGATCAATTCAGATGCGAAATCAATCCATTCAGTATTTTGGCACGACAAAAAGAGGCAGCTTCAAGCTGCCTCAAAAACATCCTCTGTTTTATCCCTGTTCACAAAATTGTATATACGGGGCCTTCAGACCATCCCCTTTTCAAATCCATGTATCCAGTCGGAGCGCAGATAATACACCAGATAGATCACGGAGCTGATCCCCCAGGTAAGAGGGTACGCCCAGTATATGGCTCCGATTTCTCCCACGAAATGCATCACCGCAGCAATGTAGGAGATCCGCAGCACGCACCAGATGGAGAGCATGACGACCATGGGGACAAAAGCCTTCCCCGCTCCCCGGCAGATGGCCGCCACCGAGTGGGAAAAAGCCAGCAGGCCGTAAAAGAGCGCCTCTGTGCGGGCCTGTCTCACACCGAATTCGATCACGCCCGGCGTCTGGTCAAACATCCCGATCATCTGCGGGGCAAAGGAATAGTAGAGAATGCCCATGATTTCCGCAAGCAGCACTGCGGCAAAAATGGAAAAGCGGGCTCCCTGTTTGGCCCGGTCATACTGTTTGGCTCCGAGATTCTGGCTGACAAAGGTAGTGCTCGCCATGTTAAAGCTGGTGATTGGGAGAAAGGCAAAGCCTTCGATCTTCACATAGGTGCCATAAGCCGCCGTCGCCAGTCTTCCGAAGGAATTGATCTGGGACTGGACAATCACGTTGGCAAAGGCAATCACAGAATTCTGCACGCCGGAGGGCAGGCCAAAGCGGATAATCTCCGAGAGCATGGATCCGTAAAACCGGATCTTCCTGATTTCCACGGTGTAGACATTTCCCTTTTTCAGCAAATGTACCATGCACAGCGCCACGCTGGATGCCTGGGATATAACGGTCGCTATGGCCGCCGCCCATACGCCCCATCCAAACGTTGCGATAAACAGCAGATCCAGCACAACGTTGAGCACGGACGAAAAAATCAGATAGTACAGAGGCCGCCTGCTGTCTCCGAGAGCGTTCATGATATTACAGCAGACATTGTACATCACCATGGCCATTGATCCGAGAAAATAGTAGCGGAAATATTCCACCGCCTGAGGCATCACCGCCGGGTCCGTCTGCATCCAGCGAAGAAAGGTCGGCGTGAAGGCGACTCCCACGATCGTCAAAACGAACCCGCTGGCCAGCCCAAAGGCGAAAACCGTATGAATGGCCCGGAAAACCTGATCTCTGTCCCCGGCTCCGAAATATCGGGAGATAATCACGCCGCCTCCCATGGCAATTCCCATAAAAAAGCTGGTCAGCAAATAGATCAGCGTCCCCGAGGAAGTGACGGCCGCAAGGGCGTTGGTTCCAAGAAGCCTGCCCACTATAAAAGCGTCCGCCGTATTATACATCTGCTGAAACACCTGACTCAAAAAAACCGGCATTGCGAAGCCGATCATCAGTGCGTAGGGATTTCCCGAAGTCATGTCCATTGTATGGGCATGGCTCCTTCCATGAACACGAGGGGCGTGGATTTTATCTGTCATTTCTGTTATACACCTCTTACGAATTTTCGGGGGGGCTGTCGTGAATCACAACCGCACAGGTGGAATTCCATAACTCAATAATTCCGGTGCGTCCAGGGACACACCGGAATCCGTAGTCTTGTATGCGGCCAGTTCTTTTTACATGTTGCCAAACATCTTTACCACCAGGGAATCATCATTCATCTTCCTGCGCAGCATTGCCATCCGGTAATCCTGCATCAGCTTCTCCTGCTTCTGCTCGGAAACAGCCTTCGGGACATCCAGATCCTCGATCCGGCTCCTCGAAGCAAGCAGCTGCTCGGATGCACCCTTGTTGTAATTGTAGGCATGCTCCATGGCGTTGGTGGACGCCCCGGTATTGCTTCTCGCCGTGTTGATCTTTTCCATGGCACGGTCAATGTCTCCAATATCAAAGCTGCCCGTAACATTGTAGCCTTCCAGGCCCAGGGCTTTCAGCGTGGCATTCTCCATCTGGATCTTCATCCCCTCGCCTGCGGACGGGTTGGATGCGATGTACATATCCGCCATGCTTCCGTCAAGAAGATGCTTTTCATTGTACTGCGTTCCCACCGCCGTCTGCTCGATATCCTGCAGAAGCTGGTCAATCTCTCCCTGTATCATCTGTTTCTCCGAATCACCGTACAGCCCGTTTGACGCCTTGACACTGAGCTCACGGATTCTCTGGAGGGAATCCTGCATCGTTTCCAGAGCGCCGTCCTGTATGTTGGCGACGCCGATACCGTCCTGTATGTTGGAAGCGGCCACGTCCATGCCGTTGCCTTCCCTTTCCAATTTATTGGCAATGGCAAGACCCGCTGCATCATCAGCTGCCGTCTGGATTCTCGTTCCACTTGCTATTTTTCCGTAAATCGAATTTGTACTGCTAATTGGCGATATGGTCATAACTGCTCCTCTCCGCACAAAGCCTGTCTTTGTACCTATTTTTACATCATTTTACAATTTAACTATAATACGAAATCAGCCAAAATGCAAGAGCTTAGAAAGGGATTTCATTTTGTTTTAAGCGGAAGTCTGTCCCTTGGCACGCTGTTCATCTTTATCCCTTATATCGGAAGCTTTTTTGAGCCGATTCAGGAATCCGGCACCCACCAGGAACCGCTGGCAAAGGACGGTCTTTACAAACGCCTCTACGAGCTTCAGCCGGCAGAGGCATAGCCTTCACACAAGAAGGAGCGGCCTGCCGCTCCTTCTTCCTTTCTCAGCTCAGATTCCCTGGATCTTTTTCTCCAGCTTATCCGCCATATCTTTCATGCAGCCCTCCTCGAAGGGAAGCTTTAAGCCCACTTCCTTCAGCATATTCACATAGAAGTCGCTTGCGGACAGCCCGCAGAGTTTCAGGTAGCTCTGCCATGCTGCTTTGTAATCCTGATCCATCCACACCTTGTACTGCAGGGCGCAGGTCTGTGCCAGACAGTAATCAATGTAGTAGAAGGGGTAATTGTAAATATGAAGCTGCCTCTGCCAGTAGCCGCCCTCCCCGAAACGCTTGTTATCCTCGTAATCGAGATGCGGCTTGTATTCCATCTCCAGCTTTCTCCAGGCAGCGTTCCTCTGCGCCGGCGTCATATCCGGATTCTCATACACAATGTGCTGGAATTCGTCCACCATACAGCCGTAGGGGATAAAAGCCGCCGAATCCTCCAGATGCATGTCAATATAGTCCTGCTTCCTGTCCCCAAAGAACAGATCCATCCAGCCTTCCGTAAAGAATTCCATAGACATGGAGTGGATTTCCGCCGTCTCCATGGTGATGTTCGCATGCTCCCGGATGGGATCCTTTCCGCTGATGAAGCCCTGGAAGGCGTGGCCGCATTCATGGGTGATGACGTCCACATCCCCGCTGGTGCCGTTAAAGTTGGCGAAGATAAAGGGGGATTTGTAGTTGGGCAGATACGTCATATAGCCTCCGGCCCTCTTTGTCTTGCGGCCAAGCACGTCAAAGAGCTGATTCTCCATCATGAAGTCAAAGAATTCCCTGGTCTCGTCTGAAAGCTCGCGGTACATCTTCTGTCCCGCCTGCAGGATCTCCTCCGGAGTTCCCGTAGGCTTGGGATTTCCGTTCTGGAAGTAAACCTTCTCATCATAGTAGGCGAGTTTATCCAGTCCAAGGCGCTGCTTTCTCTTTTCATTGAGCTTTGCCACAAAGGGAACCCAGACCTCCTTCACCTGTCTGCGGAAGTTCTCCACCTGCTCCTTGCCGTAGCAGTTGCGGTTCATGCGGTAATACCCGAGCTCCACATAATTCTCGTACCCCAGCTCCCTCGCCTGAGCCGTGCGGTTTTTCACCAGCTTATCAAAAATCTCATCCAGCTTGTCCCCGTTCTCCTCGAAAAACGCCGTGTACTTGTTCCACGCCCGGATGCGCACATCCCGATCCACATGGGACAGATAGGGCGTCATCAGGGATAGGTTCAATGTCTCGCCTTCCCAGTCGATCTTGGCACTGGCAATCAGCTTATTGTAGCTGGTCACAAGATTGTTCTCCTCCTGCATCAGGGGAATCAGCTTTTCGTCAAACGCCTTAAAGCTGAGCTCCATGCTCTTAAAGGCCACCGGACCGATTTTGCCCACCAGATAATCCCTGTATGAGGAATTGTAGAGCAGCTTGTCGTAGGAAATCTGCAGATTGTTGATGATGGGCTCCATCTCGTCGTAGTATTCCTTCTCCTTGTCATAGAAGGAATCCGTGGTGTCCACGTCATGGCGGATATTGGCAACCGTCATGTTCGTTGCCACGTCGTCCATGAGCTCATAATACTTTTTGTGGATCTCAAACTGCTCTTCCCCGGAGGAAGCCGCCTTAAATTCCTCCATGATCCCTGTGAGCGCTTTCTCCAGCTCTTCCTTTTCCACCCTCTTGTAGGGCATGTCCTTGAATTTCATTCTCCGTCTCCCTTTCTGTTAGATGTGATGATAAATTCATCATACCTCTTATCCTCCGCAATTTCAATATCTTCGTACCTGCCGCTTATATTCCAGGTATTTCTCACCAAATTCTTTTTCCAGGTATTTTTCTTCCTGAAGGATCTGCCAGTGAAGCATTGCCGCAGCCCATATGGTAAAAAAGAGTAACAGCCAGTTAAAATAAAGGAGCAGGATTCCCGCATACATCATATCGAATCCCAGAAAGGCTGGATTTCTGCTGTATCTGTAGATTCCATGACAGACAAACCGCATCCCGCCCTCATCCGGTATCCCTGCCCGCCAGCTGTCCTTCATGGTCACCACCGCCAGCAGAAAAACCAGATCCCCCAAAAGACCGATCACAATCCCCGACACTCTGAGGCCACACGGAAGAAAACTCCAATCCGACAGGATGGATAAAAGCTGAACCGGTACAATGAGAACCGTCGCCGCCTTAAGGACGCATTCCGTCAGCCGTACCCTTTTGTCCTTCCCCCGTCCAAGCTGGTCCGTCCGTATCCCCCGGCGTCTCTGTTGAATCATCTTGGCGAAATAGATTCCGTAAAACAAAATCATTATAAGAATCGCGGGAATGAGAAACCTGCTGCCGATCCTTCCCGCCAAAAATATGGATGTGGGGCCGTCCGCCCCTCCGATTATGGAAACTTCCATTGTCTTCCTCCCAAATTCTCTCTTTCTTTCCCCAAACGGTCCCCCTCCCGGTAAACCCGGTATTCCTGCATTTTTTGTGCCAGCCGGGTCTGCATCGTGCTCTTGCCCGTACCTGGAATTCCCTCGATAAAAATACTTCGCTTCATCTTATCTCCCCTTATCCATCTCCCCTCCCCGCCAACGGAACTTCTATCATGCTGACAAAAAGCTTGCCATCCGTCCTCCCGGCAGGTATGATTGTTTTACAGAAAATCTATCAAATTTCAAAGGAGAACCAGCAATGACAATACGCCGTTCAACCCCGGAAGACTTTGCGCAAATCATGAAAATATATGAACACGCCCGACGCTTCATGGCGGAGCACGGAAACCCCAATCAGTGGGGCCCCACGAACTGGCCTCCCGCAGACTTAATCCGCTCCGATATTGCGGACGGCAGCAGCTATGTCTGTGTACATGAGGACAGAATCGTGGGTACCTTTTTCTTTTGCAAGGGCAGGGATATCGAACCGGCCTACCGCATCATTGAGGACGGCGCCTGGCTGGACGA
Source organism: uncultured Lachnospiraceae bacterium (assembly GCA_910579685.1). GTDB lineage: Bacteria > Bacillota > Clostridia > Lachnospirales > Lachnospiraceae > Suilimivivens. Next base: position 53,418 of record CAJTVN010000024.1, on the reverse strand, counting down.
TGGCCCCTATGCCGTGATCCACCGTCTGGCAGGCGATGGATCCGTAAAGGGTATCGGGAGCTTCTGCATACAATGGGCATTTCATCAGTGGAATCATCTTCGCATGGATACCCACGGGGACAATTACGTCATGCAAAATCTCCTCAAAAAGAACGGCTTTGTCCACTGCGGAACAATCTATGTGGAGGAGGACGACTATCCCAGGCTTGCCTACGAGAAGCTTTGTCCCCAGTATAATCCGCGACAATCCTACACACCTTTTGCTGGCGGTCAGCGTTTCACCATCCACTCATAACGCCCGGCAGGTACTCCCTCGATCTCAAAATAACCGTCCTGCATCCTTCTCGCCTTGGGAAAGGGCTCCCCGTCCAGATAGCAGACCCCTTCTCCCTCCCATGGCAGATAGAGATCCGCCTGTGCTCCCACAGGGATATCCGTCCGCATAATCAGCCGGTTTTCGGTTCGGACGCATTCCACGCTTACCTTACCCCGGACGGTGAAGAGGGAGCCTCTCACCTGTCTGATCTCGTTTTGCAGATACGGCCGGATCCGTAGCCTCCGGTAGCCCGGCGAAAGCGGAGCGATCCCCATCACATAACGGCTAAGCCATTCTTTCACATGTCCCATCATTGCATGGTTTCTGGAACGTCCAAGCCCGTTCCACAGCTCCGTGTAATTCCAGTACTCCGGCAAAGTGGTAAGGCCCTGCTCCACATGGTGGCGGTAGCTGGGAGCCGTCGGATTCATGACCATACGGTAAACCACGTCATTCGCCCCTCCCCCCGCCAGCGCACAGAACACCTGTTTCAGGCCAACCTCCCCGGAGGTGAGATGATACGCTTTCTCTGACACGGCGCCAAGAAGTTTCTCAAAAAGCACCTCCCTGTGCTTTGCCCCCGCAATCCCGGAGAAGAGCACGCACCCGTAGCTTGCCTGACTGCCGTTTCCACACACGCAGCTCTCCGGCTGCCAGCATTCCTTATCCCGGAAAAAGCCTTCCCGTATCTCTCCGGCCATCTTCTCATAACGCTCCCGTTCCCTCTCTTTTCCCAGGATACCCGCTGTTTTTGACAGGGTTTCGCAGAGCAGGTAAAAAGCGCAGGTTGCCACCAGCGTTGCAGGAGTCTCCTCGTCCAGCTGTCCCCACTCTCCCATGTGGGCATAGCCTCTCAGGACACCGTTCTCAGACTGACGGTAAAGATGCTCCACATAGGCTTTCATCATCCCGAAGTTCTCCCGGAGGATTGTTATGTCATCATATTCCACGTAATAGTACCAGGGCGTCATGACGCAGGCGCCTCCCCAGTTGGGATCCTTATAGAGTCCCCCTATGCGGAAATATTCCGGAGCGATCCCCGGAACAAACCCAGGCTCCTCCGTTTCCCGGTTTGCGAACTTATGAAAGGGAAATCCGGGATACCTGCGGCTGTCCGCCTCCATGGGCTCTGCCTGTGCGAGCCGGTCCGTCACCTGGGCATCCTGCATATCCCTCATAATCTTGGGGATCCAGCTTCGGATATCAAATCCCGCCGCCATGGAGGAAAACATCAGATGCGTGGTCTCCAGCCACCCAAGCTTCTCGATTTGGGGACAGTCCGTAAAGCTGCACATCATATTGCTCTCAATGGAGCGGTCCGTCATCGCATCAATCCGGTTTAACATCTCATTGTCCGTCTCAAAGTCAGAATGCTTCTCATTCATCAGCCGGACAGCGCAGCCCTCAAAATTTTCCACTGCGGGCGTTCCCGGAAATCCCGCCACCTCCACATACTGAAACCCATGATAGCAGAAGGATGGATGCCACTGCTCCGTCCCGGTTCCCGCTATCACATAGCTGTCCTTTACACGGCACTGCCAGAGCTGATCGCAGCTCTGGGTACAGGACGCCTGATCCACGCCGCTTCCATCCGGCTTTAGCACCTCTGCCGGATACAGCTCGATTTTGCGTCCCTCAAGTCCCTGGGTATTCCAGAGCCTCAGGCACACGAAGCCCGCACTGTTCTTTCCCATGTCCACCAGCCAGTTTCCGTTCGGAAGAGGCTTCACCGCTTCCGCCTGCCATCTCTCATGGATGCGGACGGGCAGAAACTCCTTTGCACACAGCCCTCCTGCCGGCGGCTCCATCCTTTTTGCCGGTTGCCAGCCGCTAAACGCTGTCCCCGGCTCATCCCACCCCTTCAATGCGGCGGCCCGCCGTCCGTCAAAGTCCTCGCCGCCGTACCAGTTCTGGAACGTGACAGGGCTGTCTCCCGTCGTCCAGGACTCGTCGCTGGCCGCCAGAATCTCCACGCTTTTGTCCTTTCGGGTAATCTCCACCTGGGCGATAAGCTTCTTGTCCCCGCAGATGCCGTCTTTGAGAAAGATCGTGTCATCCTTCTGATAGCGGTGTTTTTCACACAGCGTATCATCCGCAAACTTCATGACCGGATCCACCGCAAAATTCACGTACTGCCCGTTTCCCAGGACCACGCCCACCGCATTTGCGCCTTCCCGCAGGTGGGCCGTGATATCATAAGCCACATAATAGATGCGCCGGTTAAACTCGCTCTCTCCCGGTTCAAACAGATTCTCCGAAACCGGCGCACCGTTTACGCTGGCTTTAAAAAGACCAAGACCGCTGACATAAAGCCGGCCTTTTTCCACAGATTCCCTTTCCCGGATGAAAAACTCTCCTCTGAAAGCCGCTGCGGCGGACTTGTCCCCCTCAAAATCATCTCCCAGCCCGATCCAGCAGGCCTTCCAGTCCGCCTCTGACAGCCCGGTCTCAAAGCGGGCGTGGTCACTCCAGGCGGAAACGGTATCCCTCTCATCCCAGATGCGCACCTTCCAGAAAACCTCCTGCCTGCAGCCAAGCGGCTTCCCGTCATAGGAAATCCCGTAATTTCTTTCCTCCGCAATTTTTCCGCTGTCCCAAAGATCCGCCGTCCCCTCTTCCAGCAGCTCTTTTCTCGAGGCGGCAAGTATCTGGTACGCCGTCTGCCTCTCCCCTCTGCGTTCCAGGGGGAGAAGATAGGAAAAACGGGGCTTTTTGCACTCCAGTCCGATGGGATCGGTCATATTTTGTGTCATCAAGCGCACAGGTTTCATGTTCCTGCTGCCTCCTCTCTTTTTTGTGAATCATCTGTTCTGCCCGTCCGGACGAGACATTATCTCAAAATTCCTTCCCGCTCCACCTTCTCCATATGCGCCCGGATCTGCACCTCATACTCCAGGCAGAACGCATAGCCGCTCTTCATAAACTCCCTGACGGGAAGCTCCCGGGCTTACCAAACGGCAGGTATCCTGCCGTTCCTTTCCATAATGATGTTGGGGGCAAAAGGACATAAAGCAACGGCATCCTTTGCAATACCTGTTATTACATCAAGTGACTGAGCCGGGCAAACTCATCAATGCTTTTCGTACGGGCCGCCAATTTGAGCCAGTCTTTCAGCACCGAGATTTCTGTCTGTTCTAAAATCGCTTCCCTCAATCGATCCGGTACAGCCCCGCATTCCTCTAAGAGATCCATAATGGACTCCGCTTTCCCAATAATCTTACCTTCTGCTCTTCCCTGTAATTTTCCTTCAGCCATTCCTTTTGCCTGTCCTTCCGCCATTCCTTTTGCCTGTCCTTCCGCTATGCCTTTAGCCTGCCCTTCCGCCATTCCCTTTGCCATTCCCTTTGCCATTCCCTTTGCCATTCCCTTTGCCATTCCTTCTGCTATTATCTCCTCTATCAGCTCGTCAAACGCATTACCCATTTTCTCATTCCTCCATTTCTTCTGTTCTCTCGTCTGGATCATGCCGCTTATGCTCTTCGATCCGATCATCTCTCCAAGCATATACCAGCTCTCATCATCCATGGTCAGATTCTCCTTATTCTCCCTGATGTAATCCACTAATCCGGTCTTACTATTTCGCCTCTGGAATAATCCAAAGAGAGGGCGAAGCTCTGTCTTGAAATACTCAATGTGCTCGAAACTGGACAGATCGAGAAAATGTAACGGATATTCAGGAATCAGCCTCTTGAGCTCTTCTCCTGCAGGCAAATTGTCAAAATCCATCATTTCATGAAGACTCTTTGCTCCCTTCCACTGCCCTTCTCCCCAGTATACCACCAAAGTTGCCACGGGATAAAGGCGGTCTTTCCTGCGAAATTTGTACAAATATTCACCTTCATCCACGTAAACATCTTTATAGGCTTCTTTCCTTTCAGCCTTGCAATACCTTTTATAGGTCCGTTCATTCTGAAGCCGGATCTCTTTCATCTGCCGGTCGTATTCCAGCGCTTCCTGAATCATAATGCGCGCAGGCATACCATAGTCTATTTTTTCCTGATTTTCCAATGCTAACACGGCATACCTTCCTCCATTCCCGCTTTGCATCATAACCAGATCCCCGGTCCTTTCCAGCACCGCTTCTCTGTCCGACTTTAAATGAACCGGGGTAATCTCCTGCAGTTCTTCCGCCCTGACCACCTGTCTTCCCTGAAATACACTTCCATTCCACAGATCCGCATATCGCACCGAATCCCGAAAGTAACTTTTCAATCCAATATCTTTCCTTCCCACACCGACTCCTTTACCGGAGACACATAAGGAAATTTTATACGGCCGTAATTACGGCTGTACTTTCTTCCACGAGATCTCCTGATTTCTTCTGTTTTTGTTTGGAATACAAGCATAGATTATCTGATCTCGCAGACGCCTGACAGGCTGTTGATAACCGTTTCATTTTACCGGTCAAATATGTGATAGGATCTAAATATATGCTTTGAAATCAGTATAGCATTAAACTTAATCTCTGTCATATTAATTTTATATAAACTTTCTCTTGAATTTCCGCAAAATTTTCAGGAAATCCTCCCGCATATCTGGTATAATAAATAACAGCAAAAAACAGGAGGAACCACAATGTTATCGGAAACAATCCGGCGTCTGCTTGCGGATGAAACCTATGAAACAGATAAAATCGGCATGTCCGGCTCCCAGGTTCTGCTCTTTGAGGACAAGGTCTTAAAGATCCAGGACGACAACGATGAGGCGGAAAATGAATACCGCATGATGTCTTATCTCTCCGGCAGGCTTCCCGTACCCGGGATTTATTCTTATGAGAAGGAAAACGGCAAGACTTACCTGCTCATGGGCAGATGCGAAGGCCGTATGGCGTGCCATGACGTCTATATGAGAGATCCTGCCCTTCAGTGCAGACTGCTGGCAAACGGCCTGAAAAAACTGTGGAGCGTCGATATCTCCCGCTGTCCCTGTGACCAGCGCCTGTCCCATAAGCTGAAGCAGGCACGCTATAACGTGGAAAACAACCTGGTGGATCTTGACAATGTGGAGCCCTCCACCTTCGGCGAAAAGGGCTTTCGGGATCCCGCCGCACTGCTGCAGTGGCTCTTTGACAACATTCCGCAACAGGAGCCTGTCCTTTCCCACGGGGATTACTGCCTTCCCAACCTGTTTGGAGACGGGGATCAGGTAACCGGTTATATTGATCTGGGCAAAACCGGAATTGCCGACAAATGGTGCGACATAGCGCTGTGTTACCGCAGCCTGTCCCACAATCACTCCGGTAAGTATAACGCAGATTATCGCCGGGATAAGGATTCCCGGCCTGACAATCTGCTCCTGTTCCGGGAGCTCGGAATAGAACCTGACTGGGAAAAGATAAACTATTACATTTTACTGGACGAATTATTTTAGTTCCCGGTGTGTTCCAGAAAGCATCCCTCCTCGTGGGAATAGATCACTCCAACCGCCTGCAGATAGGAATAAATTATCACCGTGCCTACAAACTTCATCCCCCGCTTCTTCAAATCCTTTGATACGGCGTCAGACAGCGGCGAGCTGGCAAGATTCTTCTCGTAGACCGCCTCTCCCTTGGTCCAGTGCCAGAGGTACTCGGAAAAGCTCCCGTATTCTCTGCGGATCTCCAGGAAAACGCGGGCATTATTCACCGCAGCACGGATTTTCAGACGGTTGCGGATGATCTGCGGATCCCGGGAAAGCTCCTCCATCTTTTCTTGCCCGTAAGAGCAGACCTTCTCCGGATCAAAATTGTCAAAAGCCTTTCGAAACGCCTCCCGCTTGTTCAGCACGCACTCCCAGGAAAGGCCCGCCTGGAATCCCTCCAAAACCAGCATCTCGAACAGCTTGCGGTCGTCATGGACAGGAACGCCCCATTCCTCGTCATGGTAACGCACATAGATCTCGTTATCCGGATTCGCCCATCTGCAACGCATCTTTCCATCCTTCCAGCTCATTTCACTTTTCTCCTTGTCTTTTATCTCCAATTATCATATCATAGTTTACAGATTACGGAAAGGTACGGAACTTAAAATGGACTATCTTTATCATTATGACTCTCCCCTTGGCGGGATCACTCTTTCCAGCGACGGCAGCGCCCTGACCGGCTTATGGTTTGACGGCCAGAAATACTTTGGAAGCACGCTTTCCAAAAACTCCGGCTGCCAGATACCGTCGAATTCGAGCCTTCCCGTCTTTGAACAGGCCTGCAGATGGCTCACAGAATATTTCAGCGGAAAAAATCCCGGCTTTACCCCTCCCCTGTCCGTGAAAACCACGCCCTTTCGCAGGGCGGTGTGGGAAATCCTGCTTGCGGTTCCCTATGGACAGACAATGACTTACGGGGAAATCGCCGCAAAAATTGCCGGACAGAAAGGGCTTGCCTCCATGTCTGCCCAGGCCGTGGGCGGTGCGGTGGGACACAATCCCATTTCCCTGATCATTCCATGCCACCGCATCGTCGGGACAGACGGAAGCCTTACCGGCTATGCCGCAGGCCTTAACAAAAAGGAAAAGCTGCTTGCCATGGAACAAGGCCTTATAAAGGATCTGTCCGATTTCGGAAGGAAGGAAGGAGAAGAACATTGAAAGATAAACCCATCGAAGAATCCATTGTGGAATTGATGACAACATGCGGTTTTGGCACTGTCGTCCTTCCGGTTTCACCGGTATCCGGCGGTCTTATGCACAGAATGTACAAAGTGACCACCGATTGCGGGATCTTTGCGGTCAAGCACTTGAATCCGGAAATCATGAAAAGACCAGATGCGCGGGATAACTATGACCGGGCGGAAAAAATCGAATCCCTTCTGGAAAAAGAGGGGCTTCCCATTGTACCCTCCCTGGCCGTTGACCGCCGCAAAATGCAAAACACGGGAGGAAACTTTTTTTACATTTTTAACTGGCAGCAAGGGCGTATCACCGACTGGAATCATATTTCCAATGACCAGTGCAGAGCAGCCGGAAGCATTCTTGGAAGGATGCATGCCATTCAGCCTGAGAATATCCCCCGTAAGGAGCCTGCGCTATGCGAAATCAACTGGAACGGGTATGTCCGAGGGGCAAAAGAACAAAAAAGTGAGATTGCCCCGCTTTTGGCTGACAACGTCCGCCTCCTTACTTATGCCGTGAGAGAGCTGAACCGGGCAAGAGCTTCCCTGCCTGCCATTTCGTGTGTGTCCAACGAGGATATGGATCCCAAAAATGTTATGTGGGATAACGGCAGGCCGTGGGTTATTGACCTGGAATGTCTTGACTATGGCAATCCCGTCTCCCATGCGCTCCAGCTGGCCCTCCAGTGGTCCGGAATTGTGACCTGCCATATGGATCCGGAAAAGATGCTCGCTTTTTTTCACGGCTATCTCGATGCGTATGATAACGGCTTTCGGTCCTACAGCGGCGTGTTCGGGCTGGCATATACCTGGGTGGAATGGCTGGAATACAATATTCAGAGAGCGCTTGGGGCTTGCGGGGACCAGACGGAGCAAGCGCTGGGCATTTCAGAGGTCAGAAACACGATAGAAAGAATCCGGTATATCCGGAGTATGGAAGAGGAAATCAGGGATGTTTTGGATTCCCGTCTTCCATAATCGAAAATCAGGATTTTAAAGGAGGAAAAATGTAATGAATATACAACATCCGCAGGAAACTGTCATTAAGACTTATCATTATAATGGAATTACCGTCGATTTGCTTGAATGGAGCGAGACGCTCTGGTGTGGTAAAGTTGGTTATGCCGCCAATCATACGGATGAACCGGATGTCGAAAAAATTATGGAAGATTTTATGTCGGTTTGCGCCATACCGAACAACCGGGAAGAGAACTGGGATATCTGCATGAGTATAAATTATCTTTCCTGCGAACGCCCCAGCGGCGTGATGTTTGGATTTCTTGTCACAACGGATGTTCAGCCTGAATGCTTTGATATTTACAGGATTCCCTCCGCAAAATTTTTGCGAATAAGAATGTGCGGCGAAACGGCAACAGCACTCGGATGCGAACCGTGGACGGGCGGCATTCCTCCGTATCATTGGATCGGAGAGCAGATTGCTCCCGCACTCGGCTATACTTATGGCAGCGACACGCTTCCAATCATTGAATATTACGGTTTTTTCAAACCCGAAGCCGGAACTCACGAGTATTGTTACTTGTATGTTCCGGTAAAGGAGAAACAGGACTATCTGAACTGCCTATAAGTCCTCCACATCCACCACCCGGAATCCGTTTTCCCTCAGCAGCCGTGCAAAAATACCCTGCCCCTCTATGGTTTTTCCACTGAAGGTTCCGTCATAAATTCTCTTTGCACCGCAGCTAGGGCTGCGGGACTGCAGGATCACAAGCTCCGCCCGCTCCAAAAGGGCCCGCTCCAGAGCAAGTCCTGCTCCCCTGCGGAATTCCTCGTCCACGCATTTCCCGTCCCGGGCCGTCACCACGCCCTCCACGATCTCCGACGGCACTCTGGGTGTGGAAAGCCCTCCCAATTCCTCCGGACAGACGGATATGACCTGATGTCCCTCTATAAATTCCGCCACTTTTCGGCTGTAATTGTTTCCGCCGTCATACTTGCAGTTTTCTCCAAGCAGACAGGCGCTGACCATGATCCTCATAACAGGAGCTCCTTTCGATTGAATTACCCGGAATGATCCATGCAAAGCTACAGCAGGCTTACATAAGAATTTTCCATCACGCGGGGCAGCAGAGAATAGACATTGCACCCGCACAGCTCGTCAAAATACTCCTTTGTCTCCATAAAAGCCCGCCACTTTTTCAGGGTAAACTCCGGCAGGCCATGCCGCAGCGCCACGTCCACCAGTCTCTTTTCCATAATACAGGCGCCGTCCGGAAGCGATATTGCATCGCAGAGCTGGATCAGCCGGTCATAGTCGTCATAGGCTTTATTTTCAACAACCCCCCGCAAAAACTCCAGCTGTTCCTCTGAGCAGTCATACGCTCCAAAATAGGTGCGGATATCCCTCTCAGGAAAAGAATGCGTCAGACAGATCCTTGCGATCTCTGGCTGATCCAGGCTCATCATGTAATCATAGCCGTCAAATATATGCCGGATCGCCGTGACTCCCTCTCTTCTTCCGATATCGTGAAGCAGTCCCATGACATAGGCTTTTTCCCCGTCCATTCCCGCCTTCTGACCGATCAGCCTGGCATTTTCCGCAGCAGAAAGACTGTGTCGCTTCCACGACCCCGGATTTCTTTCATTTCCAAGCTCTAACAGCTCTCCCGCTTCTTTCACTGTCAGCATCCTTATCCTCCTGTATCTTTTAAATTCGATTCGTATTCGTTTTCTGCTCCCGTGCCGGACACGAATTGTCTGTTTTTATTATAACAGAAAACGCAGAAAACGCAAATTTATATAAACAGTCACTAACTGTCAGTCAAAAATCAGTTTTTTTATCTTGCGCTCCCTCGCCGGATATGGTAAAATAATTCGCAGAAAATCCGGAAAGGAGAGATGTGTTATGAGAAATAAGAGCGAGGAAAAGAGATCCTGAAACTGCATACCGGGTGCAGGCAGTCTGTTGAGGCGATAAGTCTCTGAGATTTTCGGCTTTGTGCCGCTGTACCGCTTTATGTAACCTTTCACAAATACCAAAGTCTGTTTTGGCACACGAAAAGGTGTGTTATTTTTTTACCAAAAATCAGCCGCAGAGGGCAGTGTGAATGTTACCTTCTGCGGTATTTTTGCGCCCGTTTACGGCCGTCCGTCACGGAGGCCGTGAAACAAAAACCGTGTGCCCCCTCTGATTTGAGAGCCGCCGGTTGCGGCAGCATGGTGGGTAACAGGAACCATTTTAAAAACCATGGAGGAATCGAACAATGAATTTAGAAGCTTACGGCTTTTTGCCCGATGAAATGCCAGTGGATGCGCAGGGCATCCCGGCAAGGATAACCGCCGTCCATAAGGAGCGGTACGCCCTGGTCTGCCAGTACGCAGAGACCTATGGCAGATTAAAGGCGGCGGAATATTTTGCAGGCAGCCAGGAGTTCCCCACCACGGGGGACTTTGTCCTGATAAACTTTAATCCAGGCGGTGACAGCCAGATTATCCGCACGCTGCCCAGGAGAACCTTTTTCTCCCGGAAAAATCCCACTCTGGGACGGGGCGAGCAGGCAGTTGCCGCAAATTTTGACTACGTTTTTATCATGCAGTCTCTCAATCAGAACTTTAATGTAAAACGCCTGGAACGGTATCTGACACTTGCCTGGCAGTCAGGGGCGGCCCCCGTGATTGTGCTGACCAAGTCCGACCTTGCAAAGGATTACGGCGGATATCTAAAGGCTGCCCGGGATGTGGCCAAAGGAGTGCCCGTGCACGCTGTCAGTTCCAGAACCGGGGAGGGAATGGAGTCCCTTGCTCACTACACGAAGCCAGGAAAAACTCTGGTGCTCCTTGGCTCCTCCGGCGTGGGAAAATCCAGCCTTGTAAACGCCCTGGCAGGGGAAGAGGTCATGGCGGTAAACGGAATCCGCAACGAGGATGCCAGAGGACGCCATACCACCACCCACCGCCAGCTGATCCTGCTGAAATGCAAAGCCATGCTCATCGACACGCCGGGCATGAGAGAGCTTGGCATGTGGAATGTCTCAGGAGGGCTGGACGAGGCATTCTCCGATGTGGAGCAGTTTCTTGGACACTGCCGATTTGGAAACTGCCGCCACCAGAGCGAACCCGGCTGCGCCATCCGCCAGGCCATCGAATCCGGAGAACTGCGCCTTGAGCGCTGGAACAGCTACCAGAAGCTCAAAAAGGAAGCACAGTACGAGGAAAACCGGGCCGCCGCCATGCGGCAAAAGTGGCAGCGAAACAAAACCCTTGCAAAGAGGCGCAGGCAGATCTAAAAACCTTCGCCTCCCCGGAAGGGGATGTTACGATCCGCAGCCCTTCCCCTCACATGTGCAAATTTATGCTTGACAGTCACCGAAAAATGAGATATTTTATTCTTATATCAAAAGTATTCTTTTTATTCTATTATGTGTGCGTTTCGCACATTCGGCTGCTTCTGCCGGGTTACCCACTGTTTTTCGCAGATTTAAAGAAAGCGGGAGTATTGACATTATTTTATTCAAAGGAGGATTTTTATGGCGACGAAACTGAAAAATTACTTTCCCATCATCCGGGAAAGGGAAGAGGTACTGGCGGAAATTCTAAAGAACGGAACGCTCCACAGGCGGTTCGACAGCTGGCCGAAGGAAAAGCGGGAGGAGTTTCTGGACCTGTGCACCGGCGCAAGGGGGCTGAAGCTTTTATATGATGGTTTCTTCAAGGAGGTCATGAACCCGGAGTATGTTCCGGGGCGGCTCAGCGATTTTCTCTCCTGCACGCTGGGGCAGAAGGTCCGTGTCATCCGTGCGATTCCCACGGACTCCACCCGGCTGGCAAACGAGAGCGTCCTTCTCGCCATGGATATCGTGGTGGAGCTTGGGGACGGCAGCATAGCAAATGTGGAGATGCAGAGAATCGGGTATCTCTTCCCGGGACAGCGAAGCGCCTGCTACTCGGCGGACCTTTTGCTTCGCCAGTACAAGCGGCTTCGGGGAAGCAGGGAGAATTTCCGCTACCGGGATATCCGGAACGTCTATACCATAGTGCTCTTTGAAAAGAGTCCGCAGGCGTTTCACGCCTATCCTGAGACATGCTGCCATTTTTTCGAGCAGAAATCGGACAGCGGACTTACGATGGAGCTTGTACAGAAATACCTGTTCATCCCCCTTGACATCTTTATGAGAAATCCGCACAATAGAGACAGAAGAAGCAGAAAGGACGCATGGCTGACCCTGTTTTCCAGTGACGATCCGGACACGATCGTTGAGCTGTTGGAGGACTATCCGGAGTTTAAGGACATTTACAGGGATGGCTACCAGATTTGTCGGAACATGGAGAAGGTGATGGGAATATTTTCAGAAGAATTGTACATGCTTGACCGGAATACGGAGAGGTACATGTTTGACGAGATGCAGAATGAGTTGGACGAAATGCGCGATCATTTAAGCGAGATGCGAAACGACTTGGCGGAAACTCAGAACGATCTGGCGGAAACTCAGAATGATTTGACCCGTATGAACGACAAATATGCGCAGGCGGTCAAAAACGGCGTGGCTCTCATGCGCAGCCTGAAACTGTCAGAGACGGAAATCATGGAAAAACTCCGCACGCAGTACCGGCTTGACGAAACACAGGCAAAAGAATATTTATAGAACCCAGGATCATACCCCAGTGATCAAAGAGCACACCGATGGTATGATCCGAGAATCCATGAAACCGAAAGAGAGGGGAGGCCATAGGTGACAGAGTACACGAAACAGCACAAAAAGGCATGGGAATTCGACGCATATGAGTTTTGGGTGGAGCATGCCGGATCTCCCTTGCAGCGGGCAAAAGAGGATCTGGAGGATCCTGTCCGGATGCTAAGACAGTATTCCTCCTACTTTGATACCTACGAAGGGATCCGTGTAGCGAATATCTGCGGTTCCTGCGGTAAAAAGGCAATCCCCTTAGCCATCCTCGGCGCACAGGTCACGGTCTTTGACCTGTCGGAGGCAAACTGCAAATATGCCCTGGAGACGGCCAGTGCCGCAGGCATTCAGATCGACTTCCAGGTATGCGATATTATGGAGATCAACCTTGATAAATACGGAGAATATTTTGACGTAGTCTTTATGGAAGGCGGCATCCTGCACTATTTTCATGAGCTCGATGACTTCATGCATATCATGTATTCTCTGCTAAAAGACGGCGGCAGGATGATATGCAGCGACTTCCACCCTTTTACCAAGATTACCGATATCCTGGAATTTGGCTGGTCTTGCGGAGATTATTTTTCCACGGAAATCATTGAGGGCGAGATGGCTCACGCCCGTTTCTATGAGAAAGAGCTCCGTGCCAGGATACCCAAATGCCATTATCGAAAATACACCATGAGCGAGATTATCAATTCCGTGCTCCGATGCGGGTTTACTCTGAAACGCTTTGACGAGCACCCCGCATGGACAAACCGTAAAATGCCCGGTGAATTTACCGTAATTGCGGAAAAGTAAGAAAGCGTCCATTCTCCAATTGTTTTCTTTTAACGCTTTGCTAAAAGCTTTCCAACCCGGCGATACGCCCGTCCTCAATTCGAATAATCCGATCCGCCATCTGCGCAATCTCCGGATTGTGGGTGATCATCACAATGGTCTGGTTAAACTTTCTGCTGGTCGTCTGCAAAAGGCGGATCACATCATCACTGGTTTTTGAATCCAGATTGCCGGTGGGCTCGTCTGCCAGGATAATGGAGGGCTTTAAGGCCAGCGCCCTGGCAATGGCCACCCGCTGCTGCTGTCCGCCGGAAAGGTTTCCGGGCCGGCCGTCCAGCCTGTCCGCAAGTCCAAGCAGCCTTACCACCTGCATAATAAACTGCTTATCGGGCTTTTTCCCATCCAGGGAAATGGGAAACACGATATTCTCCCAAACGGTCAAAACCGGAACCAGATTGTAATTCTGAAACACAAACCCAATATTCCTTCGCCGGAAGATCGCAGCCTGCTCCCTGTCAAGCTTTGAAAGCTCTGTTCCGCCGATCCTGACGCTTCCTTCCGTCGGCACATCAAGCCCTCCCAGCATATGGAGCAGCGTTGACTTTCCGCTGCCCGAGGTGCCGATGATTGCGGTAAACTTCCCCTGTTCAATCGTAAGATCCACACCGTCCAGCGCCTTTACCATGGCATCACCCTTCCCGTAATATTTTTTCAGACCAACAGTCTCTAAAATCGTTTCCATGCGAATCTCCTTTCTTTCCATTACTCCGCCGCCCGAAGCTGTTCCACAATACTCTCCTTATAAAAAACCCGCAGCGCCAGAACGGGAACCAGGACGGATACCAGAATCATCACGGTGCCTGCCAAAAGTGCCGGAACCAACGTGAAATGAAACGTAAACTGCCACTGGGAATCCAGAATTTCCTTCACCAGCGTAAGGTTCAGGATCGCTGCCATCAAAAGCCCGGACAGACAGGCACCGACGGCATAAAAAACGCTCTCGGCTATCATCATCCCTGTAAGCTGCCGTCCTGTCATGCCAATACTCTGCATGGTGGCAAATTCATGCCGCCGGATCACGATGGACGTGATAACCGTATTGATCAGGTTCAAAATACCGGCAATCCCGAAGATAATACCCATCAGTCTGCCAACGAATAGAATCATATCTCTCTCCCCTTCCGCATCCGCAACAGCCGTCCGGGAGGAGAGATAATTAATATCGGAATCCACATTCTCCCTATAGTTATCAAGAAAGGCAGCCATATCCTCCTGATACCCTTCCTCCACGTCAAAGGCGTATTTATAGACTGCCGGATCATCATACAGCTCCTTATAGACACTGGACGGAAGATACAGATACGGACTGTCGCCTCCAATCTGGATTACACCATTGCAGGTAAAGCCAATCTCCAGGTCATCACCGTTAATGGCGGCCTTTGCAAGCACCGGCAGTTCCATAAACGGCAGGCCGTCCTTATAGACCGTGATAACCTCTCCCACCTGCACCATATCAAAAACCTCATGCAGGGACATGTCCGTGCGGTTAACCTGAACGCCAGCCAAAACGCCCTCTCCTTCTTCCATTTTCTCATAAAGAGTGTGCGCATCCATGATCCCCTCTCTCAGATCCATCCGGGCAATGGCGCTCTCCTCCATTCCGTAAACATTGCAGACCATACGCCCGTCCTTTCCCAGGCCAAAGCTTCTGCCTTCCTCATCACTTCCGAACACAAGGCCGCTATGATTATTCACAAACGTCGCTTCGGCAAACTTATGCCCGAAATCAAAGGTGACATTATCATCCTCCGCCGTGTTTTTGTAGACCGGCGCTCCTCCCACCACCCCCGGCTGTGAGGAAATATCCTTAATAGTCTGCGGCTTCAAAGCCTCTGTGCGGTGCACAAACCCCTTCATATTGCTGGTGCTGACCGCATTTACAACGGCAAAATCGGTGCGGATCATATAAGCTACCTGTTTTTCAATATCCATGCTCTCCGCCGCCGTTCCCGAACAATTCATGAGAACTATGCACAGCATCAGAGATATCACGATAAAAGCACTCCTTCTCCTGTTCCGGCCAAGATTGAACCATGCCAGACGGGGAATGCGGGCCAGGTCGGCGCTCCTTCTGGACTTACGGCCCCTTGCGGCGCCCTCCACATAGCGGAATGCATCAATAGGAGGCGTATCCGCCGCCTTCCTCACCGGCTTTCGGGTACTGATCATCACGGTCAGAGCCGTGAGCAGGGCCGCACTTGCAAAGATCACGGGAGAGGGGGTCACATCCGCACGGATATTCTGATATTCCGTGGAAAACGTGCCCATAATCAGAGGAAGAGCCGATTTTCCAATCAGAAAGCCCGCAAACAGTCCCAGCGGAATTCCCATAAGAGAAAGCCACAGGGCCTGTCGGTTCATGAGCTTTTTCACCTGCTTCCTGCTCATCCCGATGGTCCGGTAGAGGCCGAAGCGCCGGATCTCCTGCATCACCGCAATGTCAAACACGTTATAGATCAGCAGATAACCGCAAAAAATAAACAGCGCCACGAACACGGCTCCCATTACTAAAAGCTGCGGATCAGGGACAGGATTGGTGACCGCATTCACGACAGCCGGCAGATAATCCGGCGACCCCATATCCTCCGGGTCTCCTCCCATACTGCGGGCAAGTTCCGTCATTTTCTCCTGCAGGCCGGCCCGGCTCACAGCCAGGATGTCAGACCAGTAGGTTCCGGCCATTTCAAAATCCTTGTTGTATGTATTCCGGAAAATATCCGGATTTGCATCCCGAAACGGGAGCCCGGTCCACATCACGCTGAGCTGGTCGTTTAAGGCCTCATACCAGCCGGATACCACCATGGGAAAGGTATAATCCCTGCCGTGGGCGGTAAATGCAACCGTGATCTGCGCCCCGACCTGAGGCTCCACTCCCAGATCACGCAGCGCCTTGTCGGATGCCACCACCTCATTTTCCCTCCGGGGCACCTCCCCATGAACTGGCATACAGAATGTCAGCTCTGCCTGGGTTTCATCCATCACGTCAAACTCGATATTATGAAGTCTTGCATTTGTCAGAAAACCCACCGGCATCCGAAGGCCTGCCTCCCTGATCAGGTCAGAGCCTTTCATCATCTCAAACTGCTCCTTGCTCATATACCTGAAATCGCCGTCTGATCTGCTCATCTTCTGCTCCTGCATCATCAGGGTTATGGACTGCAGCGTGCCGATCCCGATGGCAGTGATGGATGTAAACAGGGTCGAACACAGGGCAATCGCCAGTACCGCTATCAGATTCCTCACCCTGCAGGCCGCAAAACTGCGCCGGGCAAGGGTATTTAACATTTCCTGCATCATAACTCCTCCTGAACTTTTTCTATTCAGATTATATCACTGCCAAGTTACATCTCCGGTACAAAAAAGGTACACTTTTGTACCAAAAAAACAGACACCCGCACTTTACGCCCGGGTGCTTTAAGGTACGCTCTGTCAAACGATGCGCCCGTCCTGCAGACGCACTACTCGGTCTGACAGCTGTGCCAGCTCCATGCTGTGTGTTATCATGATCAGAGTCTGATGAAACATTTCCGCGGTCATCTTCAACAGTCCCGCCACATTCTGACTTGTCCGAACATCGAGGCTTCCTGTAGGCTCGTCAGCCAGAAGGATGGAGGGTCTTGTGATAAGGGCTCTGGCAATTGCCGCACACTGCTGTGTGCCCGCAGAGAGCGTGTGAGGATACCGGTCCAGCTTGTCATCAAGACGAAGGGCGCCCGTAATCCGCTCAAAAAAAACAGGATCCGGGAGGGAATCATCCAGGGCAAGGGGAAACAGAATATTTTCCCGCACCGTGAGCTCTGAAACCAGACTGCAGTCCTGAAACACAAATCCCACCCTTCTTCGGCGGTAGATGGTCAGCTCCTGCTCGGTAAGGGATGAAAGCTCCATGTTGTCAACAATGATACGGCCCCCGGTCGGCCTGTAAAGACCGCCGATGAGATTGAGCAGCGTGGTTTTTCCTGACCCGGAAGCCCCCACGATCGCAGTAAACGTTCCCTTCTCCACCAAAAGGCTGACCCCGTCCACCGCCTTAACCAGGCGGTTCCCTGTTTCGAAATATTTTTTTACGTGATCCACATTCACTATATCCATAAGCCCGCTCCCCGGCCCTCCGGCCAAATACCTCCGCCGCAGTCAGCGGCCCGCAGCCTCTTTACTCCGGCAGAAACACGGAAAAAGTGCTCCCCTCCCCGACACTGGACTTCACGCTGATATAGCCCTTCTGCGCCGTGATAATCCCTCGGGCCAGATACAGGCCAAGTCCCACTCCCTCCTGCGCTGCCGCCTCCTGTCCCCGGTAAAAGCGCCGGAACACGTCATGGTAATGTTCCCTCTCAATTCCCATTCCCGTATCCGAAATATCGATACGCATATAAAACTGCCAGGGGCGCACATGGATATGGATGCTTCCGCCCTGCGGCGTATACTTTACTCCATTGTCCAGAATGTTTTCCAGGGCCTCCGCCGTCCACCTGGGATCATGCTCCGCCGCAATACGGCTGTCACACTCCACAGTCATTTCAATCTTTTTCCGCTCCGCCTTTGCCCAGATCCCGGATACGGCCTTTGCGATCGTATCATACAGACCATTCGTCCCTATATGCAAAGTGAGAGTCCCGGTTTCCAGCCGGGACATTTTGATCAATGACTGCATGAGGAAATCCAGCTTATCCACCTGGGACGCCATGGTGGCAAGAAACTGCTCCCGCTTTTCAAAGGACAGCTCCCGTCTTTGCAAAATGTCCGTAAACATCCTCAGATTTGACACCGGCGTCTTTACCTGATGGGAAATGTGACTGACAACCTCCTGGATCGTCTGTTTATCCTGATCGCTCCTTCCGCAGCTCTCCCGCATTTTATCATCATATTGCAGAAGCTTTCCCCGCACCCTGGATATCCCGGTCTCCTCATAGGGATGGTAATCCGGTATTTCATGTCCGTCCATAAGAGCGTCTATGTCCCCGCACAGCCGTCCGGCAAAGTCAGACTCATCCTTTTGGATCCGCTGCCCCCACCAGAGCACCAGAAAGAATGAAAAAAGGCCGCAGGCAAAGACCAGGATACGTAGCCATATCCCAGGAATAAATTCCCACATTACTCCCAAAAAAATCAACAGCAGAGCGGCGGCGGCCAGAAGCTGCCCTGCCGGGATGTTTTTTGTTGTTCGCTCCCTCATAGCCCTGCCCCCATCCAGATATAGCCCATCCCTCTCACCGTCCGGATATAGGAGTGATCCGCATCCTCAATCTTTGCCCGCAGGCGGTTCATGGTCACGGTCAGTGTGTGGTCGTCAATATAGTTCCCGTCACAGTCCCAGAGCCTGGAAAGAAGCACCTGCCTGGTCACAATACTGCCCTCACCAGCCAGCAGAAGCCTTAAAATCTTGTACTCATTCGGAGTAATCGTCAGCTTTTCCCCGTTCCTCACTGCGCTGAGGCTCTCAAGGTTCAGACAAAGGAACCCGTCGTCAAATTTCTCCTCCTTTCCCCCGCCGCCCCTTCTTCGCAGCGCCACCTCCATCCGCCGCTTCAGAATCCGGACATTAAAGGGTTTTGTAATATAATCCTCAGCTCCCAGGTCAAAACCGTCCAGCACATCCTCCTCCAGATCGTTTGCAGTCAGAAAAATTACCGGTAGTTTTGGCTGCTTCCTTTTTATCTCCCGGCACAGCTCGAAGCCGCTTTCGTCCGGAAGATTCACATCCAGAAGCACCAGCTCAAAGGGATCGGTCAAAAGAAGCTGCCGGGCCTTTTTGCCTGTATAGGCCGCCACGGTCAGATAACCGCTCATATCCAGTTCAAAGCAAAGCCCCGCACTCAGGGCCAGATCGTCCTCCACCACCAAAATCTTCGACATCTCTCGCTCACTCCTTTGCCATTTTCGGTCTATTCCTGCGGACTTATGAACTCCTCATCCCGGAAAGTGAAACCGCAGAAATCCGCACAGCCGCCCCTGTCCCTCTCCTCATTGTAGGAGAAAATCCCGATGCGGGCGCCAACGAACAGGGAGAGGGAATAAAACAGCGGCAGGCTGCCGCCCAAGGGAACATAATTCTCTCCGTCCGGACTGTAAAGAAACTCTGCCGTTTCCTCCCCGCTTCCCCAGCTATCAAGGCGGAAAATCACCTTTAACCACACGTTGTCCGTCTCGAGAGGCGCCTCGATTTCCTCCAGGGCATACCAGCCTTTCAATTCCTCCATCCCCTTCCCGGCCACGGCAAAGGGCGCTCTCTCCCCCTTGCGCCGGCGCATCACGATACGGCGTCTTCCTTCCTTTTGCCGGACGCCGATCTGTCCATAGCGCTCCACCAGGACGCACAGGCCCGCATAATCTCCGTCCTCCATTCCCCCGCAGTCAAGCCTCACCAGAAATTCACTGTAGGGCGCTTTCACTCTCTGAGTCAGGGTATTTCTCGCCTCAAACAGCTCCCTGGCCCGCATTCTGTTTTTCAGTCTCAAACATCCCGTGCGCTCCGTAAACGACCATGCCTCATTGTCCGGGTTGTGATTCCACTGCCAGACATTCTTCAGCCTGTTTTCGCTGTGATCAAAGCTGTCGCTCTGTATAATTTCCTCCGTCTGCTTTTCCTCAAAAGGCACCTCAAGGGTTTCCGGAACCTTTCCGTCCTTTCCAAGCACGGGCCATCCGTCCTTCCACTCCACGTTCATCAAAAAGGGAACTCTTCCCACTGCGCCGCTGTCCTGGAACATCACCGCATACCAGTTCCCCTTCCCGTCATCAAAAAGCGGCCCCTGGGCGATCCCCCTTCCCGGAATCCACATGTCGTCATACAGGATCGTTCTCCTCTCAAAAGCGCCGGAAAGATCCTCAAGACGGTAACAGACCTCTCTGCGCTTTCCAGCCTCGCCGGTGGTATCCGCCGGCCAGTCAATAAAGAGCAGATAAATCCTTCCATCCTTTACATAGGCCCTGCAGCCCTCACAGCAAAGCCGCATCCCCTCGGTCGGCGTCTGCAAAAGCACCCGGTCCGTGCCCTCCACAATACCGGAAACATCCTCCTTCAGCTCCACGATCCGGATCTGTCCGTTTCCGTAGACCAGATACAGCCTGTCCTGCCAGCAAAGAAATGACATGTCGTGAAAAACCCCGTCAATCTCCGTCTTGTCCCATCCGCTTTTCTCGATGTCATCCGTGGAGAACAGGTAGGTCTTTTTCATATCGTGGCAGACAAAGCATGCGTAGAACCGATCCCGGTACCGCATCAGGCTGGTGGCCCACTGTCCTTTTGCGTATGCATGTCTGCCGTTCTCCATCCGGTAGATTTCGTTATCGGCAATCTCACGACAGATATAGGAGACGATCTCCCAGTGCGCCAGATCCTCTGATCTGAGAATCGGGGCACCAGGCATGTGATACATGGTGGTGGAAACCATGTAAAAGCAGGCGCCTGCCCGAATGATGTCCGGATCCGGCATGTCCGCCTGAAATAATGGATTGTTAATCTTCATCAGAATCCTCCTTCTTTAAAAGTGCACAATAGCATCTGAATCATAAATTTTACGCTTGTGAATGTTGTCTCTATTTATTTTTGTTGTTATAATTAATTCAGTTTAATCTTTTACAAAAGTTATAATCGCAGCTTATCCAATCCGGAAACAGAAAGGCGCCGTTATGAATCCAGAAAAGCTTTTTTCACTCACGGCCGGGCAGCGTGAAGACTATCAGATCCAGCCCGACGGATTTCCCCGCTATGACTGGGAGGCAGTCACGGAGGAATATGAAATCCCTCCCTATATTCCCCAGACCTTTATGCGCTTTTGGTACAACACGGAGAATACCTGCTATTCCACCCATTGGCATGACGCCCTGGAACTTATCGTACCCCTGGAAAATTCCTACACGGTCACCGCTTCGGATGTTACCTACGCCCTGGAGCCGGGAGATATCCTTATCGTCCCTCCCGGGATCCTCCATTCCATTATAGCACCGGAGTGCGGCACCCGCTTCATTTTTTTGCATGAATTGAACGTATTTGCCCAGCTTGCGGAATTCACCCGGACTCAGTCGCTGCTGTCAAAGCCCATTCACATCACTTCGGATACATGTCCGGAGATCTATGAGACACAGATCAAGCTGCTCATGCAGGCCGCTTCCTGCTACTTTGGCCGCTCCTCGGCAAAGCAGCTGCGCATCTATGCCTGCCTCATGGAATTTTATGCCTGCTATACGGACTACTGCGCCCAGCACAATACCCGGACAACAAAAGCTTCCGGGAGCCTCTCCCCTAAGGATTACTCCCGAAAGCTATCGTTTCTTCTGGAATATATGAAACAGCATTTTGACGAAGACATCTCTCTGGAAGATGCTGCCAGCAAGGCCGGCCTGTCAAAATTTTATTTTTCCCGGATCTTCAAGCAGTACACCGGCCAGACCTTTTACGATTACTTAAGCTTCCTGCGCATTCAGGCTGCGGAGGCTCTGCTCAAGGATACCGCAACCCCTGTTTCCGCCATTGCCCTTGCCTGCGGGTACTCCAATATCTCTTCCTTTAACAGGAGCTTCCGCAAATTTCAGAAGTGCACGCCTTCCCAGTACCGCAGTCTCCATCGCAGCCCCCGGCATGTGAGCCTGTAATCCGCCCTGCATCCCGGAATACCTCTCACTCCTTTGTCGCTCCCAAAGTGACGCCCTTTACAAAGTATTTCTGCATAAAAGGGTATACCACAAGGATGGGCACGGAGGCAACAATAGTCACCGCAGCCCTGATAGAGGTCGGCGTGATCGTGTCGGCCATCTGCTGATTGTTCCCAAAGATACTGGAATTATCCCGGCCCGACTGCATAGCCGAGGACAGTAGCTTCATCATCTCATACTGAAGAGTTGTCAGGTGATCCGCACCGGACGCATACAGGAAGGTGTCAAACCATTGATTCCAGGCGCCTACCGCACACCACAGTGCAACGGTCGCCAGCACCGGCTTACAGCAGGGAAGCACAATCTGCCAGTAACAGCGGAAATGTCCCGCTCCGTCCACCATGGCTGCCTCCGTGAGACTGTCGGGGAGCGACTGCATGAAGGATTTAATCACGATAATATTGTACACGCTCACAAGTCCCGGCACAATGTAGACCGCAAAGCTGTTGAGCATCCCCAGATTTTTGATCAGGAAATACGTGGGAATCAGTCCTGCCGAAATATACATGGTCACCAAAAAATACGCCGTGATAAATTTTCTCCCTATAAGCTCCCTGCGGGAGAGCACATAGGCGATCATGGAACCCACCAGAACGCCAAACACCGTGGAGAGCACGGTACGCAGCACGGAATTGACAGCAGCGGTGCCCATGAGTTTGTTCTTAAACACAGATTCATAGCTGTAAGTTGAAAAGGCCCTGGGAAACAACGTAATTCCGCCCCGCAGAGTGTCCTGTGCGTCATTGAATGAAACGGCAATCGTGTTCCAGAAGGGATAGATCATGATCACGGCTATGAAGATCATGACAATCCCGTTCACCGTGTGAAACGTGAGATCTCCGAGGTTATGCTTTCCAACTCTAATTCTCCAAAAATTTTTCATCTTTTTCCCCTCCTTACATCAGACTGTTTTCTCCCAGCTTGTTGGCCACGGCGTTTGTACCGAAGACTAACAACAGGGAAATAACCGATTTAAAGATACCTGCAGCTGTTGCAAGAGAATAGTTACCGATACTCATACCATATTTGAGCACGAAGATGTCGATGGTCTGGGACACGTCCTGCAGAAGGCCGCTTCCCAGAATATAAGGCACCTCAAAGCTTGCGTTCAAAACCCATCCGAGATTCATGATCAAAAGCACCACGATGGTGGAGCGGATTCCCGGCAGAGTCACATGCCACATCTTCTGGAAACGGCTGGCCCCGTCCAGCTCCGCCGCCTCGTACAGGGCCTGGTCAATACCTGAAATTGCCGCTATGTAGATGATGGAATTCCATCCGGTCTCCTTCCACACATTGGAGAAGGTGGTCACCCACCAGAAATACTTCTGTTCTCCCAGCCACAGAACCGGCTTGTCGATCAGCCCGATGGCCATCAGGAAGTTGTTCACCATACCGTCATTGGTGGAGAGCATATTGGAGACCAGGGAGCAGACGATGATCCAGCTCAGGAAATGAGGAAGGTACGATACTGTCTGCGTAATGCGCTTAAGCCCCAGAGACTTGATCTCGTTTAACAGAAGTGCGAACACAATAGCAAAAACAAAGCTGAAGACAAGGTTCATAAGGGACATGGCTAATGTATTTCTCACACTTCTCCAGAATTCAATATCCTGAAAAAGGAACTTGAACTGATCCAGCCCCACAAACGTGGAACCGGAATACCCTTTTGCCGGCTTATAATTCTGAAATGCCATGATCCACCCGCTGAGCGGATAATAGGAAAAAATAAAGGTGTAAATCATGCATGGCAGTATCATCAAGAACAATACCTTCTGCCCTGCTAATCTTTTTAAGGTTTTCTGCATCTTACTCATGCCCATCTCCTCTTCTTACATTAACTATAGTTAAGAATGGGAGAGCCTTCGCCCTCCCATCCGCCTGTTATCTATTCTTTTGTTTTATTTTGCCATCTTCTGAGCGATCTGACTGTCGATCTCTGTCTGATAGGATTCCAGATCAATCGTATTGAACTCCTTCAGAAAATCATTCCAGATGGACTCATATTCCGCCTCATCCTTTGCCAGAATCAGTCTGGGGTAAAACTTCATGGTCACATCCGTGATCTTCGTGTTTGCAACCGCCGCCGGACTTCCGTCTTCCAAGGTCAGGGCCCATACCGGATAATAAGCCGCTCTCACGATAGGATCTGAGAACATCTCCGCAGGGTACTTGATTCCGTAGCCTTCCAGAAAACTCTTATCATAATCTGACTGAGAAGCAAGATATTCATCCGGTGATTCACCGGTACCGCAAGGCATACCGTCGGAGGTATAAATACCCTGCCACTTCGGGCAGTAATTCCAGAGAGTAAGACCTGTCTCGTCGCGCTTTCTCGCAGTGTCACGCACAATGGCGCGTCTTTCCGGTGTCAGCTCTTTTCCGCCGTCTGCGGAATAAACCCAATCAGTTCCCTCTTCACCCCACTGCAGATAATCCTGCACTTCTCTCTGGCAGAGCCAGTCAAAGAAACGCAGCAGACGGTCAGGATTTTCACAGTTTACAGTAATTCCTATACCGTTGGTTCCGCTGGGGATACCGTTGCTCTTGTCCAGATAGCCGTCCTTTACACCCGGATTGGTAATGGGAACAGCCACATAAGTACGCTCAAATTTTCCGTCCGCCTTCAGCAGATCCTGTGCACTCTGGAAATTCCAGTTCTGATCATAGAAGCCCAGAACCGCACCCGTAGTAATCTTGGAAATATACTGGTCATAGTTCTGCGTAAAGGTTTCCGCCTCGATAACACCCTTCTGATATTCCTCATTCAGCTTCTGATAAAACGCATGAGCGTCGTCACTGATCTGGAAGAATGAGGTCTCAAGCGTGTCCTGATTCACAAAAACCGCACCGTCATTACCTGCTCCAAGCAGATTCTGTACAGGATTGAGAAGAGCCCAGTTACGCCATCCATCTGCAAGAATCTCAAAACCG
Organism: uncultured Lachnospiraceae bacterium; assembly: GCA_910579685.1. Taxonomy (GTDB): domain Bacteria; phylum Bacillota; class Clostridia; order Lachnospirales; family Lachnospiraceae; genus Suilimivivens. The sequence continues at coordinate 28,450 of CAJTVN010000024.1, read as the reverse complement.
GTGGTCTTCACGCCGTCAATTTCCGGATGATTTGCCATATAATCCTCAATGATCTTGAAGTAATCATCAACCGTTTTGACCTCGGGATAACCCGCCTCCTCCAGAACCGCTTTCTGAATGTAGAATCCAAGTGCGCACTCAAAAGGAGGAGCAACCTCTGTCACATCATTCTGGAAAGTTCCATAGATTTCCATATCATAAACATGGCCGTCTGCCTGTGTAAGATATTTCAGAACATTGCCATACATAGCGTTCAGGTTGGGATATTTGGGAATCTCCTCCTCAAGGGGAATAAATGCTCCCGCATCTCTCAGCTTGCTTCCGGCATCGCCGGCAAAAATCACGTCCGGATAATCTCCTCCGGCAATCATAACGCCCAGCTTCTGGTCAAGATCGCCTACCAGGAACTCAAACTTAATGGTCACACCGGTAAGCTCTGTAATCTTCTGAATAACCGGATTGTTATCCGCCGGAACTACACCGGGGTCACGCACGAAAAATGTATAGGTGATGGGATCGTCCGCATCATCCAGAGGTACCAGTCCGCCGTAATAATTCTCCTCCGAGCTTCCTGTCTCTCCCGATGCGTCCGCACCGGCCTCATCGCCTGCCGTATCCTCACCGCTCTCCTCTTCTGCCGCATCTGCAGTGTCGGTGTTCGCATCCTCCGGCTCCTTGGTATCTTCCGCCGCCGTATCCTGCTTTGGCTCGGAACCCGACCCGCCGCAGGCCGCAAGTGACAGCACCATAGAAGATGCCAGAAGAATTGCACATAACTTTTTCAACTTCATACTTTTACCTTCCTCTCCAGGACCTATTGTATGTCAGTCCTTAATTTATTACCATTATACGAAAAGGAAAGCATTTCCTCATTCCCAAAAGTAATCCAAAAGTTCCGTTTTTTATACCTGTTTTTGAGCGGATATTGCTTTCTGCGCAAATATTGCCTTATGCATTTCCCATCCTGCGGTATTCCGCCGGAGTCACTCCGGTCAGATCCGTAAACTTGGATATAAAATATTTACTCTCCGTAAATCCCGCCTCCTGCGCGATCTCATAGATCATCTTATCCGTATCCCGCAGAAGCCTTTTGGCCTCCCGGATTCTGAGGTCATTCAGATACTGCCGGAAGCCGCTCCCCTTAAGAGCCTTCTGCAGACATCTCCCCAGATAGGAGGGGCTCACATAGAACTTATCCGCAACGGATTTGAGAGAGATCTGTTCCCTGAAATGACGCTGAATATAAGTAAGCGCCTGCTCTCCGATCCCATCCCCGGAATCCGTGTTTTCCATGCAGGAATAGACGGCTGAAAGCTGTCTCCACAGCTGCTCCTTCCATTCCTCATAGCGCATAAAGCATGACGTGTCCCGCAGATCCAGAGGCGTTATATGGACATCCGTAAGCTTCTCCTCGTCCAGAAGATCCATCAGGCTGTAATAAATCCTGTAATTAATCTCCTGCAAAAAAATAATATTCAGTTTCTTTGTTCTTACCGCCCCGTCAATCTCCTCATACACTTCTCTGAGCGCTCCCGTATTCCTCTCTCGAACCGCCCTGCGGATTTTTTCGATGTATTCCTTTTCCCCGTCCAGCCTGCGGTCAAAAAAATCGGATGTCTCCATCATACGGCACTGTATTACAACTTCCTTTCCCCAGAACAGCTCCGTCAGCATCCGGTACAGATGCGTGTCGTAATCTCTGCGAAACGTATCCTCCGCCCGCTCAAAAAGAACACTGTCAAAAAGCAGTGCGCATTCCATGCCTCTCTTTTTGATCTGATGCAGGAGATGGCGTGCGAAAAGCGTGACACTCTGCTGATATTCCCCAAGCGTCTCCGGTCCTGCAAGATAACTGAGAATACAGCCCTGGTTTCTGCAAAAGGCCGCCTCCGACCCGTAAAGCCTCTCCTCCGCCAGCTCCCGGATCAGACGCCAGCCCTCCTCCGCCTCCGGACTTTCTCTCAGAATCACACAGTGCATCATCTGATATCCCTGAAATGACGTTCTCTTCCGGTCACCTCCATGATAGAGACTCTTAAGCCTTTTTACCTGCTCCTTCATATCGGAGTGTTTCAGAGTCTTTTGTTTTTCATCGAGGGTATCCTTAAGCTCCTTAAGAACCACACCGACCTCCTCTTCATCCACCGGCTTTGTCAGATATGCCTTTGCGCCGTAACGCATGGCTGACCTGGCATATTCAAAATCGCTGTATCCGGAAAGCATGACCACATAGGGCAGATCGGCATCTTGCTTTTTGCGGAGCTCCTGCAAAAAAGCCAGCCCGTCCATCACCGGCATGCACACGTCCAGAAAAATCACATCCGGACGACACTGAGGGATTCTTGCGAGGGCATCCTGCCCGTTCCTTGCCGTGCCGCAGAGCCGAAACCCATATTCCTCAAAATTAACGATTCCAGCAAGATTTTCCCGTATCGCCTTCTCATCATCCACAATCATAATCGAATACATAAGTCTCACCCTTCCCGTTTTCCTTCCGGTATCCGGATCGTGCAGACCGTGCCCTTCTTTGGGACGCTGCTAATCTCAAACTGGAATTCCTTTCCATAATACAATACCAGCCTTCGGTATACATTCCACAGGCCCACGCTTTTTTCCGCCTGGCTTTCTCCTTTTAGCATTTCCTGCAGCTGCGAAAGCTTTTCTGCGGACATTCCCCCTCCGTTGTCCTCCACCGCAAGCGAAAGCCACCCCGCTTCCGCCTTTGCCCTCACACGTACCCACCGATCTGTTTCCACTGCCTCCACTCCGTGAACACAGGCATTCTCCACAAGGGGCTGCAGCATCATTTTTGGGATCAGACATTCATAGGCCTGTTCCGTGACATCGATCTCGTAAGAAAATTCATCCTCGAACCGATAGTTCTGAATATGAAAAAATTCGTCCAGAAAGCGGATCTCCTCCCGAAGGGTTATAATATTATCCTTCCAATCCAAAAGATTGCGGAACATTTTTGCCATATACTTGATCATGGCGGCCGTCTCCCGCTCTCCCTTTTTCATGGCCTTGAGCCGTATGCTTTCCAGTGCGTTGAACATAAAATGGGGATTCACCTGCTCCTGCAGAGCCAGAAGCTTTGCCTGATTCGTCTCCTTTTCCAGCTCCGCACGGAAAATCTGCTCCTTATATTCCTTCTCGATCAGCTCCTTGAGACGGTAGCTCATGTGGTTAATACTCTTCTCCAGGGTGCTGAATTCATCCTGATCCTTCCCGGAGAGCTCAATCTGGACAAAATTCCCATTGGCAATCTCCTCCGACTGGACCACCAGCCTGTGCAGACGCCGGTTGATACTGCTCACGATAGAAAAGATAACGATCAGCGCAAAGGAAATACACCCTGCCGAGATTCCCACGGACAGGCGCCTGCTCTGGCGAAACTCCTCGGATATGGATCGGGAATCATAGATCCCGTACAGTGTGAGCGGAAAACCTTCCACATGCCTGGAAAGCACGATCATCCCGTCTTCTCTTTCCTCCTGCGATGCAAAAATTCCCATCTCTCCCGCATTTCCGTATTCCTTGGCCGCCGCAACCACTCTTCCCTGGGTATCTCCCAGGATCATGTTGGTAAAAAGATTACTCTCCAGAAGAACGCTCTCCATGCTGCCAATCTCAATATCCATCCGCAGCAGCTTAAAAAAACGGTCATACTGTTTGTAATGATTCAGCTCGCACAGAAAGCTGAGGCTGCGGCTGTCATACACTTTCTGAACCTTCGCATCCTCATGGGCGACCCTGAGATAAATTCCGGTTTCCTGATCCACCGGCTGTATGTTGAGGTAAGTCAGCTCCTCCCCCAGCCTTTCCCTGTCCGCCTCGTCCAGCTTTCTGATATAGGAGCTGTTGAGCAGCGTATGATTATCCGTATAGACCACCGTGTTCCTGATCTGCTGGACATAGGAGCCGCTGTTCGCAATCAGATTCCGGAGCGCATCCTGATATTGGATTAGAAATTCCAGGTCCCTGTCGTACTCATAATCCAGATATTGATACAGAAGCTCGTTGCTGTAATGATTCCGGGTAATGGACAATGCATCCGACAACGCCCTTGAAATCTTCACCGCCTTGTCGTCCATCGCCTCGTTGATCTTATCCAGCATCTCCTCCTGAATATTTTTTTCCGTCTGCCAGTAATAGACACCGTTCTGTACCGCCGTGGGTATCACAATACCGCACAAAAAAAGGAGGACAAATTTCTGCAGGAAAGATAACTTCCCCAGAACCGCATCAATCTGTTTCCGGAACCGCTTTCTGTTCCGCATACTTAAGTTTACCCTCTCCCTTGTGCCTCTTCCCATATTTATACCCCTGGCATATCCTCTCCGAACTGTCGCTTGTGAACAAAAATATTATAACATACGATTCTTTTTTTGTCACTTTAATCAAAAGAGGGAACAGCTTTCGCTGTTCCCTCTCCATTGCCTGCCTTATATCATTCTGGCCGGCCGCCTTACTGCGTCGCTTTTCTCGCCTCAAGCATGGGCTGGAATTTCTCGGTATCAAACGCTACCAGATCATTCCATCCAAAGCCTTCCAGCTGCAGACACATATCGTCCCAGAGCTGATCAAAAGCCGCCTCGTCCGCTGCAAAGATCGCTTTCCAGGAGGTATCGCACACAATGGTCTTGCACTGGCTGCGGATCAGTCCGATATCCGTGGTGTCAATGGCAAGCGACATGTTGATACTGGGTACCGGCTCCATCATGCCGTTATTCTTCAGGTACTCAACCTCATTCTGCGCTCCGTATTTCTCTCTCCATTCCTTGGTTGTCTTTGTGTTGTTCTTTTCCTGATAGGAAGCCCACAGATCTGAGCCGTAAGTCTCGCCCGTAACCGGGTTTATCTCAACGCTTGCAACGATCCACTGGTTTACCTGGTTGTTTCCGTCTGTCCAGTTTCCGCCGCCCTGATCCTCGGGAATCAGAATCTCGGAAGTAAACCGGTTGTAGCCGTCTTCTGTCAGAGTGTAAGTACCGTCGTCATTTACCGTATAGATAATGCCTTCCGTTCCGATGTGCTGAACCGTTGCTCCCTCGGGAGATGCCAGCCAGTCAAGAAATTCCATGATGCGCGCTTTGTTCTCGTCGCTTACCTGAGAACCGATTCCAAATACGCGGCCGCTTCCATAATAATAGTCGGAAGTCTGGAACACCTTCATATCCGCAAGAGGCATTCCCATGTAGTTTGCTCCCTTTTCGCCGGTCTCCGGGGAATTGGTAAAGCCCTGCATCCAGTTATTCCAAACAAGGTAGGTTCTCTTCTGCTTCATCTTGTCACATGCGGAATTCCAATCCTGCGTTGCGGAGTCGGGATCCACGAGTCCGAGCTGGTTTGCATCAAAGAAGAATTTCAGCATCTTGTAGTATGCGCCTTCCTTGTCCGTAAGAGGAGTGATGGAATGATCCTCTCCGATCAGAACCGAACCGTTTACCTCCTGTCCATACCATTTGGTGAGCTGATTCACGTTCTCGATGGAGGTTCCGTCCCAATCCTTCCACAGCGTCATTCCGTAAGCCTTGTCGCCCGCCTCGTTGGTGGGATGAGCCGCCTGCATGTCGGAGAGAACCTTGAGAAGGTCGTCCAGATTGTTCAGATCCGGTTTCCCGAGCTCGCTATAGAAATCCCAGGGAATTCTTGGCATGGAAGAAACAGTCTCTCCCATATATGCGGTAGGCCCGTTTGTATTCATCTCTGTGGGAATCGCCCAGATTCCTTCGCCGATGCCCTCATTAAATTTCTCGATCTGCTCCCAGTATTTCATCAGATTGGGATAGCTCTTAATTTCGGCGCTCATGTCCGCAATCAGTCCCACATCCACGCATTCCAGCATGTCGGCATTGTCAAGAAGCACGATGTCTCCCAGATTTCCCGCCGCCGTCCTTGTCTGATAGAGAGCCTCGCCATCACCGGAAACCTGAGGTGCAATGATATTGAGAACAATATTAAATTTGTCTTTGAGAATCTTTCCATACCATCCGGTCTGGATTCCCTGATAGTTCGCAGCCACGTCGTAAACCTCCAGCGTGAGCTCCGTATCGTGGGAAACTGCGGGAGGCGCCGCCTCTTCCGTACCGGCAGCTTCCTCTTCGCCGCTCTCCTCGCCCTGGGAAGCCTCCTCCTTGGACGTGTCCTCATCCCCGGACGCTTCCTCCTGTGCGTCCGTCTCTCCTTCGGACTGTGTGGAAGTGTCTTTTCCACCACAGCCGCCAAGCATCATGGACGCCGTGAGTACTGTCGCAAGTAAAATTGATACAATACGCTTTTTCATGAATTACCTCCTAATTATTTTCCACCCGTGCGGTTGCGATTCACGGCAGGTTTCGGGATGAAAACGGATGCGTCATGCTTGCATGCAAGCAGACATTCTCTTCCTGAAACTGCCTGAATCAGGCGACCCACCCCCAAATGAGCAAAATGTATACGGCTTTTTGCCGCATCTGACAGCTTGCTGGCAGATTTTGTGTATTTTGCGGGACGGGATGCCGTGAATCGCAATTTCAAGGCGGTGTATTTTTTATAACAACCGGGGAATCCCCGTTCGTTAACCTTTTACCGCTCCGATCATGATGCCCTTCACAAAATATTTCTGGAAGAAAGGATAAACCATCATAATGGGAAGCACCACAATCACCGTGATCGTCATACGGATACTGGTGGCCGTCTGCGTGGTGGCCGCCGCCGCTGCCAGAGAACTGGAGCTGCTGGTATTTGCCAGTGCAGAGAGCGAGCTTGCCTGATTCAGATACTGATACAGGACAAACTGCAGAGGATACAGCTTGGTATCCGTAACCAGAAGCAGCGTATCCTGGAATGCGTTCCACTGGTTTACCGCCGCAAAGATCGCCACAGTGGCCATAATCGGCTTGATCACCGGGATCATAATCTTGAAGAACACAGTCATAATGCCTGCGCCGTCAATCTCCGCAGCCTCCTGCAGCTCCTTCGGAATGGATTCCACAAAGGTCTTCGTCAGCACGATATGGAAGGGCGAGACAATAACCGGAAGGATATACCCCCAGAAATTATTCGTCAGGTGCAGGTTCTTCATGATCAGAAACCAGGGAATGATTCCCGCATTAAAATACATGGTTGCAACGATCAGACGGTACCAGAGCTTTCTGTGCCACATCTTTTCCTGGGAAAACATAAATCCCAGAAAGGCGGATGCGCTCACCGTACCGGCCGTGCCGATGATCGTACGCATCACAGAGATCTTGGCCGCCTGGAACAGGCCGTCAATGCCAAGCGCACTGGCATAATTCTTCAGATGGATTCCCTGAGGCCAGAACAGAATAACTCCCCTGGAGCTTAAATCATTGGCGCTGATCGTATTGATAAATATGTAATAAAACGGATAAAGGCAAAAAAGCGCACATATGGAGAAAACAATATAGCAGACCAAGCTGACCATCCGGTCCCCAAAACTCTGATGCATCTTTGCCGTCTTTACTCTCACTTTGCTCATATCTTCTCCTTTCCTTACAGGAAGCTCTCACCGCGGGTCAACTTGGAAACGGCGTTTGCACCCACCAGAAGAATCACGCTCACGACACTCTTAAGCATACTGAGTGCAACGGACACGGAATAGCTGCCGCTTCCCATCGCCAGATTGTAGACATAAAGATCCAGCACCTGGATGCTCTCCTTGTTAAACGCATTCTGGAAAACATAATACTGCTCCATCCCATTGGAAAGGAAATTACCGATATTCATCATCAAAAGCACAAAGAACGTGGGAAGCAGGCTGGGTATCGTAATGTAGCGGATCATCTGCATCCTTGTGGCACCGTCCACCTTGGCCGCCTGAAACAGCTCGTCGTCAATACTGGATATCGCCGCTATGTACATGATCGCCGCCCACCCCAGATTTTTCCAGGTAAGCCAAAGCCACTGTGTCAGCCACACATGCTCCGATGACTGAAGGAATAAAACAGGCTCCTTGATCAGCCCGAGATTCAGCAGAAGGGTATTCATCATACCGGTGCTGTTGAAAAGGCTGAATGCAACGGAATATACCAGTACCCAGCTGATAAAGTTAGGAAGCGTTGTCACGGTCTGTACAAACTTCCGGAATGGCACACACTTAATCTCATTTAAAAAAACCGCAAAAAACATAGGAAGCCAGGAAGTCCCCAGCGTGATGCCGCTCATGGCAAAGGTATTTTTCAGAACCTGCCACAGCTGGGCTACCTTCACCGGATTTTCCACCAGCGACTTAAACCACTTGAGTCCCACAAACTCCGCATCGGAAAAGGGCCTCGGCGGTCTGTAATCGTAGAACGCATAAAGCCAGCCATACAGCGGATAGTAGGAAAACAGAAGCACTAGCGCTATAAAAGGCAACACGAAAAGAAACAGCTTGATCGAATACCATTTCTTTTTGTCGATCTTATGAAACATATTCTTACCTCCTGTTTAAGTTTATCGATTTACTTCATGTAATAAAATTATATTGTTTAGATTATCATTTGTCAATCATTTTATGACTTATTTCCCATAAACATGCTAATATATCATTCTTTTTCGTGTATTTTGTCTTTTTTCAAAACTTTTATCCTGTCTATCTCATCTTTTCTTATATTTAAATTGCATTAATATCGTTAAACATACATGCAGTTTCTCCCACTCCGTCCCGTGCGCATAAAAAGGTGCATGATATGGATCTCTCTCCACTATCATGCACCTTTTATCACTGTTGTGTATGGGACAGCATCACTCACCCATCACCCTCTTATAATCATAACCTCTGTCGCCCTTAAATCTCACCGGCCTTAACTCAAAAGATACCACGCCAAACTCTCTGACCGCAAGCGCAAGCCGAAGCTTACCGCCTTTCGCTTCCAGCCTGCCGCTGGAGACGAAAGGCCTTGCGCCGTCCCTGAGCAGCTTTTTTTCTTCCTCGCTCAGGCTGGAGGGCTCTCCCAGATCGTGCCAGAGGCGCAGCGGATTGCAGGTCTGCTCATCCACGGTCCTGGTGATCATCACATACTCCTCCTCTCCGCAGGCCGGCAGACTGACGGAAAGCTCCAGATCTCTGCCCGTCCTGGTTCTGTGCGCATTCCAGGCAATTCCCTGATATCCTCCCTTTTCTGTCCGAAGAATCAAAAGCTCCTGGGACCTGTGGACGCACCGGCCCTCAAGATCCTTATAGAACTTGAACGTCCAGAAGGTGGGCTTGGGAATACAGCCGTTTGCAACCAGGCCGAAACCGCCGTGGAAGGGCGTAAAGGGAACGCCCTGCTCCTCGAAAATATCTCCGAAGGTCCAGTAGGAATAGGATTCGTTCACATCGCCCAGCCTGGACAACTGCTGTGCGATGTACGCCGCATTCTGGTTGGTATCATGCAGCGGGCAGTTGGGGATATAAGAGGTGTTGAATTCCGTGATATGGATTTCCAGACCTGCGTACCGCTCAAAGCTGTCGACGATATCCCTGGTGGACTGCAGATTGCGAAAGCCCGCTTCCGCATCCGAGAGACTGGCATATCCGTAATGTCCCTCCCTCTGCGGGATCTCCGTGGTGTAATGATGGCGGGTCACAAAATCCAGCGGGATATCCTCCCTCTCACAGAAATTCAAAAATTCCCGGATCCACAGCTCGTCCTGCACCCCGCAAATAGCCGGGCCTCCCACCCGAAACCGGGGATCCAGCGCTTTCACCGCGCGGAAGGTCTCTTTGAAAAGCCTGAAATACTCCTCCATATCCGCATCTTTCCAGAAGCCCGGCAGGTTCGGCTCGTTCCACACCTCGATGGGCCAGCGCACCACCTCCTCTTGTCCGTAGCGCTCCATCAGATGCGAGAGAGTCGCCCCGACAAGGCCGCACCACGCTCCGTAATCCTTCGGCGCAGTGGTGTTTCCCCTCCAGTAAAAGATGGTCTGTTCTCCGCTTGCCAGCTTATCCGGCATAAACCCAAGCTCCAGAAACGGGCGAAGACCCAGACGGACATAACTGTCCATCACCAGATCCAGATAGGTAAAGTTGTATTCCACACGCTTTTCCCCGTCCTCCCCCTCGTATTCCTGGTAGATTGCCATATCATCCGAGAACAGTCCATGGCCCCGGATATGGCAAAAGCCGATCTCCTCCTGAACCAGTCTCAGCTGATCCTGATATTCCCTCTGCAGGGCCAGTCCCATTCTTCCCGTGCCGACACAGAAATCCACGTGATTGTGGAAGTCTGCCGTCCGGGTGACATCAATATCGTATTCTCTGTATTCCTTCATATTATAAAAACCTTTCTTTTTAACCTTTTCGCTTTTTCAGGCGCCTGCCCGGCGACTGAAAGACTGTTATCCTTGTACAACTCCTTTTACTGCCGTTCTCCTGGTGCGGTCTTCATTCCGGTTTTCCGCTTCCATAACAGATACCGCAGCAGACAGAAGAACGCGCTCACAAGCCAGACGAGCCCTGCGGACCACCAGATCCCCCAGACTCCTATTGCGGGAATCCTGGTCATCCCTCCCGGGATAAGGATCCGCCCGATCACCTCCACGATTCCGTTCACAAAGGCAAACATGGCATCACCCACGCCGTTCATCATTCCTCTTATCACATTAATCACTCCCAGAGGGAAATAGAACCAGCTGGTGATCCGGATCGCCACGGCCCCAAGCCGTATCACCTCAGGATCATCCACAAAGATCCTTACGATGCCTTCCCCTCCAAACTGCATGAGTGCCAGCAGAACAAGGGAAAACGCGCCTACCAGAACAAGGCCCTTGCGGTATCCCAGCTTCACCCGATCCAGCCTGCCCGCTCCCAGATTTTGTCCGGAATAAGTGGAAAGAGCCATGCAGAGGGAACCGTAGGGCTGGTGAACCAGCTGTTCAATACGCCCCGTGGCCGTAAACGCCGCAACTGCCACCATTCCAAAATCGTTTACCACTCTCTGCAGCGCCATGGAGGAGGCCGCAATCATGGAATACTGCAGAGCCAGGGGCACTCCCATTCTCACCGCACCCCAGAGAATATCCCGGTCCGCCTTAAAGTGCCGCTTTTCCAGCCTGAAATAGCTGTTGGAGTAAACCGCATACAAAAGGCAGCCCACTCCTGCCACCACCTGGGCAATAATCGTGGCAAGCGCCGCCCCGAAAACTCCCAGACCAAGAGTGTAGACACACAGAATATCCAGCCCCACATTCAAAAAGCAGGAAAAAATTAGAAAATAGAGCGGCGTTTTGGAATCCCCCAGTGCCCTGAGCATGGATGAGGCATAGTTATACACGGCAATCAGCGGCACTCCCACACAGCTCATGTGCATATAGACCACGGCATCCGCCATGATATCCTCCGGCGTGTTCATAAACCCAAGAACCGCCTCCGCCGCCATATAAGCGATCACGCTCATCACCAGGGCCGTGCTGAACATGATGTAAGCGGAATTGGCCATCGCCCTCCTGATCTTGTCCTCATCTCCCGCCCCGAAATACTGGGCGGTCACGATGCCTCCCCCGCTCCCGATCCCGTTACAGATCGAGAAAAAGAGAAACGACACCGAATTTGTGGCTCCCACGGCCGCCAGTGCGCCCGCACCCACAAACCTCCCCACGATAACCGAATCCACCAGATTATATACCTGCTGAAAAATGTTTCCGATCAGCATGGGAACCGCAAACGCAACCAGCAGCCGTATCGGCTCCCCCTCCGTCATCTTAAGCGTCCTTGCCCTCATTGCTATCCTCCCGCACCGTCTGATGCTATCTTTGACTAAAGCATATTCCTCCGGCCGTGTTTTTGCAATGGGTTAAGGCCATAATTCTCAAAAACTTTTCCTGTGCCTAAAGCAGGGCAAAGGACAGCAGACTCACGTTTCCGCCTCCCCGGTAGGTCAGATAGATGGACTGCACACCGTCCGCAATCGCCGCAGGAGCGCTGTATTCCTCCCAGACGTTGCTGTATTTTACCTTGATTCTGGCAAGAATTTCGCCATCCCAGGACGTCTTAACCTCGAAGACGCCGTCCCCGTAGCCTCTGGCGCGGATCCGGATTTCCCTTACACCCCTACAGTCAAAATACTTAAAGCCTGCCGTCGCCGAATCCTGGATATTCGCTATGTATCCCGGCTCCTCGTCTCCGTCCCGGCCCTCCTGCACGATCTTCGGGAATCTGTCCCCTCCCACGTAAACGGAGGGCTCATCCGTAAAGAGATGACAGGCGATATAGGCGGGATGCTCTCCTCTTCCCTCCAGGGGCCCGCCATTTAAGCCGCAGGAAGTGATCTCCACCTGGGGAATGCTCCCGTCCGGCAAAACTGCGATCCTCTCCGCACAGCCCTGCCTGCTGTACCAGGTCCCGTTAGTATGGCGGTGATAAAAAATATACCACTGTCCCGCAATCTCCACCAAACTTCCGTGATTGTTCGCACCGTACGCCATGGGCTGGTCCGCCGGCTTATAGGTATCGATATGCAGATCGCAGTTGCTCACAAGAACGCCGCCGTAGACAAAGCCCCTGGTCGGCTCCTTGCTGAACGCATAGCACAGCTCATGCATGACGATGGAGGAATAGATCAGATAATAAGTGTCCCCGATCTTCCTCATGGAAGGAGCCTCAAAAAACTCATGCCCCTCAAAACCGGTGCCCTGGCTGTACTCGCAGCCGGGAGCCACGAACACGGGCGGCTCCACAATGGTCAGCATATCCGGCCCCAGAACGGTGGCCATGGCTCCGTTTCTGGACTTGTCGCCTCTGCCGCAGAAGCCGGTATACAGATAAGTCCTCTCTCCCTCCGTAAGCAGGCCGGGATCAAACTGGGGCTGGTCTCCCGTCCTCTCGCCGAGCCTTGTCCCGTCCTCATAATGCACATAGCCGTAAAACTCGTATCTGCCCGCCGGCGTATCACACACCGCAACGGAAACCACGCTGACATGATCCAGCACATAGTAGAGATAATACCTGCCGTCCGAACCAACCGTCACATCCGGCGCATACAGGCACATTTTCCCGTCCCTGTTCAGAGGATCCGCCGTTTTCGGGTAGATCACTCCCTCATAGCGCCAGTTCCCCAGATCGTCCTCCGGTGCGGACCAGCAGACATAATCCCCCAGACAGAACACATGCCCGTTGTAACGGTCATGGGAGCCATAGACATACACCCTCCCGTCAAAGACATAAGGCTCCCCATCCGGGATATATTCCCAGGACGGAAGATAGGGATTGAAAGCCTGCCTTTTGCCATCCGACTCCATCCGCCGGATCATGGCATCGCTCAAAAACTTCACCAGCGCCTTTTCCTGCCGCTGTACCGGCACCGCTCCGTCCACAGTAAACATCATCTCGCAGGGCGCTTTCTTCGTATACGGGCTCCAGGCCGGCATGGGCGCCCCGTCACAGTCCGGGCCGTTGGGATCCCCTGTCTTTATGAAATTCGCCCAATAATTACACATCTGCCTGGCCAGATCGTAATGCTTTCCCTTAAAAGGCCGCCAGCATTTTGCCAGAGTCTCGAAAAAGAACCACAGGTCCACGGAGTGGAAGGTTCCCGGATGATCCCACCCCGGAATATCCGCCGTAAACTTATAATAATAGTGGTTCCGCCCTCTGCCCTTTTCCTGCCGTCTGCCAAAAATGCCCTTTATCGTGCATTCCAGTCCGCTTATCTTTCCGTACCGTCCCGGTTCTGCGGAGCCCGTCTTTTGCTCCTCCTGATCCAGCAGCTCAAGGAACCTGCCGGCATCAGAGCCGAAAATTTCCTTCGCCCGCTCCTCAAGCTCTTCCCTGGAATCCGCCTTCAGAAAATCCGGGAATTCATCCTGCGTGTTTCCTGCCATCACCGGCACATCCGCACATTTTCCTTCCAGGAAAAGCTTAATCGGATCCCCGGGACAAAACCGGCCGTCCTCCACCGTTGCCATCCGCGGATGCGTGTTTGCATACTCGGCATATTTGTCACGGATATAGAAAGCGTCCAGCTCCCTTGCCTCCTCCAGAGTCGATACGCCGAGGAAAGAAAAGAAATCCTCGCCGGCCTTCTCCGCTTCATCCAAGGGTCTTGGGATTCCCACGCTTGCATTCCGATAAGGGCTTCGGATCATTGCGCTCATGATCACGGCTCTCTGAAAAAGCCCGAAATTTTCAGGACAGACCATCTGGCTGAGGACGCTTCCTCCTCCTGCCGACTGCCCCGCAATCGTGATATTCTCCGGATCTCCCCCAAAGGCGCGGATATTGCGGATCACCCATTTCATCCCGGCCTGCTGGTCCAGGCTCCCGAAATTGGCAGGGGCTTCCGGCTGTTCCCTGGAAAGCTGCGGATGAGCCATAAATCCAAACACATTGATCCGGTAGTTCACCGTCACCACCACCACGCCTCTGCGTGCAAGCCGCTCCCCGTCAAACTCCATCTCGGAAGGATAACCCCACTGGAGAGCGCCTCCGTAAAACCACACAAGCACCGGCTGTTTCTCCTGTTCGCTCTTAGCCCCGGTCCACACATTCAGGTACAGACAATCCTCATCCATGGCCGTTTCCGGATCCACATGCCACTCTCTGGTATAAACATTGTCCGACAATCCCGGCACATCCTGCACGGCTATGGGCGCAAACCGGCTTGCATCCAGAACCCCTTCCCAGTTTTCGCAGGGCCTTGGCGCTCTCCATCTGTTCTTTCCCACCGGCGGCGCCGCAAAAGGAATCCCCTTAAAGGCAGTGATCCTCGGATCCGCCGCCTCGATTCCCCTGACCCATCCGTTTTCTGTTTTCGCTGTTCTAATCATTTTCCTTCCCTCTTTTCTGTAAAAGTCGTCTGGCAGACGAGGCCTGTGCGCAGCAGCGCAGGCCTTCCCCCAATTGTTTAACGTTTTACCTCTCAGAATAATTATAAGAACCGGATAAGCTTCTGTCAATCACAGATGCGATACGTTATATCTGCTGCACGGAATCCCTCTCGACAAAGGAGCAGGGGATATAAACTTTCTTCTCGCACACATTCTCCTTTTCTCCGCTTCCGCCCTCGAGCTGATCCAGAAGGATCTGTGCTGAGGTATGCCCGATTTCCTTAAGCGGAAGCGCAGTGGTGGTAAGCCCCGGGACAAAATACTCTGCGATATCCTGATTGTCAAACCCAGCTACCGCTATATCCCTGCCCGCCCGCAGCCCTTTTTCATCCAGATGACGGTAAACGCCTCCCGCCATCCTGTCCGCCATACAGAAAACCGCTGTAACATCCGTCTTGAGAAGCTCTTTAGCTTCCTCATAGGCGCCCCATTTTTCCCAGTCGCCATACCGGATCCAGGAAGGATTGAACAGAATCTGCCCCTCAAACAGAGCCTTCTGATATCCGAGAAGCCGCCGCTGCGTATGGATGTTATTGGCTCTTCCTCCGATCACGCCTATCTTGCGGTGGCCCTTGGAAATGAGATATCTCACGATCTCATAAGCGCTCTGTTCGTCGTCGATCAGCACGGAAGGTATCCCCGCATTACTTTCGATGGCATATGCCATAACCGCCGGCGTCCGAAATCCCTGCGGAAAGCAGTGTATGATCCTGGCATGTCCTGCGATATAGATCATGCCGTCCACCATAATGGAATTCAGCTCCTTCAGGGTGGGATCCAGGATGGAGTGATACCGGCTCTCGTTATCATACCAGGAATCGCTCCATCTGGCATAAAGGCGCAGGTTCTTGACAATGGTGCGGTAGCCCCTCTCCTCGCAGTGGCTCATGATTCCCTCCACGATCTCGGGCGTGGTAAACTGGGCGATATCCTCCGCTATGATCCCGATCATCCTGGTCTTCTGGTTTCTCAGCCCCTGGGCGATATAATTGGGCCTGTAGCCCCTCTTTTCAATGGTCTCCAGAACCCTGCGCCTGGTCTCCTCGCTGACCTTGGGCTTTCCGCTCAATATATTTGACACCGTAGTCGGCGAAACATTACATTCTCTGGCGATTTCCTTTAAAGTGATCATTTTCCTCTCTCTCTTTGCCGCTTTTTTTACCGAATCTCCCATCCCTCAGATCTCGAACGCTTCCCTGTCATCCGGGACAAAAAGGTTTCCGCTGAAATACTTTTTTCCCTCCAGAGTATACCGCTGTTTTCTCTCCTGCAAATGGGTATCCTCCGTATGATACAAAATGAGATTTTTAATCCCCAGTCTCTCAGCGCTCTCACAGGCGTCCTTCACCGTGCTGTGATACTTTTCATAAGGATGGAAAATATCCCTCTCCTCATACAGGCAAAAAGCCTCATGCATGAGCCAGTCATAATTCACAAGCTCCCGGGACGCCCTTTCGCTAAGCGGCTCGTCCCCGGCAAATGCAAGCTGCCTGCCGCCATCCAGCCGGATCGCAAAGCCGAACTGTTTCATCTTCGCAGAGCCTATGTCAAAGAAGCGCACGTTATGGCCTATGACCTCCTGCATCTGCCCGTCTTGTACCACCGCAAACACAATCCGTTCTCCAAACAGCCTGGTTATCTTTCCGGGCAGAGTGATGCGGCAGATGGTCTGGATCTCCTCCGAAAGCTCCTGATGGCAGAAGACTCTGAGCCGTCCCTCATATTTTCCCTGATTGATCCTCTGCCCCGCCATCCGGATCATCCATACCACGCCCAGGACATGATCCGTATGAGCGTGAGAGACAAAAATGTCGCAAATGCCGGAAAGCGGAATCGCCTCTTCCTCCAATATTCTTAAAATCTGATTCCCGCCTCCGGCATCCACCAGAAAGTGTCTGTCCTGTTCGGATAAGACAAAGCACGTATTGTAGCATTTCGTCACTGTGGCATGCCCGGTTCCCAGCATTGTCAATTTCATGATATCCCTCCGTACTCTCCCTCCGCCTCCTGTAAACCCGGGATAACGGAAACATTTTTGTATCCGGCATCCACAAGCAGCCCGGCCGCCAATGCGCTCTGATACCCCCTTGCGCAGTACAGGAAAATAACTGCCTGCGTGTCGGCGCAGATCATGCGGGGATTCAGGGCCAGATCCTTAAGGGGGACATTGACGCTGCCCTGCCGGTGTCCCTGCGCATAGTCCTTACGGGAGCGGACATCCACCAGAAGAATCCTTCTGTCCTCTCCCAGCATACGCTGCGCTTCCCCTTCCTGCAGGAATCTTACCTTTTCAGGAACGTCGCTCCTTTTGGGCACTCTCCGAAAGCTCTTATCCGCTATGCGCCTTATTGTCTCCTGCGCCTGGCTGCAGGTTATGCACTCATCCACGCCAAACAGCCCCTTTGTTTGCTCTTCCATAATTCCCTTTGCAAAGACCTGGGCAATGTGGTTCACGCAGGTGCTGCAGGAATAGAGATCTTTCAGCCCTCGGGCCGCCGACCAGTCCGCCTCGTCCGGCTCGCCTCTGTACAGCAATGTATGATGCGCGATCCTGGCAGCCTGGCTGCGCCGGATGGCCTTTTCCCCGTGCAGACGGTCAAGATCCGTGATCAGCCCCCGTCTCAGGGCCTCCTCATCCTCCATATTGCCCCACAGGCTCTCCCGCATCTTTTCGATAAAACCGTTTCCCGTAATCAGTTCTTCCATAGAATCCTCCGTTTTTTCATCTGAGCGGCTTGGATTGGGTTCTGTGTGGCTGGCTGGCGGCCCGTCTGCTTATGTAAAACTGGCGGCATTTCCATAGTGAAATCCGATTGGAAGCTTCAGCCCCGGAAACCGGAGCGGATCGCCAGCCAGCCACACAGAACCCGATCCCGGCCTCAGATGAAAATCATTCACCCTATGAGGGCCTGATCCTGTACGCCGCGCAGCCGCAGGCCTCCAGCTGCCAAACGGAGAAGATCCCTGACCGCTCCTGCGTGACCGTTCCGGTCCAGAGATCCGTAAGCCGGTAAACCTGTGCGTCAAGGAATCTGTCCCTGGCCGTCATTTTATGCCCGATATATTTCACGATGCGCTCCGCATCCACGGCGATCTCCTGCTGCCAGTCCTTTTCACTGACATTGACAAACAAAAGCGCCACATCCCCGTCTGCCAGGGGCTTTGCCAGAACGTCCACCCGCTCGTTATTGGTGATATAGACGGAATCGGGATTCTCCTCCTCAAGGGAACAGGAAATCCTCTTTGCCTGGACGCCCAGCGGATCCTGGTTCAGGGCGATAACCTCCCGGTTAGCCATGATCTTCCACAGCTCGTCCCCCTTTTCCACCCGGCGCAAATCTATCCCCAGCATGAGCGGCGCATTCATCATGCACCACATGGTCATGTGCGTCCGGCTCATGGTAAGGGAAATACCGTCCATGCCTATGACCAGCATATCGGGATCGTTCCATCCCCTGTCTAATCCTGCGAATTCATCCATAACCACCGCTTTGTTGTACTGGGAGGTGATGCTGTCCGTACCGTCGCCGGCCCACCTGGCCCTGCCCGGATCGCCGTCCGCTCCCACCTGGAAGGTGATATCGTTGAGAATACGCCAGGAATTTCCCACCTTATATCCCCAGTTCTGGGGCTGGGTCTTTCCCCACTCGCAGATGGAGAGCACGATATCGTTTCCGGGCTTTACACTGTCAAGGCTCTCGGACAGGGCGGCGTAGGAGTTTAA
Organism: uncultured Lachnospiraceae bacterium; assembly: GCA_910579685.1. Taxonomy (GTDB): domain Bacteria; phylum Bacillota; class Clostridia; order Lachnospirales; family Lachnospiraceae; genus Suilimivivens. The sequence goes on along the minus strand of CAJTVN010000024.1, from coordinate 9,930 downwards.
CACATTCTCCTGCCTTCTGTGATTCATAAGACGCACAAGGTTCTCGCCCTTTTTCAGGAAAATTTCCACAGGCTCCGACCAGACGAAAGCCTCGGGATCCTCTGTAGGCGGCAGAAAACCGTCAAAATACCGGATCTCATCCTCCTTCTCTCCCACTGCGATCTGCAGCCATTGTCCCACGCCTTCCTCCTGCCCTGTGGCATATTCCACGCAGAGCGTGCAGGTTCCCTCTTCCCGGGCCCGGACCGCAAAGACCAGCTCGCCGCTGCGCTCTCCCAGGGGCGTTACGCCGGTGTTGGTTCCGTCAAAGGTACCGATATTGGTTGCGTAGCCGCCGCGGTGCAGGTACCCTCCCTGTCCCCTGAAACATCCGTCCTCTGCACTTTGACGGATCTCGCTTCCGCCTGTGCTGACCCTTATGCCTCTGATGTTGGGCGCATAGGTATAGCGGGCGTTTGTCCTGTCGGAAAAGGTGGCGTTATCCCAGGGATAATAACAGTTGTCCACCTTCAAAAAATCAACGCCCCATTCCACATAGCTTTGCGCATCCAGATCCTCGTGGCCGCAGGTTCCCACAGCTGCGCCGGCGCACAGGTTGGTGCCGATATCGTTATACATCCCGAACTTCAGCCCTTTTCCATGGACATAATCGGACAATGCCGCAAATCCGTCCGGGAACTTGACCTCCTCGTTGGAAATCCGCTCGTCCACCCGCTGCGCCCTGTAACAGCCGTCGTCCAGCACCAGATAGGCGTATCCCGCCTTGTCCAGCTCAAGCCGCACCATGGCGTCCGCCATCTGCTTCGTAAGCTCCTGGGTATTTCCGCTGCCAAAGGCGTTCCAGCTGTTCCAGCCCATTGCGGGCAGCTCTCCCTTCCCTTTAAAGGGGAGCGCCTTTCCGTTTGCAAACGCTCCAAATCCGTACTCCCGGCCTGCGATTTTCTCCGGTCCCTTTCTCGATGTCCTTCTTGCTGCCATTTTTTCTCCTCCTGTTCCTAAAACCAGTATACAACCATATCCATAAATTGCAAGGCCGGAGAGAACAGATCTCCCCGGCCTGTAAACCTTTAACCCTTTACACTTTTTCTTTTCCGATAGTCCCCCACTCCACCAGCAGCAGGATCGCAAGCGCCTGTCCGTAGGGCATCTGCTTTAAAGGGATATTTTTGTAAAAGTCCCTGCTTTCTCTTCCCATGGGCGTCCCGTAGGATACCTGCTCCAGCACGCCCTCTTCGGAGATCAGGTCAAGGATTGCAGCAAGCGCCGTATCTGCCGCCGGCAGATATCTCTCTTCCAGCAATCCGGTATGAACCCCTTTCAGGATTCCGTATGCAAAGCCGCAGGTGGCGCTGGCCTCCACATAGGATGACGGGTCGTCCAGAAGGGTATGCCACATGCCGCTTTCCTCCTGAACTGCCAAAAGGGCGTCCGCCTGGCTGATAAGGGCCTGTGTGAGTATTCTGCGCACAGACTCCGGAACCTCGATCATGTCAAGAAGCTCCGGAATCGCCATGGTGATCCAGCAGTTGCCCCTTCCCCAGAAAGCCCCCGCAAAATTGTTCCGCTGCCGAAAGGTCCAGCCGTGATACCAGAAGCCGGTCACCGGATCCTGCAGATATTTCATGTGGAGCAGAAACTGATACTGGGCTTCCTGCCTGTAATCCTCCCGGTCAAGAATGCGTCCCATATTGGCAAGAAAGAGCACGGTCATAAACAGCGTGTCGTCCCAGAGCTCCTCATCATTCAGATCATCCGATGTCTGATGCTGGATCCCGCCCTCCTTCGTCCGCTTCATATCCTGCATGACCCACTGCGCCGCCTGCCTGCAGGGCTCCAGATAAGCCTCGCTCTCAAGATACTCGCCCAGATAGGACATGGCAAGATACGGCGCCATGGTATTCACATTCCGCTGCGGGAACCCAATGGCAAGCTGATTGTCATAAAACCTCGTCAGCATATCCAGACAGTCCCGATCCCCTGTGGAATCAAAGAGCTTCCACAGGCCGTACAATCCCACGCCCTGAGTCCACTCCCAGTGGGCGTACTTCCTAAGCTCCTCCTCGGAAATATGCTTCTTTTCCCTCATGTTCCGCATAAAGGGCTCGTCATCCTCGTACAGGATCGGCAAAAAAGCTTCCAGCAGCTTTCCCAGCTTTTGATTCGCCCGCTCCCGCAGAAGCGCCCTGTCTTCTTCCATGTGGTTTCCTCCCTTTTGCACAATTTCCGGCTTTTCCTTAAGATACTGCTGTGTGGATTCGTCAATGATGGTATCGCCGCTGTCAATAAAAAGAATCAGTTTTTTTCTCTTTTCCATAAACAATTCCTCTTAGTCCGCACAGATACGGAAAGTACGGTCAAATCCCGTATCATCCGTAAAATACATGGTAAAGGCTTTCTGATCGCTCTCCTCGCTGCCGAAAATACCGTCGATAAACCCGTGGGTGCCAAAACCGGGGCCTATCACAACAGCGTCCTGCTCATTGGAAAGACGCACGTCCCCCCGCTTCACCAAAATCCGTTTTCCCGCAAGATCAGACAGGCCGAACGCATCGCTGTCCGCCTTTTTGGCCCCCAGAACCGCAAGTTCCATGCGGAAAGGCGCTCTCTCCACCCCGTCAAGTTTTACATTCACTTCCACGCCCCCCACAATCTCCCGGACTTTGACCGCAACCGTCAGATCGAGGCCAAGCTTTCGCTCTCTTTTGGTATGATCCATCTCCCACCAGTTACTTGTTCCCGGATTCTTCTGAAAGGGAAGATAGTACCAGCCCCGCATCACCTGAGTCAGAAGGAACCCGTCCTGCGTCTTTTCCAGGATTTCCGGAACAAAGGCCCTGTGTTCGCAGATACAGCCTCCGATTTTGAGCGTTATATCTATGGACGCATTGCTGAAATACAGGAAGTTGCTTTTCCCTTTCATCAGCGTAACGGTAAAATCTCCTCTGCGCACCCTGGCAATTCCGGACTCCTCATACACACGCTCAAAATCCGTTCTCTGCCCGCAGCCCTCCCACTCAAAATCAATCAGATCCGGGCGGTTCATATAGTGAATCAAAATATCCGGCGCCTTAAGGCGGTTCTCTTCCACGAGATCAAAAATATAGTTGGCAAAATCCAGAAATTCCGGAATATTCCTCTCCTTCCCCATAGTCAGATACTCCCAGTAATAATATCTGGGATAAATCCTTTTTCCATTGTCCTGTCTGGTGGAATTTGCGGTAAAAATCGTACCGTCCGGCTCTATGTAGGTGAGCATCATGCGAAGGTTGCGCACCGCATACTCAAAAAAGGAATCCTCCCCCGTGCACCGTCCCATGGTGATCATGGCGTCGTTGTTGATACGGTTGTAATTGCCTGCGGATTTCTCCGCAAACTCCCCGTCCCTGTTGCAGTCGATTCCCTCCGCCAGGTAAAGCTTTGCCGTCTCCATAAACTCTGGCTCCTCAAAAAAATCAGCGCACTCCATGAGGTTGGAAGCGATGGCCCAGCGATGGTTCGGCGTGTGGAAGCCTCCCCTCAGAAGGCCGTAAGCGGCTTTCTTCGCAATCCCGTACATTTTGCGGTAGATGGCCTCCTGCCACTCGTCCCTCTCATGTCCCTTCAGATAATGAAGCACGGGAAGCATGCGCTTTACAATAAAGGCCGTATCCGGGGCGGAGTGGAAATTACAGCGGATGAGGTCAAAAAGGCCGTCCCCGTGCTGCAGCCGTTCCACATAGCCGAGTGCGAGAACCGTTCGCTCCGCCAGCCCCCCGTCCCTGTAATAGAGGCTGCCGCTGTTGCTGTAGGCTCCCGCCATATCATAAATACGGTATACGGTGTATTTTGCGTCCATCAATCCCGTTTCCTCCGGGCAGCCGCCGTAATAGGGGCTGCCCTCATCCATCACCTGAATCCGGAGAGCCTTCTTCACTCTGTTATCGTTGTCCCTGATAATTTTTTCATAGTGCTTTCTCAAATCACTCTTCCTCCCTTGAAAGCAAATTTTCTTCCGCTCTCTTATACCATACCAAAAAAGAGAGCTGATTAACAACTCCCTTTTATAATAGATTCACGCATAATACTTCGCCTGGGACTCCCACATTCCGGCATAACTGCCTTTCGCGGCGGCAAGCTCCTCATGGCTCCCCCTCTGTGCGATCCGTCCGTCCTCAAACACGAGGATGTCATCACAGAACCGGCAGCTGCTCATCCTGTGGGAAATATAGATACTGGTTCTTCCCTCCACCATCTCGTTAAAGCGGGCGTAAATCTCCGCTTCCGCCCTGGGATCAAGCGCCGCTGTCGGCTCATCCAGAATCACTACCGGCGCATCTTTATAGAGGGCTCTTGCCAGGGCAAGCTTCTGAGCCTCCCCGCCGCTTATTTCCACGCCGTCCTCATAATCCTTGTAAAGCCAGGTATCCAGCTTCTTTTCCATTTTCTCCACCATCTGATCCGCATCCGCCTGCCGGAGCGCCTGCCAGATCCTCTCCCCGCACCTGGGAAACCCTGCCGTCACGTTCTCCCACAGAGGAAAGGCAAAGAGTTTGAAATCCTGGAACACCACCCCGAACAGACTGCGGTATTCCTCCTCGTCATATTTGCGGATATCCACGCCGTTTAAGGTAATACGGCCCTGGGTTGGCTCATAGAGACGGCACAAAAGCTTGATAAAGGTGGTCTTTCCGGCTCCGTTCCTTCCCACCACCGCAAGCTTTCCCTTGATATTCAGCTTACAGTTCACGTCCTTAAGAACCATGATATCGCTCCCCGGATAGTGGAAGCTCACGTGCTCAAAGGCCAGCTCGTACTCCCCGTCCATGCGCTTCTCCACGGGAATGGAGCCTTTTGCATGGAGATTCTCCGTATCCAGAAAGGCAAGGAACTCCTGCATATAGGTGCAGATCTCCCGCAGCCTGCCATGGCTTTCTATGATGGTAAAGCAGGCGTTCCCGAACTGATTCATGGCCCCGGCATACCGGGTAAAGGCTCCCACCGTAATTGCCCCGGTGACGGTCTTTACCGCCACCAGCAGATACGAGCAGACCATAAAGACGCTGCTTGTCGCCTTGTTGGCATCCCCTTCCTGCCTCCCCACGTCGCACATCCGCTCAAAATAAGAAATTGACTGCTTTTGCTCCCTTCCTGTATTTTCCAGCAGCATCTGTGCCATATCATAAATACGGATGATCTTGCCCGTTCTGGAATTCCCATAGATTTGTCCAAGCAGATAGCTCAGCTTATTCTCAACGCCAGTGTGCGATGTAAAAATTTCCATCTGCTTTGATGCGAATCTCCGAAATACGCCAAAGGAACAGAGAGCCATTCCCGCCAACACTGCGGCAAACAGGATCAGGGAAAGCGCAGGTAAGGCAAGAGCCCCGAGAGGGCCGGCCGCTTTCTGCGGCCTTGCCAGGCACAGGCCGATCACAAGGAAAAAGGAGAGCAGCACATTGAGCAGCGCCTCCAGAATATTACAGTAGTGGTAAAGCATTACGCCCAGACTCCCGTGCATATCCGCAGTTCGCTCTGAAAAAAGTATCTTTTCCGAAACCTCCTGCCTTTCCATGGTCTCATAGTCCAGGGAAAAGGCTTTCTCCCGCAGCCAGACGTAAAAAATAAGCCATATCTTATGATCATACCCTTTTGTTTTTCTCTTAATCAGGTGAATCACGGTCCCGGCAGACAGCTCGGTAAAAAGAAGGGCGATGGCAAGCCCGGCCGCCTTTGCGTAATCCCCTGCAAGCAGATCGTCGATCATTCCCGCCGTCAGGAACAATCCCGCATAAACCCTGACCAGGGAAAAGCATACATTCAGAAGATGAAGCGGAATAATGAGTGAATCCACCTGATGGATCTTTCGAAGAAGCCGAAAACCGATTTTATGGATGGAAACGAGATCACGCATAGCTTTCTTCCTCCTGTCTCTTTTTCTGATAATATCTTGCCTGCAATGCAAAAAGCTCCGCATAGCCTCCCCCTTTTTTCATCAGATGCTCATGATTTCCCTCTTCAATAATGCGTCCCTTTTCCAAAAAAAGGATTCTGTCGCAGAACCGGGTGGAACTCAATCTGTGGGAAATAAAAATCCCGGTCCTTTCCCTGATCATCTCGTCATACTTTTCATACATCTCGCTCTCCGCAATGGGATCAAGAGCCGCCGTCGGTTCGTCCAGTATCACCACAGACGCATCCTTGTAAAGCGCCCTTGCCAGCATGAGCTTTTGCAGCTCACCTCCCGATAGGGTCACGCCCTTCTCGTCCAGATCCTTATTCATGAAAGTCCTCACCCCGTCCGGAAGCTCCCTGACCCTTTCGAGCAGGCCCGCCGTCCTGAGGCTTTCCTCAAGCCTCGCCGCATTCTCCTGCCCTTCCACACAGCAGGACACATTTGCGAGAAGCGAAAAGGAGAAAGCGAACACATCCTGAAATACCACTGAAAACTCCCTGAAAATATCCTTTTGACGCAAAGTACTCATATCCTGCCCGTCCAGAAGGATTCTGCCCGATGTAGGACGGTACAGACCGCAGATCAGCTTGATCAGCGTGGTCTTTCCGGCTCCGTTTAACCCAACCAGAGCCACCTTGTCCCCGGGACAAATCGTGAGCGAAAGATCATGGATGGTATCCTCTTCGCTCCCCTCATAGCGAAAACTCACGTTTTCCAGACGAATCTCATGGGGCCCTCCTTCCCGGGACAGTTCTTTCTTCCCTTCCGGCGAAACAATGCCGAAGTCCATAAAATCCCTGTAGGCATCCATAAGCTCCTCGTTCTGCCATATCTGCTGCAGAGCCTCAAACAGACCGCTCATCCATGCCCCGAATCCTGATACAATACCCACATATAAGAGAAAGGCGGGAAGCGACAGATCCCCTTTTGCCATCTCAAAGATCAAATAGCCGTAGATCAGCAAATTTCGTACAAAGGAAAGCGTCTTCTCCGCAATCCCCGCCCAAGCCTTTCCCGTCTCCTGCCTGTCGATCAGCTCCGCAATCCTGTCTATCATCTGATGAAATCTGCGAAGGAACCACCGGTCCATCCGATATATCCTGATATCCTTTCCGCTCTCCGGCGTTATGGATACCCGGCGCAGATAGCCGAATCCCTTCCAGTTTTTCTCAATTTCATCTTCCATGGCGTAGGCCCGCTTTCCCGCCATACTATGAAACACGGCTGCAAGAAGCGTCTGACCTGCAAGAAGAAGGAACAAAGGAAAGCTCATCCTTCCTATGATCACCCCATAGACAATAAGCCCGCCGGCATTGATTACCATATCCCAGAAATTTCTCATATAGGCTTCGATCCCCAGATTGTCCCCGGTAAACAGATTCCGGCACGCCGCCCTCATCTTTTTCTGTCCCGTCGCACTCTCCAGGCTCTGCCCGTCCATCTCCAGTATTTTCCGGAAATAATCCATCATCATGCTTCCCCGGAACATGAATAACGCCTTGCTCTGCAGCGCCCGAAAATGGCTCTGCAAAAACCGAACCCCCTGCAGTATGACCACGTATCCCAGGATCACCAGCAGGATCTCCTGTGGCCTTTTTCCGCTCACCAGACAGGCCGCCATCGCCCCGGCAAGAGCCGCCTCCAGAAAGGGAAGAAGGATGCCGCAGACCGCATCAAAGACGCAGAGGACAATAGAGCCCATCCCCTCCTTCTTCCTCATATGATAAAATGCATAGCGGTAATTGTCCCAGACGGGATATTGTTTTTTCTGCCGCATGACTGTGCGCTCCTTTCGTAAAAATCAATCCATCCGATTCCTTTCTTTCCTCTCTATTCTAAAACAAAGATCCCCCGAACGGGGGATCTGCGCACGAAATGTTTTATTTTTTTCACGAAATGTAAGCCCCGCACTCACTTCACCAGAGACGCGATCTCTCAATCTCTCCATCGCCCTATCGTCAAAATGCTGTGTCTCGTAAACCTCCTTGGGACATCCGGTTTTCCGGCATGCGTCCGCCCGCAGCAACTCACAGCGCAGACCGCCCGCAATTTCTTTTTTCCCGAAATTCGCCACCCGGACAGGGGGCATATTGCCAGACGATATAGTAGACGATTGTTGGAAGCAGCATCAGATAAAGCAGATGGTTCCTGTTAAAGTCCTTTTTTATCTTATATGATCAGTCAGAAAAACGTTTTTTCAAATCACACCTCCCACAGACTGCCGCGCCTTATTTCTCATAGCGGTCCAATGCGCCCTGATAGATTTCAACCGCCCGGTCAATGCTCATGTGCCATAAAGTAACACAGATAAAAAATAGACGGCAGCCTAACTATTCCGAATATATGTGTGCCAACAAATACTTACACTTATGTTTTGACCAGTTTACATATACTTGCAAAATGCTTAAATTTTGAGATGTTACAGCAAATTGACAGATTGCCAACACTTCTTGCTTGCCTGTAAAATACGAAAACTATATACTTGATACAACAAACGCAAGGAGGATTTTATAAGTGAAATTTAATGAAAAACTTATGTCTATTAGAAAAATGAAAGGTTTATCGCAAGAGGAATTAGGGATGGAACTTCAGGTTTCAAGACAAACTATCTCTAAGTGGGAATCTGGGCAATCTTACCCGGATTTTCAAAGACTAGTTATGTTAAGTGACTACTTTGATATGACTTTAGATGAGTTGGTAAAAGATATTGATGTTCAAGATGTACGCAATAAAAATTTAACTGATGAGAAAGTGGCGTCAATTTATTTAGACGTTGAAAATGTAAAAAACAAGTCCAGAAAATTAATAAAAATCTTTTGTTATGCTGGTGTCATTTTGTTGGGAATAGTTATTTTAGGCTTTATTCTGCATTTGTTCTTTCCCGATATAGAATGGCTTTGGGGAAGCACTCAATAACTAATCATTTAGCAAATCCAGCCGAGCTAGTCAACGGCAAGTAAATGGGCTGCGCCCACCGTTGACAGCTCTTGATTGGGGAAATTAGCCACCAATGAGCAAAGATAAAGGTAAGCAGGACTGTACCTTTGAGAAAAACCCTCTCGTCCGAATTTACCTTATATAATATCAAATTCATGCTGAATTTCACTGGTACTATTGCAGTCATATAACTTCACCACATTATCAAAATTATTTTTACTTGTATTGTCAATGATTGATTTGGCTGTATTAACTACTACAAAAAGCCACTGGTCTAAATCTGTCAATTTCTTTGGCTTGGCTTTCAGTTTTCCTTTTATGCTGGTATAAATTTCATTTCCCATACTTACCTCCAAATTGAAATAGGCTCGTTACATTTCCTGTTTATCAAAGCGGAACTTGAACAGGGCGGCGGCAACGACAATCTGGGTGCGAATGCGCAGGTGTCATAAAGTAACAACCCGATACATACAGACAGCCATACCTCTATTCCGTATAAAATGGCATATGTGGCGTTTCAAATATGTGGTTCAGAAGTATTAGAAATCAGAAAAACGAAAACAGTATTCCACGATTTGAAAGGATAGAGGTAAATGAACATGGAAAAAACAGTCGGAACTTATCGGGAGAAAAGACAACTTTGCAAAAAAGGCGGGTATAACTCCGTAAAATGAATTTCAAAGAAAGAAAACTCAAAGTCAAATTTTAGGTGTTGCTTTTCAATTTGTTTTGGTATATAATATCGTACTGAAAACAACGTTGCTTTTTGCCACCGGGTAAAGAGATTATGCGTCAGACTTTCTATCGTTAGGTCAGAGAAGATAGAAAGTTCTGACGCTTTTCTATTTTAAGGAGATCTCTATGGAAACCCAAACGCTACTGAAAGAATTTTCGCAATATGTAATATTAAATATATGCGGCATGATTGGCTTATCATGTTATATACTCGCTGATACCTTTTTCGTTTCAAACGGTTTAGGTGCAAATGGTCTGACCGCACTTAATTTAGCTATTCCGATATATAGCTTTGTTCATGGAAGCGGTCTGATGTTTGGAATGGG
>CAJTVN010000023.1 GCA_910579685.1 uncultured Lachnospiraceae bacterium | reverse complement strand
TGCCATTTCGCAGGCAGATGTCCCTATCTGCTTTATTTTCATGTCTTAAAATCCGGTTACCCACATCCGCCACCTGAAAATCCGGCATGACCGGATTTTTTCCCTGTTGGAATTAAGATTGCGAACTTGTTTCGCAATTACCTACCTTAGTATACCCTGATTTGATGTTAAATTCAACAGCATATTTTACAACGGTATTTTAGTGAGCGCCCCATATGGATTTCGAGAGGCTCCCGGTCTTGAAGAGAACGAAACACAGCAGCACCGTTTACCCCACACAGGTCCAGATGGCCCCATCATGTCGTCGCCCGCCGCGATACCCTGCACCAGAACAGCATAAATCGCCATGCAGACCATGATAAGCATCCCCCTGGAACCCTACGGCGAAAAGGGACTTGAAATAGTTGTGCCCCATATGCCCGGCCTCCCGGTTGGCGATAGTGGCGAAGGGGATGGGGGCAAGACTGGTCAGCAGTAGGGTAAGCGCCCAGCGCCTTACCGTATTGCTGCGGCAGGTTTCCAAACGCTTCCCTCCGAACCGGACGTACACCTCTCAATGTATCCGGCTCTCCAGATGTCAGCTTAAAGAGCTGTGTATTTTGGCGTGGCATTCCGGGCATAGCGCAAGTGTTTTCCTGCGCTTATAAAGCATAAGCTGTTCCCATTCTGCCTTGCCTGTCAGATTCTTCAGTTTCCTGACATGGTGCATTTCCAGACTGTCACATTTTCTGCCGCACCATTCACAAGTTTTGCCATTGAGCCTGCGCACGATTTCACGGTGTTCACTTTCAATAACATACTTGCTCATTTCGTCGGGATTCCATGACAAGGGTGACGCATCCCGCCGGAAACCGCCGTGGTAAAATTTCACCTCGTTTGTTCCTTTGGCTGTGGCATAGGACACAACAAATTCCTTATCCCTGCGGTATTTCCTGATGACTCTTGAAATGTGGGTTTTATACTTTGCCGCCAGTGTTTTCAGCATACTGTACCTCATTACATAATAAAAATTATTCAGTACAGACACGTTGTTTGCTATACGGTAATAATTGTATATCCCCCTAATCTCCGCATTGAATCTGGTCACGATTTCCCAGTCGTTCAGGTGAATCAACGCCGTTCTTCTCACCGGTTCCCAAATCTCATGCCCATCCTGTTTATCATAATGGATTTCCAAAGCCCCATAACTGATAAGCCTTTTCATCCATTTTTCTTTCGGCACTTGGACAATTACTTTGCCGAGATTTGTCCTCCGCTTGAATCCCTTTGCTGTTTTCTTCTGCGTATTCCTATTGTTGACGGCAATGTCAAACCCTAGGAAATGTGCAAAATCACTTCCGTGGGTGATAAGCGTCTTTTCCTCCGACATATCCAAATGGAGTTCCGACTTAATAAAACTCCCCACATCCGCTTTCACTTTTTCCGCTTCCCCTTTACTCCCGATAACTCCGATAATGAAGTCATCTGCATACCTGATGTACATAATGCGCCTGTAACCTGCATCCATAGGGTCACTGTAAGGCATTGTCTTGAGTTTTGCCCTCATTGCCTGTGTTTCCCTGTATAGGACGGCGATTTCATCCGCGCTGTACTTATCAGCGTTCCTTCTGAGTTTCTCCTCTTTGCCCCGGCACACATCCAGTAAGTGCTTATATTCCGGGTTAATGTGCCGTCTGTTGCCTGCGTTGAATTTCTCCGCATATTCAGACATGAATATATCCAGCTCGTTCAGATAGATGTTCGCCAAAATTGGACTGATAATCGAACCCTGTGGCGTGCCGGAGTATGTGTTGTGGTATTCCCAACACTCCATATACCCTGCCCGTAAAAATTTCCAGATGAGTGCCATAAACTGTTCATCCTCAATTCTCCTGCGGAGAATCCCTGCCAGTACATGGTGGTCTACGTTATCAAAACACCCTTTGATATCGCCCTCCACAAACCATTTTGCTCCTGTCAAATATTTCTGCACATACGCTATGGCTGTGTGACAGCTTCTTTTGGGTCTGAAACCATGTGAGCAGTCCTTGAATGTCGGTTCGTAAATACTTTCCAAAATCATCCTGACTACTTCCTGTATCAGTTTGTCCTCAAAGGACGGGATTCCCAGCGGACGCATTTTCCCATTCGATTTCGGGATATAGATTCTCCTTGCCGGTGACGGCTGGTACGAAAAATCCCTGAGCTTTCCAATCAGCGTCTCTATACGCTTCATGCTCATTCCGTCAACCGTCTGTCCGTCTGCGCCCTCTGTCATGTTCCCTGGCTTTGCCTGAATCCGGCTGTAGGCTCTAAGGTAGAACTCTGGGTTGTAGAGGTTGCGGTATAACCTCTGGTACTTGTAACTCGTGTTGCTTGATTGGCTCTTTAAACTTTCTAATACATTTTTCGGGTCTCTTATAATGTCTCACACATTCTCCTTTCTTTGTATTAGTGACATCCTGCCGCCCTTCGCCGTGTGGGTCAAACTTATAGCCCTCTGACTACTATGGCGGCTCCGTTGCCTCGCCAGATATTCAGCGTCATCTCCCTTAGGCTGTTTACCCTTGGGATTTATCCCCATTCGGGATTGCGCATAGCATTCCTGCATTCTGGCAGGGGCAATCCACGGTTAGGCTGTAAGAAATGGCTTGTTATGATGTCGGAGTGGGTTTTCGTCCTTTTCCGCTTACTGCGGTTGGCTGCCATGTGTGCCCTGCACTAAGGACATTTACCTGTTGCCCTTTGCCTATGGCATGTAGCGTTTCAACCATCATTCGCTACCGGGTCGAGTATCCCTCCTCGGACTGCCCAGAAAGCAGTTTAGCCTTGTTCCTCATTCATAACCTTTCGTCTTGCCGTTCAGCCGCACCTTGATGGTTTTGGTGGCTTACGATTTTTCTGACATGCTGTGTTCCCCTTGATGGGTTTCCCCTCCGGGTAAGTCAGACGACGATAAAGTGGCACTTCCGTGCCGTTGGCACATTCCTTTACTACCTTGCCAAAGGTAGAATTTCTTAAAGCCCACGTATGCAAGCTAGCCGGACTTGCACACTTCCGTGCGCGCGGTAAATTTCTATCATGCGTCCGTAGACAGTGACGAACACCACGATATTCAGGGCTGTCATTGTGAACTGCACGACAAAGGATTGCAGGGAGATTCCCAGCAGGGGACCAAGCTCCATTGCCTCAAGCTTTGCCTGCATGTTGTCCAGGGCCTCCGGCGTGACGGCGGTGGAGCCTTGTATCAGCCCTGCCGACTGCTGCACTACATGCTGGGACACGTCAAAGACGGCCATGACGATGTTGAAGGTGTTGGAGAGCACCAGCACAGAGGCGAAGGTCTTGAAAATCCATTTGAAGAATATCCAGGTGTCGAAGTTGTGGAGGTTGTTGTGGTCCACCAGCATCTGGATGAGCTCACAAGGAAAGATTTCCACGCTTTTGTGGGAGAAATTGCCCGTAGAGACTGGCAGGAGCGTCATATCATGCTGCCCAGCGTTGTCATTGCCCAAGCGGCCATTGAGAGCGCAGTAGGAACCTCAGAGCTTGCGCAGAATGCCAACGCATTGTTTGGCATCAAGTTAAATGGATGGACTGGCCGTAGCTATGTGAAGGATGCCACGGAGCAGAATCCGGACGGAACTTATCGTATAGACAGAAACGAGCTCTGGCGGGCATACGACAGCTGGGAGCAATCCATCCTTGATCATAATGAGTACATTGCCACCAGGAGCACGGACGGCGGCAGGACGCTGAGGTACAGGCCGGCGATCGGGTGCAGAGAATACGCCCTTACCTGTCAGTATCTGCAGAAATGTGGATATGCGACATCACAATCTTATGCTGAGACGTTGATCAATTATATTGAAAAGTACAACCTGCGGAGGTATGATGAAATTACAGAAGAGGATTGAACCGCTCGGGGTTGTTACCTTAATCCGTAAATACAGATAAGAAGCATTTCAGTAATCAAATCTAATGGAGTAGTAAAAATTCTACACAACTGTAAAATCACCCTGTCCGCCAGAAAAAGCCGCAGCCGTGGAACCAAAGTCAATACTCTGGTCGATTGCAAGATCGTTCTTGGGATCGATATTGTTTTTCTTGAGGATGTATTCGAATACCATCTCAGGCATACCGCCGGCCCTTCCGCCGAGAACATTGCTTCCCTTTAACATATCCCAGCTGAAATTGTCGATGGGCTGCCTGGAAACCAGGAAATTTCCGGCCCGCTGGGTCAGCTGCGCAAAATTAACCACATAATCCTGCGTGCCTCCGGCATAAGTATAAATAGTGGACTCGCTGCCCATGAAGCCAATGTCGGCTTCATCCGTGAGAACTGCGGTCATGGTCTTGTCGGCGCCAAAACCCGTAACCAGGGTCAGGTCAATGCCCTCCTGCTCAAAATACCCTTCCTCAATTGCCACGTACATGGGAGCGTAAAAGATGCTGTGTGCCACTTCGTTTAGCGTCACCTTCACCGAGGCGCCGGATGCCGCACCGGAATCGGAGCCGTCCTTCTTTTTGCCGCAGCCGGCGGTAAGGCCAAGAGCCAGAACAAGGCAGAGTCCCAGGCTGATAAATCTGCATATCGTTTTCTTTTTCATAAAAACCTCCGTTTTACGTTTGATGCTTTATTCTATGAAATCAGAGGTAAAATGTGATTCGTTGCGGTCTGCCGCAGTAGTCTGCCAGCTGTGGGAAGCCGTACAGGGATCCCGACAGTGTTGGCTATAGACAATAATCGACAAAATGGATATAATGAAAAACAGGAATAGGAAAGCGTGGCAGAAAAGTGAATGGAGGGTTTTTAAATGGGATTAATCAAAGCGGCTGTAAATGCGGCGCAAGGCGTACTGTCGGACCAGTGGAAGGAGTATTTTTACTGTGATTCCATAGAGTCGGATATATTGGTGACCAAGGGACGCAAAAAGACGAAAGGCCGGGCCTTTAACAATAAGGGAGAGGACAATATCATTTCCAACGGTTCCGTGGTGGCCGTCAACGAAGGACAGTGCATGATCATTGTGGATCAGGGAAAGATCGTGGAATTCTGTGCGGAGGCGGGAGAGTTCACCTACGATACCTCATCGGAGCCAAGCCTGTTTACCGGTAATCTGGGAGAGAATATCAAAAAGACCTTTGCCACAGTCGGCAGGCGGTTTACCTTTGCGGGAGATGCCGGCAAGGATCAGAGAGTCTATTTCTTCAATATTAAGGAAATTATGGGAAATAAATATGGCACGGCGAATCCGGTGCCCTTTCGGGTGGTGGATCAGAACATCGGCCTGGATATCGATATTTCCCTTCGCTGTAATGGCGAATATTCTTACCGAATTGCGGATCCGCTGCTGTTCTACACAAATGTGTGCGGCAACGTGACGGATGATTTCGGCAGGAAAGAGATCGACAGCCAGCTAAAGAGCGAGCTGATGACGGCCCTTCAGCCCGCCTTTGCCAAGATTTCCGCAATGGGGGTGCGTTACAGCGCCATTGTAGCCCACACCATGGAGCTGGCGGACGCCCTGAACGATATTCTGTCCGAGAAGTGGGCGCAGCTTCGGGGAATTGAGATTGTCTCCTTCGGTATCAATGCCCTGAAGGCTTCCGAGGAAGACGAGGCCATGATCAAGGAGCTGCAAAAGAGCGCGGTGCTGCGCAATCCCGGCATGGCGGCCGCAACACTGACGCAGGCTCAGGCGGAGGCCATGAAGGCGGCTGCCTCCAACCGCTCCACCGGCCCTATGATGGCGTTTGCGGGCATGAATATGGCGTCCCAGGCGGGAGGAGTGAATGCGGGACAGCTGTTCCAGATGGATGCCGCCGCAAATGCGCAGCCTGCGGGCCAGGCACAGGCTCCTTCCGGGCAGGCCCGGTCTGGCTGGACCTGCAGCTGTGGAAAGACCGGAAATACCGGAAAATTCTGCGGCGAGTGCGGCAGTCCTAAGCCGGAAGCCGCCGGATGGAAATGTGCATGCGGCGCAATCAACAAAGGAAAGTTCTGCAGTGAATGCGGTGCGAAGAAGCCGGCGCAGGAGCCCCTCTATCGATGCGATAAGTGCGGCTGGGAGCCGGAAGACCCCAAAAATCCGCCCAAATTCTGTCCGGAATGCGGGGATCCCTTTAACGAGAATGATGTTCGCAAATAGGCAGACTGCAGGAGAAACGGATCGGTATGAGCGAGTTTGATACAAATCTGGATGCCAAAACGGCGGCCACCATGCGGGAGACGGACAAAAAATGCCCAAGCTGTGGCGGGGTCATGGATTTTGATCCTGCCACAAGCGGTTTGGCCTGCCCGTACTGCGGCCATATACAGGCGATAGGAAAAGAGGTCAAAAAGCAGGAGCCTGCCAGCGAGCTTGCCTTTTCGGAAGCGGAATTTAAGGAGAACCAGGACTGGGGCGTGCGCAAAAAGACGGTGATCTGTAAGGCCTGCGGGGCAGAGACGGTTTACGACGCCCTGGAGATCGCCTCGGAATGTCCCTTCTGCGGCTCCAATCAGGTCATGGAGGCTGCGGACCGGGAGACCATGGCTCCCGGCGGAGTGGTTCCCTTCCAGGTGACGGATGAGAAGGCGGCTTCTCTTTTTAAGGGCTGGATCCGGAAAAAGTGGTTCTGCCCCAAACTGGCGAAGGAGAGCGCAAGGGCCAGACATTTTAAAGGGGTTTATCTCCCCTACTGGACGTTCGATGCAAAGACCGAGTCAACATACCGGGCGGATTACGGAAAAGAACGCAGAGTTAAGAAGGGGGACGAGGTGGAGATCGTCACGGACTGGTATCCCACCAAGGGTACCTACAGAGAGAGCTTCGACGACGAGCTGGTGTGCGCCACTACCAACCACAGCCAGTCCATGCTCATGGGAATCGAGCCCTACGATACGGCTGCAAATAAGAGCTACAGGCCTGAGTATGTGGCGGGTTTTGCGGCAGAGCGCTATGCGGTGGGACTTGGGGAAGGCTGGGAGATGGCAAAGGATTCCATTCACTACAAGCTCTCGGACGGGATCGAGCGGACGATCCGAAAGCGGGAAAATGCGGACGGGATCCGGAATCTGCGTTTTCAGACGCTCTACAGCGATGTCACCTACAAATATCTGCTCTTGCCGGTATGGATTTCCAGCTATAAATACAAAGATAAAATCTATCAGTTCATGGTGAACGGACAGACCGGGAAGGTCTCGGGGAAGACGCCCGTTTCCATCCCGAAGGTGGCGATCACCGTAGCTGCGGTGCTTGTGGCGGCGGCCCTTATTATCAGGCTGTCGTGTTATTGAGGATAGAAGAAAAGAATACCGCCTGTGCGGCCGAAACTGCGATTTGCGACAGCCCGCACAGGTGGAAAGAATTGGAGTCTGCAGATGAGCATATACGATACATTAAATGAGAGACAGAGGGAAGGGGTGTTTACGGTTGACGGCCCCGTTCTTCTGCTTGCCGGGGCGGGAAGCGGCAAAACCAGGGTTCTCACCCACCGAATCGCCTATTTGATAGAAGAAATGGGTGTGAATCCCTGGAATATCATGGCGATTACCTTTACCAACAAGGCTGCGGGCGAGATGAAGGAGCGTGTGGAAAAGCTCGTGGAGTTTGGAGGCAGTATCTGGGTGACCACCTTTCATTCCACCTGCGTCAGGATCCTGCGGCGTTACATAGACCGGCTCGGCTATGACAACAGTTTTACCATCTACGATACGGACGACCAGAGAGCGGTGATGAAGGATATCTGCCGGAGGCTTCAGGTGGATACCAAGAAGATGAAGGAGCGCAGCATACTTGCGGCGATTTCCTCCGCAAAGGACGAGCTGATCTCGCCGAACGAGTACAGACTGAATGCGGCGGGGGATTACCACGGGCAGAAGATTGCGGAGCTCTATCAGGAGTATCAGGACGCTCTCAAAAAAAATAATGCGGTTGATTTTGACGACCTGATTGTGCTGACCGTGGAACTGTTTAAGTCCTGTCCCGAGGTGCTAAGGAGCTACCAGGAGCGTTTTAAATATATTATGGTGGACGAGTACCAGGACACCAACACGGCGCAGTTCGAGCTGGTAAGGCTTCTGGCTGATTCCCATCACAATCTCTGCGTGGTCGGGGATGACGACCAGTCGATCTACAAATTCCGGGGTGCCAATATCCGGAATATTCTGGATTTCGAGAAAGTGTATCCGGAGGCGGTGGTGATCCGGCTTGAGCAGAATTACCGCTCCACCCAGAATGTGCTGAATGCGGCGAACGCCGTGATACGCAACAACAAAAACCGAAAAGAAAAGACGCTCTGGACGAAACAGGAGGAAGGGGAGCCGGTTCATTTCAGACAGTTTGACACCGCCTATGAGGAAGCGGAATTTATTGCAGAGGATATTGGCAGAAAAAAGAGGCAGGGATTGTTCTGCTACAATGACTGCGCCGTGCTTTACCGGACGAATGCGCAGGCGAGGCTTTTGGAGGAGCGTTTTATCCTGGAGGGAATTCCCTATAATGTGGTGGGCGGCGTGAATTTCTATTCCCGCAGGGAGATCAAGGATCTGCTCGCCTATTTAAAGACGGTTGACAACGGAAGGGACGACCTTGCGGTCAAGCGGATCATCAACGTGCCAAGAAGAGGAATCGGCGCGGCCACCATCACACGGGTGGAAGAGTATGCCGAGGAGCAGGAGCTTAGCTTTTATGATGCGCTCAGGGATGCGGGAGAGATACCGGGCGTGGGGAGAAGCAAGGCAAAGCTGGATTCCTTTGTGACCATGATACAGACCTTCCGCAGCAAGGCTCCTCATTACAGCCTGCGGGAGCTGATCGACGACATTATAGAGACCACGGGCTATGTAAAGGAGCTGGAAGCCTCGAACGAAGAGGATGCGGGGGACCGCATTGAGAATATTGACGAGCTTGTGAGCAAGATCGTGGCCTTTGAGGAGAGCCATGATGCGCCGACGCTCGGTGAATTCCTGGAGGAGGTTGCTTTGGTTGCGGATATTGACCAGGTGGACAGCGCTGCGGACAAGGTGCTCCTTATGACCCTCCACGGGGCAAAGGGACTGGAATTTTCCAATGTCTATCTTGCGGGGATGGAGGACGGCGTTTTCCCCGGCTATATGAGTATCATGGGGGACGATCCCGAGGAGGTCGAGGAGGAGAGGCGCCTTGCCTATGTGGGGATCACCCGGGCAAAGCAGGTGTTGACCCTGTGCTGTGCAAAGCAGAGAATGATCCGTGGAGAGACCCAGTACAATGCGGTGAGCCGTTTTGTAAGGGAGATTCCCGGGGAGATCCTGGATAACCATCCGCCGGTGCCCCTGATCCGCCAGTTTTCCGAAGGCCTTTCCCCTTCGAAGTTTCGGCCGTCGGCGGTTCTTGCGCCGAAGCGTACGGCGGCGGAAAATAAGCCGTACATTGCCGGGGGAATCGGTTCCCTTGGGGCCGCCGGAATCACAAAGGGCACGGCGGCAGGTGAAAAGCCTGACTATGATGCCGGGGACAGGGTGGCGCATATCAAGTACGGAGAGGGAACCGTTACCGCCATGGAACCAGGACCAAGGGATTACAAGGTCACAGTGGATTTTGACGGGGCCGGACAGAAAGTTATGTATGCGGCTTTTGCAAAACTGAAAAAATTGTAAAATTTTTCAAAATCAGGTAGTAAATTTTTGGTTAAAGTGATATATTATATAATAGATTGCGGCGAAGGGATGATCTCCTTTCGGATATGTCCGGATAAAGAAAGGAAATTTGAGTATTTGTTGATTTCTCTGTTAAAATTATACGGATAAGGCATACTAGTATTTTAAGGAAGGAAAGAGAGGTATAAGCTATGAATACATGGAACAGGATCGAGGAATTGATGGACTTTGTCAGGACACATGATGTGAAGGAATTGAAGGATTACTGGAATAAAAGGGACGAGGAAAAGAGAAACAATACCCTTTTGTGGGTATTTGCCATCATCGGAGCCGTTGCGGCGGTGGCGGCGATTGCTTATGCGGTATACCGCTATTTTACGCCTGATTATCTGGAGGATTTCGAGGACGATTTTGATGATGACTTTGAGGACGACTTCTTCGAGGACGAAGAAGACGACGAGGAGAAGAAATCTGAACAGTCCCCTGCTGCAAATCAGGAGAACGCTGCGGACGAGGATGATTTTGCCGAGTAACCCAGAGCGTGCGGTATCAGATTCTTATGCATAGAAGTAAATTTCAGGATGTGCAGGAAACTTGTACATCCTGTTTTCTATGCGAAAAACAGGATAAGGGCGGAGGAATAGGAATCCTATGAAAAAAGGGCAGATTATAGAGGGAACGGTGGAGAGAATTGATTTTCCAAACAAAGGAATTGTTTCGATGCAGGACGGGATCTGCGTGGTGAAAAACGCACTCCCCGGACAGAAGGTGAAGGCGTGCGTGAACAGGGTGCGGAAGGGAAAGGCGGAAGGGAGGCTGCTGGAGATTGCGGAAAGCTCTTGCCTTGAGCGGGAAAGCCCCTGCCCTCATTTTGGGCTGTGCGGGGGCTGCGTATATATTTCCCTGCCCTATGAGGAGCAGCTCGGGATCAAGGAAGGCCAGATCAGGCGGCTTCTCGAGGGGGTGCTGGACGGACAGGGCGCACCCTGGCATTTTGAGGGAATCAAGGCAAGCCCTGCCCGGTACGAATACAGGAACAAGATGGAATTTTCCTTTGGGGATGAAGTCAAGGACGGCCCCCTGGCCCTTGGAATGCACAAAAGGGGAAGCTTCTATGACATTGTCACCGTGGACGGATGCCGGATCGTGGATGAGGATTACCGGGCGATTCTCGCCTGCACGAGGCAATATTTTGAGCGGGAGCACATCCCCTTTTTCCACAGACTCCGCCACACGGGATATCTGCGCCATCTGCTGGTGAGAAAAGCGGCGAAAACCGGGGAGATCCTGGTTGCGCTTGTGACGACTTCCCAGCAGGAGCAGGACCTTTCTTCGTGGCAGCAGGCGCTTCTTTCCCTAAAGCTTAAGGGGCGGTATGCGGGAATCCTTCATGTGATTAACGATTCCATTGCGGATGTGGTGCAAAGCGACCGGACGGAAATTCTCTATGGACAGGATTCCTTTATCGAGGAGCTGCTGGGCCTGAAATTTAAAGTTTCCGCTTTTTCCTTTTTCCAGACAAATTCTCTGGGGGCCGAGGTCCTGTACGAGACGGCGAGGCAGTACATAGGCGATCTTGGCACGGCGCAGGCAGATGGAAAGCCGGACAAGGTGGTGTTCGACCTCTACAGCGGAACCGGCACCATAGCCCAGCTGGTGGCTCCTGCGGCCGGGAAGGTGATCGGGGTGGAAATTGTGGAAGAGGCGGTGGAGGCTGCCAGGGAGAACGCCCGTTTAAACGGCCTTACCAACTGTGAATTTATCGCCGGGGATGTGCTCAGGGTTCTTGATACCATAGATGAGAAGCCGGATCTGATTATTCTGGATCCGCCCAGGGACGGCGTTCATCCAAAGGCGCTGAAAAAAATCCTGGATTACGGGATCGGCCGAATGCTCTATATTTCCTGTAAGCCCACAAGCCTGGTACGGGATCTCGAAGTTTTTCTGGCGAACGGCTATGTGGTGGAGCGGGCAGTGGCTGTGGATCAGTTCCCGTGGACCTCGGGGATAGAGACGGTTTGTTTGTTGGGC
Source organism: uncultured Lachnospiraceae bacterium (assembly GCA_910579685.1). Classification (GTDB taxonomy): domain Bacteria; phylum Bacillota; class Clostridia; order Lachnospirales; family Lachnospiraceae; genus Suilimivivens. The sequence continues at coordinate 51,027 of CAJTVN010000023.1, read as the reverse complement.
AAACCTGCAGGAGAAGGGCATGAAATATAAAATAGCAATCTGTGACGACATGGAAAAGGATGCGCAGGCTATGGCCCTGACCGTAAACAGATGGTTGCAAAAGGAGAAGGCCTTGGCGGCAGTCCGGACATTTCCCTGTGCGGAGGAATTTCTGTTTCAGTATGAGGAAGAGAAGGATTACCATATCCTGCTTCTGGATGTGGAAATGAGGGGAATGTCGGGAATCGAGCTTGCCAAAAAGATCCGCAGGGAAAACGACCGTGTGGAGATTATCTTTGTTACCTCGCATTTCGAGTTTTCCGGGGAGGGCTATGAGGTAGACGCCCTGCATTACCTTGTCAAGCCGGTTGCGCAGGACAAGCTGATGGAGGTGCTCTCCAAGGCGGCCCGCAGGCTGGCCGAAGAGCCCGCATCCCTGACAGTCGCCTGCGAAGGGGAAATCATCCGGCTCTTCGAAGCCGATATTCTGTACGTCGAGGCGTTCCTTCATTATATTGTCATTTATGCAAAGCGGGGAATGGAACCGGTGGAAAAGGGCGGCGAAAAGAATGACATTTATTCCGGGAACCCTGCCTATAAAATCAAGGAAAATATATCGTCCTTTGCACAAAGGCTCAGCAGCGGGGCTTTTTACCGCACCCACCGCTCTTATCTGGTGTCCTTAAGACACGTGGTAAGGATTTCACGCACATCCGTGCTTCTGGACAACGGGGCTGAGGTTCCGCTGGCGAGGGGAAAATATGACGGGATAAACCGTGCGTTTATCGAGCATGGCTGAGAGAAAATTCGAAATGAGAAAGAAAACGTATTTAAAACTTGTGGAATATCACACCGAGCAGTCGGAGCGCCACCTTAAGGAGGTGCGCACAATCTATATGAAAATGCGGGGGTACAAGCATGATTTTCACCACCATTTGCAGACTCTGAAGGGACAGCTGGAAACCGGAGAGGTGGACCGGGCGCTTGCCTATATTGAGGCGCTTGACCGCGAGCTGCGGACTGTGGACACCTTGCTGCGGACGGGGAACGTATCCCTTGATGCGATTCTGTCTGCAAAGACAGCTCAGGCCAGGGCAGAGGGGATTGAGGTCTCGGTCAGGGCCTGTGTCCCGGATACACTGACGTTTTCGGATGTGGAGCTGAGTATCCTAGCGGGGAATCTGCTGGATAATGCGATCGAGGCCTGCAGGGAGGTATCGGATGGGCGTTTCATCCGCATCTATATGACCATGAAGGGGAAAATGCTGTATTTCTCCATGCTGAATTCCGCAGGGGAGAAGCGCAGGAAGAGAGGCTCCCTGTTTTCGTCCCGCAAGGAAGGGCTCCATGGCTTTGGGCTGCGCCGGGCGCAGGCAATCCTGGAGGAACATGGGGGCTGGTGCAAGTTCAACAGCGAGGACGGCGCATTCAGCTCTGAGTTTTTGGTTCCCGCTGTAGAATGATTGTCATCTGCGGTGTTGTCTTGCGGATCGGCGCCTGCCGGCCCGCAAGGCAATACCTGCAGATGGAAAATGCGATTCGTGTACTGACAGATACGGTTGGTGCACGAATTTTTATTTGGGCCGTTTTCTGTGGTAAAATAAATGAAAAAGGAGAGCGGACAGGAATGAAAAAAGAGAATGCGAACACGGACGGCGGTATCCACTATTCAATCATTCAAAATGTGCGGTACTGTATGGGAAGCACGGCAAGGTATTGTTTTCCTCTGCTATGTTGGTGCGGCATATCCATACTTTCCAGTGCGGCGCTGCCTGTTCTGACCACCTTTCTTCCCAAGGTGGTGATTGAAAGGATCACGGACAGGGGCAGCCTTGCGGAGCTGATCGCTGTTATCTGTGTATTCACGGGCGGGATCGCCCTGCTGTCGGGCATCGGCAAATTTATGACCAAATTTATTTATCAGGAAAAATTCCGCATGAATTCCTTTTATCTGCGAAGCCTTGCCCTAAAGGGCCTGACCACCGATTATGTCAATCAGGAAAAGGGCGAGTTCCGCAGGCTTTTGACGGAAGGCTTTGCGTGCTGCAACGGAAATTATGCTCCGCTTACAATGATTTATGACGTCCTGATCACCCTGCTTACAAGCGCCCTGGGACTGTGTGTTTTCTGGACGATTCTTTCCAGGCTGAATTTTCTGGTGATTCTGTTTCTTACGGCGACCACGGCCGGATGCTTTCTTTTGAATCAGAGAGTCACAAAATGGATGGAGGAGAACCGCCAGGAACGCATCGGCTATGAACAGCGGCTTAACTATATCAATGCGGCCTCCGGGGATATTCGTTCTGCCAAAGACATCCGGCTGTACGGCATGGCCCGCTGGTTTTCGGATCTTTACCGGGATAATATGAGCGGCATCGCAGGGTGGCACCGGCGGCTGACAGAAAGGCTGTTTGGCGTGGCCGTCTGTGACGGTGCGCTGGCCTTACTTCGGGAGAGCGCCGTCTACGTTTATCTGCTCTGGCTTGTCTGGAACGGACAGATTTCGGCTGCGGATTTTGTCCTCTATTTTGGCGTGGTGGCAGGGTTTTCCTCCTGGCTTGGAGCTATCTTTTCCCAGATATCGCAGCTGAATCAGCTGAGCCTGAAAATCAGTGATTTCCGTTCCTGTCTGGAATATCCGGAAGCCTTTCGAAGAGAGGGAGGAAGGGAAATTCCAGCGGACGTTCTTGCCGGGGTCATTGAGCTGAAAAACGTAAGCTGCCGGTACGAGGGAGTGCGGCAGGACGCCTTATCGGGTATCAATCTCAGGATTTCTCCAGGCGAGCATCTGGCGGTGGTGGGACTTAACGGCGCCGGAAAGACGACCCTGGTGAAGCTGATCTGCGGGCTGATGGATCCCACAGGCGGGCAGGTGCTTTATGACGGCGTTGATATCCGTGAGTATGACAGAATACCGTTTTACAGGCTCTTTTCCGCAGTTTTTCAACAGTTCAGTCTCCTGCCCGTGACCATTGAGGAAATTGTTTCCGAGATGCCGGCGGAACAGACCGATCATTTCCGGGTTCAGAGATGCCTCGAAACGGCAGGAATCCTGGACAAGGTAAAAGAGCTTCCGAGGGGCGTGGAGAGCCAGTTCGGAAAGACAATTTATGACGACGGGATCGATTTTTCGGGCGGCGAGGTGCAAAAGCTTTTGCTGGCAAGGGCCCTGTACAGAGAGGCTCCCGTTCTGCTGCTGGACGAACCCACAGCGGCCTTGGATCCCATTGCGGAGAGCGCTCTGTACGAAAACTACAATGAAATCAGCAGGGGAAAAACCTCCGTATTTATTTCCCACAGGCTTGCAAGCACCAGCTTCTGCGACCGTATTATTCTGTTGGAAAACGGCAAGATCTGCGAGGAGGGCACTCATGAGCAGCTGCTTGAAAGGAAGGGGAAATATTATCGTCTGTTTGAGATGCAGGCAAAATATTACCGGGAGAAAAGAGCGGGTAAGGAGGCGGAAGAATGAGCAGACTATCGATGCGGGAACGCTTTGCCATAACTGTGCGGGGATTTGGAATGCTGAAGAGATATTGTCCCGGTCTGGTGCGGGACAAAGCGGTTTATGAGCTCATAAGCTCTCTGCAGCCTTTTGTTTCCGTCTGGTTTTCCGCAAGGATTCTTGATGAGATTATGGTGGAAAAGAGAATAGAGGCCCTGGCAGTTTTGGTGTGTGGTATTGTTCTGATCAACTTTCTGTGTGCGGCCTGCAAAGGGCTCCTTAAGCGGGTGGGCGATGAGAAGGAAGCGCTGATGTGGTGCTGGTTTGGAAGGATCTTTTCCGACAAACAGATGTCTTTGGATTTTGACGACCTGGAAAATGCGAAGATCCAGCATCAGAGGCAGGAGGCGGAGGAAAACCTGTATATGTTTGGCAACGGCCTGGCACAGCTTGTCTGGGGGACGGCGGTTCTGGTCCGGGTGGGCGTCAATCTGACGGCGGCCCTTTTTCTGGCAGGCCCGCTTTTTGTCAGCAGATCGGAAAATGCCGCTGTGGACAATCCCCTTTGGGCGGCTGTGGTCGTGCTCTGCATTCTGGCGGGAGGCATTTGCAATTCCAGGGCTACGGTAAAGGAAAACGAGATTTTTATGAGGTGGTGCAAGGGTACGGTCTGGTTCAACCGCACCTTTGGATTTTTCGGAAGAGAGCTGTACATGAATCCCGAAAGGGCCAAGGATGTGCGGATCTATGATCAGAGCGTCCTGGCAGAAAGAGAGCTGGATAAGCTGATCCGGCAGGGACAAGAGAATCAGGGGGACAACTTTTGGATGGCCCTGTTTCCGGGCGCTGCCAGCGTGGTAATCGGACTGGCAAACGGTGTATGCTATCTTTTCGTGGCGGTAAAGGCGTTTTTCGGCGCATTCGGGGTGGGCAGTATTGTGCAGTATGTGGCGGCCCTTTCCAGGTTAGGGGAAGGAGTACAGGAATTCATGTATCTGCTTTCGGACAATCAGGTCTATTGTCAGCACTTGCAGAAGCTGTTTGCCTATCTGGACCTTCCAAACCGCAGGTATCAGGGATCCCTGACCGTGGAAAAGAGAGACGATAACGAATACGACATTGAGTTTCGGGACGTGTCCTTCCGCTATCCGGGCACGGACCGGGACGCTCTGAGCCATGTGAACCTGAAATTCCGAATCGGGGAAAAGCTGGCGGTGGTGGGAAGGAACGGAAGCGGAAAGACCACTTTGATCAAGCTTCTCTGCCGTCTGTATGATCCCACGCAGGGAGAGATTCTGCTCAATGGAGTGGAAATTAGCAAATATGATTATGACGAGTATATCGCCCTCTTTTCGGTGGTGTTCCAGGATTTCAAGCTGTTTTCCTTTTCCCTCGGACAGAACGTGGCCGCAGGCGTTACGTATGATAAAGAGCGGGCAAAGGAGTGCCTGATAAAGGCGGGGCTGGGCGAGCGCCTTGAAGAAATGCCCGAGGGGCTTGATACCTGTCTTTACAGGGACTTCGGGGAAAACGGTGTGGAGATTTCCGGCGGCGAGGCGCAGAAAGCCGCTCTTGCCAGGGCGCTCTACAAGGATGCGCCGTTTGTGATCCTGGACGAGCCAACCGCCGCCCTGGATCCGGTTGCGGAATACGAGGTGTATTCCAGATTCAACGAGATTGCGGGGGACAGGACGGCCGTTTACATCAGCCACCGGCTCTCATCCTGTAGGTTCTGCGACACCGTCGTCGTGTTTGATAAGGGAAGGCTGGTGCAGAAGGGCGGTCACGACGAGCTGGTTTTGGCAAAAGACGGCATGTATTATCAGCTCTGGCACGCCCAGGCGCAGTATTACACGTGATTTTTACTTGACGGGGGCATGCGGATTTGATACCCTCAGTGTATACATTGAGGGTATGGTAAGGATATGAATAAATTGTTATTTGTTAGTTTATCTGAACCAAAATCCCCAGTTTTTCTCCAAATTAAATAAGGTATGGGATATTTTAATCTGATATATTTTCCGTCAGATTATTTTATCTCCATACCTTTTGTGTTATCATTCTATCTGTTACGCAGAAAAAGAGCAGGGACCCACACCGACCAAAGTTTGTGTCCCTGCCCTTACCCACGCCATGGCGGACGCTTCCGCCACGGCTGCCTTGTGGGGCATGGGGGCTATACCCGCCATGTCAAGACGGCAATGGGGAAGATCCCTCTGGTTGTCCGCAGGGTGCAGTGCAGCCTCTGCGATGCCACCCACGCACTTCTCCCTTCCAGTATCGTCCCTTACTCCCAGATCCCCCTCTCCCCGGCCCATAATCTCTGACAGAGGAAGAAAAGAACTTCCATTCTGAGCTCTCCGGAAAGAAATACCCCTGCGCAATTAATTTGCATAGGGGTATTTTCCGTTCCTGATAATGTGCAGAACTGTTTTCTAATAATGTGACAGAAAATTTATAAGGAGTTCCTTTTTGTAGAAAATAATCTGCAAATCGGATGCCCCTTTAATCTGAAAAACAACAATCTGATTGGGTAGTTTCTCCGCTGACTCTCTGTGTAATGTTACATTCAATAGATTTTACTTTGCTATGTAATTCACCCCCTAGAAGCTGTTTCAGCTGTTTTTCACAATCACAATTTATGATTTCTAAATAGATAGAATCTTTAATTGTAAAAGGTTGTACATTATTATCTCTGACAAACTGTGGTAATACTAATGCAACAGTAGCTTTTTTGTCCTTGACCTCAACTGAACCATACCTTTTTCCTTGTTCATTGATTAAAGGCTGTTTTGGCAAATTCTTTAAATCTCCTTGAAAACTAACTTCAAATGTATAACCGTCTGTACCTTGTTTGGCCTTATCCTTTACCATTCTCGTTTTTCGTTCTTTTGTGATAGTATCACGTTCTTTCATCTTATAATTTTGATAGTATATTTTCAGACAACAAAAAAAGAAGCATACTTACCCCGCTAGGTAAACTTTTGCTTCTCTAAGCACTTGCGACTATCACACAGTCAAATTGATAAATTTTCTCTCAACTTTTTATATTCATCTAATTGAATCAAATGTTATGAAAATTGTCAATAAAATCAGAAAAAATATTTCTTTTCTGAATCGGTACACCATGAATCAATCCCCATATCCCATTCCCTGGGCCTCCCAGTCATCCGTATATCGGTTTTAATCTCTTTTGGTTGGTCATTTAAATATCCCAATCCCTAAAATCAATCCTCGGACGTCCTGGAAAATGAATACCTCTATATCGTTTCAGCTTACCACAGAACCTTAACATTATATAACGGTATTGTTCCGTCTTTTGTAATAATTATCAGATTTTTTACAATAGCCTGTGAAATAATCAATCGGTCAAATGGGTCTCCATGAATCATGGGAAGTCGTCCGATTTCGTCAAGGTGAAACGGTTTTATAGAAAGAATATCAAATTGCTCTTTTTCACACGTTTCTGCAATTTTAGAAATTGAACTTTTAATTTCCAGTTTCCCAATACTTGACTTAATTGCAATTTCCCACAGGGAAACAATGCTTACACAGATTTTTTCATCATTATGGTAAATTACCTCTGATGCTCTTTTTGAAAATTTTTCACTATCATATAAAAAGAATAGCAAAGCGTTTGTGTCCAACAGATACATTATATATACTCTTTAAAACATTCTGGTGTTTCGTCAAAATCCTCTGCAATAGAAATAAATTCATCTGCTAACGGATTTACCGACCTGTGAAATGCAATGCCATCGCTTAAAGAATGCTCTGTTTGTTCCTTTTTAGATGCATATTTCAAAAATCTCATAAATTCAATTACCTTTTCTATCATATCTTCGGGAAGGTCTTTCGCTTCTCTAACCAATGTATCATATGCCATAAAAACACATCCTTTCAGCTATATTTGTATTTATATTAATTAATCTGCTAATATCCAATAATGATATATAACAATTTAAGCCGTACACAAAATATACTTTCTGTCAATTCATAATTTTATACATTTTCAATTAAAGTATAACAAACGGATACTGGAAAAACAATAAATTTGTGATTCTTAATAAAATTTTCAAAAATATCAGGTGTCTTTCCATGAATCCCTTTGAAATTCAATGATTCATACCCCTTTAGTAGAATAGTATGGTAATAGTATGATTTCTTTCCCAAACCGCGAATTTCCTACCCAAAAACAGATAGTAAATAGAAAAGAATCATTGGTTCGGTTAGTATAATAAAAATAAAGGCATTTCAAAGAGATTTCCTTGAAAAGCCTTTATTTTAACCCTTTTCAGAGCTGCTAACCAGAATCGAACTGGTGACCTCAACACTACCAATGTTGCGCACTACCGACTGTGCTATAGCAGCCTGTGATGCTTAGCACCAACAAAACTTATTATAGCATGTCACAAATTGGTTTGTCAACTCTATTTCGAAGCATTTTTACAAGTTTGATGCCACATTGGTTACTTTTCAGCCAAGCCATTCATAAGCCGCCGGATGGTAATCTGCTCTCTGGCGATATCAGGAATTGCCGGCGGCTTATTTCATGCCGGGCGTCCGCCCTATAGGATTGATGGTACGATTTGTCCTTAGTGAGCAAGCTTCCAGGGATAAATCATACCATCAATCCTGCACGGCTGAACTGTTACTCACGTACTCGCGAATCAGCCTTGCGTTCTCATCCCAGGATTCATAGCCCTCCTCGCCCCTTCGGTCAGGAAGCGAGAGATCGTCCGAAAGCAGCTTTCCCAGATATCTGGAAAACTTGCAGCTCCCCCAGTAATTCAGGTGGGATTCGTCATTGAAGTCCACATCAAAATCAAGCCCGATCTTGTCATAACAGCTGTTAAAATCAATAAAGGTAAGATCGTTTTCCCTGGCAATTTGAGCCGCCTGGTTGTAGGTGCGCATATCCTCGTCCGTGACCACATAGGGCGCCACCATCAGAATCAGCTTCGTCCCCTTCTTTTTGGTATAGTCTATGATCTTCAGCAGGTATTTCAGCGATTTTTCGGAAAAGCCGCCCGCCTCTTTCTCGGTTACATGGGGGCAGGTCTGCGCCTCCCGAAGCAGATAGGGCGTATAGCCCTTGAAGTTTTCCAGTTGTTCGCCGTTCCAGAAGAAATTTTCGAAATCCTCGGCCTCCAGATCGTCATAGCGGCTGTGATAGACCAGAAAGGAAGGAAAATAGTCAAAAAGCCTGTCGGGCTCCACACTGACGGAAAGCATTTCCAGCTTATTCAGGGAAAAACGCATGCCGTAGATATTTTCCGCAATCCATGTGTACTGGTAATCCTCCTTAAAACGTGCGGGCGCATACAGATCAAGGAGGATTACCTTGGGATTCTGGTACTTGTATAATTCCTTTAAATAGTAATAGGTCATCCAAAGAGGCTGTTCCGCCCCGCTGTAATCGTAGGCGGCAATTCCGTATTCATCCCACAAAAGCCCTGTATTGACATTGCAGTGAATATGGCTCGTTCCCATCATCACGGCGTCAATGGAATTGCGGGGCTGCCAGTACATTCCCGCCTTCTGTTCAATTCCGTGCGTGGATTTGACGCTGAGCACCTTTGATACAAGATAAAAGGTGACCAGCAAAAGCAGGACAAACAGGATTCTTGAGGTTCTTTTTTTCATAACGCTTTCTCCTCGAATAATATCTTAAAACTGCATATAGATAAACTGTTCCGTGTGATAGCCGGGGCCGTAGATCCCGAAAATAAACAAAAGGATGATCAGAACATAAAAGATCATGTACCGCACCGAATTATCTTTCTCCTGGACAAGCTCGGGAAAAAGCATGTGATTTTTGTACCCGTGATAATCCATAAGAAAGACAAGGAGGATTCCGATCAGAATCACCAGGATTTCAATCAGATCCAGATTCAGCGTTTTTAGTATCTCCTGCGTCTGGCCGGGACGGATTCCGCAGGTAAACAGAAGAAAAATATATTTCAGGGCGGAACCCAAACCGCTTGCACGGAAAAAAATCCAGGCAAAGGCGACCTCCAGGAAGGTTGTAAGGCGGCTAAAGGGCAGTTTTTTCCCTCTTTTTTTCAACAGGGAATCCGCCACGCAAAAGAGCCCGTGAAGAAGACCCCACGCCACAAAGGAAAGTCCTGCGCCGTGCCACATGCCGCAGAGGAGAAAGACGATTAACGTGTTGACGCATTTGCGCCAAAACCCCTTGCGGTTGCCGCCGAGAGGGATATAAACATAGTCGCGCAGCCAGCGGCTTAAGGATACATGCCACCTGCGCCAGAACTGCGTGATATTCTCCGCAAAGTAGGGCGTGACAAAATTGGGGGTAAGGGAAATCCCAAACAATCTGGAACAGCCGAGGGCAATAAAGGAATATCCTGCAAAGTCACAGTAAATCTGTATGGTGTAAAGAAAGGCTCCGATGGCCAGCCAGAGACTGTCAAAATTTTCAGGCGCTTCAAAAATGACGCCAACCAAAGGGGAGAGACGGTCTGCGATCACCAACTTCATAAAGTAACCGTATAACAGATAGGTGAAGGCCAGGGAGAGCCTTCCTCTGTCCAGGAATTTGAGCTTCCGGAGTTTTGACAGCTGCGGGACAAAATCCTGGAAGCTTTCGATGGGACCGCTTACGAATTTGGGAAAATAAGTCATATACAGGCCGAAATAGATGAAATTCGTCTCTGAGGAGCATTTTCCGGCGGAAACATCCGCAAGATAGCCGATGGCCTGAAACAGGTAAAAGGACAGCCCGATGGGAACGGCCAAATGTCCGAGGACGGGATCGGGAACAAGCTCCGTAAGGCCCCTGACCTGCAGAAAATAGGGAATGTATTTGTATCCGGCCATCAGAAGGAGGCAGAAGGCGATAGAAAAAACGCTCCATATTCTGCTGCGCAGCGGATGGGCGCAAAGCCGGTTTTTCTCAATCAGCCGCGCGGCAAAGAACGTGAAGACCGAGAGGACGAAGACAAAGAAAAGGGAGCGCAGTCCCAGCCATGAGCAGAAAAGGCAGCTGAATGCAAAAAGCAGGGCGGGACGGTACTTTCCGGGTGCGGCGAAGTAAAAGAGGGCCGCAGTTATTAAAAAAACAGGAAACATGAAAGAGACAAACAAAATAAACCTCCTGAAATACCTTGTGTATGCGGTATATTCAGATTGGGAGCGGAAAAAGAAGAAAAGTGCCAGAACGAAACCAAACCACAGGCGCTCTAAAAATGGGCGCAAAAAATAAGGTCTCTTGTTCTGCCACTTTTCGCATTCTTTTCACAGCAGTTCGTGCATACGGGAGTGATCCCTGCAGGCAGGTCATTGCCTTAAAAGCTTTACCTCTCGGTCTGCGAAAGCAACGGCTTTGCTATTGCTTATGAAGCCTGTCTTCATAAAATTCCGCTTTCAATCTATACTTATAGTATCATCCAAAATTTGTATTTGCAATCATGTTAATAAAATCTTAAAAAATAATTCATATAGAATAAAAAAAGGAGCGTGAAAAGGGAAGATTGTGGCGGCAACAGTGGAAAAAGCATCTGACAGCTGTTATAATGGGACGGGATACAGGAAATATTCTATGTAGAAAAGAGAAAGGCATATATGGGTGTTGAGATGAAAAAGTACAACATGATTACAGACCAGCCGGGCAAATCCCTGTTCTTCTTTGCCCTTCCCATGATACTTGGGAATTTGTTCCAGCAGTTTTATACCACGGTTGATTCCATTATCGTGGGCCAGTTCGTGGGAGAGGATGCGCTTGCCGCCGTGGGCGCCTCCTATTCGCTCACCACGGTGTTTATCATGATCGCAATTGGCGGGGGGATCGGGGCCAGCGTGATCACCTCCCAGTATCTGGGGGCGGGAATCTACAGAAAAATGAAAACCTCAGTTTCCACGGCGCTGATCAGTTTTCTGGTTTTAAGCCTTGTCCTGAGTGCGGTGGGGCTTCTGGGAAACCGCGGGATTCTGACCGGCTTAAACACCCCGGAGAATATCCTTCCGGATGCGGTTCTCTATCTGGAGATCTATTTTCTGGGCCTGCCTTTTCTGTTTATGTATAATATTCTTTCTTCCATATTTAACGCATTGGGGAATTCCAGGACGCCGCTGTATTTGCTGATCTTTTCGTCCCTTCTCAATATCGTGATGGATCTGGTGATGGTGCGTGCCTTTCATCTGGGAGTTGCGGGCGTCGCAATTGCCACCGTGCTGGCGCAGGGGCTTTCCGCCGTGATCTCTTTCTGCCTGTTATTGCGGCTTCTGGGAACCTTTACGCAGGAGACGGATCCGCAAAAGGCGCATGAGGCGGATGAGGAAAAAAGAAAGCTCTACGATTTCTCCATGCTGGGGAACATGATAAAAGTGGCCATCCCCTCCATGCTGCAGCAGTCCATCGTGTCCATCGGAATGCTGCTGGTACAGTCCGTGGTAAACGGCTTTGGCTCATCGGTTCTTGCTGGGTATACGGCTGGGATGCGGATCGAATCGATCTGCATTGTTCCCATGATCGCAACCGGAAATGCCGTGTCAACCTTTACGGCCCAGAATCTGGGAGCAGGTAAGCCGGAGCGGGTAAAGAAGGGGTATCTGGCGGGCGTTAAGATGGTAGCGGCCTTTGCGGTGGGAATCTGTCTGATTCTGACTGTCTTTCATGAGGCGATCATAAATGCGTTTCTGGAAACAGGGAGCGACGCATCCGCTTTTGCCACGGGAAATGATTATCTCACCTTCATCGCATTTTTCTTTGTCTGTATCGGAATGAAAGCTATTACGGACGGAGTCCTGCGGGGAGCGGGGGATGTGGTGGTCTTTACGCTTGCCAACCTGGTTAACCTGGGAATCCGGGTATCCTTTGCTTTTTGCTTTGCCGGGATCATCGGTGTGGAGGCGGTCTGGTTTGCGGTTCCCATGGGGTGGACAACCAATTTCGTAATCTCCTTCATCCGCTATCTGTCGGGAAAATGGAGCCGGAAGAAGCTTATAAAGGTATAGTATGTTCCGGCCGGTGACGGGGCGGTAAAGAAAAGAGAAGGGAAGAATAAAAAGATACTGTGACAGCGAAAGATTCTGCCACAGACACGGAAAAGATAAGCGCCATGGATGCGAATCTCCATGGCGCTTTCTGCGCAATCCTATAAGAGGATGGGTGCCGCAGCTCAGGGCTGATCCTATTCGGCGGGAGGAGCTTCCGGAGCTGGAGCCTCGGCAGGAGGCGCCTGCCCTTCGGCGGCCGCCTGAGCCGCTGCCGCTTCCTGAGCCGCCTGGATGGCGGCCTGTTGGGCGGCGGTCATCTCGTTTCGCTGCTGTTCAATAATACCCTCGATACCGGGCTGTGCCATATATTCAAAGGTATGAATACACGTGTTTGTGTTTGCCTGTGGTATCGTGATGGTGGATACGGTTCCGTCCGGGTTCGTGACCTCCTGGGTAATGGGCTCGGCGGGAACCGTTCCGGATCCCTGGAGCAGGGAAGCGTCCTCGGGAGGCGTCAGTTCCAGAACGCCCTGCACCTTGAAGGGACAGGGATCGTTGGCCGGAAGGTTGCTGTAAGGGCATACAAAGCCCTGATAATGCACGTTGCAGCTCTCGGTAGGGACAGTGCCCTCCGCAAAGTACTCCGACCGTATGGTTCCGTCGCACAGGCCAGGAATCGGAAGCTTGCCGGACTTGGAACAGACGGTGGCGGTAACGATTCCGCTTGCGGGCATCTGGAAGGACTGGCTTGGCAGCTCCTCGTGTATCTTTGACATGCAGGCCCGCCAGAGCCTTTTTGCCAGATTCCGCTCCTCGCCCTGACGGAGCTTGGTGTTATTGTCGTAGCCGGTCCAAACGGATGCCGTGTAGTAGGGCGTGTAGCCGGAAAACCATACGTCGTTGTAATCGGAGGTGGTACCGGTTTTGCCGGCCATTGCCATATTGCCAAAGTTCACGGAAGCTCCGGTACCGGTGGTCACCACGTCCACCATGGCGTCGGTGAGAAGCCAGGCCGTGGTTTCCTTGATTACCTGCCGGGACTGGGGCAGGGTGTTGTCCAGCACCACGTTGCCGTCGTGATCGAGCACCTTGGTATAGAGCTTGGGCTTGATATAAGTACCGCCGTTTGCGATGGTGGCGTAAGCCGCATTCAGCTCCTCGTTGGTCACGCCGTAGGTCACGCCGCCCAGGGCAAGGGACTGCTGAATATCGGAGAAGATCTCGGTCTTGCCGTTTACGGTGATCTCCTCCCGGTCCACCAGGGTGGTGAAACCGAAATTTTTCAGGTAATCAAATCCAAGCTGCGGCGAGATCTGCGTGAGAGTCTTGACCGCTATGATATTCATGGATTCCCGGATGCCCTCCCGCAGGGAATTGAGTCCCCGGTACCCCGTGGAATACCAGTTGCTGACAGGTCTTCCGTCCGCATAGTTGAAGGGTGCGTCGTTCTGCACCGTGGCCAGGGTAAGCCCTGCACTGTCAAGGGCCGGCGCATAGACGGCCACGATCTTGAAGGTGGATCCGGGCTGGCGCTTGGTATCGGTAGCCCGGTTCAAGGTCCGGCTGCCCTCCTTGCGGCCCCTGCCGCCCACCATGGCGACCACGTATCCGGTGCTCTGATCCTCCACCACGATGGAAACCTGGGGCTGGGGCGTCATATTGATATTTTCGCCGTATACCTCATCGCCGGCTTCCATGACTGCGGCCTTGTACTCCTCGATTGCGGCATGAGCTTCCTCCTGGGAATTATAGATGAGGTTGAAGGAGGAGTTGATCTGCCGGAAATAGGAGCGGAACATTTCCGTGCTGTGGTTTTCAAAATCCCCGTTGGATTTCTGGATGGTCAGCTCGTAATTCAGGTACCACCGCACGTCTGCGGGATAATTTTCCTCGTTGGCAAAAACCTCGTCGCAGATCGCCTGAATGTGGGGATCCTGAGTTGCGTAAATCTTGAGGCCGCCGCTGTAGAGCAGCGTGTAGGCCTGGGTCTCATTGTAGCCGGCGGCAAGAAGGTCTTCCATGATATCGTCAGTTAATGCGTCCACGAAGTATGTATTAACTGCATCCTCATCCACCTCCTCATTTACAATCTGAATGCGGGAATAGACGTCGTCCGCCATGGCCTCGTCGTACTGCGCCTGGTCGATATAGCCCTGTTCCAGCATGTTTCCAAGAACCTTGGCCCGTCGTTCGGCGTTTTTGTCCGGATGGGAAATCGGATTAAAACGGGAAGGGTTCTGGGTAATCGCCGCGATCACGGCGCATTCGGACAGGTTCAGAGTGTTTACGGATTTGTTGAAGTAACGCAGGGATGCCGCCTGCACGCCAAGCGTATTCTGTCCCAGGTTGATGGTGTTCATATAATTCAGAAGCACGTCTTCCTTGGACATGGTTTTGGTCAGCTCGATTGCGAGGTACTGTTCCTGGATTTTGCGCTTCATCTTTTCGGCAAAGCCTTCCTCGCTTGTCCAGTTGGTAAACACGTTGTTCTTGAGCAGCTGCTGCGTGATGGTGCTGGCTCCCTCCGAGAAGTGGAAGCCGTTTGAGATGCCGACATAGGCGGCGCGGATGATTCCCTTGATATCAATGCCGTTGTGCTCATAAAAACGTTCGTCCTCTATTGCCACGAATGCGTGGGCCAGATTCTCGGGGATCATATCCTGGGCTACCGGGATACGGTTGGAATCGGCGGCAATGAGCTTGCCGATCTGGTTGCCCTCCAGGTCGTACACGAAAGTGGAAAAGCCGGAGGGGGTAACATCGATGTTGCCGATGCTGGGCGCCGTGTCAATCACTCCTTTAAAAATGCCGATACCCATGCTGGCGCCGATGACACCGATGGAGATAACGGCAAGAAGGGAAAGATTCAGGACGGCCAGCAATAGCTTTTTGCTCCATTTTGAAGATGTAGCATGAAGGGATTTCTGTTTGGCCTTAATCCCTCTTTTACTGTAGTTCATGTATATGCCTCCATAATAAAACATTAAAATCATTATTACAAATATAGAGTATACCAAATTGTGGGATTGAAATAAAGGTTTTTTATAGTTTATTAAGAATTATTCGCAAAATACTGCACTTTTATTCTCTCATGTGGTAAACTCTTAAGGAGAAAAAGGAAGGGGAACGGTGATGAAAACAGAAGAAACAAAGGAGATTTTTCTTCCTTATAAGATTGTCTGTCAGGCCGCGGAAGGGGAGATAGTGGAAAAGAAATCCCGTTTTATCGCGGCGGTATCTCCGGCCAGGAGCGAGCAGGAGGCGGCGGCCTTTATCGAATCCGTCCGGAAGAAGCATTATGACGCAAGGCATAACTGCCCGGCCTTTGTGATCGGAAAAAACAGGGAGCTTTCCAGATGCAGTGACGACGGCGAGCCGGGCGGTACTGCGGGAAAGCCGATCCTTGAGGTGATAAACGCAATGGGGCTTACCGACACCGTGGTGGTGGTCACCCGGTATTTCGGCGGCGTGCTGCTTGGAACGGGCGGTCTCGTGAGAGCTTATACGGAGGCGGCAAAGGCAGGGCTGGCAAAGGCGGGCATCGCCGTCATGCGCTATGGATTCCTTCTTCTGATCCATACCGATTATACGGATCTTGGAAGGATTCAGTATTTTCTGGGGAACCGGAAGATCCCCATACTGGATTCGCAGTATGCGGACCGGGTGAGCCTTAAAATCCGGGTTCCCCGTGAGGATGCGGACTTTCTTATGAAGGAGCTTACGGAGTGCACCGGTGCCAGGGCGGGAATAGAAATCCTGGAAAAGAGTTATTATATGACAGAGGAAGCCTAGGGGAATTATAATGACTGTTCAGGGGCCGGTTTGTTGACAAAAAAGGACAGATGGATTAAAGTAAGGAAAAGCAATTTCCGGAAAGGTGGTGGTTTTTATGAAGAAAAGTACACAGTCAGGCAGTACGGACATTCCTCCTCACAGTTGGAGCATAAAAATCACATATGAAGGAGATTTGCTATGGATGAGATCAGAGATTTGGAAGTAATCAGGGAATTACTGGAAACCAGGCAGTATACCACTCTCCGGCAGAGAATGGCGGATATGAACGAAGCGGATGCGGCGGCGCTCATGGAAGAGCTCAAGGAGGAGGAGCTGCTTAAAATATTCAGAATTCTCCCCAAGGATACGGCTGCCGACGTGTTTTCCTATCTGGAGGTGGACAGCCAGCAGTTTATTATCACAAGGCTCTCGGATAAGGAAGCGGCAGGTATCATTAACAATCTGATGGCGGACGACGCCACGGATCTTCTGGAGGAAATGCCGGCCAACATTGTAAAAAAGCTTCTCGTAAACGCAAGTGCGGAGACGAGAAGGGATATTAACCACCTGCTCCGCTATCCGGAGGATTCCGCAGGCAGCATTATGACCGTGGAGTATGTGGATCTGAAGGAAAATATGACTGTGGAGGAGGCCATTATGCGCATCCGGCAGATCGGGATGGACAGTGAGACCATCAATATCTGCTATGTGCTGGACCAGAAGAGGACGCTGGTGGGAACGGTGGCCCTGCGGTATCTGCTGATCAGCCCCGCAGATGCGGTGATCGGGGAGATCATGCATGAGCACGTGATCTTTATCAACACACTGATGGATCAGGAGGAAGTGGCAAGACAGTTCCAGAAGTACGACTTCACCGCCATGCCCGTGGTGGACAATGAAAACCGTCTGGTGGGAATTATCACGGTGGACGACGTGGTGGATATCCTGCAGGAAGAGGCCACGGAGGATATGGAGAAGATGGCGGCTATCGTGCCGTCGGACAAGCCCTATATGAGGACGGGGGTGTTTGAGACCTGGAAAAAGAGGATCCCCTGGCTTCTGCTTTTGATGATTTCCGCCGCGTTTACGGGCAGTATCATCACTTCCTTTGAGAGCGCATTGAGCGCCTGCGTGGTTCTCACCGCATACATTCCCATGTTGATGGATACCGGGGGAAACGCAGGGGGACAGGCCAGTGTGACCATAATCCGCGGACTGTCTCTGGATGAGATTGCCTTTTCCGATCTGCTTCGGGTGGTGTGGAAGGAGGCCAGAGTGGCTTTGCTGTGCGGCCTTACGCTGGCGGCAGCCAACTTTGTAAAGCTCCTTGTCTTTGACAGCGTGGCGGTACCGGTGGCGGCGGTGGTATGCCTTACACTGACCTCGGCCGTGCTGATCGCAAAGATCGTGGGCTGTACGCTCCCCATGCTTGCCCAAAAGGTGGGATTCGACCCGGCGGTGATGGCAAGCCCCTTTATCACCACCATCGTGGACGCCCTCTCTCTTCTGATCTATTTCAGGATTGCGACGGTGTTGCTGCATATTTGAACAGGCGCGGGTTATCTGTCAAAAAGAGGCTGTGGAGATCTCCACGGCCTCTTTTTAAAAGCTTGTTCCATTTTGCCGATTCCGAAAGCAAAGTATTATTGGGAAAGCGCCGCCGCCCGCATGGCCGCTCTCTTGCGCATGGTCGGGTCAAGTATTTTTTTGCGGATCCGAAGGGATTTCGGCGTGACCTCCAAAAGCTCGTCCGTGTCGATGAAATCCAGCGCCTGCTCGAGACTTAGGATTTTGGGAGGCGTAAGGCGCAGCGCCTCGTCCGCACTGGAAGAACGGGTGTTTGTGAGCTGCTTCTTCTTGCAGACGTTCAGCTCGATATCCTCCCCTCGGCCGTTCTGGCCCACCACCATTCCGGAGTAAACCTTTTCGCCGGGGCCGATAAAGAGAGTACCCCGCTCCTGGGCGTTGTAAAGGCCGTAGGTGATGGCCTCTCCGGCCTCAAAAGCGATGAGAGATCCCTGCTTGCGGTACTGGATATCTCCCTTGTAGGGGCCGTAGCCGTCGAACACGCTGTTCATGATGCCGTTTCCCTTGGTGTCCGTAAGGAATTCGCCCCGGTATCCGATCAGTCCCCGAGAGGGAATGGAAAATTCCAGACGGGTGTAGCCGCCGGAGGCGCTTCCCATGCTCTGCAGCTCGCCCTTTCGCTGGCTCAGTTTCTCGATAATGGAGCCGGAAAATTCCTCGGGCACGTCAATATAGCAAAGCTCCATTGGCTCTAACTTTTTCCCGTTTTCATCCGTCCGGTAGAGAACCTCGGCCTTGCTGACCGCAAATTCATAACCCTCCCGGCGCATGTTTTCAATCAGAACGGACAGGTGCAGCTCGCCCCGGCCCGATACCTTAAAGGCCTCGGTGGTGTCCGTCTCCTCCACACGTAAAGACACGTCCGTGTTCAGCTCCCGGAACAGGCGGTCCCGAAGATGGCGGCTGGTCACATATTTTCCCTCCTGTCCGGCAAGGGGGGAGTCGTTTACGATAAAATGCATGGCAATGGTGGGCTCCGAAATCTTCTGGAAAGGGATGGGAACCGGGTTTTCCGGCGAGCACAGGGTGTCGCCGATCCGGATGTCCGAGATACCGGAGATGGCCACGATGGAGCCGATACCCGCCTGTGCGGCGTCCACCTTGTTCAGGCCGTCAAACTCGTAGAGCTTGCTGATTTTCACCTTTTTCTGTTTGTCAGGATCGTGGTGGTTGACGATTACCATTTCCTGGTTTACACGAACGGAGCCGTTGTCCACCTTTCCCACGCCGATGCGTCCCACATATTCATTGTAATCGATGGTGCTGATCAGGATCTGGGTTCCGGCGTCCGGATCTCCCTCGGGAGCCGGAATATAGTCCAGGATCGTCTCAAAAAGGGGAACCATGTTTTCGCCAGGCTTCTCCATGTCAAGGGATGCGGTTCCCGTCCTTGCGGAGGCGAAGACAAAGGGGCAGTCCAGCTGCTCCTCGCTGGCGTCAAGCTCGATAAAAAGCTCCAACACCTCGTCGATGACCTCCGCAGGGCGCGCCTCCGGGCGGTCGATCTTGTTGATGCACACGATAACGGGCAGCTCCAGCTCCAGCGCCTTTCGCAGCACGAACTTGGTCTGGGGCATGGCGCCCTCGAAGGCGTCCACAACCAGAATCACGCCGTTTACCATCTTAAGGACGCGCTCCACCTCGCCGCCGAAGTCCGCATGGCCCGGTGTGTCGATGATATTGATCTTGGTGCCTTTGTAGATGACTGCGGTGTTCTTGGAGAGGATGGTGATGCCGCGCTCCCTCTCGATGTCGTTGGAATCCATGACGCGTTCCGCCACGTCCTGATTTTCGCGGAACACGCCGCTCTGCTTTAGAAGCTCGTCCACCAGAGTGGTTTTCCCATGGTCAACATGGGCAATGATCGCAATATTTCGTATATCTTCTCTTTTTTGTCTCATAATTTTATGCCTTTCAAAACATTCAAGTGTCACAGCAAAATTGCTTAACGTAGTATACACTAATGTTTCCGCCTTGTAAAGAGCAGAAGCGTCGATTTGTGCGATGAATTAATGTTCTTTCTTCGCACGAAAGATGATATAAATATAATACGTACATAAAATTCATAAAGTGTAAAAGGGAGAAAAACTATGACAGATAAGGTAATTGAAAACAACCAGGTGGTAATTATGGGACAGATTGTCAGTGACTTTGTTTTCAGCCACGAAATCTTCGGGGAGGGCTTTTACATGGTGGATGTAAAAGTGGAGAGGCTCAGCGACTCCAGCGATATCATTCCGCTTATGGTATCCGAGCGCCTTCTGGATGTGAACGGCGATTATAAAGGGCAGAACATCATGGTTTCCGGGCAGTTCCGTTCCTATAACAGACATGAGGAGAGAAAGAACAGACTGGTGCTTTCCGTTTTTGCAAGGGAAATCGAGTTTATGGAGGAAATCGAGGAGAGCGCCAAAACCAATCAGATTTATCTGGACGGCTTTATCTGCAAGGAGCCGATCTACCGCAGGACGCCTCTTGGAAGAGAGATTGCGGATCTTCTTCTTGCGGTAAACAGGCCCTATGGGAAGAGCGACTACATTCCCTGTATCTGCTGGGGAAGAAATGCGAGATACGCAAATAACTTTCACGTGGGCACGAGATGTGAGATCTGGGGCAGGATCCAGAGCAGGGAATATATGAAGAAGATTTCCGATGACCAGGCGGAAAAGAGAGTGGCCTACGAGGTTTCCGTAAGCAAGCTGGAGCTTCTTGAAAATATGGATGAGGATCCCATGAGAGCCTAGAGAGGGATCCGGACCTGCCGGCAATATTGCTTTTTTCGCATTTCTGTGGTATGATAAGCGCTAAGATGTAAGCAACATCATTTAATTGTATAAGAGGTGCGGAATATGAAAAAGGGGCGGGTACACATATACAGCGGGGACGGACATGGCAAATCTCCGGCGGCTTACGGTCAGGCGATTATGTCGGCGGCGGTGGGAGAGAGCGTGATGATCATTCAGTTTCTGAAGGGCAGGGGCCTTAGGAGCTCTGAGTTTATCAGCAGGCTTGAGCCGGAGATCAGACTTTTCCGTTTTGAAAAGAGCGTGGATGACTTTCGGGAGCTTTCTGATGAGAAAAAGAAGGAGGAGATCGCCAACATCAAAAACGGCCTGAATTTTGCCAAGAAGGTTCTGGCGACCGGAGAGTGCGATCTGCTGATTCTGGACGAAGTCCTGGGGCTTGTGGATAACCAGATTATCACGATTGAGGAGCTGAAAACCCTGCTGGAAGCAAGGAATGAGGAGACGGACGTTATCCTCACGGGAATCCTTTTAAACGATGAAATTTGTATGCTGGCCGACGAGGTCACACGGGTGGAATCCCTGAAATATAAGCGCTGGTAAAAGCGGCGGTAACGCATTTTTTGCAAGATTGAAAGCATAAAATCATAGCATCCATGCATTGACAGCGTCATGGCATGGTGCTATGATTATTTTAACTCAAAAAGTAACAGGCCTGCGTGCTGACAGACCGGTTGCGGACAATTTTATAGGCGAGATAGAGGTTGCGTGTTTTATGAGTAATTTTTTGGATGTGGCAGGCACATAGGAAGAAAAATGAAAGGAAAAAACGCCGAAAGAGCTTGTGATCCTGCAGATAAGCTCTTGGGGATACAGTTAAGAGCTGTATGACTGTCATCAGTTTCTGATGGGGCGCTATCCGGATGGTTGTCGTATATGACAGAAGGTATATGACAGAGAAAAGTCGGTGTGCGTTTTGTGCGCCGGCTTTTCTCTGTAGGTCAGTATATTTAAGTTTGCTGCTGACGGGTGCCCGGCGCACAGATGAAATTGAAAAAGAATTTTCAGGAAAGGAATGGTATCAGTATGTCATTATTTACAGGAGCGGGTGTTGCGATTGTCACACCATTTAAGGAAAACGGGGAAGTGAACTACGAAAAATTTGCGGAATTGATCGAGTTCCAGATTGCGAACAGGACCGACGCCATCATTGTCTGCGGAACTACGGGGGAGTCCTCCACCCTGACCCATGAGGAGCATCTGGATGTGATCCGGTACTGTGCCGAAAAAGTGGCGGGAAGAATCCCCGTGATTGCGGGAACGGGTTCGAACTGCACCCAGACAGCGGTTTATCTCTCAACGGAGGCGGAAAAGTACGGAGTGGACGGCCTTCTTCTGGTGACGCCCTACTATAATAAGGCGACGCAGAACGGCCTTTATGCCCACTACAAGACCATAGCGGATTCGGTAAAGATCCCCTGCATTATCTACAATGTCCCCAGCCGCACGGGCTGCAACGTCGAGCCGGAGACGGTGGTGAGGCTGTGCACGGATGTTGCGAACATCGTGGGCGTGAAGGAGGCCAGCGGCAACATCAGCCAGATCGTAAAGCTTATGTCCCTTGCGCAGGGCAGGGTGGATCTGTACTCCGGCAACGATGACCAGATCGTGCCTCTTCTTGCCCTGGGCGGAAAGGGCGTGATCTCCGTTTTGTCCAACGTGGCTCCCGGACAGACCCATGACATCTGTGCGAAGTTTTTCGAGGGCGACGTTGCGGGAAGCTGTGCGGAGCAGCTTCGGGCCATACCCCTGTGCAAGGCGCTGTTTTGCGAGGTAAACCCGATTCCGGTGAAGAAGGCTCTTGAACTGATGGGAAAGGGAGAAGGTTTCCTGCGCATGCCGCTTACCGAGATGGAGGAGACTCATGTGCTTAAGCTGGAAAAAGCTATGAAGGAATACGGTATTTTGTAGGAAAATGCGGGACGGCAGATCAGGAAGGAGAAATGGAACATATGACGGAAGTAATTTTGCATGGGTGTAACGGGAAAATGGGCCGGATGGTGGGCGACCTCATTGCCGCAGATCCGGAGATAACGATTGTGGCCGGAGTTGACGCTTTTGACGAGGGGAAAAATCCTTTTCCCGTGTTTGCGAAGATCGGGGACTGTGATGTGGCGGCGGATGCGGTGATTGATTTCAGCGTGGCGGCGGCTGCGGATGATCTCCTCACCTACTGCGGGGAAAGAAAGGTTCCCTGCGTGCTGTGTACCACCGGCCTCTCACCCAGGCAGATCGAGCGGGTAAAGGAGACGGCGGGCAGGACGGCGATCCTCAAATCCGCCAACATGTCTCTCGGCATCAATCTGCTCCTTAAGCTTTTAAAGAGCGCGGCCGGGATCCTGGGTCCTGCCGGGTTTGATATTGAAATCGTGGAAAAGCACCACAACCAGAAGCTGGATGCGCCAAGCGGGACGGCGCTGGCTCTGGGGGATTCCGTAAATGAAGCCTTGGGAAACGCCTACGAGTACGTGTTTGACCGAAGCGAAAGAAGGGAAAAACGCCCGGAGAAGGAAATCGGCTTTTCGGCGGTGAGGGGCGGAACCATTGTGGGAGACCATGACGTGATTTTTGCGGGGACGGACGAGGTGGTCACCTTCTCACACTCCGCTTATTCCAAGGCCGTGTTTGGAAAGGGCGCCATACAGGCAGCCAAGTTCCTGAAGGGAAAGGCGGCAGGCCTGTATGACATGAGCGACGTCATCGGTCTGGAATGAAGGCCTTGGGAGAAGGAAAAGTCATGAATGAAATGAACGAGCTGGAATTAAAATTTATAAAAAGCCTTGCCAACCAGTACCCGGATATCGCCTCGGCTTCCACGGAGATCATTAATCTCCAGTCCATCTTAAACCTGCCAAAGGGCACGGAGCATTTCCTTACGGATATCCACGGCGAGTACGAGCAGTTCAACCATGTGCTGAAAAACGGTTCGGGAGCGGTCAGGCGCAAGATCGACGAGGTATTTGAAAATTCGCTGAGCAACCGGGATATTAAATCTCTGGCGACCCTGATCTATTATCCCAGGGAAAAGCTGGATATCGTGATGCAGGAGGAGGACAATATTGACGACTGGTACAAGATTACCCTGCACCGTCTGGTTCAGATCACAAAGCGGGTGGCTTCCAAGTACACGCGCTCCAAGGTGCGCAAGGCGCTTCCAAAGGATTTTGCCTATATCATTGAGGAGCTGATCACGGAGAAGGCGGAGGTATCCGACAAGGAGGGCTATTACAACGAAATTATTCATACGATTATAAGAATCGGACGCGCACCGGATTTTATCGTGGCCCTGAGTCATCTGATCCAGAGGCTTGTGATCGATCATCTCCATATCGTGGGGGATATTTATGACAGGGGCCCGGGCCCGCATATCATCATGGACACGCTGATGCAGTACCATTCCGTGGATATTCAGTGGGGCAATCATGATATCGTCTGGATGGGCGCCGCCTGCGGGCATCTGACCTGTATCGCCACGGTTCTGCGCACTGCGGCCAGGTACGGAAACCTGGATATCCTGGAGGAAGGGTATGGGATCAATCTGGTGCCCCTTGCGACCTTTGCCCTGGAGACCTACAAGGATGTCAACTGCGACGCTTTCACAATCAGATACAACACGGATTATAATACCAAAGATTTAAGCCTTGACATGAGGATTCACAAGGCCATTGCCATTATCCAGTTTAAGCTGGAGGGCCGGGTGATCAAAAAGCATCCGGAGTTTGAGATGGACGACAGGCTTCTTCTGGACAAAATTGATTATGAAAAAAAGACCGTGCATATTAACGGGCAGGACTATGAAATGTGCGACGTGGATTTTCCCACCGTGAATCCCGCAGATCCCTACAGCCTCTCACCGGACGAGGAACAGGTCATGGCAAGGCTCCGGCACGCCTTCCTGAAGTGTGAGAAGCTGCAGAAGCACGTGCGGTTTCTGTATTCCAACGGAAGCCTGTACAAGGTTCACGATTCCAATCTTCTGTACCACGGCTGTGTTCCCATGGACGAAAACGGCAATTTCAAGTATGTGAACGTGGATGGGAAAAGATACTGCGGAAGGGCGCTGTACGACGTACTGGATAATTATGCGAGAAAAGGCTACTATGCGAAAAACGATCCCTTGGGCATGAAAAAGGCGCAGGACATGATCTGGTACATCTGGGCCGGCCCCAATTCCCCGGTATTTGGCAAGGATAAGATGGCGACCTTTGAGCGGTATTTTCTGAAGGAGAAGGAGACACACAAGGAGACCAAGAACAGCTATTACAAGCTGAACGACAATGAGGAGATCATCAACAAAATTTTCACGGAATTTGGCCTTGACATGAAAAAATCACACATTGTCAACGGGCATGTCCCGGTGGAGCTGAAAAAGGGCCAGACGCCCGTCAAATGCGACGGGAAACTGCTGATCATTGACGGCGGGTTTTCAAGAGCCTATCAGGAAAAGACGGGAATCGCCGGCTATACGCTGGTGGCAAACTCTCACGGAATGAGGCTGGTTGCCCACGAACCATTCGAGTCCACGGAATCCGCAATTTTGAATGAATCGGATATTTTCTCGGATTCCAGTATTGTGGAGACGGCGGCGGAGAGGATTCTGGTCGCCGACACGGATGCGGGCAGGGAGCTCAAGGAGAGCATCAAACAGCTGGAGGCGCTGCTTCAGGCATACAGGGATGGAATTATCGCCGAAAAACAATAGAATCCGCATGCGGGGAAGATTCTGCCGTATGGATCGGAAACAACAGAAAAGCCGCTCTGTACAGGGCAGCTTTTCTGTTCCACATAAATTACAAATTATTTTGCAGGGGAAGCGGAGCTTCTTGCGTCTGCCGTGCCGTTTCCATTTGCGGAATCGGTCTGATTGTTGTCAGAGCCGTCCCCGAGCACGTCGTCGGTCAGATCCGATACACCGTCAGCCACGTTGTCCACAACGTTTCCTACGGCATCCCCGGCGTCATCCAGAAGAGAGTCGCCGTCCGCCGTGTTTCCCTGTGCCGTGCCATTGCCATTCACGTCATCATTTGCGCCGTCATTCATGCCGCTAATTGCGCCGTCATTGGCGGTGTTGTCTCCGGCAGTGGCATCGTTTACGTTGTCGGTTCCTCCGGTAAGGCTGTCCCCTCCGGTTCCGGCCGTGTCAGAGGCACCGTTGTTTGTGCCGCCATTTGTGGCGTTGTCCCCGGCAGTGCTTCCGGTGGTGGTGTTATTTGTGCCAGCCCCGGCCATGTCGTTTTCGTTCTTATCGTTTTTGCTTCTGCCGCAGGCGGTGAGAGCGAGGACCATCATAAGGACAACAGCGAGAGAAATAGTCTTTTTCATCCTTTTCATAATAACCTCCTTATTTCCTGAAATAGTTCCGGATTTCTTGTTACGATTCACAGTCACATGAGAGTCGCAACCCGCTAGAACTGTGCGAAATCAGTTCTGTTGCTATTATGTGCATCCTGCGTTAAAATATTCGGTGTGGAAGTATTTGGACACACGGGAAAGGAGAAGGCAAAGATGAAATTCAGGCCATGTATTGATATTCATAACGGACAGGTAAAGCAGATTGTGGGCGGAAGCCTGAGAGATCAGGGCGATCAGGCCATGGAAAATTTTGTGTCCGGCCAGTCTGCGGGTTATTTTGCCAGGCTCTACCGGGATAAAGGCCTCGGCGGCGGACAT
This sequence comes from uncultured Lachnospiraceae bacterium, assembly GCA_910579685.1. Lineage (GTDB taxonomy): Bacteria > Bacillota > Clostridia > Lachnospirales > Lachnospiraceae > Suilimivivens. The sequence goes on along the minus strand of CAJTVN010000023.1, from coordinate 24,810 downwards.
ATTATATTACTGAATCCGTCCTCAAGCGAATTTTTTAAAGAGACCAGGGCGCAGGCCATGGAGGCTCTTTTCGAATTTCCGAACGGATTTCAGGTGGGCGGCGGGATCACGCCCCAAAACGCCTGGGAATATCTGGATGCCGGGGCAAGCCACGTCATTGTGACTTCCTATATTTTTAAGGATGGACGGCTGTATTACGACAGGCTTCGGGAGCTTGCGCAGAGCGTTCCAAAGCAGCGGCTGGTTCTTGACCTTAGCTGCCGGAAAAGAAATTTTTCTTATTATATTGTGACCGACCGGTGGCAGAAATATACGGATGTGATTTTGAATGAGCAGACGCTTGAAAAACTGTCCGAATATTGCGGGGAATTTCTTGTCCATGCCGTTGATGTGGAAGGAAAAGCGCAGGGGATCGAGCGGGAGGTTGCCGCCCTTCTGGGAAGGAGCTGTCCCGTTCCGGTCACTTATGCCGGAGGCGTTCATTCCTTTGAGGACTTGACGGTCCTGAAAGAGCTGGGAAGGAACCGGGTGGATGTGACCGTTGGGAGCGCCCTTGATCTCTTTGGGGGAAGTATGAAGTTTGAGGAGGTGCTCTCCTTCATGGATGAATCGTCCAATCATTTTTGTGACACCTGAAAAAGAAAAGAAGGCTGCTGCACCAAGACTTTTCAAAGTCTCTGTACAACAGCCCTGTTTTTCTTAATTCGTTAAACAATACTGCAAATTCTAAATAAAAATATAATATAATTTGTATTTAAGAACAGGCACATCGTATCACTGAATTAATAGCGTTACAACTGCGACTAGATTACAATTATAACTTTGTTACGTTTACGGCCTGAGGTCCTTTTTCTCCGTTTACTACGTCGAACTCTACGGAAGCGCCTTCTTCAAGGGACTTGAAGCCTTCCATATTTAATCCTGAGTAGTGTACGAATACGTCATTACCTGTTTCATCTGAGATGAAGCCGTATCCTTTTTGGTTGTTAAACCACTTTACTGTACCTCTGTTCATCGTACATACCTCCAAATAAATAAAAAAATAGAATGATAGTTCTTACAGGATCTTCTTCTGCAAGTGTTTTCAGGATATCATACTTGTAATTAAAAGTAAAGAAGTTTCTTATATTTAAACTAAGGTTTCAAAAATTATGTGATTTTGGAAAGTATATTCGAAAATGAGCAAAAAGCGGGGGTTCTTGATACAACTATGACACATTTGTGTGCTAAAATATTGTAAGGCTTTTAAAGATTTGCACCTGTGCGGGGAAGGAGTTCGGATGATGTACAAAATACTGATTGCAGAGGACGATGAGGCGATATTAAACTTAATCCGGGTCAGTCTTGCCGGGGAAGGTTATGCGTGCGTTTGTGCAGAGGACGGGCGGAGGGCGGCGGACTTTTTGGAGAGAGAGGACTTTGATCTTGCGCTTCTCGACATTATGCTGCCGGAAATTGACGGCTACGAGCTGCTGGATTATATCAAACCGATGGGGATCCCGGTGATTTTCCTGACGGCAAGGGGGACGGTGGATGAACGGATCAGAGGGCTTCGTCTCGGCGCCGACGACTATATGACAAAGCCTTTTCAGATCGGGGAGCTGTCCGCCAGGGTGGAGGCGGTTTTGAGAAGGTATGGAAAGGGCAGGCAGAAGCTGGCTTTTGCGGATGTTGAGATTGATCTTTCTTCCCGGACGGTAAAAAAGAAGGGGGAGACGGTGGAACTGACCGTGAAGGAATTTGATCTTCTGGTGGAGCTGGTGCGTAATAAGAACGTGGCCCTGTACCGGGAAAGGCTGTACGAGAAGGTGTGGGGTGAGGCTTTTATGGGGGATACCAGGACTCTGGATTCCCACATACAGAGATTGCGCAGGAAGCTGGGATTTGAGGAGAAAATCAGGACGGTATTCCGTATTGGTTATCGTCTGGAGGAAGAGGGATGAAGCTTTTTACAAAACTGTTTCTGTGCTTCGTGCTGGTGTATGGCGCCGCCTTTCAGGCTTCCGGGTATTTTCTGATCGGACATTTTTTTGACAGTGATGTGGAGCAGGAAAAAAAATATGCCCTTGAACAGTTCCAGTACAGCAAATTTATGGTACAGTCGGCTATTTACGGGGAACCGGGACTGTGGGAGGAGGAAGAGAGGATGCAGGCGCTCTTGGACAGGCTGAATACGGCTGTGGCCATATACAGGGAAGACGGAAGGACCCTCGCCTGCAATCTTGGAAGAGAGCCGGATTCTGCGCTTTTTGAGGAGGCGTCCCAGGGGAGAGTTACCTACCAGATTGCGGGAGGTGGCAGGGAAGGGGGAAGCGTTCTGGTCTGTGGACAGCTTGGGGACGCAAAGGAGAACCTCTATCTCGTAACGGAGACGGATATCAGCGCCATGCTTTTGGATCACAGAGCCGTAACCGTATATTTTCAGAGGCTGTATCTGGCGGCTGCGGGTGCGGGCTTTGTGCTGATCTTATTTTTGTCTCTGCTCCTTACCCGGCCCATCAACCGGGTGAGCGAGGCTGCCGAGCGGATCGCTCAGGGAAATTACGGGGAGAGGATCCGGACGGCCCGAAAGGATGAGATCGGCAGGCTGGCCGTTGATTTTAACCGCATGGCCCGGACCGTGGAGGAAAAAATGGATGAAATGTCACGGATGGTCAGGCAGAAGGAGGATTTTGTAGCCAATTTTGCCCACGAGATGAAGACGCCGCTGACCTCCGTGATCGGCTATGCGGATATGATCTGCCACAGGGACCTTCCCCGGCAGCAGGTGAAGGAGGCGGCACAGTATATCGTCCGGGAGGGAATGCGGCTGGAGGCTCTGGCCTTTAAGCTGCTGGATCTGAGCGTGATGGAGAGGGAGGATTTTCAGTTGGAGCAGATGGAGGCTTCGGAGATTTTTGAACCAGTCAAAAAGGGCATGGAGCCTGTATGCGGCGAAAGAGGCATTGTTTTTTGCTGCAGCGTACAGGAGGCCTGTATCCGGGTGGAATACGATCTTATGGAGACGTTGCTTGGGAATCTTCTGGATAATGCGGTAAAGGCGGACAGTACGAAGATCTGGCTGGAGGGGAAAAGAGAGGAGAAGGGTTACCGGATAACGGTAAGAGATAACGGAAGGGGAATCTCCCCGGAAGAGATCGGGAGGGTTTCTGAGGCTTTTTATATGGTGGATAAATCCAGATCGCGGAGGCAGCATGGTGCGGGCCTTGGACTTACTCTGGCTTCGAAAATAGCACAGATTCATGAAAGCAGACTGGAAATTGCAAGCGACGGGAAATCAGGAACCAGCGTGAGCATTTTGCTTGCCTGCGGCCAGACACGGGAAAGCGGGGAGGGTGCGTTCAAGTGAGAAGAAATATCAGGTTTCTGGTCTGTGCCGTTCTGGGAGCGCTCTGTGTGGTGGGAAGCAGCTTTGCGGCCAGAGGCCTTCTGGCTGTCAGGGAAAGGAGGCTTTTGTCCGAGTACGGCGTGATGGAAGTGCGGACGCCGGCTTCTTCCTGGGAGGAGGAACAAAAAGAGGATCAAAGGGCTGAAAGGAGAAGTTTGAAGACGCAGCAGGTAGAAAGCGCGCTGCGTGCCTGGCAGGAGAGCAGAGGGGAAATCCTTCATGAGCCCATGGCGGGACAACTGTCCATGGAGGAGGCCTTTGAGGCCGGAAGGAGCTGGATCCGCTCCATGGCGGCGAAGGAGTGTTTTCCATCCGGCCTTCTGGATGAACAGGGACGTCTGGCGGAAGAGGAGTCCCTGACCGCCGTGCTGAGCATGGCGGCGGAAGAGGATGAGAAAGGGGCAGAACCCTGGCGCAGCTATTGGAAAGTGACCTTTGCGAATTCCCATGTGCGCATCGCCCTGTCTGTCAATGCCCTGACGGGATATGCGTGGGAGGCGGAGCTTATCCTCTATGAGGAGAAGAAAGATCTGTCGGAAGCGTTTTTCCGGGAGAGCCTTACAAAATTTCTGGAGCTTTCCGGCGTGGAAAATCCGGTGAGCGGCTATGCGCGGCGTAAGAACGGGGCTGTCTGTTATCTGACGGACACTTCGATTTATGCGCTCCTGGAATGGGAACGGGAGGAAACCATTTATGTCTGGTCTAAGGATGGCGGAGTGAGGAAGGAGCGGCCGGGCATGAGAATCAGCTACAGGCTTGGGACGATTTAAAAGTTTACAAGTCGGACACAAATAGGCCGAAAGTGTGTGACAACACCCTGATAGGATTGTATGGTAACAGTTCTGTCAGGGTGTTTTGCGGTTGTGTACAGACCGGTTGTGGCAAGCACCGACAGAGATAAGAAGAGAGCGTCCGGGTTTTGAATCCGGTGCGGACAACATAAGGAGGTACGAGGATGAGACAAAAATGGAGATGGTGTGTGATGATGAGTGTGGGAATGCTGCTGTTTGGCGCATGTTCACAAAGGAGCATGCCGGATGAGGCCGAAAGCGGAATGCTTTCCCGGCAGGAGGGCGACGCACAGGAAGATGCAGATGTGCAGGAAAGCGGGGATGCGAGGGAGAAAGCGCAAAATCCAGGGCAGCAGGAGAACCGGATACTGACGGAAGGAGAAAGAGAGGAATCGGAAGAAGCGAAAACGGGAGGAACGGATTTTTCGGCGGAGCTTTTGCGGTTTCGGCAGGACCGGGAGGATATGATCCGGACAGACGGCGAGTATATAGAAATGGGAACACCTAACGAAGCGGAGTATGAGATTGATTTTTCGGCCATTTCCGAGCAGCCGCAGTTTGAATACCAGGAGATGGCGGCGGCCTATGAGGCGGCCCGGCTATATGTGACAAAGACGCTGGGGATTTGCCCTCCAACGAAATGCGAGGTCTATATGTGCATGGATCCTAAAATGGCGGAGATTTACAGGGATGAGGACAAAGGCGTTGCGGCCGGGTACGGGAACGATAATATTTTCTTAAGCGAATTTTGTGATGAGAATCATAACTGGCAGTGCATCGTGTTGGTGCGGGAGGGAAAGGGACAGCCCTGGAACGTGATTTATTGTGGAAATGATTATAAGGAGTAAGAGCTATGATTCATAAAAGGATGTTGCAAAGAATGAAAGCGGTGACCGGCATTCTTCTGTTGCTTTCCCTGGCCTGCGGGTGCGGGGCCGGGAAAGAGGCGGGAAGCCCGAAAGACGCCTCTGCGCAGGGCGGGCGTCAGGCAGATCAGGAACGGGAAAAAGAGGAGCAGGAGGGGAGTGATGGACGGAATTCGGAGGATTCCGAGAGGGAAGCTGTGGCAATGGGACGTTTCGTGGGAAGTGCGGTGGATCTGTCGGATGCACTCTCGGGGGAGGTGAACCGGTTATTCGTGATGGGGGACGGGAATCTGCTGATCACGGATCAGACCATGGATTTCGCCCTGTCGGAGGATGACGGGGCGACCTGGAGAGCGCAGGCGCCGGACTGGTATGAAAGGCTGCGAAAGACAGGCGCATACATTCTGGATATGGCGGTGGCGCCGGACGGGACGGCGGCCGTTATCTATGAGGAAGATGCGGCGGATGGGGATGACTTTTGCCCTGGCCTTGTGATCTGCGATCCAAAAGGGGGCGAAATTTCAGTGGATCTTTCGCTGACGCCCAGGGAGCAATATCCCAGAAAGGTGTGGATTTCGCAGGACGGAGAAATTTTTGCGGGCACCTTCGGAAACGTTCTCTATCAGGTGGATCGGGACGGCACGGGCAGGGAGTTTCTGACTCTGGAGGAGGGGAGGCCGGAGCTTGTGCAGTTTGCGGGAAATTATATGATACTGGATGGACGTGATTATGGAGGTCTTGTGATCTATGACAGGCAGCGGGAGGAATATGTGGAGGATGCCATACTGGAGGAATTTATCAGGGAAAACTACGGCGTACGAAGCTTTTTCGGAGAGAACGGGTATGATTTGTTCTTCTTTCCGGGGGAGGAGGGCGTTCTCTACCTTGCGGGAGAGAAGGGGCTTCACCGCCATGTGATTGCGGGCGGCGCCATGGAACAGGTGATCGATGGACGCCTTGGGAGCTTTTCCGATCCGGATTGCGGGCTGCTGGGGATGGTGGGAAGGAAGGATCACGAATTTCTGGCGCTGTTTACAGGGGGAAGAGCGGTGCGTTTTTCTTATGACCCTGACGTCCCGGCGCTTCCGGGCGGAAAGCTGACGGTGTACAGTCTGAAAGAAAATGACACGGTTCGAAGGGCTGTCGGCCTCTACCAGAGTACGGCTGCGGATGCTTATGCGGAGTACGTGGTCGGCATGGGGGACGGGAGCGTTACCAGGGAGGATGCCATTCGGAAGCTGAATACGGAAATCATGGCAGGAAATGGGCCGGACGTGATTGTGCTGGACGGTCTGCCCGCAGATTCCTACATGGAAAAGGGAGCGCTTCTCAATCTGCAGGAGGTTCTTGGCCAGACGGGACTTGAGGGAGAGCTGTTTTCCAATATCGTGGACGCTTTCCGGGAAAACGGGGGGATCTATATGCTGCCCTGCGAGATTTCTTTTCCCGTGGTTCAGGGCAGAAAGGAAGATCTTGCCATGATGGAGGATCTCGAAGGGATGGCGCAGGCCCTGGAGAAGATGAGAAGGGAGAATCCGGAGCGGGATCTGATCGAAATTTATTCGGAAAAGGGCGTCATGAAATTTTTTGCCAGAACCTGTGCTCCGGACTGGAAGACGCGGGACGGCGAACTGAACCGCGGGGCGATCCGTTCGTTTCTGTCAGCGGCGAAGCGGATTTTTGAGGCACAGCGACAGGGTCTTGCGGATCAGGTGATGGAAAATTATATTCTGGGAAATGAGGAGAGCCTGCAGTATAACGGGATCGCCAGGGAGGAGGCGGATTCCTTCAAGCGGTATGTGGACGCCGCAGGCTTTGCCAGCGGACGCTTCACCCTTATGCTCGGCGTTCTGGGCCAACCCTATGGCTATGCGGAGATGACAAGCGTTCCCCGGGTGGAAGGACTGGAGGATGTGCGGATGATGACGCTGAACAATCTTTCAGGTCATGTCTTTGTGGCGGAAACCCTGGCAGGGATCAGCGCCTCCTGCCAAAACCGGAGCGGGGCGGCGGAATTTCTCTCCATCCTCCTTGGACAGGATATGACGGGGAGCAGAGGCTTTTCGATTAACCGGGCCGCTTTTGAGGCGGGCCTTCTTCCCAATGAGCAGTTTTATGAGGAGGGTAAGCCCTATCTGATCACCGGCGGGTCGGATTGGGAGGGGAATATGACCTCGTTTTCCGTGTACTGGATGGACGAGGAGCAGAAGAGCGTCCTGAGAGCATGGATGGAAGAGGCGGATACCCCTTACCGGTCGGATTATGATCTGGAGGAAGCCGTGTATGCCCAGGGGGAGGCGTACTTAAGAGGGGAAAAGAGCCTTGAGGAGGCGGTGGAGGAAATCGAGAGGAAGACGGCTATGGCCATGGCCGAATAGAAGCGGGGAAGGCGGCGGGAGCGGCAGACCCGGAAGGAGTGAGCAGGGAGGCGGACTGCGGAGGGGTAAGCGGGAGCGGACGGGAAATGATGCAACTATGATGCAAAAATGATGGAATTCTGATGCATGCTTTCTGTAAACTGAGGGAAACGACAGAGAAATTTGCCGTTTCCCGTTTGTGCGGTTACGAAAGAGGCGGCAGAGCATTCGACGGGAGAACAGGAGAGCTTATGAACAGACGCAGGAGAAGAATCAGCAATTTTTTTATGGCATTGACGGTGAGCATCCTGTTCACGGCAGGAGTGATGGCGATATCCTGGCTTCTGGTGGAGCGGATGATGGGAATATCGTTTGAGCGGACAAGACAGTTTTTGCAGAAAACCGGCCTGTCACAGCTGACCCTGTCCGAGGACGGTTTTTATGAGATAAGGACTCCGGAGGATTTTCAGAATTTCTGGGAGGGAGTCGCCACGCAGGATTCGTCGGCCAGGGGACGGCTTCTTTCCGATATTTATCTCAATGACTCCGCCGGCATGGAGGAATGGGGCGGAAAAACGCCCGATTATGTCAGCGGGACCGCACAGGAGTATTGCGGGATCTTTGACGGGGGCGGCCATACGGTTTACGGCCTTTACAGCAAGAACGGATTCGGGCTTGTGAAAAACAACGAGGGCGAGATCCGCAATCTCACCATCCGGTCCTCCCTTGTGCGGGGAGCAATCTACAGCAGCGGTATCTGTTATGACAACAGTGCGCCGGGGGCGCTGATCAGCAACTGTCACTTTTACGGGAAGGTGGTGAGCTCCTATGCCAGCGCACCGGTCAGGCTGTCCGGAATCTGCATTCTGAATGAGGGAGTGATTGAGAATTGCGGCTATGCCGGAGAGATGAGCCTGAAAAGCAGCCAGACGGATACCTGTGAGCGGGCGGGGATCTGTCTGAAAAACGAGGGAGTGGTGAAGAACTGTTATAATTTATCCTTTCTGCCTCCGGGGGCGGAATCGGACAGCCTGGCAATTGCGGACAAGGGAGAGAAAAACTGTTACATGCTCAAAGGCTCGGGATGGAGCGCATCCGGCGAAGGGCAGGTTCTCGCACTGGACGGGGGACAGAGCCCCTATTTGGAAGATTATCTGAACCGGGATCTCATCTCCCTGCTTGGCAGAAGAAAGCCCCGGTGGGCGAGCCAGGCGGAACATATGCGGGAGGGCCTTCTGGAAAGGAAAACTAATTCCAAACTTACCGGCCGCTGGCAGAGAAGGGAGAGCGGGGAAGAAGAGAGAATATCCCCGGATATGCTCCGGCTCCTGCCCGCTCTTGAGAACGAGGTGGTCAGCGGCATGATCTTTGATATGATGCATCAAAAGGGAGCGGATGTGGGAAGCTTTTCCTTTGAGGAGCAAAAGCGGGACGGCGCACAGTTCGGCCTTAGTATTGGCTATGGAGAGGAAAGCGTTCTTCTGTATGCATATCCCTGCCCCGGCAGGCTAAGCATGCAGGAGCTGTGGGAAAGGGGAAGGGAACGGCTTTTCGTGAGAGAAGAGGCGGACTGGAACCATGACACCTTTGTGCTGCTGCAGGAGAGGGAGCCCGGGGAGAGGGAGGAAAAAATCGCACTGTATCAGACAAGGGAAGGGGAATGGGGCTTTCTTTTCTCGGATGAGGAAATGCTCTATCAGCTTTGCCTGAACGAGACCGAAGGGGAAGAAGGGCGCCAAAGCCTGGAAGCGATGAGGCACCGTCTGGAGAAGCTCTGGCAGGAATCGTACCAGGATGCGGAAGGTTCTGCGGATGCGGGAAAGTTTCGGGATATGGAAAATTCTGCGGATGCGGGAAAGTTTCGGGATGCGGAAGGTTCCGGGGACGGGGACTGCGGCGGGGAGGACGGGCTGCTTGTGCTGGCCTTTCGGAGTTTTTGCAGCGAGAGGATTCCCTGGGATGGCATGGACTGGAAGGATGAGACGGTAAAGGCGGCCGTGTACGAGGCGCTTTTTCCGGAAGGCGGCCGTCTTTGTTCCGCAGAGCAGATAGGCGGTCTTGAGAGACTGGAGATTGCGCAGGGACAGGAGGTACAGACGCTGATGGATCTGGCGGCTTTTCCCCGTCTGACCAGCCTGTCTGTGGAGGGCTTTGGCGGGGCGTGTGCGGAAAGGGAGCTGGAGCAGATGGATCTGTCCCGCCTTCTGGAGCTCAACCTGATCGGCTGCGGGATCCGAGATATATCCTTTGTGGAACAGATGCCGCATCTTACGTCCCTTTCCCTTTACAACAATTCCATAGAGGATATCGCACCGCTCGCCCGTGCAAAGGGGCTGCGGGAGCTGTCCCTTGGATGGAATCGGATCACGGATATCACACCCCTTGCCGGGCTGAACCATCTGGAGGAGGCGGGGCTTCACTGGAATGAGATCGAGGACATTACGCCCCTTGCCGGACTGGAAAACCTGACCCAGCTGAACCTCTCCGGGAACAGGGTGCAGGATCTCGGGCCGCTTTGTGAAAGAACCCGGCTAAAGGGTCTGGGGCTTGCGAAAAATAATATCACGGATATCACGCCTCTGGAGAATCTGACCAAGCTGGAGAATCTCTCCATCTCCCTCAATCAGGTCAGGGATATCCGCGTGCTGCAAAACATGAAGGACATGGAATGGCTGGGACTTTCCTGGAATGAAATCGAGGATTTTTCTCCGATATTCGGCATGGAACATCTGTTTTACCTGGAGGCGGCGGGCAATCCGAGTCAGGATATCGGAGGTCTGTATCTGGTTCCGGATCTGACCATAGGCAGGGGGGATGCGGATGACGGCCGTACCATGGAGCTGAAATGGGCGCAGGAGCTTTTGAACCGCTATGAATCCCGGCAGGGAATCCTTGCGGAGGATCTGGCATGGGGAGATCTGGACGGCGACGGGCGTATGGACGTGGCGATCACCGGTTATTCGGGTGAGGAGAAGGACGAGGAGGGCAGGATAACCGCCTGGGGCCAGAGGAAGGTGTATCTTTTTTTGCAGACTGCGGGGGAGGACTATTTTCCGGCAGGCTCGGTGGATACCCTTGGGCCCGACCAGGGCGGCGTTTACGGAGATCCTTACATGGGCATCGCCATAAGCGGGGGCGCTCTCGTGGTGCAGTGCTACGGAGGGAGCAATTTCCGCTGGGCCGACACCTGTGTGTATGAATACAGAGAGGGAGGGCCGAAGGAGACCTATGAGCTCAGCCTGCAGAGTTTCGTCTATACCTCCGGGTGTGACTGGTATGTGAAGGATTTTGCGGCGGGAACACAGAAGAAATACGTTTTTCCTGGAGAGAGGGAAGAGCACAGGGAAAGGCTGCTTTTGACGGAGGCGGTTGATTCGGAGAAAATGACTGCGGAAGGTCAGAACCAGGAGGCTTTCCTTGCGGAGCTTATGCGCAGGGACAGGGAAATACTGGGACTTGACCAGGAGTCGTATGGGCGGCTGGACGAAAGGCAGATGCCAAAAATCGAGGAGTGGATTTACCGGCCTCAGATTGATGATATGTACTATACGTACGAAATTCATGATCCGCTGTTTGACACGAAAACGGATCCCGGGGAGGTTCTCAAGCGGGCCGCACGGACTTATTTTTCGGATATCATCGAATTTCCGGTTCCTATATACACGTCCCGGGAGATTAAGGAAAGCTATGACCTTCTTACCGGCGTGGAGCTTCCGGACTGCTTTTATGCCGGAAAAGGACAGCTGGGAGACGCTCTTAACCCGGATGTGCAGCTTCTTGCCTACAACAGCTGCCATGAGGAAGAGACAGGGGGATATGTGCATGTGATGCAGGTTTTTGAGAGGAATGAGGAGTACACCGACTGGTGTATGGCCGCGTCTGTTTTTTATCATGAGAAGACGGATTCTTTTGAGGTCTGGGACTGGTGAGGGAGGTGCCCTGTGAAGATGAAGGGTAAGAATTTTGGGATGGTTACAGCCATGGTCGTTATGGGAATGATAAGCGGGATATCCTGCTCGGGAAAGGAGGAGGAATGGCCGTCTTTTGCAAAGATGGCGGGAGGCTTCGGACTCTCCCTGGGGGATGACAGTCTGGACGGCGCAGTGGATGAGGAGGCGGGCTCTGCGCAGGAGGATGGAGGGGAGGAAGAGCTTCTGGTTACGAGGAAGGTGCAGGAAGAATATCCGCTGCTGGCCGATGAGGCCGAAAACCGCTGTTTTCTGAACCGGGATGACTATATAACGCTGCAGGACATGCAGAAGGAGGGGCATTACCAGGTGAAGGCGGGGGACACGCTCTGGGGAATTGCCAGGAATTTTTATGCGGCCGGGAGCCACTGGCCGATCCTTGAGCAGGCCAATTCCCGGCAGATTGCGGATGAAAATCTGATTTTTCCGGGGATGGAGCTTCTGATCCCAAGCAATTTCTTTATCCGCAGGCAGAGCTTTAGCAGGGGAGGCTTTTCCTCTCCCTCCTGTTCCTACGACGTGCCCTGGGACTGGGTGGCCGGAAGACCGAAATGGGAGATCTGCCTGGAGTACAGCTGGTATCCCGAGGAGGGGAATTACGGCGTGTATACCCATGTGACAAAAAACCGGATCTTTCCCCGGGGGGCGGGGGACGCCTGGGAGAGTATTCAGCAGAAAATCATAGAGATCTCGGAGGAAAAGAGCACGGTCTCCTTTTCCCTTCCGGTCTTTGAAAGATACAGGCGGCAGGACGGGAGAGAACTTCTTTTCTATCATTTTGTGGCCACGGCAGGGGAGAGGGATATCCAGTTTGCAGTCGCCTATGTGGCGGGAGAGAGGTACCTTGCGGAGTTTATCGGCATCTGTCCCCTGACGGTTCCGGTGGAGGAGGATGTGCGGGATATTGTGGGGATTACCCGATATATGGCGGCTTCCTACCGGGAGGAGGCGGGAGAGAAGGAGTGGGACAGCCTGAAATCGCGCCCTTATCTGGGGGAGGACGGCTGGCTCTTTGAGGACCTGCACAATCCCTTTGCCATAGCCCAGGAGCGTTTTGGTGAAAAAGAGGATCCTGTTCTTGAAGGAGAGGACGGCGAAGTTCATTTTGTGTCCGGGGAGTGGGAGATGCTGCTGAAAAAAATGATCTGCTATCATTTTGACTATTCGAAGGAGCAGAGAGAGGAGTTTGCGGACCGGCCCATCCGTCTTGGCGAGCTTGCCTGGATTGAGGAGGTGAAGCTGGTGGAGAGCCCGATTCCGGGCCGGGATCAGATCGTGATTCAGGGCCTGTGCCCTCCGGAAGAGCAGGGGTGCGCCGCCTACAATCTGACCACCCTCTCGGATCTTGCCGCACTCCCCAATCTGCAGAAACTGACCCTGGAGATCGGAACCGCTACGGACTATGAGGCGCTTGCCGGGTGTCCTTCCCTGCGGGAGCTGTCCATCACGGGCCAGGAACAGATACGGGATCTTTCCTTTCTCCGTGCGCTTCCAAAGCTGGAATCCCTTACCTTGAACGTCAGTTATATTCCCCATCTTCTTGCCATGGGAGTGGAGCTGGAAGACGGGACCACCTTTTCCAAGGAGGAGACGCCGAAAGATGAGAGGGCAGAAGAGGAACGTGCGGACGGCGGGAAGGCCGGGAAAGAGACGATAGAGGAGATTCTGGGACAATGTACCGGTCTTACTTATCTGGATCTGGAGTACACCCAGGAGCTGGATTATGGCTTCCTGGAGAAGCTTCCCAGCCTGTATACCTTTATTCTGGACGGAAAGGAGGACGGGGAGAGGAAGGAGCTCTTTTCACAGACCGACTGTCCCCAGGTCCGGTGTCTGGTGGTGGACGGAAGCTGGCTGCGCAATCCGGCCTAAGCCCCCGGGGCCGGAATCTGCTTAAAAAAAATCCTTGGCGTTCCAGGCGGAATAAGGTATACTATACTTCGCAGGCAATTTTATAGGAAACAGAAAATGCAGGAGCAGGGCATGGATTTATTTGAATATATGAGAACGGCCAATATGGAAAAGGAGGCCCCTCTGGCGGCGAGGATACGTCCCGCCACCCTTGAGGAGGTGGTGGGGCAGCAGCACATTATCGGAAAGGACAAGCTGCTTTACCGGGCCATCAAGGCGGACAAGCTGAGTTCCCTGATTTTTTACGGGCCGCCGGGCACGGGAAAGACCACCCTTGCCAGGGTGATCGCAAACACGACCAGGGCGGAATTTACCCAGATCAACGCCACTGTCGCAGGGAAAAAGGACATGGAGGAGGTGGTGAAGAAGGCAAAAGACACCCAGGGGATGTACGGCAAAAAGACCATTCTGTTTATTGACGAGATCCATCGCTTCAACAAGGGACAGCAGGACTATCTTCTCCCCTTTGTGGAGGACGGGACAATCATTCTGATCGGCGCAACCACGGAGAACCCGTATTTTGAGGTCAACAGCGCTTTGATCTCACGGTCCGTTGTCTTTGAGCTGAAGCCTCTTTCCACGGAGGATATCCGGGCGCTGATCGAAAGGGCCGTCTATGACCGGGAAAAGGGAATGGGAGCCTACGATGCCGTGATCGATGCGCAGGCTCTTGACTTTCTTGCGGATCTTGCGGGCGGGGACGCCAGAGCCGCATTGAACGCCGTGGAGCTGGGAATCATGACCACCCAGAGGAGCGAAGACGAAAAAATACATATCACGCTGGAGGTGGCCCAGGAATGCATCCAGAAGCGGGCGGTGCGCTATGACAAGACCGGGGACAATCATTACGACACGATTTCCGCCTTCATCAAGAGCATGAGAGGTTCCGATCCGGATGCGGCCGTCTATTACCTTGCGAGAATGCTGTATGCGGGGGAGAGCGTGACCTTTGTGGCGAGAAGGATCATGATCTGCGCGGCGGAGGACGTGGGGATTGCGGATCCCGCAGCGCTGCAGGTGGCGGTGAACGCTTCCCTGGCGGTGGAGAGAGTGGGGATGCCCGAGGCGCAGATCATTCTGTCCGAGGCGGCCATGTACGTGGCCTGCGCACCCAAGAGCAACGCCTGCGTGAGCGCCATCGGGGAAGCCATGCAGACCGTGGCACAGACGGGAAATCTTCCGATTCCCGTCCATCTTCAGGACGCCCACTACAAGGGAGCGGCAAAGCTCGGGCGCGGGACCGGCTATCTGTATGCCCACGATTATCCCAATCATTACGTAAACCAGCAGTATCTTCCCTATGAATTGAGCGGAAAAGAGTTTTACCATCCCTCGGGCAACGGATACGAGGTGAAGGTGAGGGAGCATATGCGGAGAATAAAACAAGAGGCTAAAGGAAATCAGACAATATGAAATCAAATATGGGAAAAAAGCACAGGCCGGAGGGAAAAATCAAAAAGCGGCAGGGTGCGCCGGGGAGAAAGAAACCTGGAAAAAAGCTTGTGATCAGTCTGATCTGTGTTTTTGCGGTCGGGCTGATTCTTGCGGCCATCTTGATCTGGTATTTTGCGCTTTCCGGTCAGCAAAAGACAGCGCCCGAACCGGAACCGGAGGTGCTGCTGCAGGAGCCGGAGGAGCAGGAAGCGCCCGAACCGGAGCTCGGAGGCGCCGTGGTGGACCATATTATCACGGCCGGAAATGCCGTGGATGAGGCCTACAGGAGCAGGCCGAAGAGCTATGAGCTCACCGGGGAGAATGCAGCGCAGTTTGCAACCATTGAGGAGTGCAGGATTGAGCCGGATACGGGCCGCATAGCGGTTACGGCCGCCGGGGACGGCATTCCGGTAAGCGACGACAAATATTATTATCTGTTTGCGCTGGATACCTATGAAAACGAGATTGGAAGCGAGGACGAGGCCATTGCCAGGGAATATAAGGACAGCGTGTCAAAGTTTACTGCGGCCCTGAATTATAATCGTTCCGGCAGCAGGCTTTTCAAGAAATTCGTGGTGGCGGTGAAAAAGGACGGACAGTTCGTGCGGGTGAGCGGACCGAAATATATTACCAATCCGGAGGCCATTGCCCGGTTCGGTTCCGTGTACCAGACGCCTGCCTCCATCAAGGGCCTTCTGGTGGATCCCAACCGGATGCGGGGTGGCGAGCTGGATGATCTGGGGGTAAAACAGGCGGCCTATAATATTCCGGTGGCAAGACTTCTTGGGCCTACCACCAGCAGCGTATATCCCACGATCAGCTATACATACAACGGCAAGACTTACACGCTCAACGGCCAGGTGGTGGCGGAATATGACCTGGTGTTCAGCACTCTCACGGCCAAGGGGATCACCACCACGGCCATTATCCTAAACAATTATTCCCATTCCTATCCGCAGCTGGTTCATCCCCAGGCAAGGAGCGGCGGCTCGGCCCCCTATTATATGTTTAACGGGGCAGAGGAATCCGGAGTGGAATACATGGCGGCCATCGGCACCTTCCTGGCAGAGCGGTATTCGGATACCCGCCACGGAAAGATCTCAAACTGGATCATTGCCAATGAGATCAATGCCAGAAAAGAGTGGAACTATATGGCCCATACGGACGTTGGGACGTATGTGGAGGAATACGCAAAGGCGTTCCGGGTATTCTACACGGCGATCAAGAGCGTCAGCAGCAGCGCAAGGGTATATCTCTCCATTGACCAGCAGTGGGACAGGGATCTGAAAAACAATCCCAATTATGACGGAAGGGACATTCTGGACGAGTTTAACCGGAATATAACCGCCAAGGGAAATATCGACTGGGGCGTGGCCCAGCACCCCTACAACGTTCCGCTTACGGAGACCAGGATATGGAAGTCCTCCAAGTACGTAAAGCACAGCGTGAACACTTCCATGGTCACCATGGCAAATATCGAGGTGCTTACGGATTACATGCAGCAGCCACAGATGCTGAACCCGGAGGGAGAGGTCAGGAGCATTCTGCTCAGCGAACAGGGATATTCCTCCCAGGCCGGAGAAGCGGTGCAGGCGGCAGCTTTTGCCTACGCTTATTACAGGGCGGCGGCCAATCCTCATATAGACGGCTTTCTGCTGAACCGGCAGACGGATGCGCCGGAGGAGGTGGGCCAGGGGCTTTCCTTTGGATTAAACCATGCGGGAGGCGGACAAAAACAGGTTTACAACGTGTTTAAATACATTGACACGCCACGCCATGCGGAATATACGGATTTTGCCAAGAGTATCATAGGAATCTCCAGCTGGAGTGAGATTATGTATTAGAAGAAACGCACTGCAAATATGCCGGGGCGGCCTTGCGCCGCCCCGGCATATTTGTACCGTTCTGTGGGAAAACGATATTAAAAGAGTGCGGAGATCAGATACTGATAGATTTCCTGATTTTTTGACTGCCAGTTCTCACAGATGGAGCTGGCGGTTTCTTCCAGGGGGACGCAGAGCGTCAAATCGATCAGGGTGTTTCCCCTGTCCTTTGCCACCAGATGAGCGCTGTACTCGCCGGAGGCGGTCTTCGTGTAATCGGACCAGACGGAAACCTCGTTGCGCAGCCGGAAATGATTCTCCCGAAGGTATTTGTCAACGTCCTCCCTGACGGAATAGTGAAGCTGATTGCCAAAAAAGGAGAGAGTCTGCCGCCCTTCCGGCGTGATGGTCAGATGCGTCCGGTTCCGGGCGGATTCGGCGGCGACAAAGCCCGCATCCAGCAGTTCCCCGATTGCCTGCTGAAGGGCGAGATACTGGGTATATTCCCTCTCGGTCAGAAAATCGCCGATCTGGTTCCTGGTCAGAGGAAAATCCACCCGGCTTAACATATACAATACAATCAGCTTGTGAAACGTCATGGTATCAGTCATAGAAACATCCTCCCTTTCTGGAATCGATCTTTACTGCGGCCTGCGGCCCTGCCATTGCGGCGGCTGGTACAGCCTTCCCTGAAAAGCCTGCCGCCGCTTCATTTCCCTGTGAAAAGAATTTAATACGCCCCGCTTATTTGCGCTCCAGGAAGGAGCCACGAGCAGGGCCTTCGGGGCGTCCCCCGTGACCCGGTGAATGACCATGTCAGGGCGCAGACGCTCGATGGCCCGGATCAGCAGGTCGAGATAGGCTTCCTTGTCCGAAAGGGGACAGGTTCGCCGGGGATCCTCCCGGTACATTTTTTCCAGATCCGTTCCCCTGAGAACATGGAGAAGCTGCAGCTTCACACCCCAAACCGGAAGGGCGTTCAGATAATCCACGGCGTCCAGCGTATCCTGCGGGCTCTCCCCGGGAAGCCCGAGGATCAGGTGTACCACCACGGGGATGGAGAGGGCGTCCAGCAGAGAAAGCGCTTTCTCGAAGCAGTCAAGGCCGTAGCCTCTGCGGATCAGGTCCGCAGTCTCCCTGCGGATGGTCTGCAGCCCCAGCTCAATCCAGATAAATTTGTCCGGATATTGTTCCCTGAGCTCCCCGAGCAGGCGCAGTATGTCCTGCGGCAGGCAGTCCGGCCTGGTGGCGATGGAAATTCCGGCAACATCCGCATCGGACAGCGCCCGGCGGTAGACGGCTTCCAGATAGGGAACCGGCCCGTAGGTGTTGGTATAGGCCTGAAAATAGGCGATAAACCGGGAGCCGCCGTATTTTGCGGCAAGCTTCTGCCTGGCCGCCTCAAAGCCTGCGCCAAAATCTTCGGGAGAGGAGACGGGAACGGAAAAATCACCGCTCCCTCCCCTGCTGCAGAAAATGCAGCCTCTTGTGTCCAGGGTCCCGTCCCGGTTGGGGCAGGACAGGCCTGCGTTCAGGGCGGCTTTATAGATCTTTTGTCCGTAGGTTTCCTTCAGATAGGAATCCAGGCTGTAGTAGGGCTTCTCATTCATCGATCCGCAATATGGCTTTTTACGGCACGGGCCACTGCGTCTGCCACTCTTGGGTCAAAGGCCTGGGGCATGATATTGTCCTCGGAAAGCTCCTCTTCAGGTACCAGGGATGCGATGGTCAGTGCGGCGGCGAGCTTCATCTTTTCCGTAATCTGACGGGCGCGTCCCTCGAGGGCTCCCTTGAAGATGCCGGGAAAGGCCACCACATTGTTAACCTGGTTGGGGAAATCGCTCCTTCCGGTTCCCACCACTCTTGCTCCGGCCGCCTTTGCCACGTCCGGCATGATTTCCGGAACCGGGTTCGCCATGGCAAAGAGAATGCTGTCCGGATTCATGGAAGAAACCATCTCGGGTGTCACGATTCCGGGGGCGGAGACGCCCACGAAAATGTCGGAGCCCTTTAAGGCGTCGGCCAGAGAGCCCGTCCTGCGCTCCAGGTTCGTAACCTCCATCACTTTTTCCTGCATCCAGTTCAGCCCCTCGCTGCCCTTTGCGAGAATTCCCGTCTTGTCGCACAGAATAATATGGGGAAAGCCGTAGGAGAGCAAGAGCTTCGTGATGGCGATGCCCGCGCTTCCGGCTCCGTTTACCACCACCCTGCAGTCCTCCTTTTTCTTGCCGACCACTTTCAGGGCGTTGATGATGCCTGCGAGAACCACGATAGCGGTGCCGTGCTGGTCATCATGGAAGACAGGGATGTCGAGAAGCCCTTTCAGTCTTTCCTCGATCTCAAAGCACCTGGGAGCGCTGATATCCTCCAGGTTGATGCCTCCGAAGCCAGGGGCAAGATAAGTGACGGCCTTGATGATTTCCTCCGTATCCTGAGTGTCCAGACAGATGGGAACCGCATTGACACCTCCGAATTCCTTAAAAAGCACGGCTTTTCCCTCCATCACGGGCATGGCGGCGTAGGGACCGATATTTCCAAGCCCGAGGACGGCGCTGCCGTCGGAGACCACGGCCACCGTGTTGGCCTTCATGGTATAGGTGTAGGCGGCCTCTTTGTCCCTGGCGATGACCTTACAGGGCTCCGCCACGCCGGGCGTGTAGGCCAGAGCCAGATCCTCCCTGGACTTTACCGGGGTTTTGGAGACGGTTTCCAGTTTGCCGTTCCATTTTTCGTGAAGCATAAGAGCGTTTTCATTCGTGGTCATATCTATCCTCCGTTTTATCTGAAATACTGTTTTGTGAGACATGCCTAAACAAAAGCATGCTGCGGAAAAACCTGGTATCATTTTATAATAATTCACCAATGCATGCAAGATAAAAAGAGAGGGCATAACTATAGGGATTATGTGGTAAAAAGTCTTTACACAAGATACTCTGTGTGTTATTATAAGTAGTAATGAAAACTATGTTAAAAGTTTTTCACTAATGAATGAAATGGTTTTGGAGGTTTCTATGAGCTATAAGATCGTGGCGGACAGCTGCTGTGAGTTTCCGGCAGAGTATGAGAAGGATCCGCATTATGAGAGAGTGCCCCTGGGGCTTGAGGTGGAAGACGAGCTGATCATGGATGATGAGAACTTTGACCAGGCGTATTTCCTGAAAAAAGTGGCGATGTCACAGAAATGTCCGAAATCCTTCTGTCCCTCCCCGGAGAAATTTATGGAGGCTTACCGGACGGAAGCGGAGAACGTGTTTGTCTTTACCCTGTCCTCCAAGTTAAGCGGCAGCTACAACAGTGCGGAGCTGGGCAAAAAGCTGTATCATGAGAGGTATGGCGAAAAAAATATTTTTGTGTGTGATTCGGAATCCGCCAGCTGCGGAGAGACACAGCTTTCCATGCTTGCGGCCAGCTGGTCCGAGCAAGGACTTGCCTTTGATGAAATATGCGGCAGGCTTTCGGATTTCAGAGACCATATGAACACGTACTTTGTACTGGATAATCTGGAGACTCTGCGTAAAAACGGGAGACTTTCCGGCGTGAAGGCGCTGGTGGCCTCAACCCTCAGCATCAAACCGGTGATGGGGGCGACAAAAGGGGAGATTATCCAGCTGGGTCAGTCCGTCGGGATCAAGAAGGCGCTCGCCAAAATGGCGGAGACAGTGGCGAAAGAGGCGGTGAACCCGCAGGAAAAGACTCTGATGATCACGCACTGTAATTGTCCGCAGAGAGCCGAGAGCGTGAAAAAAATGATACTTGAGAAAATACAGTGCAGAGACGTATTGATCATGGATACAAAAGGCGTCAGCAGTATGTACGCCAATGACGGCGGCGTGATCGTCACGCTGTAGAAAAGCGCTTTTGCGCCCTTTCAGAGAATAGAGATCTGAAAGGGCGCTTTTAAAAGCAGAACAACCAGAGCAATCTGCACAAACAGAATAAAAGGCATTCCGTACACAAAGTACCAGTGCCTTGTCTTGTGGCGGAACGTATACATCCCAATGATGGAACCAATACTTCCGCCGATAAGGGCAATGAGAAAAAGGGTTGCTTCCGGTATCCGGAAGGCCCTTTTCCTGGCTCTTCGTTTGTCGATTCCCATCAGTGCAAATCCAATAAGATTCGCACTGATGAAGTATGCTGCAAGTAAAGTGATAACATTCATTCGTGTACCCCGTAATCCCTTTTAAGAAGAGGAAAAAGCGTTTACAGCTCTCCCTGCTCCTGCATTTTCATGGCCCGAACCTTGGTGGAAAGGCCGAACAGATTGATGAAGCCCTCCGCATCATGGTGATCGTAGAGATCTCCTGTGGTAAAGGAGGCGATGCTCTCATTGTAGAGGGAATAGGGAGAGGTGGTTCCGGCCTTGATGATGTTTCCCTTGTACAGCTTAAACTTCACTTCGCCTGTCACATAGCGCTGGGTGGATTCGATGAATGCCTGAACCGCCTCGCGCAGCGGCGAGAACCATTTCCCCTCGTAGACAATCTGGGCGAATTTGCTGCCGAGATCCTTTTTCAGGGCGTAGGTGTCACGATCCAGAATCAGCTCCTCCAGCTGCTGGTGTGCCTCGTAGAGGATGGTTCCGCCGGGAGTCTCGTAAACGCCTCTGGATTTCATGCCAACCACGCGGTTTTCCACGATATCCACGATACCGATGCCGTGCTTTCCGCCTAACTTGTTCAGCTTGCGGATGATATCGGAAACCTTCATCTGCTCTCCGTTGACAGAGGCAGGGATCCCATTCTCAAAAGTAAGGGTCACATACTCGCCCTCATCAGGAGCTTTCTCGGGAGTGGTTCCGAGAACAAGAAGATGATCGTAATTCGGCTCGTTTGCGGGATCCTCAAGCTCTAAGCCCTCATGGCTGATGTGCCAGAGGTTCCGGTCACGGCTGTAGCTGGAATCTGCCGAGAAGGGCAGGTCAATGCCGTGCGCCTTGCAGTACTCGATCTCGGACTGGCGGGAATCCATGGTCCATTTTTCATTTCTCCATGCAGCTATAATCTTCAGATCGGGAGCCAGAGCCTTGATGCCCAGCTCAAAGCGGATCTGGTCATTTCCCTTGCCGGTTGCGCCGTGGCAGATGGCGGCGGCTCCCTCCTTTCTTGCAATCTCAACAAGCTTCTTGGCAATCAGGGGCCTTGCCATGGAGGTGCCAAGCAGATATTTATTTTCGTAAACGGAATGTGCCTGAACACAGGGAACTATGTACTCGTCGCAGAATTCATCCACCACGTCCAGAATGTACAATTTTTCGGCGCCGCAGAATTTGGCTCTCTCTTCCAGGCCGTCCAGCTCCTCCTCCTGTCCGCAGTCGATGCAGACGCAGATAACCTCGTAATCATAATTTTCCTTTAACCAGGGAATGATGGCGGTGGTGTCCAGACCGCCGGAATAGGCCAAAACAACTTTTTCCTTCATATGAAATGCCTCCAGTGAAATTTTAGGGTTTACTTTTTCGACAAGGCCTAATATACTACAAAAGAGGAGGAAATGCAAGACTCAAATTTTGCATATTTAAAAATTTATCATGAATTTAGTTGCATAAAAATAAAAATGAATTGAATATTATGCATAAATAATGTATTATTATACATCGATGACAGAAGGAGGAAAAGAAATTATGAAAGACAGGGTAAAAATATTTATTGACGGAAGCGAGGGAACCACGGGCCTTCGGATTCACGAGAGGTTTGAGGGAAGGGACGACATCGATCTTCTGTCCATTGATCCGCTTCTTCGCAAGGACAGGCAGGAGAGGAAACGGCTGATTAACGAGTCCGATATCACCTTCCTGTGCCTCCCGGACGAGGCGGCCCGGGAATCGGTTTCCCTGGTGGAAAACGACAGGGTGCGAATCATTGACACTTCCACGGCCCACCGGACCAGCGAGGGCTGGGCCTACGGCTTTCCGGAGCTTTCGCCCGCTCACAGGCAGGCCATTGCGCAGGGAGGCCAGGTTGCGGTTCCGGGCTGTTATGCCACGGGCTTTATCTCCCTGGTCTATCCCTTAACGGCGCAGGGAGCGCTTGCGGCGGATTATCCGGTGAGCTGCTTCGGGCTTTCCGGCTACAGCGGCGGAGGAAAAAAGATGATCGCATCCTACGAGGCGGACTGCCGCCCTGCGGAGCTGGAAGCGCCGAGGGAGTATGCGCTCTCCCAGGGCCACAAGCATTTGAAGGAGATGAAGAAGATCCCGGGACTTTTGAGAGAGCCCTTGTTTTCCCCCATTGTCTCCGGATACTACAGCGGGATGGTGGTGTCCGTTCCTCTGTATACGGATCTGCTTAAGGAGGCGCCGGATCCTAAGCAGCTTCACGCTCTCTTTTCCGAATACTATAAGGACAGCCTTTTTATAAAAGTGATGCCTCTCGGATCTGAGGCGGAATCCGGAAATATGCTGGCCGGAAACGCCTGCTCGGGCTGGGACGGTCTGCGGATCTTTGTCACCGGAAATAAGGAGAGAGTGGTGCTTTCTGCCCAGTTCGACAACCTGGGAAAAGGAGCCTCCGGGGCCGCCATCCAATGCCTGAATTTGATGATGGGGTGTGAGGAGGACAAGGGGCTTTGCCTGTAGAAGGAATTGAGCGGTCATGAATTCTGTGATAAGCTGCAGTGTGCTGGTTGCCGGTATAGTCGGCAACGCTTTGGGTGACAGGCGTATACTGGAGCACCCCCGGTCAGCTTATTGGCAGCCTCAAGATTGGTGTTAGGACAGGGTCATTTGCAGACCACCGAGGGTAATATAGTCCATTATGGTTACGTTGAAAAAATGACGGAGAGTCAAAATATAGAAATGGAAAGAATCGTGGCGTGACGAATATCTTAAATGGATATGCGGATTTGCAAATGCACAGGGCGGCAAAATTTATATTGAAACACGAGATGATGGGACGGTAATTGGAGTTCGTAACCCCAAAAAGCTATTAGAGGATATTCCCAATAAAATTCAAAACAAATTGGGAATTATGGCGGATGTGAATCTGCTTACTAAAGGTGGACTGGATTATATTGAGATTGTCGTTAGTCCGTGGGCGTTTCCCGTAAACTGTGACGGAGAATACCATTATAGAAGCGGCAGTACAAAACAGATGCTGCGGGCGAATGACAAAAGAAGATTTGGATATTGCGAATATCGAATTGCTGGAAAAACTGGACTTAGTAGTAGATGGAAAGCTCAAACGTGCAGGAGCATTGTGTTTTTACCGTAACCCAGAAAAGATTATTGGTGGATGTTATGTGAAAATTGGAAAATTTGAGGGCAGCGAGTTATTATATCAGGATGAAGTGCATGGTTCTTTGCTTATTTTGGCAGACAGGGTGATTGACCTGATTTATTTAAAATATTTGAAAGCGGCAATCTCATATTACAAAGAAACAAAAGTGGAAACTTATCCTTTTGCTCGGGATGCCTGCAAAAATCTTGGGGTGGATGTCCTTTTATATCTTTTTTATGGAATAGAATTGTTGACAATGCGCATAATGCGCATTATAATATAGTAAAATTAACGGAAAGGAGAGATGCCATGAATAAATAAGGAGGTATTGGATGAAATTTAGAGAAATTGAAAGCGTTATATTACAAAACGGATGGTATCAAGTAAAGCAAAAAGGTTCACACCACCAATACAAACACCTGACTAAGCCTGGAAAAGTTACAATTCCAGAACAGGGAGGGGATTTGAATCCTGATACAGTGAAATCAATTATGAAACAAGCGGGGCTTTAAGTCCCATCTGCTTTTGATATAAATGGAGGTGAAATATATTGAAATTAATTTATCCGGCTGTATTTAAGCCCTTTACAGATCAAAGCGGTGGATATGTGGTAGAATTTCCGGATTTACCCGGTTGTGTAACAGAGGGAAAAGATTTGGAATAGGCTATTGAAATGGGGATTGACGCAGCCAGTGGCTGGATATTAGGAGAACTTGAAGATGGAGAAAAAATTCCACATGCCTCCGATTATTCAGAAATTACTGCTGAAAATGGGTGTATGATAAATATGCTATTATTAGACATTGATGCTTATGAAGAAAAATATGGTGAAAAAGCTGTAAGGAAAAACCTTACTATTCCTGCATGGCTGAATACTTTTGCTGAAAAAAATAATATCAATTTCTCTAAGCTTTTACAAGATACCTTATTCACAATGGCACAAGCAAAGTAAATACGGGGAGCTGCCCATAGGGCCCAAAGGAGCATTTACACACATCTTGTAAATGCTCCTTTGGTTTTTGAATATTTGTCCCAATATTGACAAATATGTCCCA